>NZ_CAJPVI010000005.1 GCF_905397435.1 Cupriavidus numazuensis
ATAAAAATTCGCCCCTTTGGGGCAACCAAAACGCGTTTTTGGTTACTTTTGTCGCTCGGACAAAAGTGACTCGCCGGCTACGCCGGCGAAACAGCGGCGCATGCCAAGAACAAAGGCCCACCCCCCGCCCACCTTCCCCCCATGCCCCCCAAAAATCACATCCCCTGTAAGACATCCTCCCCACCCCATTCGGCGCAACCCCGACATCCCCCACCGTCCCCCGCCATTAGATTGAACCCTACGCCCGCCGCCCCGCTGTCCAGGTGAAACATGCGCTGAAGCCAGCGCCCGTGGCGATCCCGACAACAACCCTGATGAGGTTCCAAATGGATCTGAAAAAGCCCGTCCGTCCGACCCATGTGGCCGGCGCACTCGCCGCGGTCCTGGCCGGTCTGAGTTGTGCCGTTGCCTTTGCCCAGACTCCCACTGCTCCAAGCGCTCCCACCACTCCTGCTGCGCCCGTCATGCCGGCCGCGCCCGCCGGCGCGCAAGGCGTGCCGCCAAGCATGACGCAGCAGATCGAACCACCGAAGGATCCGCTGGTGGAACGCCGCGAAGCCCGCAAGAAGGCGGCCGATGAGTACAAGGCCACCAAGAAGGCCGCCAAGGGCGAGTACAAGCAGGACGTCAAGGCCGCCAAGGATGAACGCAAGGCCGAGAACCAGGCCGCGGACAGTGCGGCCCGTCAGGAACTCGCCGCGCCAAAGCAGTAGCGCATCGCTGCATCGTCGCTGGCGGCAGGCTGGCAAGCCGCCGCCAGCAGTACACCTTCGTGGCGAGCCCATGCACGGCTTGTACCGTGCCGTATCCGCGCTAGACTCAAGTAGCACGCGCCGCAGGCAATCGCAGCGGCGGCGCTGCGCGAGATGCCCGCTTTCCGCTTGCCGTCCACACTGGCAGGCCTCTTTGTGCAAGGCCTGGTGGGCGCAGCATGCTTCTTCGGCCCCATTGCCGCCGCGCAGCAAAAATCCACGCCAGCCTCTGCACCCGTGGCCGCAGCCCCCGCCACGGCAAGTCCAGCGGCCGTACGCCGGCTCAACCTGGGCAACAAACCCTGGAAAGGCGATTTCGATGCGATGGTCGAGCGGCGCGTCATCCGCGTGCTCGTGCCATACAGCCGCACCCTGTACTTCAGCGACAAGGGCCATGAATGCGGCCTGACCGCGGGACTGGTGCGGGATTTCGAGCGCTACCTGAACAAGACCTACGCCAGCCGTCTCGGCAAGCGGCCGCTCACGATCATCATCATCCCGACGACGCGTGATCGCCTGCTGCCCGACCTGGCCGCCGGACTGGGCGACATTGCGGCCGGCAACCTGACAGAGACCGACGAACGACTGAAGGTTGTCGACTTCGCCGCGCCGCGCGATCGCAAGCCCGTGCGCGAACTGATCGTGACCGGTCCGAAGGCGCCTGCGCTGACCAGTCTGGACGACCTGTCCGGCAAGACCGTGCATGTCAGGCGCGCCAGCAGCTACTACGAGAGCCTCACCGCGCTCAATGAGCAGCTGCGCAAGGCCGGCAAGGCGCCCATGCGCCTGGTGCTGCTGCCCGATGCGCTGGAAGATGAAGACGCGATGGAGATGGCCAATGCCGGCCTGCTGCCCATCCTAGTAGTGGATGACTGGAAGGCCGCGATGTGGGCGCAGATCCTGCCCAACATCAAGGTACGCGACGACCTCGTCGTCCGCGCGCAAGGCTATGTCGGCTGGGCCTACCGCAAGGACAGTCCGCAAATGCGCCAGGCGCTGAACGACTTCTACGTGAACTACCTGAAGAAGCAGGGTGCCGCCGAATACCGGCTCAAGCAGATGATGAAGAGTGTCCGGCAGATCCGGAACAATACCAACGATGCGGAGTACAAGCGCTTCGAGCAGACCATTGCCTTCTTCCAGAAATACGGCAAGGACTACAGCTTTGATCCATTGATGCTGGCCGCGCAAGGCTTCCAGGAATCACAGCTCAACCAGAAGGCGCGCAGCCACGTCGGGGCCATCGGCATCATGCAGGTCATGCCGTCCACCGGCAAGCAGCTCAATGTCGGCAATATCCAGGAACCCGAATCCAATATCCACGCCGGCACCAAATACATGGACCAGCTGATGACACGGTATTTCCCGGATGCGCACTTCTCGGAATCCAACCGGCCGCTATTCGCTTTCGCAAGCTACAACGCGGGCCCGGGCAATATCGCGAAGATGCGCAAGGAAGCCGCGGCGCGCGGGCTGGACCCGGACAAGTGGTTCAATAATGTGGAGATCGTCGTGGCCGAGAAGATCGGCATCGAGACCACGACCTATGTACGCAACATCTTCAAGTACTACGCTGCGTACCGGCTGGCGCAGGACATGCAGGACACGCGCGCACGCGCGCTGAAGGAAGTCAGCCAGTAACCGGCCGGTCGCGCGGGCAACGCGGTGGGAACGCGTACCGCCCGACTGCGCTCAGTCGGCCAGTCCGCTCGCATCGATATAACCGAGCGCTGCGGTCACCGCCAGTCTGGCCTTGAGCACGTAGCAGACGCGCCGGTCGCGGATCGACAGCACGATCAGGTCGGCCTGCAGCATTTCCTCGAACATATGGCCCGCACGCTTGATCGGCAGCCCCGCCAGTTGCGCGAGGTCACTCGCGGGCAGCCCATCTTCGCCTGCCTGCAAGAGCGCCCGGCATATCTTCACGCGCGCCGGTTCGGTCATCAGCGCCATTGTCAGCGCGCTTTCCTGGGTCTCCATGGCCACACCTCGGGTTATTCGGGCGGGCGCCGCCGCCCTGGCTGATTTTTCACGTTCTACGCGGGGCCGCCGGCAAAGGCAATAGGGCTCCACCCCGGCTGCGCGATTACAACACGCAGCCGTCCGGCCCGCAGACGGGTGATGCGCAGCCCGCGCCGCTGGTGTTGGCGCGGGCGTCCAGGCAGCGAGGCCTGGAAGCGCCGGAGGCGGCATGCTCCTCCGGCGCGCGGCGCGGTCAGGTCAGCACGAACGGCAGCTGGCGCTGGCGCTTGCCCGTGAGCACGAACAGCGCGTTGGCGACGGCCGGGGCGATCGGCGGCACGCCCGGTTCGCCAAGACCCGTGGGCGGGTCCTGCGATGGCACGAAGAACACGTCCACCACGGGCGCATCGGTGATGCGCGGCGGCGGATAGTCGGGGAAGTTGCTGTTCTTCACCACGCCGTTCTCGATCTCGATGGCAAACCCGGGCCGCGTCATCGCCAGCCCGAAGACGCAGGCGCCCTGGATCTGCGCCTCCGCCGACAAGGGATTGACCACGCGGTTGGCATGCACGCCGGCCGTCACGCGATGCACGCGCGGCTCGCCCTTGACGAGCGAAACCTCCGCCACGTAGGCCACCACCGAGTTGAACGACTCATGCACCGCCACGCCCCACGCTTGCCCTTTGGGCAGCTTGCGCTTGCCATAGCCCGACTTCTGCACTGCGAGCTGCAGCGCGGCGCGATGGCGCGCGTGCTTGCTCTCGTCCAGCCGCGCCAGGCGAAAGGCCACCGGGTCCTGCTTCGCGGCCGCGGCCATTTCGTCGACCAGCGTTTCCTTGACGTAGGCCGTGTGCGTGTTGCCGACCGAGCGCCACCACAGCACCGGCACATCGACCTGCGGGTGGTGCACCGCAAGCTGCATCGGCAGGTTGTAGTCGTTCTCGACCAGCCCTTCGCTCATGGTCGCGTCCACGCCGTTCTTGACCATGAACGGCTCGAACGGGGTGCCCTTCAGGATCGACTGGCCGACGATGGTGTGCTGCCAGCCCACCACTTTGCCCTGCGCGTCCAGGCCGATACGTGCGCGGTGCACGTGCAGCGGCCGGTAGTAGCCGCCGCGGATATCGTCCTCGCGGCTCCACACGATCTTGAGCGGCTCGGTGTGGCCGTTGGCCACCCAGGTGCGCAGCACGTTGGCGGCTTCCACGAGGTAGTCCGACGTGGGCACCGCGCGGCGGCCGAAGCCGCCGCCGGCCATCATGGTGTTGAGCGTGACCTTGTCCGGGCTTAGTTCGAGCGCGCGCGCGATGGCGGCCTGGTCCACGGTCTGAAACTGCGAGCCGACCCACACCTTGACGCTCTGCACCTTGTTGGCCAGCACTTCTGGCTGCAGCGTGCAGTTCAGCGGTTCCATCGGCGCATGGGCCAGATACGGGAACCGGTACTCGGCGTCGATCTTGCGCGCCGCACCGTTCACAGCCGCGGCAATATCGCCCTCCCCCGCGCGCGCCACGGTGCCAGGCTGGGCGGCTAGCTTCGCGTACTCCTCGAACAGGGCCTGCGTCGACACCTTCGAGCCGGCGTCCTCCCATTCGATCTGCAACGCTTCACGCGCCTGCTTCGCGGGCCAATAGCCATCAGCGACCACGGCCACGCCGGTACCGCCGCGATCGACCGGTACCAGCATCACGTCGCTGACGCCCTTGATAGCGCGCGCCTTGTCGGCATTAAACGACTTGACCTTGCCGCCAAAGCGCGGCGGACGCGCCACGACGGCCACCATCATGTCCTTCACGCGCGTGTCGATGCCGAACGCAGGCTTGCCTTCGAGCTTGCTGCGCGCATCAAGCCGCGGCGTCGGCTTGCCGATCAGCCGGAACTGCGACGGGTCTTTCAGGCGCACGTCCTTCGGCACCGGCAATTCCATGGCCGCCGGCGCCAGTTCGCCGAACGTGGCACGCTGGCTGCCCGATGTCACCACGCCCTGCTCGACCTTGCAGCTTGCGGGATCCACCTTCCATTGCTGCGCCGCGGCCGTGACCAGCATGGCGCGCGCGCGCGCACCCAGTTCGCGGTACTGCTGGAACGAATGGTTGATGGCGGTGGAACCGCCGGTCATCTGCATGCCGAAGCCCGGGTCCTTGTACGCATCGCCGGCGGGCGCAAGCGCCGCGCGCACGTTGCGCCAGTCGACGTCCAACTCTTCGGCCAGCGCCATGGGCAGCGCCGTGTGCACGCCCTGGCCGAATTCCAGCCGGTTCACCGCGATGGTCACCGTGTTGTCCGGCGAAATCACCACGAACGCCTGTGGCGGCGAAGGCGGCGCCTTCGGTGCGCCACCCTCCTGCGCCTGCGCGAGCGGCGTCACGCCCAGTGCAAGGCCGCCGCCGGCCAGACCGGTCAGCTTGAGGAAACTGCGGCGATCCAGCGTTGCCACGCCGTGATTCCCCGCACTGCCAGTGTTGCCTTCCTGCGCGCTGCTGGTGCCGGCGAGGGCTTCGAGTCCACGAATACGCATGACAGGTCCTCCGCTCAGGCCAGCGCGCGGGCTGCGTCTTTGATCGCGGCCCGGATGCGCTGGTAGGTGCCGCAGCGGCACAGGTTGCCGGCCATGGCCTGGTCGATGTCGGCGTCAGTGGGTTTCGGCTTGTTCCGCAGCAGGCCCACTGCACTCATGACCTGCCCGTTCTGACAGTAGCCGCACTGGGCCACGTCATGCTTGATCCACGCATCGAGTACGGCGCGGCCGACCTTGTCGCCGCTCACACCTTCGATGGTGGTGATGCGCGCGCCGGCCGCCGCCGAGATCGGCGTCACGCAGCTGCGCGTGGCCTGGCCGTTGATATGGACCGTGCAGGCGCCGCATGCGGCCATGCCGCAGCCGAACTTGGTCCCGGTCAGGTCAAGGTTGTCGCGCAGGGCCCACAGCAGCGGCGTGGACGGATCCACGTCGACTTCCTGGGCCTTGCCGTTGATATTGAGGGTTGTCATGGGGAAGACACTCCTTGGGTACTTTGCCCGATGTTCTTGTTCACACGCCGCAGAAGCGGACAATAGCCTGCCGCCGCGGACAAATGAGCATAGTGCAATTCCGGTCACCTTGCCGGAGGCTGGCGTGGCGTGCTCACGCCATGCACGAACTTTGTGCAACGGGGGGCGGTCAGTCTGAAGATCAGGGCTCCGGCCCGCTGCCGCAGCAACAGTGACAACCACTATTCCAGATTCCCGCGAGCGCGCCATCGCTACGCTCGACAGCATCCAGGCCTTGCGCGGGCTGGCTGCCGCGTACGTGGTGCTCTACCACTCCGGTCTGACGCTGGGCACGGCGCAGACGCCCGTGCTCGGCTGGATCACCGCCAACCTCATCAAGCGCGGCCATGTCGGCGTGGACGTGTTCTTCGTCATCAGCGGCTTCATCATCGCGTGGGTCGCGGTGCTGGCGCGCCCGCAGCCCGAAACCCCGCTCAGTTTCGTGATCCGGCGCTGCTGCCGGCTGGCGCCGCCGTACTGGACTATGTCGGCCATCCACGCGCTGCTGCTGAACCCAGTCACGCCGGCGGTATTCGCAGCCTCGCTCGCATTCCTCCCCACCAGCACCGCGCATGCGCCGTACTACGGCTATCCGGCGTTGTATGTGGGCTGGTCGCTCAATTACGAGATGGCGTTCTATGGCGCGTTCGCGCTGGGACTGTGGATGGCAGGCCGGCGCGCGCTATGGGTGGTGCTGGCGCTGTTCGCCCTCTTCACGCTGGCGCTGCCGTGGTGGCGCTTCGGCGCGCCGGTCGCCGATCCCGCGCAGGGCTACCCGTTCGCGTGGCCGTGGATGGCCATGGCGAGCAACCCGCTCGTGCTGGAGTTCGTGCTTGGCTGCCTGCTCGCGTGGGCGTATGCGGCCTGGCGCCATCGGCTGTCTCGCGGCGTGGCGTGGGCCATACTGACCGTCGGCACCGGCTGGTTCTTGGCATCGCTCCCGCTGGTCGGCCCCGATTTCAGCCTGGCCGGCCGTGGGCTGCCGGCCGCCGCGCTGCTTGCGGGCGCCGTCGCGGCCGAACACACGGGTGTGCTGCGCGTGCCGCGTGCGCTGATGTGGCTCGGCGAGCTGTCCTACGCGCTGTACCTGGTCCATCCGACAGTGATCGAAGGCGTCAAGCGGCTGATGCCGGAACTCACGCCCGACCAGTATGGCTTGCAGCTTGCGCGCTTCGCCATCGACGCGGCGCTGGCACTATTGCTCGCGATGCTGCTGCACCGCTGGGTCGAGCTTCCCGGCATCGCGGCCGGTCGGCGGTGGGCGCGCCGGCAAGGCTGAGCGTTCAACTCCGCTGGCTGGCCAGGTACAGGTACAGCGCGGTCAGGTCGGTGTCATTCATGCGGCCGAAAGAATCGAACGGCATCACGGTGCTGATAGCCGACCCGTCCGGCCGCTTGCCGCTGCGCATCATGGCGATAAAGGCAGCGGCCTTGTCGTAGCGCGCCATCGCGCCGCCGGAAACGGGACGCAGGTCGGCCGCGGGCGGCCAGTCCGGCGGCGCGCCGGGAATCTTGCCGCCGCGCAGGTCCGCGCGATGGCAGCCGAGGCAGGCATTGGCCACGTAGCCGCCGTACTGGGCAGTCACCGACGGCGCGACCGCCGGCGACGGCGGCAGCTTGTGGTCGATCTTGGACGCCGCATCGCGGATAAAGCCGGCGCCGTACATGGCGCGCACGAACCACGGCATGCGGATTTCGGCGGGCGCGCCGAGGCCCGGCGGCAGGCTGCGCAGATACGCCACCAGCGCGGCCAGGTCTTCGTCGCTGAGCCGGTTGTAGTCCTCGCTGGGCATCACCAGCAGCGGCCGGCCGGTCGGCGCCACGCCGTGGCGGATGCTGCGGACCCAGTCGATCGGCTGGTAGTGCGCGATCTCGGGGTTGCCGCGCGTCAGGTCGGGCGCACGGACTTGCAGCCCGCCGGGGTCGTCAAAGACCTGTTTCCCGCCGGCCGCGGCGCCGTGGCACTCCATGCAGCCGCGCGATTCGAACAGATACTTGCCGTGGGCGATGCTGCCCGCGTCCTCGCGGTAGGCCACCGGCGCCACCCTGACGTCGATGGTGCGGCCGGCCTTCTGGTCGCCGATCAGGAAGGCGCCATAGACGACCCCGGCCGCGGCCACGACCACCCCGGCCAGCGACCAGGCCGCCACACGCAGATAACGAGCCATGCTGCCTTCCCCCGTGCGGACATCGCGCCGCCCGTGCGGCGCAGACGTAACAGAACCCATTGCAGCGGGCCCGCACTGCTGTGTCTGTGGGGAAAGGCACACTTGGCTGGGTGGCGACGCGCCGGTCAGCCCAGTCCTTCCGGCGCGCGATCGATAAAGCCGGTCATGCTCTGCAGCCGGCCGTCGGCACCGACCGTGGCGAAATCCGTGCCGACCACCAGTGCGGCATCGCCGTCCGGGCCCAGCTCCCAGGTGAAGCGCAGGTGCGGCCCGTGGGCGTCGACGGGCGTCACGCGGCGGAAGCGGAAACCCGGAAAGCGCGACTGCACGCCGGCGATCATGGCGTCGATGCCGGCATGGCCGTCGCCGCGCATGAGCGGATCGACATAGGTGGCCGATTCGGTCCAGGCCAGCGCAATCAGTTCGCGCCGGCGCGCGGCATCGGTCTCGTTCCAGGCGGCCAGGTAGCGGTCGGCCAGGGTGCTCGGGTCGTTGGCGTGGGCGGCGTGGGCGGCGTGGGTAGTGGCGGACATTGCATTCTCCTTGCAGGGAACAGGTAAAAACCTGGTTGGAAGCGATGGCGGGCTGCCATGGATGCATAATGGCTGCGCCCCGGCGGCGGCGCGATTACCCGTGAGGTCATCGCCGCAACGACCTTGGGGCCATGTCAAACTTCGCGCCATACCAAAAAAAAACCGCCAGCACCAGTGGCAACAGGCACGGTACCTGCCTGCTGTCCCGGCGCTGCCGCCCAACCCTGAACCGATACAGTGGCGCTACGCTGGGCCACGGTCCGCCCTCACGACGTTGAACCTCCGCACTGCCTGCTGAACCGTCCATGACGCCCCATACGGTCGATACGGCCGCTCCCCCCATTGGCGCCCCGCTGCGCCGCTGGCTGCCCATGCTGATCTGCGGCATCGGCTACTTCGCGCTGGCCGCGCTCGGTATCTGGCTGGCGCGCCTGCCCGGCAGCGTGGCCACGCTGTGGCTGCCCAACGCTTTCTGCCTGGGCCTGCTGCTGCACCGCCCGCGCGCGGAAGGGCCGTGGCTGCTGGCCAGCATGGTCGGCGGCAACCTGGCGGCCAACGGCCTGTTCGTCGACGGGATGGGCACCGCCGTGCTGCTGGCCGGCGCGAACCTGTTCGAAGTCGCCTGCTCCGCGTGGCTGCTGCGCTTTGTCGCCGCCCATGCCGGCGCGGAGCGGCTGGCTCCGCTCGGCAATTTCGCGCTCACGCTTGGCGTGGCCGGCGTGCTCGGCCCCGCACTGGGCGCCACGGCCGGCGCGGCCGGGTTGACGTGGCTGGGCGACACGCGCTTTGCCAGTATCTGGTGGGCCTGGTGGCAGGCGGGCGCGCTGGGCATGGTGGTGCTGCTGCCGCTGGCGCTGACCATCACCAGCGCGCGCGTGCGCGCGACGTTTTCGCGCACCATGCTGATGCCCCAGGCCGGCCTGCTGGCGCTGTGCCTGGCCATTGGCGCATTCGCGCTGTGGCAGGGCCACGATCCGTTCGTCGCCATGTCGCTGCCGCTGGTGCTCGCCGCCATGTTCGCGAACCCGTTCGGCACGGCGCTGCTGACGTTGATGGCCACGCTGACCATGGAACTGGCGGCGGTGGGCGCGCACCTGCAGCAGTCGGTGCCGCTGTCGGCGGCGCTGATCATGGTGTTCCCGGTCTGCATTGCCTACCTGGCCGAACAGAACCGCGCCGGCCGCGCCAACCTGCACAGCAGCGACCAGCGCTTCCGTCTGGCCATGGAGCATTCGGCCATCGGCATGGCACTGACGGGGCTGGACGGCCGCTGGCAGACCGTGAACCGCTCGCTGTCCGAGCTGCTCGGCTACAGTGCCGCCGAACTGCGCCAGCAGCGCTTCCAGGACATCACGCACCCCGACGATCTCGATGCCGACCTGGCCCAGATGAAGCGGCTGCTGGCTGGCGAGATCGAGTCGTACCGCCTGGAAAAGCGCTTCATGCACCAGGACGGCAAATACCGCTGGGCACTGCTGGCGGTGTCGCTGGTACGCGACCAGCAAAGCCGGCACCCGCTGCACTTCATCGCACAGATCGAGGACATCCACACGCGCAAGCTCGCGCAGCAGCAATTCGAGCAGCTCTCGCGCCGCACGCAGCTCGCGGTCGAAGCTGGCGGCGTCGGCATCTGGGAATGGGACTTCACCAGTTCCGGCATCACCTGGGATACGCGCATGCATGCGCTGCACGGCACCGACGCCGCGCACGGCGCGCCGGTGATCGCGCAGTGGATTGCCATGCTCCACCCCGAAGACGTCGGCCGCGTGAACGGCGAGATGCGCCGCGCGATCCGCGGCGACAAGCCGTTCGACACCGAATACCGTGTGGTGCGGCCCGATGGCCAGGTCCGCCATGTGCGCGCCCTGGCCAATGTCACGCGCAACGGCGACGGCACCGCGCTGGCGCTGGTGGGCACCAACTGGGACATCACCGAGCAACGCCGCCTGACCGAGGCGCTGTTCGAGGAGAAGGAGCGGCTGCACATCACGCTGCAGTCGATCGGCGACGCGGTGATCTGCACGGACGCCGGCATGCGCGTGACCTTCATGAACCCGATCGCCGAGCAGCTCACGGGCTGGACCATGGCGAGCGCGAGCGGGCTGCCGCTGGAACGCGTGTTCCGCATCGTCGATGAAATCACGGGGCTGCCCATCCCCAGCCCGGTCGAAGCCTGCCTGCAGACACTGACGCCGGCCTACCTGCAGGAAGGCGCGGTGCTGCAGAGCCTGACCGGTGAGCGCCACGACGTGCAGGATTCCGCCGCGCCGGTGCTCACCGCCGCCGGCAACGTGCTGGGCGCGGTGCTGGTGTTCCAGGACATCACCACGGCCCGTGCGTTGCAGCGCGAGCTTGCCCATTCGGCCATGCACGACGCGCTCACCGGCCTGCCCAACCGCACGTGGTTCGAAAAGCGGCTGCGCGAAGCCTGCGACGCGGCGCGCACGCAGGGCCATCACGGCGCGCTGTGCTTCATCGACCTGGACCGCTTCAAGATCGTCAACGACACCGCCGGGCACGGCGCCGGCGACATCCTGCTGCGCGAACTGGGCTACCTGATCCGCAACCACGTGCGCCCCGACGACCTGCTCGCACGGCTCGGCGGCGACGAGTTCGGGCTGCTGCTCAAGGACTGCACCGTGGACCAGGCCGAGGCCATCGGCCTGGGCGTGATCGATGCCATCCGCAGCCGGCGCTTCCCGTGGGACGGCCGCGTGTACGACGTGGGCGCGAGCATCGGCATTGCCGCGATCGACCAGGACGTGCCGCCGGTCGGCGAACTGATGAGCCGCGCCGACGTGGCCTGTTATGCCGCCAAGGCCGCGGGCCGCAGCCGCGTATCGGTGTATCGCCGCGACGAGAGCGATGCGCGCCGCCACCACCGCGAACTCGAGATTGCCGCGGGCATCCACACCGCACTGGAAGGCAACCACTTCCGCCTGTTCGCGCAGGAAATCCGCGCACTGCAGCACCATTCCGGCGACCCGCGCGACGAACGCCATGTGGAGATCCTCGTGCGCATGGTCGACGAGCACGGCGAGATGGTCATGCCCGGCGCCTTCATCCCCGCCGCGGAACGCTATGACCTGATGGGCCATGTGGACCGCTGGGTCATCCGCAACGTGCTGCGCGAATACGGTGAGCGGCTGTGCGCAGTGCCGGGCCTGTCGGTCTCGATCAACCTGTCGGCCAACTCGCTGGGCGAGCCCTTCCTGCTGCCCTTCCTGCATGCCGAGCTCGAACGGTCGGCGCTGCCCGCGAACCGCATCCGGCTCGAGATCACGGAAACCGCGCTGATCAACAACATGGCCGCGGCCAATCGCGTGGTGACGGAAATGCGGCGCGCCGGCTGTACGGTCGCGCTGGACGACTTCGGCTCGGGCCTGTCGTCGTTTGCCTACCTCAAGCAGTTCCCGGTGGACTACCTGAAGATCGACGGCAGTTTTATCCGCAACCTCGCCGACAACGTGGTCGATCGGGAGATCGTCAGCTCGATCAACGACATCGGCCACCGGCTCGGCGTCGAGACCGTGGCCGAATGGGTCGAAGACGAGCGCACGCTGAACGCGCTGCGCGCGATCGGCGTCGACTACGCACAGGGGTACGCCATCGGCCGGCCCGTGCCGCTCGACGCTTACCTGGCCGAATGCGAAACGGTCAGCACCGACTGATCTTCAATCCAGCGTAGCCACCCGCCCGTCATAGGCCCAGTCGTTCGGAAACCCGAACGACTGGCGCGGACAATCGTCCGGACGCCCGAACGCCGGCGCCGGAATCACATTTTTTCTCCTTTGTTTTCATAGGCTTAGCGTTGCCTTTCAGGCATGCGGCCCTGGCACGCCTTGTGCGATGTAAGCGCCGCCGACAGGGCCAACAGGAAGGCCGGCGCCCGCTCAGGACGCGCTGGCCAAGCCAAAAACCAAGGAGGAGACAAATGACGGAACCCGTCCATCGATGTGCCCGCGCCGCCCAGGCGCGAATGCGGCGCCTGTTGCCCCGCTAACGTCCCCGGCGTCCGCCGGCGCGACAGCCGCCTCCTCGGCGGCATGGCGTTCCGGCCGAGCCGATCCCGCAATACAGCCGTCCGGCTTCTTCCCGCCTTGCGGAAGGACCCGGGCGCACGGCCTGACCCCACGATGAAACTGAACCGACTACCCACCCTGATCTTCATTGCGATGCTGCTTGGCGTGCTGGTCGGCACCGCCGCGCACAATCTGTCGCCGGACGCCGCCACCGCCAAATCGATCGCGGACCATCTGTCCATCCTCACCGACGTGTTCCTGCGGATGATCAAGATGATCATCGGGCCGCTGGTGTTCGCCACGCTGGTCGCCGGCATCGCCAGCATGGGCGACGGCCGCGCCGTCGGCCGCATCGGCATGAAGGCGATGGCCTGGTTTGTCGGCGCGTCGATCACGTCGCTGCTGCTCGGCCTGCTGATGGCCAACCTGCTGACGCCGGGCCATGGCATGAACCTGCCGCTGCCGGCCGCCGACGCCGCCTCCAACCTCAAGACCGGCGCGCTGAACCTGCGCGACTTCGTCGCGCACATGTTCCCGAAGAGCTTCGTCGAGGCCATGGCGACCAACGAGATCCTACAGATCGTGGTGTTCTCGCTGTTCTTCGGCTTTGCGCTGGGCACCGTCAAGGACGGCGTGGGCAAGCCGGTGCTGCAAGGCATCGAGGGCCTCGGCCACGTCATGCTGAAGGTGACCAACTACGTGATGGCGTTCGCGCCGGTGGGCGTGTTCGGTGCCATCTCGGCCGTCATCACTGCGCAGGGCCTGGGCGTGCTGGTGGTCTACGCCAAGCTGCTGGGCAGCCTGTACCTGGCGCTGGCGCTGCTGTGGGTGGCCCTGATCGCCGGTGGCTACTACTTCCTGGGGCGCGACGTGTTCCGCCTGCTCAAGCTGATGCGCGCGCCGCTGATGATCGGCTTCGCCACCGCCAGCAGCGAATCGGCCTACCCGAAGGTGATCGACCAGCTGACCCATTTCGGCGTCAAGGAACGCATCACCAACTTCGTGCTGCCGCTGGGCTACTCGTTCAACCTGGACGGCTCGATCATGTACACCTCGTTCGCGGCGCTGTTCGTCGCCCAGGTGTACGGCATCCATCTGTCGCTGACCCAGCAGATCACCATGCTGCTGGTACTGCTGGTCACCAGCAAGGGTATCGCCGGCGTGCCGCGTGCCTCGCTGGTGGTGGTCGCGGCCGTGCTGCCGATGTTCGGCCTGCCTGAGGCCGGCATCCTGCTGGTGCTGGGCATCGACCACGTACTCGACATGGGTCGCACCGTGACCAATGTGCTTGGCAACGCAATTGCCACGGCTGTCGTCGCCAAAAGCGAAGGCGCCATCGGCGCGCCCGTGCCGTCCGACGAGGATGAACCCGTCGCGGACAGCGCCCCTGCCCTGGCACCCGCCCAGGTGCTGGCGGGCAAGTAAGCCGCCCTGTTCCGACAGGGCACGCGCCGGAGCCCGGCTGCCGATCAGGCAGCCGGGCTTTTTTGTTTTTGCGCCGCACAGGTGTGGTAAAAGTAGGCGCCCGCCGGCCTCGCGCGGGCCGTACCTCGCCAGCCTCACCTGCCTTAGCCAGCACTTCATGACCGGCCAGCCTGATCCCTTCCGTGACTCTGCCGGCGACCCTGCCAGCCATCCCGGCCATCCCGCTCCACGCCCCACCGCCGCCCTGCGCGGCGCCGCGCCGTTGCTCGCGCTGCTGGCGCTGGCGGCACTGGTCAGCCTGGCCGGATGGCTCGGCTACCGCTTCAGCTACGACACGGCCCTGGCACGCCAGGCCGAGCGCGGGCAGGTGCAGCTGCGCCTCTACGCGCAGGCCCTCGAAAGCGAACTCGCACACTACGACTATGTCCCCGGATTGCTGACGCTGGACGAGCGCATCGGCACGCTGCTGCGCCAGCCCGGCGATGCCGACGCCGTGGCGCGCGCCAATGATTACCTGTCGGCACTCAACACGCGCGCCGGCACGCGCGTGGTCTATGTGCTCGACGCACGCGGCAAGGTGCTGGCCACGAGCAACTGGCAGCGCCCGGACAGCTATCTCGGCGAGGACCTGAGCTTCCGCCCGTACTTCCGCGCCGCCATGGAAGGCCAGCTCGGCCGCTTCTACGGCGTGGGCACCACGCGCAGCGAGTCGGGCTATTACCTGTCCGCGCCGCTCGGCGCGCGCGACAACCCCGACGGCGTGGCCGTGGTGAAGATCGGCCTGGAACCGCTGGAAAACCGCTGGCAGGGTGCCGACAGCCAGATGCTGCTGGCCGACGAGAACGGCGTGGTGATCCTGGCCTCGGACCCGTCGTGGAAGCTCGCAGCGCTGCGCCCGCTGTCGCCCGAGGCGCGCGCGCGGTTCGCAGGCAACCTGCAATACAACCGCGCCCCACTGCCGCAGCTGCCGCTGCAGGACGTGCGCGTGCTCGGCAACGGCAGCGACCGCCTGGTACGGTTGCGCCAGGGCCCGTCGATGCTCGCGCAGCAGTCCGCGCTGCCCGGCACCGACTGGCAGCTCACGCTGCTGTCCAACACGTCGGGCGCGCGCGTGGTGGCGCTGAACAGCGCCGCGCTCGCCGGCGTGCTGACGGCCTTCGTGCTGCTGCTGGGCGCCGCCTGGAATGTGCGCCGACGCATCATTGGCGAACGGCTCGCCGCACGCGCCGCGCTCGAAGCCGCCAACAGCGAGCTGGAGCGCAAAGTGGCCGAGCGCACGGGCGATCTGTCGGCCACCAACCAGCGCCTGCAGGCCGAGGTGGCCGAGCGCATCCGCACCGAAGCCGTGCTGCGCCAGGCGCAGGACGGCCTGCTGCAGGCGGGCAAGCTCGCCGCGGTCGGGCAGATGTCGACCGGCATCGCGCACGAACTGAACCAGCCGCTGGCGGCGCTGCGCACGATCTCGGGCAATACCGTCAAGTTCCTGGAACGCGGCGACTACGAGACGGTACGCGCCAACCTCGGCACGATCATCGGCCTGGTCGAGCGCATGGGCCGCATCACGGGCGCGCTCAAGTCGTTTGCGCGCAAGCCCGGCAATGGCCTGCGCCAGGCCGACCTCGCCCAGGCCGTGGACAACGCACTGTTCCTGCTCAACACACGTATCGAAGCCGTGCAGCCACGGCTGCAGCGCGAGATCGAACCCGGGCTGGCGGTGGCGTGCGACGCGAACCGGCTGGAACAGGTGCTGGTCAACCTGATCGGCAATGCGCTCGATGCCGTCGCGGGGCGCGCGCAGCCCATGGTGTCGCTGCATGCCCACGTCAGCGGCAGCATGGCGCACCTGACCGTGCGCGACAACGGCGCGGGCCTGTCGGAAGACGCGTTCTCGCAGTTGTTCGAGCCGTTCTTCACGACCAAGCCGGCCGGCGAAGGCCTTGGCCTGGGCCTGACGCTGTCGGCCGGCATCCTCAACGAGAACGGTGGCAGCCTGTCCGCCTCCAATCATCCCGACGGCGGCGCGTGCTTCACGCTGGTCCTGCCCTTGGTCCGCCAGGAAATCCCACATGCCGGCTGAACTGACTGTACTGATCGTCGAGGATGACCCCGACGTGCGCCTGGGTTGCGAGCAGGCACTGCGGCTCGAAGGCATCGCCACGCGCGGCGTGGGCAGCGCCGAGGCGGCCCTGCGCGAGATCGCGCCGGGCTGGCCCGGCGTCGTGGTCAGCGACATCCGCCTGCCGGGCATCGACGGCATGGCCCTGCAGGCCGAACTGCGCGCGCGCGACCCGGCGCTGCCCGTGACCATGATCACGGGCCATGGCGATGTGAGCCTGGCCGTGCAGGCGATGAAGCAAGGCGCCTACGACTTTCTCGAAAAGCCGTTCTCGCCCGAGCAGCTCGTCGACACCACGCGCCGCGCGCTGGAGCAGCGCCGCCTGACGCTCGAAGTCGCGGAACTGCGCGAGCGCCTCGCCGGCCGCGACAAGCTCGCGGCGCAGTTGATCGGCCGCTCGCCGGCGATCGAACGCCTGCGCCGGCTGATTGCCGATCTGGCCGACACGGCAGCCAACGTGCTGATCCATGGCGAGACCGGCACCGGCAAGGAACTCGTCGCGCGCTGCCTGCACGAAGCCAGCCGGCGCCATGCGCGCAATTTCGTCGCCATCAACTGCGGCGGCCTGCCCGAGCAGCTGTTCGAAAGCGAAATCTTCGGCCACGAGGCGGGCTCGTTCACGGGCGCTGCGCGCCGCCGCATCGGCAAAGTCGAGCACGCCGAAGGCGGCACGCTGTTCCTCGACGAAATCGAAAGCATGCCGATGCCGCTGCAGATCAAGCTGCTGCGGGTGCTGCAGGAACGCGTGGTGGAACGCCTGGGATCGAACGAGCCCGTGCCCGTGGACACGCGCGTGGTTGCGGCCACCAAGGCCGACCTGCGCGCGTTGTCCGACGCGGGACAGTTCCGCTCGGACCTGTACTACCGCCTCAACGTGATCACGCTGGAGCTTCCCGCGCTGCGGGACAGGCGCGAGGACGTGCCGCTGCTGTTCGAGCATTTCGTGGCGCAGGCCGCGCTGCGCTTCGGCCGCGACGCCGTGCCGGCCACGCCCGCCGAACTGGCCACGCTGGTAGGCTACCCCTGGCCCGGCAACGTGCGCGAACTGCGCAACCTGGCCGAGCGCCATGTGCTCGGGCTCGGCTGCGATCCGGGCCACGGGACCACTGCACCGGAAGCGCTGTCGCTGGCCCAGGCTGTGGAGCAATTCGAACGCGCACTGATCGCCGACGCGCTGCGCCGGCATGACGGCAACCTGAGCCGCGCCAGCGAGGCGCTCGGCGTGGCCAAGACCACGCTGTTCGACAAGACGAAGAAGTACGGGCTGTAGAGAGACCGCATGGCATTCTGGCCTCTCGTATCCCGTTTCGGTGAGAGCACTTATCTGCTGCCTGGCGCAATGCTGATCGCGCTATGGCTATGCCACCGTTCCATGCCTGCCACCGCGCTGCGCTGGCTCGCGGCCATCGCCATTGCGTCAGCCCTCACGCTGATCACCAAGCTTGCCTTCATGGGATGGGGGGTAGGCATCGCCGCGTGGGACTTCACCGGCATTTCCGGCCACAGCGCGATGTCGGCTGCGGTCCTTCCCGTGCTGCTATACCTTTGCGCGCCGGCATCGCGCCCCTGGATGGCCAGGTTCGGTGCGGCCGGCGGTATCGGCCTGGCCCTGCTGATAGGCTGGTCGCGCCTGGAACTGCATGCGCACTCGCCGTCGGAGGTTGTGTCCGCACTGGTGCTGGGACTCGCCGTGAGCCTGGGCTTCCTGAGTTGGCCCGGGCCCAAAGCGTTGCCACGCAGCGTCGCGCCGCTGGCCGCCGCACTGGTCGTCTTCACCGCGCTGCATGCACTGCCGATTCCCGGCGCCAGTACTGGCGCGCACCGATTCGTCGTGAGCATGGCGACGTTTCTGTCGGGGCGTGATCAACCGTTCCAGCGGGGACTCTGAGCTGGCAGTTGTCACGCCATGCGTGACGCCGAAGGATGACTCGGGCCGAGATCCGTCTTATCGGGAGGACAGAAGCACCGCTGTCCGACCCTCAGAACCCCGAAAAGCGCACGCCGATCGAAGCGTAGCCGTAGTACCGGTCCATCCGCCCAGCCGTGGCGGCGTTGTACAGGAACGGAATGGTCCCGACGAAGTTGTACTTGAACGCCTGTCCGCGTACGTACAGTTCCACGCCCTTCACCACGTTGTAGGCCAGCTCAAGCCCCAGGGTGTGGTTCGACTTGATGGGCGACACGCCGAAGCTCGACAGGCGGTCATCGATATTGCTGCGGAACAGGTACTGGAAGTTGTAGCCGAGCTGGGTAGAAAAGCGTTCGTACTTCCAGCGCCAGGACACGCCCGTGGTAAGGAAAGCGGCCGTGTAGTTCAGGTCCTTGCTGACGTCGAGTCCGAACTGCGAAGCATTGCTGGAAAACGAAGCGTCCCGCAACACGGACCCACCGACGTTGCAAGGCGCGGCGAGCGTGCCGTTGGCGATGTTGTCGGAGCCGATCTTGACGTTGAAATTGCAGTTACCGCGGCGCACCTGCGCGCTCAGGTCACCCACCGAAACGTTGCTGAAGCCGCCCCCGAGAAAGCCGGTGAGCGTACTGCGCTCACTCACCTGGCCCGAGAAGATCATATCGGCCTGCGCCTGGAAATCGTTGGGGTCATTGACGCGAATCTGACTGAAGCTGGTGCCGCGCACCTGCGTGGGTGACGTCTTGCTAACCGAACCCGCACGGTCACCCCACAGCGAAAAACGGAAAATCAGGCGATCCCGCGCGCCGGGCTCGGCCAGCGGATCGTAGTGCAGCGCAAGCTGCCAGGTGTCGATGCTGTTGGTGTCCTGGCCGTAGTCGATATTGCGACGCAGGTACGTGGCGGCGCCCGACCAGTACGGCGAAAACTTGTAGCCAAGCATGACCCGGCCGCCCCGATAGTCGCCCGCGTTGTCGGGGGTCGGGCCGCTGCCGCTCTGGTTGCGCAGGTCGAAAACATCCAGCGCCTTGTTCACCGCGTCAAAACTGCCCTCTGCACGGAAACTGGTGAACTCGCCGGTAGTCGGCTCCGCGCGCAGGAACACATCTTCCGATGCAGCCTGCGCCGTGCCGGCGGCTGTCAGGCCAAACACGGCCACCGTTGTGGCCAGGGTCCGGCGCGAACAATACTCGAACATCGTGAACTCCGGGGGACGCGAAGCGTCCTGCAAAACGAATGAGCCGCGGACCGAATTCATCCGGCCACGTAAACAACAAACCGGGCGTCCGCGACACACGCCGCAAAGCGGCCGTGCGCGAACGCCCGGTGACGCCCCGCATGGCGGAGCGTCTGCCAGAAGCGAATCGACCGATTAGCTGGGCTGGTTCAGCGTGATGGTCGACTTCAGGCCATAGCCGCTAACCTGGCTGCCCGAGGTTTGCACGGTGACCCTGCTGGTGTACTTGGCTGCGGTGCCTGTGCCGATACCAAGCTTGACGTCCGAGCCGTCAACACCCGCCACGGCAAAGGCAACGTCCACGCTGCCCGGCGCGCTCGGCGTCAGTGCGGCGAGCTGCGTGCTGTTCAGCACGCCGCTGTTCTTCACCTTGTTCAGGATGGCCGCATACGGCAGCGTGAACTGGCCATTGCCGCTGGAGAGGCTGTCCGCGGCGCCGTTGGCCAGCGTAGCGGAAACCGGCACGCTGCCAGTCACCAGGAACGAGTAGTTGGTATTGGCCGGGAACGTCGCCGACACCAGGTTGCCGCCGCTGAAGACCAGGGACACCTTCTCGAAGACCACGTCAACGGTGTTGCCGTTGTAGCTGTAGTGCAGGCCCAGGCGGATATCCGTGGCGCCCGTGCCGAACGGCGCGCCGATTTCCTTCAGCGTTGCCTTGATGTCCGACAGGTCGCCAACGACCGACATCTGATCGGCAATCGTCACTGACTGGTTGTTGATCAGGATGTTGCTGGCTTGCACATAGTCGTTCAGCGTGACCTTGTCGACGACGGCGGCCAGCTTGCCGCTGTCGAGGCCCTGGACGCTACCAGCCGCACTCTGCACGTCAGCCGCCGAACCCGTCGCCACGGCGTTACCCAGGGTGGCCAGGTTGCCGGCATTGCCGGCGTTGGTCAGCACGGAAGCGGACGTGGCGGAAGCCAGCGTGGACGACAACGTCGACTGGCTGCTGTCCTTCAGCGCGTTCAGCGCACCGCTGCCCTTGAGCGCCGACACGGTAGCCGTTGCATTGCCGCCCAGCTTGATCGTGCCCAGCGCCGTGCTCACGTCGCTGACCTGCTTGCTCACCAGCGGGGTGGCCAGCGCCGCCACGTTGGCGGCAACGGTGTCGATGCTGCCCTGCAGGGTAGACGGCAGGCTGGACTGCGCATTCTTCACGGATGCCTTGATGGCATCGGTGACGGTAGCGGTGCTGGTCAGGCTGACAGTACCGCTGGCGCTGTTGATCACGCCTGCCACTGCCTTGGCGGCAGCCGCGGCGGCCGCATCGGCGCTCAGGGTGCCGCCGGCACCGGTCGCCACGCCTTGCAGCGTCTTGCTGATCTGCTCAACCAGTTGCTGCACCACGACAGCTGCCTTCAGCACGTCGGCATCGGTCAGCGGATCCGCGTTCAGCAGGTCCTTGCCGCCCAGGCCAAGCTTGGTGGCCAGCGCGGCCGCCTGGTCTGCGCCCAGTTGTGCCACCAGCGTGGTCAGCGGGCTGATCATCGGGGTAATGCCGGAGCGGTACTCCACCGCCGGTGCCTGCATCACGCCGTTGAACGGCAGGCCGGTACCGATATCGGTACCGCCCGACACCGACAGCGCGCTCTTGGTGCAGTTTGCCGGGAACGTGAAGTCACCGGTCGAGTTGGTGGTAGTCGTCAGCGCCTTGCCAGCCGAGTCCTTGCAGTCAAGGAAGCTCACCGTTGCGCCAGACAAGTAGAAGTCAACCGCCTTGCCGTTGATGCTGGTGGTGGCCGAAGGCGTGCTGCTGCTGCTGCTATCGCCGCCGCCACCGCCGCACGCCGCCAGCAGCATCGCTGCCGAGGCCGCCGCCGCCAGCGTAAAACCTTTCGAGAGACTCACTTTCATTGTTCTTCTCCAACATCCATCGTCGATAAGTTCTTCTTTGCCGAAATCCTTAATCGCATCCCCGGCAACCCATTGTTCTTCTCATGCCCGCTCCCTACACCCGCGCGGGAAAACTTCGGGGGCAAGTTTACAGCAGAAGTCAACAAATTTGCCAAAACTATCAGACGCGTAAATTCGGCCTATATTCGGGGCGTAATCGGCGCCGATGTGCCTATGAGTGACTAGGACAGGCTCAAGGAAATCCTCCGGCCCGGAACAGCAGGATCGATCCAGATCTTGATCCTGCAAGCCGTTTCAGCATTCCAGCGAGGCCGAACATGACCCGCGCGGCGCGCCATGCGCAGCGGATCTGAAAGTCCTGAAAGTGATGTGGGTTCGCAACGCAATCCCCCATCAGCGGGGACACAACGCACCCACCCATGCCGCGACGCGTCGACTTGTGCGCACAAATGCGCAGGGCCGCGCAGCCCCCGAATGGGTGACTTTTGGCACTACTGCAACGCTCCCTCAAACATAGCGGGGAACCGGCAACTCACGGTTTGCCGGAGTCCGTACACCTATGTTAATGTGCCACCAATAATAAAAGTATCAAAAGTATCACGCAGCTCAGTTTTCGCACATGTTGCCGCTGAGTCCAGCGGGGTTCTTGCCCTTTGGGTCTTTGTTTCGACGGGGATATCCAGCCTTGCGCTCGCGCAGGCCGGAGGGGCAGCGCTACCCGGGGTAAAGCATGGGAATCTATCGCAACATGTTCGTGAAGCACCACGATCGGCTGGCCATTGCAGTACGCCTGGCGGACGTGGCAACAATCTGGCTGGCTGGCTTTCTTGCCACCGAGCTACGCTTTCCGTCGGACTTCGCGGCAGCTGCGCCCATCCATCAGTTTGTCCTGTACTTCAGTTGCGCGGTCGCGATGATCGTGCTGCCGGCGTTCGACCTGTACACCTCCTGGCGCGGCCGCAGCATTATTTCGCTCGGCGCGCGACTGCTGGCCGCTTGGTCCCTTGTCTGGCTTATCGGCATCCTGATGAGCTTCTTAATGCACCAGACGGGATCTCTTTCGCGACTTTGGGCTGCTTATTGGTATGTGGGAACAGCGGGGGCGTTGCTCGCGCTCCGGATTGCGACCTACAGCCTGCTTGCGCTGGCGCGCGGCGTGGGACGCAACTCCAAGCATGTGCTGATCATCGGCTTCGGCACCACCGGGCAGGAAATGTACCGTCGCGCCACCGCGAGCCGCTGGAGCGGCTTCCGCATTGCCGGGATTTACGCCGGCGCGGACGAAGCCACGCCAGAGGGCATTCCACGGATTGAAGACCGCGATCACATCCCCGTCTTCGCCCGCAAGCATCCTATTGATGAAATCTGGATCGCGCTGCCTGTCAGTGCGTCCCGCCAGATGCAGGGCATTGCCTATGCGCTGCGCAACGACTTCATCGACATCAAGTGGATGCCGAGTCTGATGGATTTCGAGTTGCTGAACCATCGGATGCAGGACTTTATGGGGATGCCGGCGGTGGAGCTGAACCGGCCGCCGTCGCTTGGAGTGCGGGGGGTTCTCAAGGGCGTTTTTGATCGTGCGTTTGCTGCTGTGGTGTTGACGTTGCTGTCGCCGCTTCTGGTGATCATTGCCTTGCTGATCAAGCGCGGCTCGCCTGGGCCAGCATTCTTCAAGCAGGAGCGTCTTGGCTTGGATGGGCGCGTGATCCATGTTTACAAGTTCCGAAGTATGAAGGTGCATTCGGAACATGAAACCGTCACGCAAGCCAGGAAAGGCGACAGTCGCGTGACGCCCATCGGTGCTTTCCTACGGCGCACCAGTCTGGATGAGCTGCCGCAGTTCATTAATGTGCTGCGTGGGGAAATGAGTGTTGTTGGGCCAAGGCCGCATGCGATGGCCCATAACGATATCTATAAGGAACAGCTTGATCTATATATGCTGCGCCACAGGGTCAAGCCTGGGATTACGGGGTGGGCGCAGATTAATGGGTACCGGGGGGAGACGGATACGCTGGAGAAGATGGCGAAGCGGGTGGAGCATGATCTGTTCTATATTCGGAATTGGTCGTTCTGGATGGATGTACGAATTATCTTCTGGACGGCGTTCAAGGGATGGACGGGCCACAATGCGTACTAGCATTGTCATGCCGGGCAGCCTAGACGAATTCATCCAGGGCTTCTTTCCATACCGTTCGTTTAATCTAGCGGACTTGCTCACTGACCTAAAGGCAGCGTAGCCGCCATCGCCGTGCTCTCGCTGGTCAACGCATTCGCAAACGCAATGGCGCGCTAAGACGCCGGCGCTTCCTATCGATCTCCTCCTCCCTCGAACTGCGCACATGAAGATCACCATCATCGGAAGTGGTTATGTAGGCCTTGTTACCGGCACCTGCCTGGCTGAGCTCGGCAACGACGTCCTTTGCCTGGACCTTGACGCGACCAAAGTCGAGATGCTCAACGCCGGTGGAGTCCCCATCTACGAACCTGGCCTGAAAGAACTCATCGCACGCAATCATGCCGCCGGCCGTCTGCGCTTCACCAGCGACATCGAAACCAGTGTCAGCTTTGGCGATATCCAGTTCATCGCGGTGGGCACCCCGCCTGACGAAGACGGCTCAGCAGATCTGCGCTACGTCCTGTCCGCCGCCCGCAATATCGGCCGATACATGACCACCCCGAAGATCGTGGTGGACAAGTCGACCGTACCGGTCGGTACCGGGGCCAGGGTCAGGGACTGCATCACCGCACAACTGCAGAAACGCGGCTTGCCGGCGCTCGACTTTGCCGTGGTCTCGAACCCCGAGTTCCTCAAGGAAGGCGCCGCGATCGAGGACTTCATGCGCCCCGATCGCATCGTCATCGGCACTGAGCCCAGTGTCTCCGGACAGAAAGCGCGGGAGGCCATGCGCTCGCTGTACGCGCCCTTCACGCGTAACCATGACCGTATCCTCAACATGGATATCGCGTCGGCCGAATTCACCAAATATGCTGCCAACGCCATGCTCGCCACGCGCATCTCGTTCATGAACGAGCTAGCCAACCTAGCGGACGTCGTAGGCGCAGATATCGAACTGGTGCGTCAAGGCATCGGCTCCGACCCGCGCATCGGCTACAGCTTCCTGTACGCCGGCACCGGATACGGCGGATCTTGCTTCCCGAAAGACGTACAGGCCTTGGAACGGACTGCGGCAGAGTACGGCCAGACGCCGCGCATTCTGGCTGCCGTGGAAGCCGTCAACCAGAACCAAAAACGCATCCTGGTGCAAAAGATCATTGCCCACTACGGCGAGGATCTGAACGGCCTCACGTTTGCCATTTGGGGGCTCGCGTTCAAGCCGAACACCGATGACATGCGTGCGGCGCCAAGCCGCGTGGTGATCAAGGAACTGCTGGCGCGCGGGGCCAGAGTGCGGGCGTTTGATCCCGTGGCGATGGAGGAAGCGAAGCAGGCGCTCTACAGCGACCTCGCGGATGAGCCCGCAGCCAAGACGCGCCTGCATTTCGCGCCCGATCAGGTAACCGCGTTGCAAAGTGCGGACGCGCTTGTGGTTGTGACTGAGTGGAAGTCGTTCCGATCACCTGATTTTGCCGCAGTTGCAGCAACGATGCGCGAACCGGTTATCTTTGATGGCCGGAATCTTTACGAGCCCGCGGAGCTGGGACAGCTCGGTTTCACGTACTACGCGATCGGTAGAGGTGAGCATAGACACCGAGAAGTGTTCATCGGGCAGACACTGACCTCCGCATAAACTCGATCTCCACGAATCGCTCTGCCCCGTACTCGGCCATCATCATGGCTGAAAAAACAACGGATAAGATTAATTCGCACTAAAAACAGCATGAAAATTGCAGTCGTCCATGATTGGCTTGTCGTCTACGGCGGGGCAGAACGAGTTCTCGAGCAAATCCTTATTTGCTTCCCCCAAGCCGACGTCTTTAGCATCGTCGATTATATCCCGCCTGATGAGCGTGGATTTCTGCGAGGAAAAACCGTAACGACGAGCTTTATACAGAAGCTTCCGTTCTCCCGAAGAAAGTATCGTAGCTATCTGCCGCTGATGCCGCTCGCGATCGAGCAATTTGATCTCTCATCCTACGACATCGTCATTACAAGCTCACATGCAGTTGCCAAGGGAGTTATTACGGGCCCGGACCAACTACATATCAGCTATGTACACTCTCCAATGAGATACGCTTGGGATCTACAACATCAGTATCTTCGCGAAGCCGGACTCGATGTCGGAATAAAAGGATGGCTGGCCAAGTATATGCTGCACCGTCTTCGGCTTTGGGATAACAGAACAGCGAACGGTGTAGATTACTTCGTTGCGAATTCGAATTTCATCGCGAAACGAATTAAAAAAGCCTACGGAAGAGAAGCGGACGTCATTTACCCGCCCGTAAACGTCGAATCATTTTCTATTAATGAAATAAAAGAGGAATTTTATCTAGTTGCCTCTCGCTTAGTCCCTTACAAGAGAGTCGATTTGGTAGTGGAAGCATTCTCAAGAATGCCGGATCTCAAACTTAAAGTCATCGGCGCGGGACCAGATTTCAACAAAATTATTTCAAAATCCTCACCAAACGTGGAGATAATGGGATATCAGCCATTCTCCACATTAAAAGCAGCCATGCAATCCGCAAAAGCCTTCGTGTTTGCGGCAGAAGAGGATTTTGGGATTGCGCCTGTGGAAGCCCTAGCTAGCGGAACCCCGGTCATCGCCTTCGGCAAAGGAGGGGTTCGGGAAACCGTTTCCACGAATGACCACTTCCCGACAGGGATTCTATTTGATAGCCAGACTCCAGAAGCAATCTGTACTGCAGTCCGACGCTTTGAAGAAAGTAAATCAAAATACAAGTCGAGAAACTGCCGAATGAGATCTGAGCTTTTCTCCGCCGAGATTTTCAGATCGACATTCACGGACTATGTAACCGCTTGCTGGAGTAAGTTCACTGGGGAGGATCCGTCTCCCCAAGAGGTCGGACACGTTCGAGCGGCTCACGAAGGTAGCCAGAAGGCCGCAACGCTTTAACACAAACGGAGGTCGAACGCCAACGAACCCAGTCCTTGGCGTTCGGCCCAATCCCCGCCAGCGAACTCAATTGGCACTCAACGATGAATGCCAACCTGCCTCTCTTTTAGAATCAACGAAAATTTCTGCAGCGCAATCCATTGCGCAATGATGTCCCTACTCCCGCTCAATAAGCGCCATCATCTTCTCGGTGCGAATCTCATATGTGTGCTCTCGCGCCGCGGCCAAGCGCTCTTCTAACGCCACCACGTCGCCAGATATGGCACGCTCCACTTCCGAAATGAACGCCTGTGCGTCGTCGGCTAGTGACGCAACACCCGCATAAGCCGCTAGTGCATGAAGCTTGGTGGACACCACCGGCTTGCCCGCCGCAAGATACTCGAAGAACTTCATAGGGAACATGCCTCGCGTATATTCGTTGCGACGGCTCGGCAGAATCGCTACATCTAGGCCCTTCAAGTATGCTGGCAAGAGTTTGTAGTTACGGGCGCCCAAGAGGTAAATATTCGGGCACTCAGCAAGAGCTGAAGAGTCTGTCCACGGATCGCCCTCGCCAACCTTCCCTATCAAAATGATCGACCACTCCGGGTGAGCTTGCGCCATCTCGCATATCATCGAGAAATCGAGCTTATAGCTACTAATGGCACCTATAAATCCAACCCTAGGCGATGGTAATAATGCAAGATCAGCGGGAACCTCCGTACTATCGTCCAGCGCCTGCGAAAAGTGGTTAAAATCCGCCACATTGGGAAAATAATGACAGCTTGGATTCCAAATCTTACGCGTCTCGAGAAGGTGCTCAGCAGTTACGAAGCAAACATCTGCCATCGCCGTCAACTCTCGCTCCGCTATTTCGATTTCCTCCGACGGCATACCAGGCTGCGCTTTGATCTCATCCACACAATGGTAGATTACTTTCTTGAAACCGGTCATCCGGAGGAGTCGGCAGGTCATCGGATTATAGGTCCAGAGCAAATCCTTCCTCATGCTTAGAAGCGCCAGGCACGTCGACAGTCCCACGCGGAGTAGTAGTCGATTGATAGCCCGCACGAGGGAATTTCCCTGAAAGGGAATCACGATCGGAGACCACACCCATACGTTCTCTTCAACCTGGCGGACTCCTTTTAATCCTTTCCAAAGTCTTGCTAGAATCCGCCGAAAATCGGAACCGCTTGCCGATGGTCTCCGCAGCCCAAGAGAATCGATGTAGAGAACTCTATTTCCGCGCTTCCCAAGCTCCGCAGCAACATGCTGCTTGTTAGTCCAGAAAGGATTATCCCAATCCGCAGTAGATAGCAGAACGATATCATATGAGCTCATGCTGCCGTTCCTCTAAAATGCTGAATGGATGATGATAGATCTTGCCTGAACATTGGGGTCAGGACGATGAAAGCAGCCCAATAGCCAACAAATAGAAGCGCTGCCGCCATCCAGCCCAGCGCCCCAGCGCTCGGTATAGAACGCTCCAGAAGAAAGTAACCCACCGCAGCGACGCCAAACCACATCAAGCGCCGGACAAACAGGCTTGCCAGTTTCATGCGCCAGCAGCAGCAAGCTAGGACGACGAGTCCGTAAGTACAGTTTCCAAGCCCCAGCACAATGGGACCAATCATCCGGTATAGGCCAATGTTGATCGCAGAATTTGCGAGCAGCCCGGCCGCCATGAACAGAAAAACCTCCCGGTTTCTGAATCTCGCGTTCATGACCTTGATCAGCACATAGCTGATGACCTGAGCCCAGAACCCCACCGCGCTTCCAACAAGGACAAGCCCAGTTAACTTGGTGGATTCGCTGTCGAACACGCCTCGCTCATAGATGAGGGAAACCAGCAAGTGCGAATGAACTGCCAAGGCTATTGATAGTGGCACGGTGGCCAGTAATAGCAACGGCATCAGCCCATTGAGCGTGACTTTCAACTGCTCGTCACTCATCCTTCCAATCGTGGCTAAGCCTGCAAGCCCAATTGGCACTGCAAGCAAGAGGACGCCCGTATCCGTAATAAAACGTGCGTAGTCCAGCGCGGCCACGGTGGCGGTTCCGAGCAGAGATGCGACTGCGCGCTCCACAACAATATTCCCCTGTAGCAAGAGCGGCAGGAGCAGGAGAGGCTTCATGACCTGCCAAAACTCATGACCGATATCTTTCGCCCTCAGTCGTGTCATGCTCACAGGGAGTGACATCCAGCCTCGGCTGCAGACTCTCATGCCTCCCCAGAACGCGTAGAAGACGTAGGCCAGCGTAAACCCCCAGGCCAACCAGACAATCTCTTTCAGAATAAACGCGAGGAGGACGCCCGCAATCATCCCTACGCTCTGCACCGTGGCGCGCAGTGAAGCCAGTTTGTATTCACCGTTTGCCATCTCGAGGTAGGAAAACAGTCCCCCCGCCACATAGAACGGCACACCCGCACTCATCACTCTGACGAACAGCACTGCATAAGTCCGTGTCTCCCGATCGAACCCTGGTGCTATCAAACTAATCCAGAGCGGCGCGCCTACGAAGAGGAACAGCGCCACTATTACCGACACTACAGACATTGTGACTGACACTAACCAGAACAGGCTTTGCGCATAGCCATCGCCACGCTCCGTGTATCGGCTATAGAGAGGAAGAAATCCCGCCGAGAGGCTGTCCGCAGTAAAAAAATTTACAGGAACAAGGGTAGCAACCTGCGCCACCCGCAGCGCCGCTGTTGCGGCCGATGTACCAAAGAACGCGGCCAGTAGCATCTCTCGCCCGGCTCCAGCGAGTTTTCCTAACAGCGAGCCGGAAAAGAGCTTTAGCGCCCCCCTAAGCATTGTGTGCTTCTGATGATGCCGCTGTTGCCGAAGTGCTCTTCAACGCCTCAAATAACGCCAGGTATTTACCTGCGCAATACGCGAGGCTTTGGCTATCGGGTAATGAAGTTCCGCCATCATTGCCCATTTCCAATGCAGCCCTGAGTGCCGCAGCGACGGCTGCCGTATCCCTGGGCAGCGCGAACAACAATCTTTCGCTCGGCTGGAATGTAGCCTTGAGATGTGACGAGACCACAACTGGCATGCCCACAGCCTGCGCCTCCAGAACATTGAGAGGCATCCCCTCCCGGTGAGTGGTCGTAAACACCATCACGTCGCTAGCCTGCAGATAGGGGGCCAGTTCACGCCGTGCCACACTCCCGGTGAAGTGCACCAGATGGCGCACACCGAGTTGCTCGGCAAGGCGCTCTAGATTTTCTTTTTCTGGCCCATCACCGATGACCAGGTAGCGGAGGTTCCCTGCAGATTCCTCGGCAGCTAGGCGAGCAAACGCAGCCAAGGCGAACTCGCCACCTTTCTGCCGATGCAAGCGACCCACGGAGACCACCACGCGTACGCTATCGCCCCATCCCAGTTCTCTCCGTCGTAGGGCTCGCGCCCCTAGGTCGGGACGAAAAAGCGATGTATCAATCCCGTTCCTGATCGTCTGTACTTGGGATCGCTGAACCGCAAAACTAATCGGCAGGCGATGGAAGCTCTTGGCGACTGCATCGCCGACGGCCACAATAACATCGAAGCGTCGATAGGCCATCATATCCCTCGGCACCCACAACAGGTTCAGCACTGACTTCAACATCGATAGGGGACGGCCGGTTCGCCATCGCGAAAAGAACTCTGCTACCGAGCTTCCATGCGCCTGCAGTATCAGTGGAACTCCCTTGAGGAGGCTACGAGGCTTCAGCAGACCATACGCTCCAGCACTAATACTTAGGACGCCGTCACAGCTATCAGCGAAATCACGTTGGAAGATCGATCTCGATCCGTCCCACCAGCGTGTTCCGTATCTACGCCAGTCAGCACCTTTCACTGTCACAACCTTCACGCCACTGTCCTCAAAGGAGGGGGGATAACCAGCGATCTCCGCTGTAATCACCGTGATGTCGTGACCACGCTCTGCGAACATACGCGCGACGTCCCAGGCAACCTCCTGCATACCGCCGATGCTATGCATGGGCAGCGCGCGTGTGAATACGATCAATTTCTTCCTTGTCTTCACATACACCCCGTGTAGCTATAACGTCGCACGTTGCATTGCCGTGTCTATCCCGATTTAAAGCAAATGGCATTGCGCCGAAGCATAGAATTACCGCGCCAGAGTCTCGTAGAACGACTCGAGTTCTACCGTTTGCCTTCGAATATCGAATCGCGACTCTACCAATTTCCTGGCTGCATTACCCATTTTTATGCGCGCAGCGGGGTCACTCAGCATTACTTTAATACGTTTCGCCAATGCCATCTCATCTCGCTCCGGGACAAGATATCCAGTCTCACCATCGATCACGACCTCGGGAATTCCTCCGTGTCTTGTTCCGATGAGCGGTACGCCGAGCGCCGCTGCCTCTAACAGAACCATACCCAATCCTTCCGCATCCCCGGTTTTAGCAGTAACACTAGGAAGTACAAATAGGGCAGCACGTCGCATTTCGGAAAGGACGGCATCATGGGATTGAGCACCTTTGAAAACTACTTGTTTCGCTATCCCCAACGAAGAAGCCAACTCTTCGAGCGATGAACGAAGTGGCCCATTACCGATTATAACTAGAGTAACGTCAGGAAAATTCTCCACTATCTGAGCAAATGCCCTCAGTAGATACTGCGTTCCCTTCTTTTCAACAAGTCGAGCAACATGAAGCAGGATAGCCCTCTCCTCGCTGTATTCACGCGGCCTTATTGCATCAACATCAATTCCTATGTAATGCACATAGGTTCGCTCCGGAGGGAATCCTAACGAAATAACCTTATCCCTAATATAATTCGAAACACACAGAAATATAGCCCCTCTTTTAATTAGTTTCCGCCTAAAGATAGCGTAATTAACCAGAGTCGGTGATCCGGATTTAATCAGAGAATATAAATTTGTTGTGGCGTCGAATCCATGAAATGTGGTAATCAGAGGAATTCCCAACTTTTCGGCGATTGGCAAAGCATAAACACCCTCCACACCGAAATGTGCATGAATTAAGGCAGGTCTAATATCCCGTAGCCTCCGGACAAAACCGCCAGGATCACGTGTGAGCAGACTCCAGAAACGACGAACAACACCTTCTCGCACCCCGTGATCGTCAAGAGCCAATGACATCGCACCGTCGGGCGCCGGGCCATAACGCTTCCGTCCCAAATAGACGGGAACAAATCTTTTCGTGCTGCCCGCCTGCTGGACGATAAATGGCTCAGATATCTTGAAAAGTTGGTGTCGATAGATTGCTACATTTCTCTTTCTCATCATCTCTAATCGCCCGAAGCGGCATACACGTTTCTGCGACCTTGATCGCACGACCGCAGAAAACCAGTCCGAGGGAGGCCTTCGGGACGGCCGTCAGCATGTAGCGTAGGGTTACTATCGCCCCCCCGCCAAGCTTCTACAGTCGGCTTTCCGTGAGGGACAACTTTTGTCTTCCGCTTGAGGCGCACGAGAGCGAGGGCGAGCAGGCCTGCCAGTACGGGGATCATGTGATTATCCCCTAACAACCCGAAGTTTTCGCCCATTCCTTGGATGGTCAGCCATAGAAATCCGAACCCAAGCGCAAATGCCACCCCCCTCGCTTCCTTGTCATCGTATTTTCGGATTGACAACTTAAATAGGATTGCGGAAAACCATACACCAACTGCAACAGCCAATATTCCACTTTGCGACCATAGGTAAATAAAAGTATTGTGTGGTGGCAGAACTTGTGAAAATCCGTATCGGTTCGCATACGGCGCAAATCCTTCTTGCCAACCACCAAAGCCCTGACCCAAAATTGGGCTTCCGAAAAATGCCGATACCGCGTAATTCCACATCACCAAACGGACCTCGGTCGTGTCCTCGACAGCACCTCCAAATTCATTACCTGAATTTAATCCGACAGTTTCATACATAGAAAATGCCACCACCCCGATAAGACCCATGGCAAGCGGCAAGAACATGCGATACCGCCTCCCCGTTCGTCGCATGTAAATCAAAGTAAAGGCGACAATCGGAAGAGCAAGCATTAATATCAGTCCTGCTTTTGAGCCAGTAAAATAAATTGAACCAAAGGCCGTAAAAGCGAAAATATAATATGATCTCTTTCTATAAGCACTGGCCAGACCGATAGCCGCCATGACCAGCAAACCCGCGAATGCGGAAGCCGCATTACCATTGACGAATCCAAAGCCACCGGATTTGACCACGTCGAAGACGTTATTCCTACCCTCCATGAATAGCGCCTCCAAGACATTTTCGTTAATGAAGATTTTGGCTATTTGTGACTGAAGAAACACCATTTTCACGTCGGGATTCAATCGAAATACGATCACACTCGCCATCTGAACTACCGACAAGCAGAACAACGCTGTGAATGCGCGTATGACCCAACGGTGGTCACGTCGGGCTTGATACACGCATCCGCAAGCGGTGAGAACAAAGACCATTATCTGACTGAAACCAGCAAGACCAAGGCGAACGTCCGAAGACCAGAGCAAGCTCAGAAGCACAATCGCTGCGAGCACCACAATCGCGAACAATGGTCGCGATAGCAAAATGGCCTTCTTCTCTGCCAGTTCACGCCAAAATGATGCTCCGACTATGAACGCGAGAGAGATTGGTGCTCCACCGAGTGTCAGCAACGGTAAATACACCTGAAATACCCCGAGAGGTAAGACAAGAAATACCCGCCACTTGCACGGCACAAGGAAGGGAAGAATTACAATCAAACCAATAACTAGCATGGCTGAAGCGAGCATATGGACCCCGTGCTTTGCCGTTATTGGGTAAGCTCGTCAGCATACGCAGCGACACATTTTTTATTCAACGATATGATCTCAGCTGGTCGCCCCATCAAACGAATAGCTTGACCTTCAGAGCTTCGTTCGCTCGTTGACTCCACCACTCCCAATTGGCAGCGAAGCGCTTGCGGTGCAACACTCGCCTGTGACAGATTCCAAGCGATCATCCCGCGTTGGCCGGTGCGATGCCTCACAGAGGCAATCATGACGACGCCCTGTTCGAGTTTCGACTCGCTCATCAGAGTTAAGTCTCTTGTTTCAGCAATACGAGCAGAATATTTAAGTGACTCAAAGGCAGGTTTTTTTGAATAATCGAATCTGAGCAGTCCGAAATTATGCTCCTTATTGTCAATGTCAACACCGTCATCTTTCAAGTCGTACCACCACACTCCCTTTACAAAGGATAATGAGGATAGCAAGAATATGGTACGCTCCGCGTAGGCTGCCGTTTCAGTCTCGGATGAGCCAAATCGCCCCTTATTGGTGGGCCAACCGATTTCCGTCACATAAATATCGAGAGCCTTGCGACCAGATTGCTGCAAGAGCTGCGCGTGCAAGTCCTGCAATGATCTCACCACCTGCTCCGGGCCCAATTTTGATCCAAATTGGTATACGTATGGATGAACCGATATACCGTCTGCATAGGCTAGGACGTTGAGATCCGCCAGTCTATTAAACCATCCCGTCCTGACACCAGAACCTACGAGGACCGTTATTTGAGGATCAACTTTCTTCAGAACAGGGAAGACGGACTTATAGAGGTACGCATAGTCATCGGGGCTCGCTGGAGCTCCTCCGCCGGTATGGTTGTCCCACTCGTTCCATATCTCATAATATTTCACTCGTCGAGCAAAATGCTGGACAATGTACGCCGAATAGCGGATGAATGCTTGGATAGCTTCCTTAGATCGGGGCTTATCGCCTTGGTCATAGTACTTATTTCCATAGTCCAGGATTAACATTGGCTCCAGGCCATTGGCTACGGCAAGGTCCACAAATTTGTCCCACGCTTCAGGAATCTCGTAACGTCCCTTTTCCCGCTCCACGTACTTCCAAGCCGCGTCGACGCGGATGGAGCGAAAGCCAGCCGTAGCTGCGATCTTCAACTCCTGAGCTTGGACTGCCGGTGGGCTACCAATGGAATGAACCCCAACACCTAGAATGGGACCGGACGCATGAAGCGGCGACGATCCCACAGTGGTAATAGCAAATCCAATTGACAGGATTGCATATCTGCAATACGCAAACCGGCGCGCAGATTGAAACATCCAAAGAAAAGCCTTCATTGTCTTCGCCAACTCAGAGACGGCCATAGGAATCAGCAAACCTGACGATGTCGTCTTCCTTTAAATATGCTCCGGATTGCACCTCAATCAGTTCCAGCGGAATGCATCCAGGGTTCTCCAAACTGTGCATTTCACCAATTGGTATGTATGTGGACTGATTTTCCGTGAGCAAATATTCTTCATCGCCCTTCCGAACGCGCGCTGTGCCGGAAACTACAATCCAGTGTTCGGCCCGATGGTGATGCATCTGCAGAGAGAGCTTGGCCCCCGGCTTGACGGTGATGCGCTTGACTTGGTAGCGGTCACCGCTGTCGACGGAATCGAATGCACCCCACGGCCGGTACACCTTGCGATGTTCGGCGAATTCGTTTCGTTCGTCTTTGCGTACGCGCTCAACCAGCGCCTTCACGTCCTGCGCCTTGTCTCTATTGAGCACAAGCACGGCATCGGCAGTTTCCAGCACCATCACGCCGTCCAAGCCAGCTACCGCCACTAGGCGATGCGAGGCATGAACCAGGCTGTCTTTCGTCTCGTGTATCAGCACGTCTCCTACAGCAACGTTACCGTTCTCCGTCTTGTCACTGGCTTTCCATACGGAGTCCCAAGAACCAACGTCGCTCCACTGTGCGTCCATGGGTACCACGCGCGCACGCTGCGTGTGCTCCATGACTGCATAGTCAATGGAGTCGCTGGGGCAACGGGAGAAGCTCTCCGCATGGAGACGAAAGAAGTCCAGGTCCTGCTGGCCTCGCGAGACTGCCGCCTGCACCGACTTGCAGATTGGTGAGGCATAGGCTTCCAGCTCGTCCAGATAAGACGAAGCACGAAACAAGAACATGCCGCTGTTCCAGAAGTAGCCACCTTCCTGAAGATACTTTTCTGCGGTTCCGCGTGATGGCTTTTCGATAAAACGCGAAACTTCAAATGTCGTACCAGCTTCTGCCGAGCCGGCCTTAATATAGCCATAGCCTGTGGCAGGCTCCGTCGGAACGATTCCAAAGGTAACAATGGAGCCGGCCTGCGCCGCCTGGATACCGCTAGTAACGGCCTGCACAAAAGCCTGCGTGTCGCGAATGGCATGATCCGCTGGTAAAAGCAGCAGCAACGGATCCTGCCCGCCAGCTATGGCATGTAGTGCCGCTGCCGCAGCTGCGGGTGCGGTGTTGCGAGCGTGAGGTTCGAGAATAAGGGAGGCGTCATGGATACCAACTTCGCGCACCTGCTCTGCCACAATGAAACGATGAGCGTGGTTCGAGACGAGAATTGGGCTGATCGCCCCCGGGATAGAGCAGGCGCGCAACAGCGTGTCCTGTAGTAGCGAACGTTCGCCCAGCAGGCGGAGAAATTGCTTGGGATACCCCTCTCGCGAGAGGGGCCACAAGCGAGTTCCTGCGCCCCCGCACAATACAACCGGGATGATGACGGTCGAGGCATCCATCCTTGCACTCCTTCTGACAACCCAAAATATGGAGCGCCCAAGCGACAGGGAGCCCCTCACCCATTCCGCCTATAGAGGGCGGGCATCCCTTCATCGAGAGCGTGCTGGCACACTGCATAACGCTGCAGCGTTACCCGCATGGGCCACAGTCTCTTCTTGTCTTGGCCTCACCGTTGAGGCTGCAGCGACGGAGTCTATTTTCAGCTCCTTGCGGCGCGAGACAATCTGACTCCACCAGTTCACACGTCTTCAATTCGCTATAAAGCCATTACGTCGATTACTCCGGATTGGCGGCGTAACCGTAATAGGCATAGCGATAGCGCCCATACTTGGAACCATAGCCGTAGCGGAAGGCGTTGGGGTTCAAACCATTGAAAATCACCCCCTTCACCTCTGCCTTGGCGTGACTCAGCTGTTTCGCACTTTCGGTCACCTCGCCAATAGTTGTGGTTTCGAACCGAGTCACCAGGAATACGGTGCCGCAGCGAGCAGCAAGTACTGTTGTGTCGGCCACTGCCAAAACTGGCGGTGTGTCGATCAGTACAAGGTCGTAGCGCTCGCTTAAGCGATCCAGCAGTTGCACCATTCGCTCATTTAGGAGCAACTCAGAAGGATTTGGCGGAATTGTGCCAGTGCCAATCAGATCCAGATTTTGCGCAACGTCGCGATGAATCACATCGTCGATGTTGGCATTTCCGGCGAGTACATCTGATAGGCCTGGATTGCGGTCTTTACCGAAGTACTGATTGAGATATCCCTTTCGCATGTCAGCATCGATGAGCAGCACCCGCTTGCCGCCCGAGGCCATAACCGCTGCCAGATTGGCTGAGATGAATGATTTGCCAACCCCCGGGGTTGGGCCAGTCAGCAAGACACGATTGTCGCCGGCATCTAGCATCGCAAACTGGAGTGCGGTCCGCAGGCTGCGCAAGCTCTCAATAGACGGCTCGTTGGGAAAGCGCTCGGCGAGCAGATACTGTCCTCGCTTACGGGTTCGGAGTTCGTCCGCCAGAGAATTTTGTGCATGGGAGAGCGGGACGGTGGCATACACGTTGAGCCCAGTGTGCTGCTCGATATCCTGGGCGTCCGTAATGCCGCCATAGAGGGCATCCCGGATAAGCGCTACGATTGCCCCTAACATCAAGCCGGCGATCGCGGCCAGTGGGATTATCAACAGCTTTCTGGGCTTGACCGGCTCCTCGGGAACTGGCGAGTTGTCAACGAGCCGAACGTTACCTACTTTTCCTGCCTTTACCAGTTTGAGCTGCTGCATATTGTTCAGCAAGCCAACATAGAGCTCGTTATTGACCTGAACATCGCGCATCAGGCGTACGGTGTCCTGCTCAAGATTGGGCAGGGCCTTGACTCTGCTCTCTATGCCTCCCGCTTTCGCCGTCAACCCCGCAATCTGTTGGTCGATGGCCTGCAAAGCGGGGTGTCCCGGCGCAAAGCGAGTGACCAATTCTGCACGTTTCTGCTTTAGCTCTTGAAGGCCGGATTGGGTCGCCACACTTTGCTGTAGGAAGGCCTTACCTTCTTCGCTCAGATCAAACGTGCCGCGCTTATTGCGCATCGCGTTGTACTTGACCTCGGCCTGTTCGAGTTCGCGTTTCAATTGAGGAAGCATGTCGCCAAGAAAAACGAGCGACTTTTCAGCCTCTGCTGCCTTACGCTTGATGTTCTGCGCTACATATTCTTCGCCAACCTCATTCAGGATAGAAGCGGTAAGCGCGGGATCTTTACCACGCAGTGCGGCGCCAATAATGCCGCTCTGCTTTCCCCTCTCTTCGATCTTTAGCTCATCCTGCAACTTCTCCAGCGTTTTCAGACGGGAAGCCCGTATCAGCGTGAATGCAATGCCCCGCTTCGCCTTCAGCTCTGCCACAAGCAGACTGATGGTCCCAATGCTTTGGTTGATCTGCAAGGGTTCACCGACCTTGCCTTCGACGGGCTGATCCAGACTGCTTTGCTCTAACCGAAAGCGGCCATCGCCCAACGCAGTCAGGGTGAACTTCTCATCTTCCAATTCTTCCGGCACATCGAAGAGGCTTACCTTGATGGATTCCGCCGCCCACGCATAGCCACCGAAGCCCATAAGCCCCGGCTCGGAAAGTCCCTTCGATCGCCGAGCAATCCAGGACCCGATCAATGGGACGTACTTTGGCTGCACACTGATGTACAGAAGCAGATTGTCCACCGCCTTGCCTACGACCATACGGGAACGCAGTAGCTCGATTTCGGCCGTAGCTTGGGTCTTGACGTCGAAGAGAGAAGAAACATCACCTAACAGACTGTTTGCGCTGTTAGGGTTGTCCTCTACCTGAACGAGGATGTCGGCCTCATAGACCGGCGGCGCAAGGAACGCATAGGCAATACCAAGTACCAGCACCACAGCGGCAATGCTCGCAATCAACCACCGATTTGCCAGCAACACATCCAGATAACGCACAAGATCAATCTCGTCATCCGGCATTTGCTGCCCAGCAACTGGAACGTAAGGGAGATTCTGGCTCATAAATCAAACTGCCAATGCTGTTAAGCAAGCGCCCGAATGCGGGGCACCCACGCATTCACACCCTGCTGGATGAGTTGAAAGGAGTGTTCAAACGCAGCCCGCGGCTGGCGATAAGGGTCATCAATATCGAACTTACCGACTTCGCCGAGGCGGAAGACCTTACCGGACGCAGCTGGATAACGACGTTGAATCTCCGCCTTCTGTTCGCCATCCATCACAAGAATCAGGTCTGCCTGACTGGCCAGCACGCTGGTGAGTTGCTGGGCACGATGCGGCGAGATATCAACGCCAGTCTCGGTGGCAAGCTCGATGGCCGTAGCATCAGCAGGCTTGCCTACCAGTGCGCCAAGTCCGGCTGAAAATACGTTCAGTTCCGGCAATGCTTGGCGCAACAACCCTTCCGCCATCGGACTGCGACAAATATTCCCAATACAAACAACAAGCACGCGCTTAATCATTTCAACGTATTCGCAGTCGAATTGAAGAAATTGGCGCTCGGAATCAACTGGTTGATCACGCGGCTCCATCGCACTACCCCGGCGGCATCTACGTACACGACGTCTTTGGGCTTCAGTTCAAACGCCTCGGCCAATGCCAGCGACACAGGCGACTTGCCGTCAAGATGGAATACTTCCGCTTCGCCATCTGCACTCTTGCGAATGACGTAGACCTCCTTGGCGTCAGCGGAGATCGGGTTAAGCCCGCCCACTTCGCCAATGGCCTCATTGAGCGTCAGGCGGCCATTGCGAGGCAGTACGGTAGAGGGCCGTACCACTTCACCAGCGACAAACACCTTGCTGTCCTCGCGCTGCTCAACACGGACGACGTCGCCGGATTGAAGCAGGACATTTGCGGGGTCAATGCCTTGCTGCAGCAAGGCGGGCATGTTGACGTAGTAGTTCTTGCCACCGCGGCTGATGCGAACGCGGCTGTTGTCGCCGGTCGTGACGTTGATCCCGCCGGCACGATTCAATGCTTCCACCAGGGTCATGGGCACGTCATCGATGTTTTGCGGGCCCGCGACTTTGACTTCGCCGTCCAGGTAGATCCGCTTGCTGCGATAGGCAAGCACGCGAACCGTGAGCTGGGGCAGCATAACGACACTCTTGAGCGCGACGCTCAGCTCGCCGCGAACCTGATCGGGCGTCTTGCCGACTACTTTTACTATGCCCGCATAGGGGAACTGAATGGTGCCGGCCGGACTGACAACATAGCCAGGTACATTGGCAGCGCCGCTGTAGTTCGGGATGTCATACGCAGCGCCGATCGAATAGGTTTGCGTCGGGAAGACCAGCTCGGGGTGGTCCCACACCACAATGGACAAGATGTCGCCCGCACCGATCGTGTATGGCTGCGGCGTGCTAAACAGTGCTTCGACACCTTCATTCGTCGGCCGGGCCGCCGCCTTCTGCGCCCGTACCAGCTCCGGCGTGATCGGGGTTACCTTCGGGACCGAATTCGGATCCTCCGGATTCAGCGGCCGCTGAGGATCAAAGCGCATACCCGGCGCCAGTGCGCAGGATGCCAGCAAGGGAACCACTGCAATTGCGACCAGCCCTCGACGGACACTGAGAAGTCTTGACAACATTTAATACGTCTTCAAAGGTTGACATGACGCCGAAGACGCTTGAAGCAAATGCGCTTGCCGGTCGCTGAGGCAGCGGCATCGTGTACAACGCTTTGCAGTTCTTCCCGGCGCGCCTGGTGCAATGCCGGATCGTCCGGCCCCCACCCCGTTTTCTTACCCAGCACATGGGTTGGCTACTTGACCCCCGCCGCGTGACGGCCGCCCTGGATTTGCATCGCTTTCTGCTTTTGACGCAATTTTCGCGAATTTGGCTATTTTATCATTTCGGCCTTAGGGTGACCATGGGTTTCCCCCATTGCAACAGGGCGAGCGAAGTATTGCCGACGCAACATTGGCGCCAGATCCATGGCAGTCATGGGCGCGGTGGATGGTTTCGCAGAAGGGTAGAAGCTGCCAACACCCAATCGGGTGAGTTGCAAGGGCGCGACGCCTGCGCCGAAATGCGCCACCTGAAATGCTAAAAGTGTCAAAACACGCGCATTTTCGCGGCATGCAGCGATTCACCCAGAATCCCCCGCGGGCCGACTTCAGCCGGCTGGATCATGGCTGGGAAGCCCCACCCCACTTCAGCAGGAGTGCAGTGAACGGAACCCGTTCGCATAATCCGGAAAAACGGCCAAAAGCACCTCTTTTTCGATGCATAGCACGCCCGCCCTTCTGATAGCCGCGACGGTGTTCGAACCGGTCTGGTTCGTTCCATTCCGCAAGGTATTCCGTCACGCGCACTTCTCGCCCGGGTATGCGTATCTGTCATTGGTGCCGGTGCTCGGGCCGCTGCTGTGCATCTGGATCCTGGCCGCCAAGCGCTGGCCGCTCAAGTCCAAGCTGATCAAGACCTATTCCTGAAGGTTTGCGCAACGTCTCAAGGGGCAGCGGCTTCCCCCACACCCCCTGCCCTGTCTTCGCATCACCCGACCGGCGCCAGGGCGGCCCCCGTTCCGTACCGCGGCAGGCAGCAGAAGCTGGCGGGGGCCGGGCCGGCCCTGGGAATTGCACACCATCGCCTGAAAGTCGTCTCGTCAAGGCATCGGCCCTGACCGCCACGCCGGCGCGGGTGGAGTGAGGTCGACCACTACACCACCACCCTGACGCCCCCTATCTCCCGCCGCCCCCGTGTTTGCAAGGCACGGCACCGCACATACGAAAGCACCGACTCGGCGCCAGTCGGTCAAAAACCTCCACATGTGCGGGAAATAACAGAAGTATCGGAACTAGAACGTAAGAATGTGTGTCCGATTGTGGCATTTTTCGCGGCAAGGCATATCATGGAAGTCAAATCCCCCATTTGGGGGGATTACATTGCAGTCACGTTGCCAGACCCCACAGAGGGGCGCCGCCGGTCCATCGCCATCGCTTGGGCAGGTGAGAAAAGAACGGACGTACTGCAGGCAATTCGAACGAGTTGCCATAGCAGCAGCCAGGGCCAGCCTTCGGAAGTCCGGGCGGCGCTTGCGGGGGGCCCGCATTGATGCAGTCCTTTTCTCAAATTGACGACGGGTGATGCAATGCCAAGTCATACTGCCGTGGCTGAAAAGCCCTACTACAGTACGCGAACCGCCGCGAAGCTCCTGAATGTCTCGCTAGGAACAGTTCAAAAAATGGTCGAACGTGGCGAGCTGGGGGCGTGGAAGACCAACGGCGGCCATCGCCGCATCCACAAGGAAACCGTTCATAACCTGCTGGCCACCCGCGTGGGCAGTCCTGCACCGGCCGAGCATGAGCTCGATCTGGTCGTCTTCCACCCTAATCACCAGGAAGCGCAGCGTATCCATGCCCAGCTTGCCAAATGGGGATTGCCGCTGCGCGCCGCGGTGGTGGAAGACGTGCTCGACACCGTCATCGCCTCGGTCAGCGCCCACCCGCGCGTGGTGCTCTATTACGTCGACGAACTGAACGACGCCGAGTCTGCGACCATCGAAAAGCTGCAGAGCTTTTTCTCGAGCCTGCACGTGGTCTTCGCCGTTATCACCAACCGCCAGGCCTATGACGGCGTGGCCGATGCGCTGCAGCACTGGGGCATCATGGTGTTCCTGAAGACGCCGTCGCTTGAGGAGGTCAAGGGCTTCCTGCGCGCGCAGCTCATGATGGGCCGGGCCGGCTGAAGCCGGCCCGTTCCCGTTGCACCGCCGGCAAACGCGGTCAGGCCAGCGCCGCTTCGTGCGATGCCGAGGCGTGCGGCGCTTCCTGCGACGCCATCATCCAGCCATACAGGTTGCGCGGATCGGGCGGCATCGCGACGAGTTCCACATGCCGGCCCGCGTGGCGCGCCCGCGCGGCGGCATACAGCCAGCGCAGCGCCGAATAGTCTTCGAGCGCAAACCCGACGGAATCGAAGATCGTCACCTCGTCCGTGGCCGCGCGCCCGGGCATCCGGCCTGACAGCACCTGCCAGAGCTCGGTGACCGGCGCATCGGGGGCGAGCTGCTGGATCTCGCCTTCGAGCCGCGTCTGCGGTTCGTATTCCACCACAATGCGCGCCTTGCGCAGGATGTCCGGATGCAGCTCGGTCTTGCCCGGACAGTCGCCACCCACCGCGTTCAGATGCATGCCGGGCCGCACCATGTCGGGTGTCAGGATCGTCGCTCGCGTCTTGTCGGCGGTCACGGTCGAGACGATGTCTGCACCGGCCAGTGCGGCATGCACGGTCTCCACCGGCACGATGGACAGGTTCGCAACGCTGGCAAGGTTACGCGCGAGCCGTGCCGTGGCTTCGCGGTCGATGTCGTAGGCGCGGACCTCACGCACGCCAAGCAAGGCGTGGAACGCCAGCGCCTGGAACTCTGCCTGCGCACCATTGCCGATCAGCGCCATCACCTTACTGTCCGGCCGCGCCATGGCGCGCGCGGCGAGCGCCGACGTAGCCGCCGTGCGCAGCGCCGTGGCCAGGGTCAGGTCGGTCAGCATCAGCGGGAAGCCGGTCTCGACCTCGGCCAGCATGCCGCAGGCCATCACTGTCGGCATCGACACGCGCGCATTGCGCGGATGGCCGTTGACGTACTTGAATGCGTACTGCACGCCGTCCGTGACCGGCATCAGCTCGATCACGCCGACCGGCGAATGGCTGGCCAGGCGGGCCGATTTTTCGAATTGCTCCCAGCGCTGGAAATCCTGCCGCACATGGTCGGCCAGCTGCATGATGGCAACGGGCACACCGATGGCGCCGACCAGTCGGGCAACGTCGGTGGCGTCCAGGAAGCGCGTCTTGGCGGTGTCTTTCATGGTGGACTCCTGTAGCTGCGGATCACGCTGCGGCGCGAGCAGTCGTCGCGGCGCCACTGCTGCGGTCCAGCCGCAAGGTCATGCAATAGGCGCCGCCGCCGGACAGCATGAACGGTGACAGGTCGACTTCGCGCACCTGGTAGCCGCGGCCGCCCAGTTCCGCGCGCAGGTGCGGCGTGGTGCGCGTCATGACCACCTGGTCGTGCAGGTTGACGGCGTTCACGCTGAAGTGGCGCAGATCGTCCTCGGTCGCCTCGATGCGCAGGCTCGCCGGTACGCGCGCGCGCAGTTCGCGCAGGGCGGCTTCGCTGAAGGCCGGCGGGTAATACAGCACCTCGCCGCCGGACAGTGGGCAGAAACACACGTCGAGGTGGTAGCTCTGCTCGGTGGCCAGTTCCAGCGCCACGACTTCGCGGCCAAAGTGCGCGGACATGGCGTCGGCGGCTTCGCGCGAGGAACGCGGGCCGAAGCCGGCCCAGAAGTGTCCGCGGCTCGCGTCCCAGATGCAGTCGCCAGCGCCTTCCTGATAGCACCCGTCGGGCAGCTGCATGACTTCGTCGACCAGCCCGCGCTGCCGCAGGCTTTCGAAGATGCTCGCGAACGGCGCTTCTTCGCCGCGCCGCTGCGGGTAACGGAAACGCGCCAGCACGGCGCGGCCATCGAGCACCACGGCGGCGTTGGCGGGGAACACCATGTCGGGCACGCCGGGAAAGCCCGGTGCGAGTTCTACCGTGAAGCCGGCCAGCTGCAAGGCTTCGTGCAAGGCGTCGAAGGCGCGGCTCGCATTGCGGTGCATGCCGCGCGGATCGCGTGCCCACGCTTGCGGATCCATCCACGGATTGATGCTGTAGGACACATCGTAGAACGTGGGTTCGACAAGCAGGATGGTAGGGGTGGTGATCACGGCGGCTCCTTTGGGGGTCGTCGGCAGCGGGTTCGCGGCGCGGGTGTTGTTCAGTGGTTCGATTGCATTTTCGTGCGCGCCGGTGTTAACTAATAGCCAGCAACTTGCACAAAATGATGAGGCGAATGTACAAATCGCCAGTCATCGCAATCAAAACGACAGCCCCATGGATGCCATCGACCAACAACTGCTGTCGCTGCTCCGCGACAACGCCCGCACGCCGGTGACCGCGCTCGCGCAGGCGCTGCGCGTGTCGCGCGCGACTGTGCAGAACCGCATCGACAAACTGGAAAAGGAAGGGCTGATCGTCGGCTACACGGTGCGGCTGCGGCCGGAAGCCGAGCCGCACCGCATCCGCGCGTGGATGACGGTGGCGGTAGAAGGCAACAAGGCCCGCGCCGTGCTGCAGGCCTTGCGTGGCGAGCCGAATGTGCAGGCGCTGCACACCACCAACGGCCGCTGGGACATCATTGCGGAACTGCGTGCCGATACGCTCGAAGCGTTCGACCGAACGCTGGACCGGATCCGGCTGATCGATGGCATCAGCGCCACCGAGACCAGCATCCTGCTGTCGACCTACAAGCTGTAGCGCAAACGCTCAGCTTGCGAGTTGTTGCGAGCCGCGCAGCCGCTCGCGCCGGAATTCCTCGTGGAAGACCTGGCCGCTCGGCTGCAACAGGTCGCGCAGCGAGACGATGCCGACCAGCCGCATGCTGTCGAGGCTGTCCACCACAGGCAGCCGTGCCACGCTCGACGCGGCCATGCTGCCCGCTGCCGCGCGCGCGGTCTGGGCTGGCACCAGCACCTGGGCCTGCGCCACAAGCAGGTCACGGCAGCGCAGGTCGGCCGGCGCCGATCCGGCCGCGGCGCCGCGCACCGTGGCGCGATCCAGCATGCCAAGCACGCGGCCGTCCGATACCACGGGATAGGCGCGGTGCGCGGCGAGTTCGCCAAAATAGCGCGCAGTCGCCTCGGACACGCCGAGGTCGGCGTCGATCGTAATGACATCGCGCGTCATCAGCTCCGCCACATGGGCGCGCTCGAGCGGATCGACGCTGTATTCGCGATAGATATGCAGGCCGCGCCGCGCGATCTTCTCCGTCATGATCGAACGCTTCATGGTCAGCACCGAGAAGCCGTACGCCACCGCGGTGGTCAGCAGCAGCGGCAGCAGCGCCTCGGTATTGTGCGTGAGCCCGAACGCGAACACGATGGCCGTGAGCGGCGCGCCGAGCACGCTGCCAAGCACGCCGGCCATGCAGACCAGCGCCCACAGTTGCGGCGAGCCACCCGGCAGCCAAGGGGCCAGCACCGTGCCAAGCCCCGCGCCGAGCATCAGCAGCGGCGCGAGCACGCCGCCCGACGTACCGGAACCGAGCGCCGCGATCCAGATCAGCGCCTTCACGACCAGCAGGGCAACCGCCACGCTGATGGCAAGATGATTGTTCAGCAGGTCGCCGATCACGTCATAGCCAACGCCAAGCGCGCGCGGCTCGAAATAGCCGCCGATGCCGACCAGCAGGCCGCCGATGGCAGGCCACCACATCCAGTGCAGCGGCAGCCGCGAGAATGCGTCTTCCGTGCGGTACAGCGCAAGCGTGAGCGCAGCGCCCAGCGCGCCGCACAACAGCCCCGCCACCACGCACGAGCCGAGCGCGACCGGGCCGGCCGGTGCGGTCTGCAGCGGGAACAGCGGACCCGCTTCGAAGAAGAACGGCCGCAGGAACCCCGCCACCGCGCAGGCCAGCGCCACCGGCAGCAGGCTGCGCGGGCGCAGCTCGAACAGCAGCAGCTCGATCGCAAGCAGCACTGCGGCAACGGGTGTGCCGAAGATCGCTGTCATACCCGCGCACGCGCCCGCCACCAGCAGCGACTTGCGCTCGCCCGCAGTCAGATGCAGGTACTGCGCGAGCAATGACGCCAGCGAGCCGCCGGTCATGATGATCGGTCCTTCCGCGCCGAACGGCCCGCCACTGCCGATCACGATGCCCGACGACAGCGGCTTGAGCACGGCCACGCGCGGCGACATCTTGCTTTTGCCGAACAGCACGGCTTCGATGGCTTCGGGAATGCCGTGGCCGCGGATCTTGTCGCTGCCATAGCGGGCCATCAGGCCGACGATCAATCCGCCCAGCACGGGCACGACGATGACCCACGCGCCGAGCGTGTGGTGCGCCGGCGAACGTTCTGCGAGCGACAGCGTCTGGTAGAAGAACAGGTTGGTGAAGAAGCGGATCAGCTTCAGCAGCACGTCTGCGGCCAGCGTGCTGACAACGCCGATCAGCAGCGCGATGCCGCACAGCAGCAACAGGCGCTGGCTGACGGCATAGTCACTCTTTTCAGTATGCATGGGGGCTCCTTGGATTCTTGTGCGATGCGGCAAGAATCAACGCGGAACGTACGTACGACAATGACTCTGCCAGAGGCGGCCAAATATATCACTCCGTGATATATTACGCCGACCATTCCAACGCGCCCCGCTCCAGAATGCCAACCGCCCCCGCCGTCGCTGCGCTCGCACATAGCACTCGTGCCTGGCTGCGCACATTCGTTCCGCTTCCTGTTTCGGCCAACCGCACCGAGCGCATCAAGAGTTGCATCGGCGCGCTGCTGGGCCTGTTTCTCACCGAATGGATCAGCCACCAGACGCTGGGCGGCTTCAATCCATGGTTTGTCGCGCCGATGGGCGCCTCGGCCGTGCTGCTGTTCGCTGTGCCTTCGAGTCCGCTTGCCCAGCCATGGTCGATCATCGGCGGCAACCTGTTCGCCGCGCTCGTTGGTGTAGCGTGTGCCCGCTGGATTCCCGACCAGGGGCTCGCCGCGGCCACAGCCGTCGCTGTAGCCATCGCGGTCATGTTCCAGTTCCGCTGCGTGCACCCGCCCAGCGGTGCCGTGGCGATCACAGCAGTCTTTGGCGGACCCGCAGTCAGCGCACTTGGCTTCGGCTTCGTGGCGGTGCCGGTGCTGTTCAATTCGATGCTGCTATTGCTGATGGCATTGGCCTTCAACAACCTGTCACGGCGGCGCTATCCGCACCGCCCGCCCGAGCCTCCGGTGCAGCACCACACTGCGGATGTCCCGCCCGGGCAGCGCGTCGGCTTCACGCGCGCGGACCTGCACGACGCATTGCAGGCGCGCGGCGAATTCCTCGACATCGAAGAAGACGATCTCGAAGCGATCCTGGTAGCCGCGCAGTTGCGCGCGTACCGGCGCCATTTCGGCAATGTGCTGGTTTCGGAAATCATGTCGCGCGACGTCGTGACGGTGAACCCGAGCCAGCCGGCAACGGAGGCTTCGCACCTGCTCACGCGGCACCGTATCAAGGCCCTGCCGGTGGTCGACGAACACCGCAAGCTGCTGGGCATCATCACCCAGAGCGACTTCTTCGCCGCTCAGCGTGACACGGGGGCGCGGCGCCTGGCGGGCACCGTGCGCGACCTGATGACGCGCGCGGTCGTCACCGCGCGCGCCGAACAGCCGATGGTCGAACTGGCGCAGGCCTTCAGCGACGGCGGCCTGCACCATGCGCCGGTCATCGACGACCACCACCGCGTGGTCGGCATGGTGACGCAATCGGACCTGGTGGCTGCGCTGCTGAAGGACGGCGTGATGAGCGCCACGGCCTGACGACGAATGTTGTCTCCCCTCTCCCATTGATGGGAGAGGGGCGGGGGAGAGGGCAGGAGCTTCCACGAAGTGAGGCGCTACGATGCTTGCGTGCGCCTGCCCTCTCCCCCAACCCCTCTTCCGCAAGCGGGAGAGGGGAGCAAACAGGCTGGCATGCTGCGCTTGGCAGTGTTAAGCGAACGCTGGCGCATGTCACATACCTGTGGCACTGTGGACTCATCCCCGGCCACGCGTTCACAGGTGCCTGCTCAGGCACCCGAATCCCCCTCCTGCCGTCGCTGGGACTGACGTAAGCTATATTTACGCCGTTTCCGTCACTCCGGCGGAATTGGGGAGAAGTCATGAGTTCCGGTCAACTGATTGAAAAGATCGCCGCCGTGTTCGCGCTGGTCGTGCTGATCGGCGGCTCGCTGCTGGTGCTGGCGCCGTTCACCACGGCGCTGCTGTGGGGCGCCATCCTGGCCTTCAGCTCGTGGTACCCATACACCGTGCTGGCACGCTGGCTCGGCAACCGGCGCAGCCTGGCGGCGCTGATCTGCGTGGTGTTGGCTGCCGTGATCGTGCTCGGGCCCTTCGTTTATGCCGGCGCGAGCTTTTCGGCACATATCGACCAGCTCTCTGCGCTGGTCGACCGCTACATCGATCAGGGCATTCCGCAGCTTCCGGACTGGCTCAGCAGCTTGCCCTATGTGGGCAGCTACCTGCAGACATCGTGGGAGCGGCTGATCCACGCCGATTCCGAAATGGTGGCCAATGTGCGCAAGCTGATCGCGCCGGTCGGGCATGCGTTGCTCGGCGCGGGCCTGTCAGTCGGGGCCGGGCTGGGCCAGCTCGCACTGTCGATCATCCTGGCGTTCTTTTTCTATACCGGTGGCGAATACGCAATCGACTGGCTGCGCGCGGGCATGCGCCGTATTGCGGGCGAACGTGCCGACCACCTGCTCGCACTGGCCGGCAGCACGGTCAAGGGCGTGGTCTATGGCGTGCTTGGCACGGCGTTCATCCAGGCCGTGCTGCAGGGCATCGGCCTGTGGATTGCCGGTGTGCCGGGTGCCGCGATCCTCGGTTTCGTCACCTTCTTCCTGTCGGTCATTCCGGTCGGACCGCCGCTGGTCTGGCTCCCGGCCGCGCTGTGGCTGTACCACGGCGGCGAGACCGGCTGGGCCATCTTCCTGGTGGTGTGGGGCGTGGGCGTGGTCGGCATGGCCGACAACGTCGTCAAGCCGCTGCTGATCAGCAAGGGCACCGGCATGCCGCTCATCTGGATCATGATGGGCGTGCTCGGCGGCGCGCTGGCCTTTGGCTTCCTCGGCGTATTCATCGGCCCGACCCTGCTGGCGGTGGCCTACGCGCTGCTGCGCGACTGGACCATCGGCTCGCAGGTCGAAGCCGCACGGGCCGCTCAAGCTGCGGCGTCCGGGATGGCCCCGCCAGCGGACGGCCCGGCCCCAGCGCTCGTCGACAACCCCGACGCTCCGGCTGTCACGCCGGGCAAGCCCTCACGCTGAGCGGCCCATGAATGACGGTGACACCGGCACGCCACCGGACGCTCGCGCACTCCACAACCTGATCGCGTGCGAATACTGCGACGCCGTGTACCAGCGCGCCGAGCTTGCCCGTGGTGAGCGCGCGCTGTGCCTGCGCTGCGGCGGCCAGCTTTATCGCGAGAGCACACAAGCGTACCGGCGCCTGCTGCCGCTGGTCGTCACGGCGCTGATCCTGTTCCTGATCTCCAACGCGTTCCCCATCGTCGAGATGGATCTCAAGGGCGTACGCACGCAGACCACGTTGTGGGGCGCCGTGCATGCGCTGTATGCCGACCACATGGCGCTGGTGGCGGCACTGGTATTCGCCACCACCATCCTGTTCCCGCTGTCGGAGATGCTGATGATGGCCTACCTGCTGGTGCCCATGGCAGGCCACCGCATGCCGGTGGGCTTCGACCGCATCGTGCGCGGCATTTGCCAGACACGTCCGTGGGGCATGATCGAGGTCTTCATGATCGGTGTATTGGTCACGCTCGTGAAGCTGTCCAGCATGGCGAAGGTGCTGCCAGGCATTGCACTGTGGTCATTCGGTGCGCTGGTGGTGGTGCTGGCGGCCATGCTGTCGTTCGATCCGCGCGACCTCTGGCATTACCTGGAATCGCCGGAAGACGCCGAGGCCACGGACGGAGCCCGACGATGAGCGACAAGCCGCCACCGCGCCGACCGCTGCCAGGCATTGCCGGCGCGCGCGAGCAGTTGCAGCGCTCGCGCAAGCTCGCGGCCAGCGTGGTGCAGGAAATCACCGACGATGACGAACGCACGCCGCTGCCGCAGGTGCCCACCGCCGCGCGCCTTGGTCTCGTCTCGTGCCACGCGTGCGACCTGGTCAGCCCGCGCTCGCTCGAAGGCGAGCCGTGCCCGCGCTGCGGCGCCACGCTGCACCACCGCAAGCCGGACAGCCTGGCGCGTACGTGGGCGTTCCTGCTGTCGGCCTACATCCTGTACATCCCCGCCAACCTGCTGCCGGTGATGGTCACGCAGTCCATCCTGGGCACGCAGCAGGACACCATCCTGTCCGGCGTGATCTATCTTTGGCTGTCGGGCTCGCGCCTGCTCGCGGGCATCGTGCTGATCGCGAGCATCATCGTGCCGCTGCTGAAGATGGCGATCCTGACGCTGCTGCTGGTGTCCGTGCACATGCGCTCCACCTGGCGCATCCGGCAGCAGACCAAACTGTATGGACTGGTCGAGGTGATCGGCCGCTGGTCCATGCTCGACATATTCGTGGTGGCGCTGCTGGCCTCGCTGGTGCGGGCCGGCGCACTGGCCACCATCATTCCCGGCGGCGGCGCGATGGCCTTTGCGTCGGTCGTGGTGCTGACCATGCTCGCGTCGCTGAGCTTCGACCCGCGCCTGCTGTGGGACTCGCTGGAACAACAAGATGCCCGAGACTGAAAACCTTCCGCCCACACCACCGGGACAGCCGGGCCTGCCGCAACCCGAACGCCGCCGGCGCGCGCGCTGGCTGCCGTCGCTGGTGTGGCTGATCCCGATCGTCGCGGCGGTGGTCGGCATTTCGCTGCTGGTCCACACACTGACCTCGCGCGGGCCCGAGATTACCGTGAGCTTCCGCTCGGCCGAAGGGCTCACGCCGGGCAAGACCGCGGTGCGCTACAAGGACGTGGATATTGGCCTGGTGAAGTCGGTGCGGCTCGCGCCCGACCGCTCGCACGTGCTGGCCAACATCGACCTGACCAAGGACGCCGAGAACTTCGCCGTGGCCGACACGCGTTTCTGGGTGGTGCGGCCGCGCTTCGCCGCCAGCGGCATATCGGGGCTGGAAACGCTGCTGTCGGGCGCCTACATCGGCGTGGACGCAGGCAAGTCCACCGAAACCCGGCGCGACTTCAAGGGCCTGGAGGCGCCGCCGGTGGTGACGTCCGACTCGTCCGGCAAGCAGTTCGTGCTACGCGCGTCGGACCTGGGCTCGCTCGATATCGGCTCGCCGGTCTATTACCGCCGCGTGCAGGTTGGCCAGGTGGTGGCGTTCCAGCTTGATCCGAACGGGCGCGACATCACGCTGCGCGTGTTCGTCAACAAACCCTATGACCGGCTCGTGAACGCCGATACGCGTTTCTGGCATGCGAGCGGCGTTGACCTCAAGCTCGATGCATCGGGACTCAAGCTGTCGACCCAATCGCTGGTGACCGTGCTGCTGGGCGGCGTCGCCTTCCAGGCGCCCGAGGGCACCAGCGCGACGGACGGTGCCGCCGAGAACACGCAGTTCCTGTTGGCCGCCGACCAGGCCGAGGCCATGAAGGAACCAGAGGAACTCGCCCCGACGCTGGCCGTGCTGAACTTCGACCAGTCCGTGCGTGGGCTTTCGCCTGGCGCACCGGTGGACTTCCGCGGCGTGATCGTGGGACAAGTTCGATCCATCGGCATCGAGTTCCAGCGCGACAAGAAAGCGTTCCGTATGCCGGTGGTGGTGGAGCTGTACCCGTCGCGCATGGGATTCCGTGAACGCGACGTGCAGGACACCAACCGCCGCCACGAGATCATCGCGGGCCTGCTCAAGCGCGGCATGCGGGCGCAGCTCCGTACCGGCAACCTCCTGACCGGGCAGCTATACGTGGCGCTCGACTTCTTCCCGAAGGCGCCCCCCGTCAATGTCGACCTGAATGCGCCGATCCCCGAGTTCGCCACCACGCCGGGCACGTTCGACCAGCTCCAGGCGCAGGTCGGCGACATCGTCAACCGCATCGACAAGGTACCGTTCGACCAGATCGGACAGGATTTGCGCAAGTCCGTGGCCGCGCTCAACGCCACGCTCGCGAGTGCCGACGAACTCGTGAAGCAGCTCAATGGCGATGTTGCGCCGCAAGTGGTGGCCGCGCTGCAGGATGCGCGCAAGACGCTGTCAACCGCCAACGGCACGCTGTCCTCCGACGCGCCGTTGCAGCAGGACGCGCGCCGCATGGTGCAGGAACTGACGCGTACCGCGACGTCGCTGCGCAACCTGACCGACTATCTTGAACGCCATCCCGAAGCGCTGCTGCGCGGCAAGCCGGAGAAGGAATGATGAATCGCCTCCACGCCACGCGCGCATGCGCCCTGTCCGTGCTGTTCGCCACCACCGTGCTCGCTGGCTGCGCCTCGCCGGAGCCCCGCTACTACACGCTCGCGCAGGGGCCGGCCGCCGATGCCACTGCGGTCACACCTGCCGTGCCGGCTACTGAACCACTCTGGATCGAAGTCGCGCCAGTGCGCGTGCCCGAACGGCTGAACCGGCCGCAGCTCGTGGTGCGCGACACGCGTGGCGGCAGCGATGCCGGGCTAAAGCTGCTGGACCTGTCACGCTGGTCCTCACCGTTGCCCGATGAGATGCGCGACGCGCTGTCGCAGCGCTTGCAGGCCAGCCTTGGCGCGGTGGATACGTACCAGCAGGGGCTGGCCGATGTGGCGCCCGTCTACCGCATCACGACGGAAGTGGTCCGGCTCGATGCCGACGTCGGCCAGCGCGCCGGTGCGACGATCAACTGGACCGTGCGGCGGTTGCCGGATGGAAAGGTGGTGAGCGGTCGAACGCAGTCGGACCTGCCGGCGCCCGGCGAGGTCGATGCGGTGGTAGCCGCGTATCGCGAGATTTTGTCGGGAACGGCTGGAGAGATTGCCGCGGGGGTCAGGTCGTTGGGTCGGTAAGTATCCCAACACCCATTCACATGCCGCCCGGATCCCGCTCGATCTCTTCGAGCGTGGCATCCAGCCACTCGACCAGCCGGGCCTCCAGCGCCTGCGTCAGCTCGGCTGCGAGCTGCGCGGTCAGCGGCGCCAGCCTCGCCTGCAGCGTGGCCTCCGTGTGCGCCTCGACGACCTGGGGCCACTCGGTCCGGAACCGCATCATGACCCGCGTCAGCAATTCGGTACGCACCGCGCGGAGGTCCTCTTCGCCGGGCGCATCGGACAGGTAGCGGCCCGCAGCCTCGCTCAGCGGCAACGCAGCATCGTCGTCATCGATCTCGTCAGTGAGCACCGGTATGTCCAGCACATCCGGCTCGCCGGTATCACCGACATGCGTGATCACGCCTGATGCCGTCATGCCAGCGGTGTCGATGACGCCCGTATCCGAAGGCACCGCCGTGGCATCCTGCGAGCCATCCGGAAAGTCCACCACCTCGGTCAGCAGCGGAATGCTGTCGTTTGGCCCCAGCCGCGGAATCACCCGCGAGGTCGTGTGTTTGGTCATTCGGATTCTCCGCGTGGCTGGCTGAGGTCGTGGTGCGTCAGCGGATAGCCGCGCTCACGGTAGAAGCGATAGCGCTCGCGCCCGGCCTCGCGATCCTCGGGGCCGGCGCCGACCACCTCGATCAGGCGCTCGAAGCTCGCAAACTGCGCGGGCGCCTTGGCATCGAGGTTGATCAGCAGCTGGTGGTGCGGCGCCTGGTCGAGGCTGGCGGCCAGCACGATCGGCGTGACCTCCGCGTTGGGGTGGTCCACGCCGCAGTGCGGCAGGAAGTCCAGCGGCGAGAAGGTCCACAGGCGCGCGTCGAGTTCCGCCAGTTGGGCCGGCTGGCCGTGCACGACCACCTTCTGGCCGGCGCCGTAGGCCTTGCGGACCAGCCGGCAGATATAGCCGAGCTTGTCCGGCACGTTGCTGTGGAAATCGATGCGCGTCATGACTGCCTGCCCCCTGCGCCCGTCAGGCCGCGCGGTCCATCAGGAACTGCGTGAGCAGCGGCACCGGACGGCCGGTGGCGCCCTTGGCCGCACCGCTCTTCCAGGCCGTGCCGGCGATGTCCAGGTGGGCCCAGTCGTACTTCTCGGTGAAACGCGCCAGGAAGCAGGCCGCCGTCACGCTGCCTGCCGGGCGGCCGCCGATATTGGCCATATCGGCGAAGTTGGACTTGAGCTGGTCCTGGTATTCGTCGTCCAGCGGCATGCGCCAGGCGGTGTCCATGGACTTGCGGCCGGCCTGCAGCAGTTGGTCGGCCAGCGCGTCGCTGCGCGCGTACAGGCCGGTGTTGATATGGCCGAGCGCGATGATGCAGGCGCCCGTCAGCGTCGCGACGTCGACCACCGCGGCCGGCTTGAAGCGCTCGACATAGGTCAGCGCATCGCACAGGATCAGGCGGCCTTCGGCGTCCGTGTTCAGGATCTCGACGGTCTGGCCCGACATGCTGGTCACCACGTCGCCCGGCTTGGTGGCGACGCCGCTGGGCATGTTCTCGCAAGTCGGCACCACGGCGATCACATTGAGCTTCAGGCCCATCTCGGCCACGGCCTGCAGCGTGCCGAGCACCGACGCGGCACCGCACATGTCGTACTTCATCTCGTCCATGCCCTCGCCCGGCTTGAGCGAAATGCCGCCGGTATCGAAGGTAATGCCCTTGCCCACCAGCACCACCGGCGCCTGCTTGGCGCCCGCGCCGTCATAGCGCAGCACAATGAACTGCGGCGGCTCGACGCTGCCCTTGGTCACGGCCATGAACGAGCCCATGTTCAGCGCTTCGATCTGCTTGCGGCCGAGCACTTCCACCTTGAGCTTGTGGCGCTTGGCAATCGTGCGTGCCGTGTTGGCCAGGTAGGTCGGGGTGCAGATATTGGACGGCAGGTTGCCGAGGTCGCGGGTCAGTTCCATGCCGTTGGCAATGGCGGTGCCGCGCACCACGGCCTGGGTCGCGGCCTTGGCGTCGTTGCCATCCACGGCCAGCACGACCTTGCGCAGCGTCGGCTTGTCGGCGGCGCCGGCCTTGCCGTTGGCGCGCTTCAGGCCCGGGTGGCGCTCCAGCAGGCGATAGCCCGCGTCGCGCACCAGCGTGATGGTGGTGATGACGGCCCAGCCGATGTCGCGCTGCTGCGGCGGCTGCTGCGACAGGCACCACAGCGCCGACGAGGCGCGCGTGGCCGACAAGGCACGCACGGCCGTGCGTACGGCTTCGGCAAAGGCCTTGTCGCCGAAATCCGCCTCCTTGCCCAAGCCCACCAGCAGGACGCGGGCAGCGCCCACGCCGGCCACTTCGTGCAGCGTCAGCTGCGTGCCGCGCTTGCCTTCGAAGTCGCCCTGCTTCAGCAACCGTGCGACCAAGCCCTTGGTTGCCACATCGAGGGCCTTGGCCACACCCGCCAGATTCTGTCCTTCGAACACGCCGACCACGAGGCAGTCGGTCTTGGTCGCCAGGAAACCATTTTGGCCGGCTTTACTCCAATCCAGGGCTTTTGTGCTAAATTCCATCGCGCTTCCTTCCAGGGGCTCGTAGACACGAAAGCCTCCATTATCCGCGATTTTTATCCGCGACCTGCCGCTGCTGATCCGCCCCGCCTGCAGCCCGCTGTCCTGCGAGGCACTTCGCGCACGGCACATCGCCCGCGCCGGCCGGCAGACCGGAACCGACACCGCATGATCTTTCAACAAGCCCTGCGACGCGAGCTCGCCTACACCGCCGGCGCGGTGTTCCTGGTGATGCTGACCTTCATGCTCACGTCGCTTGTGATCCGTATCCTGGGCCTGGCAGCCAATGGCAAGGCCAGTCCCAACGACGTGCTGATCCTGATCGGCCTGGCCACGATCGGCTACCTGTCCATCCTGCTCTCGGCCACGCTGTTCATCTCGACGCTGATCGTGCTGACGCGCTGGTACAAGGATTCCGAGATGGTGGTCTGGTTCTCGGCCGGCATCTCGCTGCGCGACCTGGTCAAGCCCGTGCTGCAGTTCGCGGCGCCGTTCATCTTGCTGTCGCTGCTGCTGGGCGTGTTCGCATGGCCGTGGGCCAACCAGCAGAGCGCGCTGTTCCGCGACCGCTTCGAGCAGCGCGGCGTGCTGTCGATGATTGCCGCGGGGCGCTTCATCGAACCGTCCAACGGCAACTACGTGCTGTTCATCGAAGGCATTGACGGCAACATGAAGTACGCGCGCAATGTCTTCGTCGCCAATGCCGAGGCCAACAAGATCGGGGTCGCACTGGCTCACCAGGGCACGTTCGAAACCATGCCCAACGGCGACCGCATGGTGGTCATGGAGAACGGCCGCCGCTATGCCGGCACGCCGGGCCAGATCGACTACCGCATCGTCGAATTCGAGCGCTATGCGGTCAAGGTGGACAACAAGCCACCTGAGAGCGCGAATTCGCAGCCGCCCAAGAGCCGGGACACCATCGAGCTGTTGCGCAACCCCACGCTCGAGAACCTGGGCGAACTGCTCTGGCGCATCTCGCTGCCGATCCTTGCCTTCAATTTCGTGATGATCGCCATCCCGCTGGCCTATGTGAACCCGCGGCTCGGCCGCTACACGCCGCTGGTCTTCGCGGTGCTGATCTACCTGACCTACAGCAACCTGATCAACCTGGCCCAGTCCTGGGTGCGCTCCGGCTCGATCCCGTTCTGGCTGGCCTGGTGGCCGATCCACGCGGTGGCGTTCCTGGCCGCGCTGCTGATGTTCCGCTACCGGCAGAACCGCAGCCTCGGTGGCTGGCGCGCCGTGTTCGGCCGCCGCCCGGCAACTGCCAAGGGAGGCACGGCATGAGGCTGCTGCGTGTCTATGAGCGCTACTTTGCGCGCCAGGTCTACGGGGTGTTCGTCTTCATCCTGTTTGCGGTGCTGTCGCTGTTCGTCTTCTTCGACCTGCTCAGCGAGCTCGAAAACGTCAACGGCAAATACACCTCGCTGATCGCCTTCCTGCACGTCCTGCTGCAGGCGCCCACGCGCATCTACGAAGTCCTGCCGATCGCCGTGCTGATCAGCGCGATCTACGTGTTCTCGCAGCTGGCCAGCCAGTCGGAGTTCACCATCTTCCGGGTGGCGGGGCTCAATACGCGCCAGGCGCTGTTCTCGCTGTTCAAGCTCGCCGTGCCGCTGGCGCTCATCACCTTCATCTTCGGCGAGTTCATCGGCCCGCGGGCGGAGCAGTTCGCGCAGAAGATCAAGCTGGAGGCGATCGGTGCGACGGTCTCGTCGGGCTTCCGCTCCGGCGTCTGGGTCAAGGACCGCGACAAGGACCCGGCTGGCGGCGGAGAGATTACCCGCTTCGTCAATGTGGCCGGACTGCGTCCGGACCAGACCATCACCGGCATCACCGTCTATGAATTCGATGCCCAGTACCGTCTGCGCGTCATCCGAGTGGTGAAGGAAGGCCGCTACCAGGGTGCGCAGTCGTGGCTGCTGAGCGACGTCAACGAGACCCGTTTCTCGGAACTCCGTCAGCCGGGCACCTCGCGCGACGGCCTGGCACCGGAATTCCGCGCCGAACAGGTGCGGTTCCCGAGCGTCACGATGCATTCCGAACTGACCCCTCAGATCCTGTCCGTGCTGCTGGTCACGCCCGAACGCATGTCGACGCTGGACCTGTTCCGCTACATCCGTCACCTGCGCGACAACAAGCAGGACACGCAGCGCTACGAGATCGCGTTCTGGAAGAAGGTGGTCTATCCGCTGACGCTGTTCGTCATGATGGCGCTGGCCCTGCCCTTCGCCTACCTGCACGCGCGTGCCGGAGCGGTGGGCGTCAAGGTATTCGGCGGCATCATGCTGGGGCTGTCGTTCCACCTGTCGAATACGCTGTTCTCGCACGTAGGGCTGTTGCATACGTGGCCGCCGATCGTGTCGGCGCTGGTCCCCGGCACGCTGTACCTGCTGCTGGCGCTGACGGCGCTGCGCTGGGTCGATCGCCACTGATTGCCACTGAAGCTCAGGAACACCACCATGCCGCCAACCGACGTCACGCCCATTCGCCAGGCACTGGTCCTGTTTGCGCATGGCGCGCGCGACGTGCGCTGGCGAGAGCCGTTCGACCGGCTGGTGCAGAAGCTCACTGCGGCGCTGCCGGGCACGCCTGTGCGGCTCGCATTCCTGGAACTGATGTCGCCGCAGTTGCCCGAGGCGCTGGCTGAGCTGGCCGCTGCCGACGTCGGCGAGGTCACTGTGGTGCCGGTGTTTTTTGGACAGGGCGGGCATTTGAGGCGTGATCTGCCGGCGCTTATTGATACGTGCCGGCAGCAGTATCCGGCGCTGTCGATACGCTGTGCGACGGCTGTGGGGGAGGTTGATAGTGTCCTGGATGCGATTGCGGCGTATTGTGTGGGATTGGTGTTGAGCGAGTGATCGTGTTTGGCGGGTGCCGCTGTTTTGCTGGCGTAGCCGGCGGGGGTTTTGTGGTTGGGGTGGGGTGTCGTCCTTGGCTGACGCCGCTGTTTCGCCGGCGTAGCCGGCGAGTCACTTTTTGTCCGAGCGACAAAAAGTAACCAAAAAGCGCGTCGTTGCCGCTGGCCATCAATTCCACGGCGACAGTGGTTCAAACGGCTTTGGACGCCTGCGATGGTGGTCAGCCGTTCCAACCTGCTACGCCATGTGAGTCAGAACCTGTGCCTGACGCGGCACGGCTTTTGGACGATCCCCAAGACGGACTCGGGTACAGCGTTTCAACCAGGTCAGTGGTGGGACGCCTTCGGCTGCGCTGCGCGCACGCCGTCGTCTGGGTGCGATCTCATCAACGTCGCTGGTGCCCGAGTTCCAGTTCCAGTTCCAGTTCCAGTTCCTGATTTCCTGTCTCTACGCGCATGCAATGCGCCCAAGGCATCGTCACCGAGGCGCGGTTAGGACTAGACCTCAGCGGTCTTACTCCGACCCGCGCGTAGCGCAGCCGTAGGCGTCCCCGTGAGGGCGTTGTTAGCAGGGACCACTCCGTAATCCGGGTTCGCTCGTACGCGCCGTCCCATCCTAATCATCTACGCGGCAGGCAGTCCAGCGGACCTCTGATGCCCCAATGGCATTGAGCCTTGGATTGACCACGTAAACGCGTTTTTGGTTACTTTTGCCGCTCGGGCAAAAGTGACTCGCCGGCTACGCCGGCGAAACAGCGGCGCCCGCCAAGCGCGATCCCCGCAATTCCGCCACGAACCAAAAAATCTTCCTTCCCCCTTGTAAGGAACCCCCACCCCACCCCGACTACCGTGCAGACCGTCACTGACGGTTCGCCGCGCCGGACCACCGTGGACCATGCATGCGGCCATCCAACCCGTACCAGGAGAGAACCATGAACAAGCAAACCGCACTCGTCGCCGTCGCACTGGCCGGACTGTTCGCCTCCGGCATCGGCCATGCCGCCGACGCCATGGACAAGAACATGGACAAGGAAAAGTGCTTTGGCGTCGCCAAGGCCGGCCAGAATGACTGCGCCAGCGCAGCCGGGAGCCACTCCTGTGCGGGTCAGTCCAAGAAGGACAACGACCCCAAGAGCTGGAAGTACGTGGCCAAGGGAAGCTGCGAAAAGATGGGGGGCACGCTCAAGGCGATGTAAGTACGGTCCGCGGCGGAGTCCATCATGCCCACATCCCTCGTTGACCGGGACCGCGGCGGCGACCTTGGCATCGGCATCGGCTTGCGCGCCGTGCACTATGCCGAGTTGCTCGCGCAGCGTCCCGCGCTTGGCTGGCTGGAAGCGCATACGGAAAACTACCTCGGCGCGGGCGGCAGGGACCTGCAGGTCCTGACCGCATTGCGCACCGATTATCCGGTCAGCCTGCACGGCGTGGGGTTGGGCCTGGGCTCCGCCAGCGGCGACGCGTTCGCGCCCCACCTTGCCCGCATCGCGGACCTGGTAGCGCGCATCGAACCGGCGCTGGTATCCGAACACCTGTGCTGGAACCGCATCGGCAGCCACCAGTTCAACGACCTGCTGCCGTTGCCGCTGACCGAGGCAGCGCTCGCACTGGTATGCGAACGCGTGGACCGGATGCAATCGGTCCTGCTGCGACGCATCCTGGTCGAGAACGTGTCGACGTTCCTGCGCTTTCGTGATGATCAGATGAGCGAGGCCCAGTTCCTCGCCGCGCTCGCACGGCGCACCGGTTGCGGCATCCTGCTCGACATCAACAACCTCTACGTGAACCAGTTCAACCACGGCGAGGACGCACACGCTGCCATCGACACCCTGGCGCAACTGCCGGCGGGAACCGTTGGCGAGTTTCACCTTGCAGGCCATCTGGCCGATGGCAGCGTGCTGATCGACCATCACGGCGCGCGCGTCGCTCCGGAGGTGTGGTCGCTCTATGCATACGCCGTGCAACGCATTGCGGGCGATGGCATGACTCACGTGCCCACGCTGATCGAATGGGACACGGATATTCCCCCGCTTGACGTGCTGCTCGACGAGCGGCAGCGCGCGTTGTCTCACGCCGCAGCGGCGCTCGCGGAGCATGACCATGCGTGCGCCTGACTCACTCCAGCAGGCATTCGCCGACGCGATCAATGACGCCGAGCCGACTGCAGCAGGCCTGTCGATTTTCGCAGGCGATACAGCGCTGGCACGCGACCGCATCGGCTACTACCGCGGCAACCAGCGCGAGACGGCGCTCAAGGTATTGCGCGCGGCCTACCCGGTAGTCCTCGCCCTGATGGGCGATACATTCTTCGAAGGACTCAGCCATGCCTACCGGCACGCGCATCCGTCGCGCGATCCGGACCTGCACCGCTATGGCGAGTCCTTCCCGGCGTTCCTGGCCACGTTCGGCCCGGTGGCGTCCTACTCCTACCTGCCCGACGTTGCACGGCTCGAATGGCTGTGCCACGTCGCCTACTACGCCGCCGACGATGTCGCGCTCGATGCCGCCATGCTGCAATCGATGGCGCCCGCCGACGTCGCCGCGATTGCCGTGACGCTGTGCCGATGCGCCCAGCCGTTCTCGTCGGCCTGGGCAGCCATCCCGATCTGGCAGGCGCACCAGCACGGAGGCCCGCCGCTGCCGCAGCGTCCGGACACGCCGCGCCACGGCATGGTGGTCCGTCCGCGCTGGCGCGTGAGCGTCATCGCCATGCCGCCCACGCAAGTCGACATCCTTGGCCGGCTGCGCACGCACCCGGCAACCCTTGGCGACCTGCTCTGGCAAGCGGCCAGCGCGGATCCGTCGTTCGATGCCGCCACCACGCTTGCGGCATGGCTGGACGCAGGCCTCCTGCGCCCGGCAAATTCTCATCCCACCGAAGGAGATATCCGATCATGAAAGCCATCAGCCCTGCCCAGCCCGTGTCGGCGCCGCTGCAACGCACTGCCGGATTCTTCGGCGATTGGGGATTGTCAGCAGTCCTGCTGCTGATCCGCGTCTATGTCGGCTGGCAGTTCCTGGCCTCCGGCTGGCTCAAGCTGCAGGACTGGGGCACGACGCTGGCCCTGTTCCGCGACGAATACCACGTCCCCGTGTTGCCGCCGGAACTGGCGGCAATGGCTGGCACCTTCGGGGAACTCGCGTTTCCGCTGCTGCTGTTCGCGGGTCTGTTTTCGCGGCCAGCAGCGCTGGGGCTGTTTGCGGTGAATGCCATGGCGGTGCTCTCTTACCCGCAGCTATGGGCCTTCGAATGCCCGGCCGCGATCCAGAGCCACCTGTACTGGGGCATGCTGCTGCTGGTGCCGATGATGGCTGGCGGCGGGCGCTTCAGTGTCGATGCGCTGCGCCAGCGGCGCTGAGCGCCAGATGAAATGCCGACTGGTTGCTCCCCTCTCCCGCCTGCGGGAGAGGGGTTGGGGGAGAGGGCAGGCGCATGGCAAGCACCATGGCGCTTGACTTCGTGGAAGCTCCTGCCCTCTCCCCCGCCCCTCTCCCATAAATGGGAGAGGGGAGACAACACTCGCAGCTTTTGGACTTTGTCAGTAGCAAAAAGCCGGGCATGTGCCCGGCTCAGATTGCTGACAAAGCTGGTGTACCAGATTGTTCGCTCCCCTCTCCCGCCTGCGGGAGAGGGGTTGGGGGAGAGGGCAGGCGCATGGCAAGCACCATGGCGCCTGACTTCGTGGAAGGTCCTGCCCTCTCCCCCGCCCCTCTCCCATAAATGGGAGAGGGGAGACAACACTCGCAGCTTTTGGACTTTGTCAGTAGCAAAAAGCCGGGCATGTGCCCGGCTTTCGCTGTTCCGCATGGCGTTGCTTCAGGCCGCCGCCCTTGCCTCAACGCCGACCGGTGCCGTATCGATGACCGGCTCGGTCGCCCGCGCCGCCAGCGCCGCGCCGATCATCAGCAAACTCGGATGGGACGGATCGATCCAGCCGGCTGCCTCGCCCGCCGCCATCTGCTGCAGCGTAAAGGCATGGCTGCGCTGGTGCGGCGTGCTGACCGCCTCGACCACCCATGCCGGCGTCGACGGCGCCTTGCCGTGGGCGATCAGCTGTGCGGCGATGGCCGCAGCCTGGTCTCGGCCCATGTAGTACACGAGCGTATCGGCGCGCACATCGGCTTCGATGTCCGCAGCCGAAGCCGGCACTTCCGTGCCATCCGCCGCCTTGGCCTGCGTGGCGAAGGCCACGCTGCGCGACACGCCGCGCTTGGTCAGCGGCTTGGCAATGGCCGATGCGGCCGCGAGTGCTGCGGTAATGCCGGGCACCACCTCGTACGCGATGCCAGCCGCTTCCAGCGCCTGCAGCTCTTCATCGGCGCGGCCGAACAGCATCGGATCGCCGCCCTTGAGGCGCACCACGCGCTCGTACTTCGTCGCCATGTCGATGATCTGGCGGTTGATGAACAGTTGCGCGGTCGAACGCTTGCCGCAGCGCTTGCCCACTTCCACCAGCCTGGCCTGCGGACACCAGGCAAGCATCTCCGGCGACACCAGTGCGTCATGCAGCACGACCTGGGCTTCGCCCAACAACCGTGCACCGCGCACCGTAATGAGGTCCGCCGCGCCGGGGCCTGCCCCGATCAGGTAGACCTTGCCGTTCGATTTGCCTGCCTTGTCCATCCTCTGCCCCTTGCCTAGCGTGACCGTGTGTCCTGATGCTCAGGAGTATGCACGGATCATGCCCGCGGCCACCGTGTGGTTGGTTGCCTCGTCGATCAGCACGAACGCGCCGGTCGCCGGGTTGTCGCCATAGGCATCGCACACGATCGGCTTCTGCAGCGAGATCTGCACTGAGCCGATGTCGTTCAGGCGGATGTCGTGGCGGCCGGTCTCGTGCGACAGCGTATGCACGTCGAGCACGCGGTCCACCGACGACACGCGCGCGAACACGCTGGCCGTGGTGTGCTTGAGCACGTATTTGCGCGACGGGTTCAGCGATTCATCGTCGAACCAGCACAGGTCAGCCTGCAGCTTCTTCGCGGAAGCGGCGGTCGCATCGGCAGCGACGAACATGTCACCACGTGACACATCGACGTCCTCGGACAGGCGCACCGTCACGGTGTCGCCAGCGCTGGCGGAATCGGCCGAGCCATTCGGCGTCAGCACTTCGGCCACCACCGCTTCGCGGTTGGCCGGCAGCACGCGCAGCTTCTGGCCGACGCGCACGGTGCCCGCTTCGACACGGCCGGCGTAGCCGCGAAAGTCGTCCGACTGCGAACCGTCCTGGCGGATCACCAGCTGCACCGGGAAACGCAGTGCGGCATCGCCCTCCGGAGCGGCTTCTTCCACCGGCAGCTCTTCGAGCAGCGGCAGCAGCGACTCGCCCTGGTACCACGGCATGGCGTCGCTGGCGTGCACGATGTTGTCACCGCGCAGCGCCGACACCGGCACGTAGCGCACGTCCTTCAGGCCAAGCTGTTCAGCCAGCTCCGAGTAAGCGGTGCGGATCTCGTTGAAACGCTGCTCGCTGTACTCGACGAGGTCCATCTTGTTGACGGCTACGATCACGTGCTGCAGTTCCAACAGCTTCAGGATGGCCGAATGGCGCTTGGTCTGGGCCAGCAGCTCGGCGCGACCGTCGGTGACGGTCACGCGCGTGGCGTCCACCAGCACGATGGCCGCATGCGCGGTCGAGGCGCCCGTGACCATGTTGCGCGTGTACTGCTCGTGGCCCGGCGTATCGGCGATGATGAACTTGCGGCGCGCCGTGGAGAAGTAGCGGTACGCCACGTCGATCGTGATGCCCTGCTCGCGCTCGGCTTCCAGGCCGTCGGTCAGCAGCGAGAAGTCGATCTGCTCGCCGGCGGTGCGTTTGTTCTTGGCGTTGGCCAGCGCGGTCAGCTGGTCCGAGAGCACGGCCTTGCTGTCGAACAGCAGGCGGCCGATCAGCGTGCTCTTGCCGTCGTCGACGGAACCCGCGGTGATGAAACGCAGCAGGCCCTGGTGGGTAGATTGGTGAGTCATGTTCTGAATCCTTGGCTGCGTCGGCTTAGAAATAGCCTTCCTTCTTGCGGCGTTCCATCGACGCCTCGCTGGTCTGGTCGTCCATGCGCGTGGCGCCGCGCTCGGTGATTTCGGTCACCGCGGTTTCGGCGATGATCGCTTCAGGCGAATCCGCCTCGCTAGCCACCGGGCAGGTGCAGCTGATGTCGCCGACGGTACGGAAGCGGACCGACAGCGTTTCGCTGACGTCGCCATCCTGCTTCGGCGTGATCGGCGTCACGGGCACCAGCAGGCCGTTCTTGCGCACCACTTCGCGCTGGTGCGCGTAGTAGATCGGCGGCAGGGCCAGCTTTTCGCGGGCGATGTACTGCCACACGTCGAGCTCGGTCCAGTTCGAGATCGGGAACACGCGCATCTGCTCGCCCTGCGCCATGCGGGCGTTGTACAGGCTCCACAGCTCGGGGCGCTGGGCCTTCGGGTCCCACTGGCCGAATTCGTCGCGGAACGAGAAGATGCGTTCCTTGGCACGGGCCTTTTCTTCGTCACGGCGGGCACCGCCCATCAGCGCGTCGAACTGGTGCGCTTCGATGGTTTCGAGCAGCGTCACGGCCTGCGCGGCGTTGCGCGAATCGGTTTCCTTGCGCAGGCGCACGGTGCCACGCTTGATGGAATCTTCCACATGGCCCACCACCAGGCGCGCGCCAAGTTCGCCCACGCGCTGGTCGCGGAATGCGATCACTTCCGGGTAGTTGTGGCCGGTATCGATGTGCACCAGCGGGAACGGCAGCTCGGTCTTGCGGTCGCCCAGCCGGAACGCCTTCAATGCCAGGTGCAGCATGACGATCGAATCCTTGCCGCCCGAAAACAGCAGCGCCGGGTTTCGGCACTCGGCCACCACCTCGCGGATGATGTAGATCGACTCGGCCTCCAGGCGGTCGAGGTGATCGTTCTGTACCTGCAGCAGGTGCGCCACGCTGCTGGTGGCACTTGCGATGTCGTTCATGATGCCCATGTCGTTCGGCCCCAATCTCAATGCTTGATGTTCTGTTCGTGGAGCCCGCACTCTTTCGAGTCCTTGCTCTCCCACCACCAGCGCCCGGCGCGCACGTCCTCGCCCGCGCGCACCGCACGCGTACAGGGTTCGCAGCCAATGCTGGGGTAGCCCTTGGCGTGCAGCGCGTTCACCGGCACGTTGTGGCGCTTCAGGTATGCCCACACCTCGGCCTCGGTCCAGTCCGCGAGCGGATTGAACTTGGGAATGCCGCGGGCGTCGTCCATTTCCTCGAACGGCAGCTCGGCGCGCGTCACCGCCTGTTCGCGGCGCTGGCCGGTCATCCAGGCGTCAGCGTGCGAGAGCGCGCGGTTGAGCGGCTCGACCTTGCGGATGCCGCAGCAATCCTTGCGCAGGTCGACGCTGTCGTAGAACGCGTTCAGGCCATGCTTCTTGAGGTAGTTTTCCACTGCCTCGGAATCCGGCGTGTACTGCTCGATCGTGTAGCCGTAGTGGTCAGTCACCTGGTCCAGCACGGCCAGCGTTTCCGCATGCAGGCGACCGGTGTTCAGCGTGAACACGCGGATGCCCGCGCGCACAGCCTGCGTGCCGCGCAGGATCGCGTCGGTCAGCACCATGTCTTCGGCGGCGAGGCTGGTGGCAAAACGCGCACGGAAGAAACGTGCGGAAATGCCGGCCAGCCGGGCCGACAGCGCGCGCTCCTTCTCGTCCAGAGCCGCCAGGCTGCCCGTGTACTCGGGCATGGTCCACAGCGTGGGACGCAGCGCCGAAGCCGGCGCGCCGCCATCCACCACTGCGATGTCGCTCAAGCCGCTCATGCCGATTCCCTTGCGCCAACCTCGGCACGTGCACGGCGGAACAGCGGCAGCGGCTCATCGACCGAAGCCTGGTAGGTCACCGTGAACTCGGTGAAGCCCTTGATGGCATCGTCGATGTTCTTGTCGGCGCGCACCGCGAAGGTGTCGAAGCCGCAGCGCTTCATGAAGTTGAGCTGGTCGCGCAGCACGTCGCCGATGGCGCGCAGCTGGCCCTTCCACTGGTAGCGGGTGCGCAGCAGGTATGCCGTGGAAAAACCGCGGCCATCGCGGAACACCGGGAAATCCACCGCGACCACGGCCACGCCGTCGAACAGCGCCTGGGCATCGCCCGGCTCGTCTTCGGGTGCAAGCCACACGCCGGTGCGCTCGCGCGCGCGGCCGGCCAGCAGCCCTTCATGCGACTTCCACACCGTCAGCGGGAACAGGACGGCGTCCTGGCTTTGCACCGCGGCGGCGATCTGCTCGTCCGTCAGCGGCTGGCCTTCGGCACCGCGCAGCACGGTCCAGTTGTCTTCGACGATGACCGGGGTGACGGCGTCGGCAGTATGTTGCAGTTGAATGATCTTTGCCATGTCTTTCTCCGGTCCTCAGGCTTCGGCGCGCTCGCGCGGTTGCTTGTCGGCATACACGCGCTCCTTGAACGGGGCAATGCCGATCCGGCTCACGGTCTCGATGAAGCGTTCGTCTTCGATGCGGTTGGCCACGAAGGTCTCGATGATGCGCGAGATCACATCCGGCATTTCCTCTGCGCTGAACGACGGGCCGATGACCTTGCCCAGCGCGGTGTTGTTGCCCTGCGCGCCGCCGAGCGTGACCTGGTACCACTCCGAACCATCCTTGTCGACGCCGAGGATGCCGATGTTGCCGACATGGTGGTGGCCGCAGGCGTTGATGCAGCCCGAGATGTTCAGCGACACTTCGCCCAGGTCATGGACGAAGTCCAGGTTGTCGAAGCGCTCCTGGATGGCCAGTGCGATCGGGATCGACTTGGCATTGGCCAGCGAGCAGAAGTCGCCGCCCGGGCAGGCGATGATATCGGTCAGCAGGCCGATGTTGGCCGTGGCCAGGCCGGCCTTCTTCGCGAGTTGCCACAGGTCGTACAGGTCGTGCTTCTTCACGTCCGGCAGCACCAGGTTCTGCTCGTGCGCAACGCGCAGCTCGCCGAAGCCGAAGCGGTCGGCCAGGTCGGCCACGGCTTCCATCTGCTCGGCGGTGGCGTCACCCGGAGGCGAAACCGGACCCGGCTTGGTCGACAGCGTCACGGCGGCATAGCCCGTCACCTTGTGGCCGTGCACGCTGCGGCTGACCCAGCGCGCGAACGCCTTGTCTTCGAGCAGGTGCTTCTCGTACGAGGCGTCGGTGTCGGCCAGCTTTTCATAGGCCGGCGGCGTGAAGTACTGCGCGACGCGATCGAACTCGTCCTGCGTCAGCGTGCCGGGACCGTCCTTGCTGAACTGCCATTCCTCTTCGACTTCCTGCGCGAACTTCTCGGCGCCGATGGCCTTCACCAGGATCTTGATGCGTGCCTTGTACTTGTTGTCGCGACGGCCATAGCGGTTGTACACGCGGATGGCGGACTCGACGTAGGTCAGCATGTGCTGCCACGGCAGATCGTCCTTGATGATCGTGCCGAGGATCGGGGTACGGCCCAGGCCGCCGCCAGCCAGCACGCGGATGCGCGTCTCGCCGGCGTCGTTCTTGTACACGTAGATGCCGATGTCATGCATCTGCACTACGGCGCGGTCGTCCTTCGAGGCCGAGATGGCGATCTTGAACTTGCGCGGCAGGAACGCGAATTCCGGCTGGAACGTGCTCCACTGGCGCAGCAGCTCGGCCAGCACGCGCGGGTCCACCGACTCGTCCGGCGCGACGCCGGCGAAGTGGTCGGTGGTGATGTTGCGCACGCAGTTGCCCGAGGTCTGGATGCCGTGCATCTCGACGCTGGCCAGCTCGGCCAGCACGTCGGGCACGCGTTCGAGTTCCATCCAGTTGTACTGGATGTTCTGGCGCGTGGAGAAGTGGCCGTAGCCGCGGTCGTACTCGCGTGCGATATGGGCAAGCTTGCGCAGCTGCTTCGAAGCCAGCAGGCCGTACGGGATCGCCACGCGCAGCATGTACGCATGGCGCTGCATGTACAGGCCGTTCTGCAGGCGCAGCGGCAGGAATTCTTCCTCGGTCAGTTCATCCGACAGGCGGCGGCGCACCTGGTCACGGAACTGGGCAACGCGCTCGTTGACGATGCGCTGGTCGTATTGATCGTACTGATACATGGTGTGGGTCCGTTCAGTATTCGTTGAATTCAGGAGACGAGCTTGATGGCGACCAGCGTCAGCGTGGTGGCCAGGGCCGCACGCACGAGCCGCTCGGGCAGCGCGCGGGAGAGCTGCGCGCCCAGCCAGATGCCGGGAATCGAGCCCACCAGCAGCGCCAGCAGCAGATTCCAGTCGACGGTGCCGAGCCACACGTGGCCCAGCCCGGCCAGCGCCGTCAGCGGGACGGCGTAGGCGATATCGGTGCCAGCCACTTCGGCCGGCTTCATTTGGGGATACAGCAGCAGGATCAGCGTCGCGCCAACCGCGCCGGCGCCGATCGACGACACGGTGACCAGCACGCCGATCACGGCGCCGACCACAATGGTCGCAATGACTTGCGCACGGCCGTGCAGCTGGAAGCGCGGATTGCGCTCGAGCCAGGCCAGCATCTGCTTGCGGAACAGCAGCGACAGCACGGTCAGCAGCACCGACACGCCGATCGTCACGCGAATCACATGCAGCCACTGGGCATTCAGTTCGCCGGCGTTCTTCAGGACGAGGATGGCGGCCACGGCGGCCGGCAGGCTGCCGATGCACAGGCGGCGCACGACCTGCCACTGCACGTGCCCGTGGGCGCGGTGCGCGATGGTGCCGAAACCCTTGGTGATCGCCGCGAAGGCCAGGTCGGTACCCACGGCGGTGGCCGGCGAGAATCCGAACAGCAACGTCAGCAGCGGCGTCATGAGCGAGCCCCCGCCCACCCCGGTCAGACCGACGAGGACGCCTACGAGCAGACCGGAAACGGTATAGGCAAGGGACATGTGGAGGCTTGGCTGGGCCCGTCCGTCTTGCCGGCGTCACTTTCAGGCGGTGACTGCGGGCGCAATGCGGGCTGGCCGTTCATTAACAAAGTTCGAGAATCGTAATAAACTGGCCTCATACCTCAAACTAATAAGAAGTTGTTTGTTTATACGACCCGAGTTATATGAACCTGCACCAGTTTCGCTTTGTGCGTGAGGCGGTACGCCAGAACTACAATCTGACGGAGGCCGCCAAAGCGCTCTACACATCACAACCCGGTGTGTCCAAGGCCATCATCGAGCTGGAGGAAGAGCTGGGCGTCGATATCTTTACGCGCCATGGCAAGCGCATCCGCAGCCTGACGGAGCCGGGGCGCCGCATCCTGAACTCGGTGGAAAAGATTCTTCAGGAGGTGGAAAGCCTCAAGCGTGTCGGCATGGACTATGCGGCACAGGACCAAGGCAATTTCACCATTGCGACCACGCACACGCAGGCGCGCTACGCGCTGCCGCGCGTGATCAGCGAGTTCACCAAGCGCTACCCGAAGGTGCGGCTGTCGATCCAGCAGGGCAATCCTTCGCAGATTGCCGACATGCTGCTTCATGACCAGGCGGATATCGGTATCGCCACCGAAGGCATCACTCACGAGAAGACCTTGGTCTCCCTGCCTGGCTACCAGTGGCAGCACGTGGTGATTACGCCACCCGATCACCCGCTACTGGAAAAAAAGCATCTGGCGCTCGAAGACCTGATGAGCTACCCGCTCATCACCTACGACCCGAATTTTGCCGGGCGGCCCAAGATCAACAAGGCATTCGAGCTGCGGCACTTGCAGCCTGACATCATCCTGGAAGCGATCGATGCGGACGTGATCAAGACCTATGTGGAGATCGGCCTCGGCATCGGTATCGTTGCGGGGCTTGCCTATGACGCCGAGCGCGACCGCAACCTGCGCGGCATTCCCGCCGGGCACCTGTTCGGCACCAATGTGACGCATCTGGCCGTCAAGCAGGGCGCCTACCTGCGCAGCTTCGTCTATACCTTCATCGAGCTGTTCTCGCCCACGCTGAACCGCAAGCTGGTCGAACAGGCGATGTCGGGCGACCACGAGGCGTACGAACTCTGAACGGGGCGGCTACGCCCTTCCCTCTCTATATAGCTAGCAGGACAATATTCATGAACATTTCCCTGGTACTCGCGTGCCGCACGCAGCCGGAGGCCCGCCTGTGAGCGATTTTCCGCAGATCCACTGGACCGAAGACGGCGTCGAACACAGCGCGCGCTGGCGCTCGGAAGCCGGCCAGCCGCCGCCGCGCCGCGTCGTGGTGGCCGATGACACCACGTCCGCCGATACCGCCTACCGCCTCGCCTGCGAAGGCACCGCGCTGCTGTGGCGTGGCGATTTCCAGAATGCTCGCCAGTTGCTGCAGGCCATGGCCCGGCGCACCGAGCGCAAGCCGAAGAAGAAGAGCCGCCCGGGGCACAAGCCCACCGCGCCGGAATCGACGACCGAAGCCTTCCACCAGCACCGGCTGGCCCAGTCCCAGCGTGCCCGCACGCTGGGCATGCTGCTGCTGCCGTTCGAGCCAGGCCACACGCTGCCGCTGCGCCGCGCGCCGGACGTCAGCCAGGCCTGCGAGCAGGTCTATGGCAGTGCCGCCGAACCCTATGTGGCGTCGATGCGCGAACTGCTCGGCATGATCGGCGCGTATGAATGGCGCCGTAAGGGCGTGGAGATCCCCGCACTCGACGCGCGCATCCACCCGTGGTACGGCGTGTTTTCGCCGGTGCGCGGCGAATATGTGGACCTTGTCGCCAACGAGCCGCTGCCATCGAAGACGCTTGCCTTCGACATTGGCACGGGCACCGGCGTACTGTCGGCCGTGCTGGCCCGGCGCGGCGTGCAGCGCGTGGTGGCGACGGACATGGACGAGCGCGCGCTCGCCTGCGCCCGTGAAAACATTGCGCAGCTCGGCTGCGGCAAGCAGGTGGAAGTCATCACCGCCGACCTCTTCCCGGAAGGTCGCGCGCCGCTAATCGTCTGCAACCCGCCGTGGGTGCCGGCGCGGCCAAGCTCGCCCGTCGAGCGCGCCGTCTATGACCCCGACAGCACCATGCTGCGCGGCTTCCTGAACGGCCTGGCCGCCCATCTGGAGCCCAACGGCGAAGGCTGGCTGCTGCTGTCGAACCTGGCCGAGCACCTCGGCCTGCGTTCGCGCGAGCAACTGCTGGGTTGGATCGAGGAAGCCGGCCTGCGAGTGCTTGGCCATTCCGACATCCGCCCGCGCCACCCGCGCGCCGCGGACGCCGCCGACCCGCTGCATGCGGCACGCTCGGCGGAGGTGACCTCGCTCTGGCGGCTTGGCGCCAAGTAAGCGGCGAAACAGCGGGAATGCGCCAAATGCGGATCCCCTGCCACTTCGCTATGCTTGCTGCCTGACTGCTTCTCTCTCCCACCGGGGAGAGAAGCAGCAGAGAAAAAGAAAACACATCCCGAGGAGAACCATGCCCAACCCGCTGCGCCGCGCGCTCGTCATCGCCTGCGCCTCCGCCACCACGCTGATCGCCAATGCCGCGCTTGCCGACATCCGCGTCGGCGTGGACGTTTCCACTACCGGACCGGCGGCATCGATCGGCATTCCGTCCAAGAACACCGTGCTGATGTGGCCACAGACGCTGGGCGGGCAAAAGGCGCACTACATCGTGCTGGACGATGCGACGGACCCGTCCGCCGCCGTACGCAACGTGCGCAAGCTGATCTCCGAGGATAAGGTCGATGTGATCGTCGGCCCCAATATCACCGCCACGGCGCTGGCCTCGCTCGACGCCATCCGTGAAGGCGAAACGCCGATGGTCACGCTGGCCGCCTCGGCCACCATCGTCGAGCCGCAGAGCGACCCCAAGCGCCGCTGGGCCTTCAAGATGCCGCAGAACGACTCGCACATGGCGACCGTGCTGACCGAGTACATGAGCAACCATGGCGTGAAGTCGGTCGGCTTCATCGGCTTCAATGACGCCTACGGCGAAAGCTGGTGGCGCGAGTTCTCGCGGCTGGCGGACCTGCGCAAGATCAAGGTAGTGGCCAACGAGCGCTTCTCGCGCGCCGACACCTCGGTGACCGGCCAGGTGCTCAAGCTGATGGCCGCCAATCCGGATGCGATCCTGATCGCCGGTGCCGGCACGCCCGCCGTGCTGCCGCAGAAGACGCTCGGCGAGCGCGGCTACAAGGGCAAGGTCTACCAGACCCACGGCATCGCCTCGTGGGAATTCCTGCGCATGGGCGGCAAGGACGTGGAAGGCACGCTGTTCCCGACCGGCCCGGTGGTGGTGGCACGCCAGTTGCCGGACGGCCATCCTGTGAAAAAGGTCGCCCTGTCCTTCGTCAACCAGTATGAAGGCAAGTACGGCCCGGACACCGTCACCCAGTTCGCCGGCGACGCCTGGGGCGCGTGGCAACTACTCGACGACGCCAGCCGCCGCGCGCTCAAGACCGGTGCGCAGCCAGGCACGCCCGCATTCCGCCATGCGCTGCGCGATGCGCTGGAAACCACCAACAACCTCACCGTCCCCAACGGCGTGCTGAACCTGTCAGCCAAGGATCACCAGGGCTTCGACCAGCGTTCGCGCGTGATGGGGGTCATCCGCAACGGCAAGTTCGCCTACGCGCCGGACCAGTGAGCCGGCGCGGGGCGGCTGCCGGATCCCACACAAGGAAGTCCTGACATGACCGCAACGCAATCGACTACCGTCGCCTTCATCGGCCTGGGTGCCATGGGCTCGCACATGGTCCGCCACCTGCTGGCCGCGGGCCACACGGTGCGTGCCTTCGTACGCCGCCCCGAGGCGGCCGAGGCCGCGCGCGCGCTCGGCGCCGAACCGTTCTTCACGCCCGCGGAAGCGGCGCGCGGCGCCAGCGTGGTGTTCACCAACGTGACCTCGTCCGAGGACGTGCGCGAGGTACTGCTCGGCGAGAGCGGCGTGATCCACGGCGCCGCACCCGGTACCGTCTGCGTGGACCACAGCACCATCTCGCCAATCGTCACGCGCGAGATCGCCACGGCGCTGGCCGCACGCGGCATCGAGGCACTGGACTGCCCGGTGTCGGGCGGCACGGCCGGCGCCGAGGCCGCCACACTGACCATCATGGTCGGGGGCAAGCCCGACGTGCTGGAAAACGTGCGCCCGCTGCTCGCGCTGCTCGGCAAGAGCATCACCTACATCGGCGGAAACGGCGCCGGCCAGGTCGCCAAGCTGTGCAACCAGATCGTGCAGGTAGTCAATATCGAAGGCATCGCCGAGGCCATGCATTTTGCCGCCGCGCAGCAGGTCGACACCGGACGCGTGCTCCAGGCGATCTCCACGGGCTTTGCCGGCAGCCGCATGCTGGACCTGATGGGGCCCAAGATGGTCGAGCGCGACTTCGCCGCCGGCATCGAGGCGCGGCTGCATGACAAGGACTTCGGGCTCGCGCAAGACATCGCGCAGGAAATCGGCCTGAAGCTGCCGGCCATGCAGGCCACTTCGACGCAGCTTCAGTCGCTGATGGAGCACGGCTGGGGCAAGGACGATACCTCGTCCCTGCTGCGTGTGCTGGAAAGCTGAGAGCGATTACGTCCTGACACCCGTCAGTGTCAGGACGGCGCGCAGCAGCGTGCTGTCGGGATTGGCCAGGTCGTCCATCACGTTGAAATGATGGCGGCCCGGCAGCGGCACATCCTGCGCCGCATTGGCCGGCCACGCGGCGCGGATCAGCGCGTTCTGGCGGTGGTACTCGGCGGCTTCCAGTTCGCCCACCGCTGTCACCAGCGGCGCGTTCGTCGCGGGCTGCATGAAGGCCGGCGACAGGCGCGCCACATCGGACTCGGACAAGCGCAGGTCGCGCTGCAGGAAATCGGCGCGCCGCAGCGGCTCCAGATCGTAGAGGCCGCTGATCGACAGGCCGCCCTTGACCAGGTCATCCGGCAGATCCGGCCCGACCTGCGGCCATAGCGCCGCCATCAACATGGCCACCAGATGGCCACCGACCGAATGGCCCGCCACGAAGATGCGGGAATGGTCATGCCCAAGGCGTTCCGATTGCCGGTAGAGCCACGCCACGCTGCCTACCACCTGGCGCACGATGGCGGGCACTGTCACCGACGGACACAGCGAATAGTTCACCACCGCCACGGATACGCCCAGGCGCGGCAGCTCGCTGGCCACGAAACTGTGGTCGCGCTTGTCCAGCGCACGGAAATAGCCGCCATGCACGAAGACCAGCAGGGGCGGACGCTCGCCGGTGCCTGGGAAGTAGTCGAGCCGCTGATCCTGTGCATGGGTCGCACCCGGCGCGGCGTAGCTCAGATCCTCCTGATAGCCCCCACGCGCGCGCACCTCCGCCGACAGCCCCGCCCAGCGGGCCATGTGTTCGGCGTTGTCGGGCACGCGCGCACGGTTGTTGTATTCTCGCTCGTAGAAGGCCGGGTCCTGCGAAGGCAACCGGGCTAGGCTGGCCAGGGAGGATTGTGCGGGCATGGCGGGCTCGACAAGGTGGCAAACCCTGGCATCCTAGCCCCTGCCCGGTTCGCGCGGATATCCGTACCAATACCCACTCACCGGACGCGCCACATGGTCGTCAAACGCAGTCTCCGGGCCAGCCGGCATGGCCAGCTCGGCCCGCCTGACCCCGACCCTGAGGCCGCCACTGGCCGCTGCCCGCTCTGCGGCCGGGAACTCGTGGCGGGCCCGAGCACCGACCTCCACCACCCCGTCCCACGCAGCCACGGCGGCCGCGACACCGTACCGATGCACCGCGTCTGCCACCAGAAGATCCACTCTGTCTTCACCGAAGCCGAGCTGGCAGGCGGCTTCCACGACTGGGAAGCGCTGCGGCGCCACCCGGCCATGGCCGACTTCATCCGCTGGATCGCGCGCAAACCGCCCGAGTACTACGACCGCAGCCGCCACACCAACGAACGACGCGGCCGGTGAACGGCCCCAGGTTGTCGCCAGAAGGGATTTCCGGCATAATTCGCGGCTCAGCGCGGTGCCGGTTACGGCGCCCACACCTGCCCGGGTGGTGAAACAGGTAGACGCAGGGGACTCAAAATCCCCCGCCGCAAGGCGTGTCGGTTCGAGTCCGACCCCGGGCACCATCAAGCTGTCTAGCACGTTCCAAAGAATTCCAGAAAACCCCGCCAAGCCTAGCTCTGCGGGGTTTTTTGTTTCCAGTAGAGTCCAGCAGGACCTCCAGACAGCGGGGGTACATTGGGGGTACATTTAGGGGTACTTCGCGAAAAGTGGCTCCCCTATCCCCTGAATGTACCCCCAACATGCCCATCACTGACGTTGCGATCAAGAATGCAATCAAGACCGCACGAGTCGCGGCCAAGCCGCTGAAGCTATTCGATGGCGGCGGGTTGTTCCTCCATATCACCCCGGCCGGCGGTCGCTACTGGCGACTGAAATACCGGGTGGCTGGCAAAGAGAAGCTACTTGCCATCGGCGTCTATCCGGACGTAGGTCTGGCAGCAGCCCGCAAGAGGCGTGATGCTGCACGAGAACAGCTTGCCGCGGGGTTGGACCCCAGCGAAACCAAGAAGGCTGAGCAACGAGCCGCCAGACTGGCCGCAGATAACTCCTTCGAGGCTGTGGCGCGCGATTGGCTGGAGGAGCGCAAGAGCGCAGTCGAGCCGGCCCAGCACACCAAGACACTGGCGCGCTTGGTGAACGACGTATTCCCGTGGCTGGGCAAGCGCCCGATCACTGAGATTGACGCACCGGAAATTCTGGCTGTGCTCAAGCGCATCGACGGACGCGGCGCGCGCTTTTCCGCCCACCGGGTTCGCTCGGAAATCAGCCGAGTCTTCCGCTACGCCATCAAGGAAGGCAAGGCCAAGGGCGACCCAGCAAAGGACCTGATAGGCGCCATCCCGCCCGCTACACCCACGCACTTCGCCTCCATCACAGACCCGACGAAGGTGGGCGAGATGTTGCGCGCTTTCGACGGCTTCAGCGGCACCTTTCCCGTGCTGTGCGCTCTGAAGCTGGCGCCGCTGCTCTTCGTTCGCCCGGGCGAGCTGCGTCAGGCGAAGTGGGAGGAAATCGACCTGGAGCGCGCGGAATGGCGCTACCGAGTTAGCAAGACCAAGACCGATCACCTTGTACCCCTAGCCTCCCAGGCCATCGCCATCCTGCGCGAGTTGCACCCGCTGACGGGGAGCGGTCAATACGTGTTCCCTGGCGCGCGATCAGCTCAGCGCCCCATGAGCGAGGCGGCAATTAATGCGGCCCTGCGGCGGCTGGGGTATGACACCCGCACTGAGATTACCGGCCACGGCTTTCGGGCGATGGCGCGCACGATCTTGCACGAGGAGTTGCACCAGAAGCCCGAGGTTATTGAGCACCAGTTGGCGCATTCCGTGCCTGACGCCTTGGGAGCGGCCTACAACCGAACGCGGTTCATCAAAGAGCGACGGGCGATGATGCAGGCGTGGGGCAACTACCTGGACGAGTTGAAGCGCAACTGAGGCAGAGAAATGAGCGAGAAGGATGAGGGCGCGCAAGACCGGCCGGCCGGATCAGCCGCTCTGACAAAATACCGGGCTCACGGCGGCGGGATAGAGCTATTCCGCGCCTACATCGATCGCCGAAAGGCAGACCAGCAAGCGAATCTACAGCGGAAAACCGAGGTCATAGAAGCGCTCAATCCCACGGGGGGCACAGGCATCCCCGTCGACGCGTTCGAGCGCCTCACGTCCGAACTGACCATGCTGCAGATCCTTGAGGAGCTGGACCCCGTAATCAAAGATCTGCTGCGCTTTTGCATGAACCCCGGACTTGGAGGCGATCAACTCCCGAACTTGCGTAGCGCACTTCGCATTGGCGGGGATGGCCACGCACCATCAGATAGCGAACAGGCTGAGCGCAAATGGGCCGTCCAGGAGCGATGGATAGGTGCCTACCTGACAATGCAGGAAACCGGCATCTACCGCTCTCAAAATGACATTGCGAGGGACATAGCCAAGGCTCTCGGCGTGAGCCAAAGGACCGCCATCAACCATTGGACCGACAAGAAGTTGGCCGAACCTTGGCAAGCCAGCTGGGCGCTTAGCATTGAAATGCGCGCAAAGACTCGAGCGCAGCGAAAAGTGCGTGAGCAGCAGAGCGGTGAAACATCGCGGCGCCGAGGGAAACTCACCTTTGGCAAGGGTGTGTAATCACACATGGTTTCGGCTGCACAGTTCCTTGAGTAGGTTTGCCGTGTGTTCCGGGATAGTCCCGGGCGTCCCAACTAGAGGGAAGCATGGCTGAACAAATCCAATCCCCGCTGATCATCCTGCGGCGCAAGCAGGTAGAGCAAGAAACCGGGCTCTCGCGCTCGACGATCTATGCTCGCATCAAGCTCGGCACCTTCCCCGCGCCCATCCAACTGGGTCCGCGATGCGTTGGCTGGCGCCGCGGCGCAATTGATGCCTTTTTGGCCAATCCCGCGAGCTACCTGACGAAGACGAACTAACCGATGCTAGCGCCTGCGAGACTTTGGTCCTGGCGGCGGCGTTGTGGCCTCCCCGCCAGCACCCTCCTGGGCCAAGCGCAAAAGGTACGCGATTTTTTCCGACATCTCTTGCAAGCGGGTTTCCAAGTCTCCTCTGCCCTCAAAGCTCGCGACCAAGCGACCGACAACCTCCGCATTGATCGAACGTCCGCTCTCGGCAGCCGCCGCGGCGAGCTTCTCTTTCAGCTCCGCTGGCAACCTCAATTTCAGTTGGGGATCTTCACGTGTCATGGCATCGATGATGATGGACCACGGTGGTGTTGACAATGGCACCACCGTGGTCCATACTAAATTCATGAACCACGGTGGTCCAACCGGAGGACGAATGAAGCAGCAAGACTCTCAAATGAAGATCCGGCTACCGCTCGGTCTGAAGTTCTGGCTCGTAAGCCAGGCGCGGCTGAACCGTCGAAGCGTCAATGCTGAAGTGGTCTATCAGCTGGAAAGCGTAAAGACAAAAGAAAACACCCCGGCGGCGGCAACCGTCGAGGCGTTGGATGCGAAGTGAACCCCTAGCTAAAGGAACACATCATGAGAAATGTTAGCACAGCGCTCGTGCAGCGCAAGTCTGTTGCTCCGGTTGTTGCTCTCCGCCCGGCGTCGCGTCACAAGACTTCGACGATCATCCTTGAGCCCGAGATCAGAAGACCCGGGGAGGCAGCAATCCGACAGCTCATTGCGAGCGAGGCAAAGTCGGAGTTCCCGAATATGGACGCAATCAGGCGCGCAAAGGACCTCCTTGCCGACCTCGAATTGCTGCCTCCCACTGCAGAAGTCCCCCGCGACCAGTTTGTCATCTTCGCCAACGGTATCGCCGCGGTGTCCAGGCTGATCGCGCTCCGGCTCGCTGATCGCCGCCCTGACGTCGACGCGATCGCCCGCGCCTCTTGGTTCATTGCCGACCTCGCTGACCTGGTTGAGGAAGAACTCGATCGAGGAGTCTGATCACACCCAGGGGCCGCAGTGAACTTCTACAAGCGCCACATCGGCGACTACATCAAGGACGCCGCACACCTCACGCTGCTAGAGCACGGTGTGTATGCGAGGCTGATGGACGTCTACTACACCCGCGAAAGTGGAATCCCCGACGGCCAGGCGGCTCGCCTAATCGGCGCGCATTCCAAGGCAGAGCAGCAGGCGGTTAATAGCGTGCTCACGGAGTTTTTCAGCCTAGTAGGCGGCATCTGGACTCAGAAGCGTTGTGAGTCTGAAATCCAAGCCGCAAGCGCTCAAGCGGATGCCAATCGAAGCAACGGAAAGAAAGGCGGTAGGCCACCGAAAACGAAAACCGATGAAAAACCCATTGGGTTTCACTCGGGTTCCGATTCGGAAAGCGAAAAAAACCTTAGCCAGACTCCAGACTCCATTAACCAAGTAATACCCCCCAACCCCCCACCGCCTGACGGCGGCGAGGGGCGAGCATCCGTCCGACAACGGACCAGAGCAACACGCTGCACGTTGAAGACCTTCGTTGACCAGTGCCAGACCGCCGGTGAGAAACCGATTAGCGAGTACCGTCCGCTCATCGAGTACGTCGAGACGACCGGGCTGCCGATGGAGCACGTCCAGCTGTGCTGGGAAGTCTTCAAGGACGAATTCCTGCCTGGTGGCCACAAGGAGTCCAAGATGCAAACGGACTGGCGCAAGCACTTCCTGAACTTCGTGAAAAGGCGCTATTACCAGCTCTGGTATGGCAAGCCAGATGGGACCTACGAGCTCACAGCTACCGGCATCCAGGCCAAGGCATATCACGCGAGGAAGGCGGCATGAGCCACGACGACATCCGGGGCGCGATTCCCCATTCCATCGAAGCCGAGCAATCCGTCCTTGGCGGCCTGCTGCTCGACAATGATGCAATAGACCGGTGCGGTGATCTGCGCGCCGAGCACTTCTACCGCGGCGACCATCGCGCCATCTTCACTGAAATCCTGGCGGCAATCATCGGAGGGTACGCGGCCGACGTCGTGACCGTCTTCGAGCGCCTCCAGGCCAAAGGCTCGGAGACTGACGTCTCGTACCTGTCCAGCCTGTCGCTCAACACCCCCAGCTCAGCAAACATCCGGCGCTACGCCGACATCATCCGCGACCGGGCCCAGAAGCGCGGCATGCTGGCGCTGTCCTCCGACCTGCAGGAAATGGCCCTGAACAGCGCCGAGGCTGCGGCAGTGCTTATCGACCGCGCGCAGGGGCAACTGGAGAAGCTGTCCGAGGCCGTCGTCAAGCGCGAGCCGCGCCGCGTGGCCGATCTCATGTCCGAGCACATCGACGTGCTCGAGCAGCGTAGCGAAGGCAAGATCCGTGTGATCCCGACCGGCATTGAGGATCTGGACCAGGTTCTGTCCGGCGGCATCCGTCCGGGCAATGTGGTCGTGCTAGGGGCTCGCCCCTCCGTCGGCAAGACCGCTCTGGCCATGTCGATTGCCGCTAACGTGGCCGAGAAGTACAGCGTGCTGGTGCTCTCCATGGAAATGTCGGCACAGGAGGTCAATGACCGCCTCATCGCCATGTTGGGCCAGATCCCGCTTGACGACGTGCTCAAGGCCAACCCAGACAACCAAGACATGTGGAGAGGCGTGACACGCGCCGCTACGCGGATCTCGAATGAACTGACGATTGCACTCGACGACCAGCCGGCGCTGACCATGCTGGAGGTCCGTAACAAAGCCAGAACGGCAAAGCGCAAGTTCGGGCTGGACCTGTTGGTGCTGGACTACCTGCAGCTCATGCAGGGGCGAGACGAGAACGAGAAGCGAAACTACCAGCTCGAGGAAATCTCGCGGGGCGTCAAGGCACTGGCCAAGGATCTCGGAATCGGCGTGATCGAGCTGGTCCAGCTTAACCGCGGCGCCGAGCAGCGCGGCGGACGTTACCGCATGTCGGACATTCGGGATTGCGGCGGCATCGAGCAGGACGCGGACGTTATCGGGTTCCTGCATCGGCCAATCAAGGACGACCCCTCCCTCGGCGACCAGTGGCACCGCTTCGCCTGGCTGCAGATGGAAAAGAACCGCCAAGGCGCCCTTGCAGACGTTCCGCTCTCGTACATCGGCGAACAAACGCGCTTCGCTGGGTGGCATGGCGCATGGCCTAAGCAGCCCGGAACGGCGCGGCGTGGAAAGGGGTTGGTGGACTGAGATGGGCGGCGCGCAACGTCAACACACTGTGAATATGAGGTAAGCCCAAGCCTGACTGTCAGATGGGTCAGGCTTGGGCGTCAGAATAGGGTCGTTTTATCAGCAGATGGACACCAGGCAACATTTGTCTAGACCCGTGCCTGACACTTCGGTCTTCAGCGGAAAGCCGTGCCCAGCCTTTTCCGCGCCTCATACTCTTCTCTGGCGGCTGCGCGCTGCGCGTCCAGGTATTCCGCAATGTCCCGTATGTCGGCGATTAGCGCTCGGCCCTCCTTACGCATGGGGATCGGGAACGTTCCGGCGGAGAGCCGGTTGTAGGCGGTCTGCTTCTCGACGCCAATCGCGCCGCATACCTCGTCGAGGTTGAGTAGCACGCGGCCGTCGAACTGAAACGCCAGTAGGAACAGGCAGGATTTCATAGCCCGGCCCTTCGCAGTCTGTCCCGGCACGACCGCAGCATTTCATTGATGCGGCGGAGCGCGTCGCGATACTCCGCGGACCGCAGACCGTGCTTCATTGCGTTCTGAGACGCAATGGCCTTACCCTCGCCTGTTGTGGGCCCGGTTGACCGCTCCCACGGCTTCCATCGCTTTATTGCCTCGGCCTGCCGGGCTCGCCGTTCCGGGGTCCATCCGTTCGCCATGTGGTGCCTCCAATAGTTCGTTTGCTACAACAATGGGCTTTTCCGTGCGCGCGCGCGACGTGCCGGCGGCGGAGTCCCCGACGCCGTTGTTCACCTGCTGATTCCCATGGGCAATGTTCGCCTGCTTCACAAACGCCACCGCCCGCGGATTCTTAAGTTCACCCAGGACCTTGGCCGTGCTGGCGCATTGCGCCTGAGCCTTCAGGGCGAGCCGGAGAAGCGACTCCTTGGCCGGCATATGGGACGTGCTGAAGGCCTTCATCGCCAACTGGTTAAAGACGGCGTCCAGTGTCGTCGCCTGAGTCGCCAGCATCGACTCGATAGCCGAGAGATTGCCATCGGCGACAGCCTTGGCCTCGGTTACTAACCTGCCCACATACGCGCCAATGTTCGCCTCCCCGAACATGTGGGAGACGTAATGCCGCGCCGTCCACGCACCACGGACCACGGGATTAGCCGCCACCCTAGCAATGCTCTCGGCTGTGGCCTCCCCCTCTTCGCGGTAGATATCAAGCTTGTTCGGGTCGCTTTCCTGGCCATCCGCCGCAGTAGTGCCGCCCTTCTCGCACGCCCCTGTCTCTTTTGCCTTTCCCATCGCACCCGCTCCAAAAATCGGCGGCCGGCCATCCGAGAAGGCCGGGCCGCCTTGTCGCGCTACAGCGCCGGTACCGTCTCCGGGTTGTGGTTCTTCGCCGACACCGTCATCAGGTAACCGTTCTGGACGCTCATCGATCGCGTGATCGCGTCGAGGTAGTAATCCTGGTCAAACTTGGTACCCGTGCCCGTCAGACGAAGCATGGCCGTCTGCGTCAGGATATTGTCGGCCGGGAGGATGGCCCACAGGTTCATCTCATGCTGCGTGATCTCCCGGTGCGTCTTCTGGGCCAAGTCCGTCGCCGCCTCCTGAGTCAGGCCGCCGCGTCGGATGACGTAGACCTGTCGGCTTCCGTGCGGCGATGCGTTGCCAGGCTGAATGGTCTTCCCCTTGGTCGGGTAGTAGGCCGTGAAGTCCTTAGCTTGCCTCGAGTGCCATGACCGCACTAACACGGTCACTCCCTTTGCTACGGTCATACTGCGAGACAGCTTTAGATCCTGCACGTTGGCAGCGGGCAGGCCGTCCTCGTCGACCGACCAGCGGATCTCATAGGGATCGCCCGGCTCAGTCGGCCGCGGCTCGAAGTGCAGTGTCTTGCCGCGTACGTAGCAGAGATAGCCTTCGCTCTGCGCCAGATAGGTCAGGAGGTCCCACTCGCTGCGCTCTTCCATCTGAAGGACATGGTCATACGCGTAGAACGTGCCGGCCGGCGTATTCGTCGTGGGTCCCGAGACTGTAAGGCCATGGCTGGTCGCCAACTTTTCGGCAATCTGCGACGAGGTGAAGTTCTGGTATTGGACCAATGCCTTGGTGTCGATGAAGACCGCAGTCAGGTCGCGGCCGGTCACGGTAACCGTAGTGCCCACCGGGTCGTATTCGACGTCATCGATTTGCCCGTAGATGAGGCTGTCGAGATCGGTCTCGCTATAGCTCATCGGATCGGCCGGAAAGCCAGCGAATATCTCGACGACCGCCTCTTTCTGGTCGGATAGCCAGTTCGCGTCGGTTTCAGGCGGCAACGCATTGGCGGCGAAGATAACGCGGAACGTGTCGGCTTGGTAGTAGGTGTTATTGGACACCTCCCAACGAACCCAAGCGGGGACGATGACGCCAGCCACCTTCACGATCGCGCGAGGTTGACGGGCGGACGGTTGTGCGGGGAGAGTATTGAGCATTGATGCTCCGTGAGTTACGGCCGGCAACCGATTGCGGCGCCGGCCAGGATTCCAATTGCAGCTCAAGACCTAGCTGGCCGGCGAGAACTCTCCATCGGTATAGACATCACCGATGTTTCCAGCGTCCGTCTGGATCACCTTGTACCCATCCGGCGTTGCCCAAGAATTGTCACCGGGCCATTCGTCCGTCAGTTCCAAGACGTTTTCCACAATGTTGCTCGTCTGATTGATCATGGCGTAGCGCATTGCGTTCCTCCTTATTGGGTCAGAAACTCGGTGAACCTGATCTTGCCGACAGTGCCGCTACCGCCTGCAGTGCTCGCAGCCTGCGCGCCGGCTCCGCCACCGCCGGCGCCCGCACCCGTAGCGATGTTGCCGGAGGCGTTCGCCACGTTCGCACCGCCTGTGCCGAAGTAGCTGGAGCCACCAACGCCGCCCGTGCCTCCATTCACGCCCGTGCCGATACCGTATGAACCGGGCCAGCCCTGGATGTTGTCAGTTGCGCCGCTGGTCGTTCCGCCAACACCGCCACCGCCGACGGCTCCGACCGCGCTTGACGACACTGACGCTGAACCACCCGCACCCCCGTTGCAGGTAATCAGCGTGGCACCGGTACCGAACGTTGAATTTCCGCCCGCGCCCCCGGCTGCTCCAGATGCTCCGACGCCAGCGCTACCGATCGAATAGGATTGCGAAGCGCCAATCTCCGCGGCGGAATAGAGGCGCCGGCCGAACCCGCCACCGCCGCCGCCACCGCCGGCAGCGCCTTGACTCGATACACCGGGAGCCCCGCCTCCGGCCCCGCCCCCAGCGACCATCTCCACAAGGACGAATGCCATGCCCGCAGACGGGGTGTACGTGCCAGACACCGTCGCAGTAGTTGGTTTGACCGTCTTAATCAGACCTGACGCGACAGCCTGCGCAGGAAATTGGCCAAGTTGCATCACCTGATTGCCCTGCGTAGCCGCTGCAACCTGCAGCGCCCCACCCGTGCACTCGATCAGCACAGCCGAGTTGATGTCAGCCCTGTAGACGACTTGGCATTTCCCGTTGGCAACGATTTCACCACCCTGCAAGGCGCTGTGCGCGCCGCCGATGAGAGGAATGGCGCCGAGCCCGTTTACGTTCAGCGTCGAGGCGCCCGTGTTCGCGGTCTTGGCCTTGAACCACAGCACCATGCCGTCGGTCAGCGCGGTGATTGCCGGAGAGTAGCTGACGGCGTAGGTGTTCGCCGAGCCGGTGTCGTTCGCGGTGATCAGCGCGTTGCCTTGGATCGCATGCAGCAGATCGGTCGGCAGGATCGGCGCATTCGCCGCCTGCGTGATGTTCGCCGAGGTGATGGTCGATTGGCCGTTGGCGACGGTCACGACCCAGAGGCCGGTATAGCCAGCGTCCGGCGCAGGAGTCGTCTGGCTGCCGGTCGTGGCCGCGATGCCAGCCTTGGCCGAGATGGTGACGATGCCCTTGCGCGAGGTCGGCTGAGCGGTGCCGCTATTGCCGGGGCCGGAAAAGGCCTGCGAGGGGTTGCTCGCGTTGTAGTAGGGCAGCACGACCGTGCCGGCGTCGGAGTCCTGATAGATCGCCTGAATCAGGTAGTTGATCGACTGGCCTGCGGTGCCCGGCGCCGGGCAGGACAAGTTCACGGCGTCGAGGGCGATGCCCTGCTTCAGGATGGTGTGCGAGTCCGAGGCAAGCGACGAATATGCCGTCGCGTCCGTTGCGACAAGGCTATACATCTCGCCGGGCAAAACATTAACGGTTAGACCGGCCGGCGAAGTCGGAGCGCAAGCAAGGCCGTTCACGACCACGCCGGACGATCCGAGCATGGCCGCCGCCAGCTTGGCAACGGCTATCATGGTGTTCTTGTTCGTGTTCAGCAGATCCGTTTCAAGCGGTACCTGGCCTGGATAAATGATGGCTCTGTCCATAGGTTCCTTCGTTTCTATCGTTCGTTATTGACCGGCGCGCGTCGCGTCGTTTTTATTCGCCTCAACAGGCTGCGGTACGCCGCCATACGGCATGCCTCCGTTGTAGCGCGGCACGAGGTCTCCGCCTTGCGGCTCGACAGCGCCGGAATCGCGCTTGTGCTCTTCGGCCGGCCGGGTCATTGCGTCGCTATTCATCTCGCGCTCCTTATCGGCCTTGCCTCATTCGCAGTTGCATCTGCGCGATCTCCCGGCTCGAGAATCCGAGCCGCCCGATATGGGGAGAAAAGACCTTGTCCTGCGCGATCGCGTACTTGAGGATGTGTTCGCGAGGTACGTCTTTAAATGAATGCTGGGTAACGACACTCACAAATTGAATGTTCTTGGTAACCCATTCGAGCGACTGCCTCCCGAGTTGGATTGACTCTGCCTCGACCGGATTCTCAGCGCGGCGGGAGTCTTCCCAGACGCGCCGGAAATACGTCTTTTCGACATCCGACTGCGGAATTGGGCTTCGCAGGATTGCCAGCGCCATGCGCTCCGCGTCGCTACCTGGCTCGCCGGATTGCTCCATGAATTTGGTCCGCGTTTTGACGTCTTGTCGGGACCACCAGTCACGGATCTCCCGGTCCTCTAAATGCGCGACGCTGTGGGTGTCCGCGATCTTCGGAATGTGGATGATGGCGTGCTCTCGCGCGTCAATTTCCATCTCGTATGTGGAGGCCAAGTTCCAAGCTCCGAGCAGCCGAAGATTGGCAGTTTCTGCAATCGGCACGATGTGCTCGGCACGTCCGAAATCGCTGAACCGTTGATCGCTGCGGATGGACTTCAGCTTGCCGGACCATTCGTCAACAAGCCTCCACATGGTCTTACCAAGTTCCAGCACCTTCTCGTTGGCGCCGGTCTGGTCAGGAAATGCAGGGATTTCGAACCTGTGTCCCGAGACAACGGTGACAGTTTGATCCTTCGAGAAGTCTTCATAAAATTCCATGTCTTTCTCCGTAAGGTGGTCTTTCAGCCCTTCAGGCTGCGAATGATCCGGTCGTGTTGCTCAACGGCACGATCGACCAGGCCGCCGTGAAGCGAGGCGGTCAAGAACTCGGAGTGCGGCACTACCTCAGGGAGGCCAGCAAAGCCGCGGCCGGCGTCGATGGCTGCCACGTTTCCGTTGGCGCAAGCCATGTCATGGGCTTTCAGAGTGACCCACGCGTCTAAGTAAGCCTGGGCGGCAGCGGCATAGGCCGCGCCGGCTTCCTGCCGGGCAGCAATCACTTCGGTGATGGTGGTCTTCATGTCGAATCAGGAGTTGATCTCGGGGGCCTTCGCGCAGGACGCGCGGAGGAGGCAGAGCAGCGTCGACTGCAGATGGTCGTGATGGACGACGAGGGGAGGCTTGGCAGCTGTGTCGCTGCCAACGGAGCTGGTGCGTAGCTCCACGGTGTTGGGCTCGGCGCCTTGTGCCAATACGAACTGGATCACTCGTGGTCTCCAGACCTCAGGCTGTACCTGGCCACGCCATGGTGGATGAATCCATCGCTGTCGACCGCGGTGATTCGCTCAACGAGGATTCGATAACCCAACGCCAAGAGTTCTCGAACGCGCGCAGCGGGATGGCTGATGCCAAGGGCCCGGAGGTTGTAGGTGGTCTTTGGAGATGACCGCAGGTGCTCGAGCACGCGTTTTCGTTGCGCCTCGCTGCTCATGTCCCTATCATTGACCGTGGTGGTCTTCTGGGTCGCGCTCTGGCAGGAGCTGCGGCCCTTTTCGTTTGGGGTGGTCATCGTGCTTTAGCCCTCCCCTCCGCCGCGCAACACTGTGGCGATATCGCTGACCGCCCAAGCGAGGCGGCTGTTGATGCGGATTGGCTTGATTGGGCCGCCTGCACTTGCCCACAGGCGCAGCGTCTGTGGCGCTCGGTTTAGGACTCGAGCGGCCTCTCCCGTTGGCAGAAAGTCGCGGCCGTTCGCGATAGCGGCAAGACCAGGTGGAATGGCCGGAAGAGCCGGCCCGGGGTGATTTGGAATCATCGATTTGATCTCCAAATGAAAATGCCCGCGCGAGGCGGGCATAAAAAAAGCCGCCCGAAGGCGGCTTGCGGCGTGTTCTCCCGCAGATGGCAGGAAAACAAAAGGCCCGCACGAAGCGGGCCTTGGCTTTTTAGGTGGATGAACCCCACCTTGCCTGCATATTAGCAAACAAGCGGGCACATAGTCAACGCTTTGAGATATAACGGGAGCGGCCCACCGTCAAACGTGTGTCGCTTTGTCGCTATCACCACGCAGGTACTGATAAAGCGTCTCACGCGAGATCCCGAAATCGCGCGCCACGACCGCCTTCTTCTCCCCAGCCGCGATGCGCTCCTTCAGTGCCGCAACCTGGTCAGCGGCCAGCGATGGCTTGCGGCCCTTGTAGACGCCCTTTTCCTTGGCGATCGCGATGCCCTCTCGCTGACGCTCGCGAATCATTGAGCGCTCGAACTGAGCGAAGCCGGCAAGCATAGTCATCATCAAGTGGGCCATCGGATCGGCGCTATTGCCGCTGAAAGAAAGACGCTCCTTCAAAAACTCGACAGTCACGCGCTTGTCGTTGAGCTCGCGGACCAAGCGCAGTAGATCCTCGGTGTTACGCGCCATGCGATCCATGGAGTGAACGACAAGTGTATCTCCCTCGCGGACGTATTTGATGGCCTCGATCAGTGCGGGCCGGTTCATGTCCTTCCCCGATGCCTTGTCTTCGAAAACCCGGTCGAGCTGCTCGCCATCGAGCTGGCGCTCCGTGTTTTGATCAAGGGTCGATACGCGCTTGTAACCTACTCGCTGATGCTTGCTCATTTCTCGCCCCCGGGGTTCAGGCAGTCATCAGTTCGGCGGCCAGCTTGGCGGCCGCGATCGCACCAGCAGCTTGCCGGGCAGCGCGGGCTTCAGCGGCGGCTTGCAGGCGCTGACCCTCAGCTATCATGCGGCGCGCTTCGTCGGCGCCGATCTTCGAGATTCCACGATGGGGCACGAACGCATAGAACTGCTCGCCGCGCAGGAGCACATATGAGTCTGGCGCGCGGTCTCCCGGGGCGGCGACAGCGGCGATGACAGTCAGGCCTTTGATGAAGCCCACGTTCACGACCTGGCCCTTTTCCCACGCCTGCTTGGTCTTCTTGATCATGATCCCTTCCCTCGTTGTTCTTCGTTGATGTCAGGTTGGATTCTAGACCCTTTCCAGATTGTGTCAAGAAGTTTGTTAATCAACCCTAACCTGACATTTCTGGACGCAGGAACTGACAGTCAGGAACGAGTACACCCCACCCTGACGGGACCCAACGGGCGCAGCATTCCTTTATGGACTGCAAAAACTCAGGCCGGCGCCTGACACCTGAGCATTTCTGAGCATCGTGGCCACATTGCTTCGCTGCTCCGAACTCTAGTTTTCCCTAGCAATCTCATCCCTACGCTGCGCGAGATACTCGGCAACATTAGGTTTTGTTAGGTTCTCCGCGGCGATGACGGCAGCCGTCCTACGGCGCTGATCGAGGCCGGCCCCTGAACTGTAGTTTTCTGTAGCGGCCCACACAGCTCGTTGACGTCGACGTTGGCGAGATCCCACCAGCGCCGAAGCACCTTGTCAGCGGTGATCTGGGTGCGCTCTGAGCGCGCCTGTTGCGCAGCCTGAATAGCCCTCGCAATACCAACATTTACCAACAACCGAGGGCCAACCGTGTTCGGGTCCCCCTTATACCCCGCTCGAATCGCCGCTTGCGTGGAGGGAGCGATTCCTTTAGGGGCTGCAAAAACTCGCGCCGCGCTCTTTTTTGGGCTCAAAAAAACTCAACCCGGGCCAAGCTATTCTGCGCGATCGTAGCAACTGGTTGCGATAGTTCCTAAGGGGGAAGGCGATATGAGCGAGTCCATGTTCCTGACAGTCGAAGAACTCCGCGAGCTGACCCAGCGCAGACAGCGCCGTTCGCAGGTTGAGATGCTGCGCGCGCTGGGCATCGAGCATAAGGCGCGTCCCGACGGACGCCTCATTGTGCTACGCGCCCACGTGGTGAAGCTTCTGGGCGGCGATGGCCGCGAGGCCGCCGCGGAAGAGTGGGAGCCGAACTGCATCGGATTGTCGCGCAGCGCCTGGTCGCAACGGAGCATGCCCATGACTGAGCAAGCCCAACGCCGGATTCTCCGCCTCCCCGAGGTGCGCCGGCTGGTCGGCCTGAGCCGGAGCAGCATCTACGCCAAGATCCAGGCTGGTGACTTCCCTAAGCCCATCAAGGCGGGGATGTGCAGCCTCTGGATCGAATCGGAGGTCCAGGGCTGGATCGATGCCCAGATTGCGGCAAGCCGCAGCGCCGCGTAGAGGCGTAGGTGTTAGTCGGGACGGTTGGAGACCGCCGAGCGTGAGCGTGTCGAGCGCTTTGGCAACCCCCGTTGTGCGGTAGTGGTTAATCCCGCCACGTGGCGGGATTCGGCGGACAGCTTGCCAACGGTTTGCAGAGGAGATTGCTACAAGCCTCGATCTATCTCACGCGCGCGTCGAGAATCGTGAGTAACAATGGTGCTGGGGGTATATTTGGGGGTACATTTTCCGCTGCCGATACCAGTCCCTATATCTGGCGAGGCTTTGCGGATGGTGTTTCAGTCCGACCCCGGCACCATCAGCTTGGAATCCCCTACACCGTAAGGTGCATCCGAACTTTAGCCTCAAGACGGCAATAAGCGGCCGTGCTTTCGCCTGGCTGAGGTTCAGCTCGCATGCGCCGGTGTTGTCAGGGGCTGCACCGCTAGCCGCATCCCCATCGCTTTGAGAATGGCTGACAGACTGCTAAGTGCCGGATTGCCCTTCGGCGACAGCGTACGATAGAGCTGGGTCGGATTCAGGTGTGCCTGCTCGGCCACAGCCTGAACACCACCAAAGGCCTGCGCCATCTGGCGCAACACGATCAGCAACTCGGCCTGGTCACCATTGGCCAGGATGCCATTGATGACCTCCAGCGCCAGTGCTGGATCGCTGCTGTATAGCTCGGCCATTGCCTCGTCATGCGATCTGCTCTTCATCATCCGATCTCCGTTGCCAGTCCTGCCAATATTCCACTGCCCGCGTGATATCCGCCTCCTGCGTCCGCTTGTCGCCACCGCACAGCAGCAACACCACGCGATGACCGGAGACGGCGTAATAGACTCGGTAGCCCGGCCCCACGTCAATGCGCAGTTCCCACACGCCATCGCGGCAGAACCTGTGGTCGCCGAAATTGCCAAGCTCGACCCGGGCCACGCGCCGAATCACCGCCACCTTGGCCTGGCTGTCACGCAGGCGTCGCAGCCAGTTCAGGTAGAGATCCTGATGCTCGCCCGGCGTCACATAGTGCTCGATTCGATAGACATTCATTTTCGTTTATAAACGAATCGAGAGCAAGCCGCCGATTCAAACCTTAGATACCTGCTTCTCGTCATGCCAGTGGCCGCCGGGGAATGCATGGCGTGCAGACAGGCGGCACATCGCGCGCTACAGGATCCGGCGCCTGGCGTTGCAGGACGTGCATTGGGATAAAGAAAATTGCGTATCGTAGTGCCGGGTCACATGTACGCACGCTCCTGCTTCTTGAAATCAGATTCATCTCGGCGACTGCCGATGACCTGAAACCTGGCTCAGCTCGCGCCGTAGCCTGTCCAGCAATTCCAGGATCTAGGCCTGCGCGACATCGAGCGCGGTGGTCGGCTCATCGGCCACGAGAGACACACCTCGTCTGCGAGGAACAAACGATTGCGCATGCCCTTATGCGTACGCATCGCCTATGGATAGAACGAACGCGTCGTTCTCGCGACAGCCGCGCCGCAGTATCGTCTGGACACAACCCAACCACACTTCGCGGAAACCTATTGTGTCCAAGCCCCTCAAGATCGTTGCCGTCAATGGCAGCACCCAGCAACCTTCGCGCACGCTTGCGCTGATCCAGGCATTGATTGCCGAGTTCGACGCGCGGCTGCATATCGATGTCCATGTCATCAACCTGGCCGATATCGCGCGCCCGCTCGGCGGCGCGCTCTGGCGCGCCGAGTTGCCTGCCGGGATCGAGGCGGAGCTGCAGGCGCTCGAATCCGCCGACCTGATCATCGCCGCGGCTCCGGTCTATCGCGGCGCGTATCCGGGCCACTTCAAGCACCTGTTCGATCTGGTCGGCCAGGAAGCGCTCGCCGACAAGCCCGTGCTGCTCGCCGCCACCGGCGGCAGCGACCGCCACGCGCTCGTGCTCGAGCATCAGCTTCGCCCCCTCTTTGGTTTCCTGCAGGCGCTGACGCTGCCGATCGGCGTCTATGCGACCCCGGCGGATTTCGAAAGCTACGTCGTGCACAGCCCTGCGCTGCGCGAGCGTATCCGGCTTGCCGCGGACCGTGCCGCGCCGTTGTTCGCGGCGCACCGCCGCGTTGCGTTGAAAGCTGCGTGAGCGCTGAATCGTTCGCACACGCCGTGGGGAACCGATGCGGGGTACTCCGTCCGCGCGCCGGAATGTGGGGAAACAGACATCGGACGGCCTGCAAAGCCGATACCTTCCGCACAGAACGCACCCGTTCGGGTGGTCGCGATAGGGCGAATTGCCACTACGCTCGAACGGCAGTCTTGTCGATACGGATCGTCTTTCCCCCACTCGCACGCAGGCAGGAGACAATATGACTACGGCAGCCTCATCCCCGCGTTCTGTACTGGCGCAACGAGTCAAGCAACGGCTAAAGCCTTTCATGCCGTCGTGGATATTGAAATTCCACCGTGATCGCGCCATCCGCAAGGAAGGTTCGCTGTATGAAGGCAAGTCACTGGGCGAAGTGTTCACCCATGTGTACAAGACCGGCGCGTGGGGTGTGGCGGAAGATCAGTCCGGCTTCTACAGCGGCAGCAGTTCCCACGACCCGAAGATCGTCGAGCCGTATGTGAAGGCCGTCACCGAGTACCTGAAAGCACTGCCGGAGCGGCCGGCCGTCGTCGACCTGGGCTGCGGCGATTTCAACGTCGGCAAACGCATCCGTGCCGAGTGTGGACGCTATATGGCCTGCGACGTGGTCGATGCGGCGATCCAGTCCAACCGCACGCGGTTCTCCCATCTCGACGTCGACTTCCGTTGCGTGGACATCACGACCGACCCGCTGCCACCGGGCGATATCGTGTTCCTGCGCCAGGTGCTGGACCATCTGGACAATGCGCGCATTGCCAGCGTGTTGTCCAAGCTGGGCCCGTACAAAGTGCTGATCCTGACCGAGTACCTGCCCCATAGCTCGGATTTCACGCCCAATCTCGACAAGGCGATCGGCTCGCACCTGCGCCTGTTCGGGCCGGTTCCAAGCGGCCTGGTACTGACCGCGCCGCCGTTCAACCTGAAGGTATCGTCCGCGCGCATCCTGTGCGAGGTTCCGGACAGCGGCGGCGTCATCCGCACCATCGCCTACGAGCTGACGGGGCGCTGAGCCATAGCCCCGCAATCGCGCGAAACGCCAGGCCGCCTCGCGGACATACGCGAGACGGCCAGTATCCCCGGCACCACATCCGTACGGCCCACTCCCCGCCGTGCGTGTCGGACGAAATCCACTGGCGCATCCGCCCACGGTTTTCCTATGCTATGCATTGGTCAATCCCGCCACGGAGCCCCAGCCATGACGCGATATGCGCGATATGCCGTCCCTGCCATTGCCTGCATCGCCCTGCAGGCCGGTTGCGCCAACATGAACATGGACAGCATGACGCAAGCGGGCGGCAGCCTGTTTTCAGCCGCCTCGCTGTCCGATGCCAACGTCAAGACCCTGTCCGACCAGTCATGCGCGGAGATGGACAAGAAGAACACCATCGCCGCCGCCGACAGCACCTACACGAAACGGCTCGCCAATGTCATGAGCGGCCTCGGCAATACCGGCCTGCCGCTTGACGCCAAGGTCTACATGACCAAGGACGTCAATGCCTGGGCCATGGCCAACGGCTGCGTGCGCGTTTACAGCGGCCTGATGGACCTGATGACAGATGATGAAGTGCGCGGTGTGGTCGGGCATGAAATCGGCCACGTTGCGCTAGGGCATACCAAGGCGGCCATGCAGGTCGCCTACGGCACGTCGGCGGCGCGCGGCGCGCGGCGCGCTGGGCGCGCTGGGCAACCCGACGCTGACCGCGCTGACGTCATCGCAGATCGCGGATCTTGGTGAACAGTTCATCAACGCGCAGTTTTCCCAACGGCAGGAAAGTGCCGCCGATGACTATTCTTTCGATTTGCTGACGAAGAATGGCGCAAACCGGCAGGCGCTCGCTTCTGCGTTCCGCAAGCTGGCCTCGCTCGATGGCGGACAGTCCAGCATGCTCAGTTCCCACCCCGGCTCGCTCGAGCGCGCCAAGCACATCGACGCGCGCCTCGCAGGCGGCAAGTAAGCGCGACATCATTACCGCCGCGCCGCACCCAATCGGGTGAGGCGTGGCACATCCCTCCCACCAGGCCACACCGCGCCGCGCTGCGCCGCAGCAGACATGGATAGCGTTTAATTATTTAATTCACGGACAAAAGCTTTCACTACGCCTGCTCCACCCCGACAGTGATAATCGACCACGCCGCATCCCAACGGTTGCGGACGCGTACTGGCCACCCGCCTGACCGCACGCATCTCCCGGCCAGACGCAACGGCACGTATCCGCGCCACGTCGAACGCATCAAGGATATCGCTGCCGCGCATGGAATCGCTTTCAGGCCTGCTTGCCTCCCAACCGGAGATTGCGCTCTTCCTGGCGCTCGCGGTCGGCCATGCGATTGGCGCGATCCGGTTCGGGCCATTCCAGCTCGGCGGCATCTGCGGCACGCTGATCGCCGCGCTAGTGATCGGGCAAAGCGGTGCGCGCCTGGATAACGACGTCAAGAATGTAGCCTTCGCGGTATTCATCTTTGCGCTCGGCTTCACGGGTGGGCCGCAGTTCTTCGCCAATGTCGGGCGCGAGTGGCGGATCGGATTGCTGTCGCTCGTGGAAGCCTTCGTCCTGCTGGCACTGCTTGCAATCGCCGTGCCGTTGCTGAGCCTGGACCAGGGGACGGCCGCCGGCCTGCTCGCCGGCGCCGCGACCGAATCGGCCGTGATCGGCACCGCATCCGAAGCGATTTCCCGGCTCGGCATCTCGTCCGAGCAGGTGCGCGTGCTGCAGACCAATATCGTCACGGCGTACAGCGTGACGTATCTGTTCGGCCTGATCTCGATCGTGCTGTTCACGAGCCAGCTTGCGCCGTGGCTGCTGCGCGTGAACCTGCGCAAATCCGCGGAAGAGTTGTGGCAGAAGCTTGGCGGCGAGAACGACATGGGCGAGGGCCAGAGCAGCGCGCTGCCGCTGCTGGTCGGCCGCGTGCTGCGCGTGGAGCGCGTCGCGGGCAAGACGGTGCTGGAAGCGGAGCAACTGGTCGCGCTCGGCGTCACGATCCGTCGCGTGCGGCGCGACGGCGAGACCTTCCGCCCATCACCAGCCGAATTGTTGCGTGCCGGCGATGTGGTGCTCGCAGTCGGCCGGCGCGACGCGATGGTGGCCTTTGCCGGCTACGTCGGCACTGAGTTGCCCGAAGAACCCGGCATGGAAGCCGTGCAGAGCGAGCAGGACGTGCTGCTCACGCGGCGTGAAGTCCGCGGACTGACGCTGGCCCGGCTGCGCCAGATGGCTGACGTCGGCATGGGCCGCGGCGTGTATATCCAGCGCATCTCGCGCATGCAGCATCGCGTCCCCACGCTGCCGGAAACGGTGCTCGAGCGTGGTGATGTATTGACACTGAGCGGTCCACAGGAAGCCGTGCAGCGTGTGGTGCCGGAACTCGGCTACGCGGTCACGCCGACCATCAAGACGGATTTCGTGTTCCTGGGCATTGGCGTGCTGCTGGGCATGCTGATCGGCGCGTTCAGCGTCAAGCTCGGCCAGGCCGATCTCACGCTGGGCACCGGCGGCGGCTGCCTGGTGTCGGGCCTGATATTCGGCTGGCTGCGCGCGCGCATGCCGCTATTCGGCTCACTGCCCGCTTCCGCGGCCGAGATCCTGAAGGACTTCGGCCTCGCCACGTTCATTGCCGCAGTCGGCCTGTCCGCCGGGCCCGATGCCATCAAGCTCATTCGCGAATACGGTCTGATCCTGCCGGTGGCGGGCATCCTGGTCTCGGTGGTGCCGGCAGCGATCTCGCTGTTCATCGGTCACCGCTGGCTGAAGCTGGACACGCCGATCCTGCTCGGCGCGGTGGCGGGCCAGCACTGCAGCACGCCGACGATCATGGCGCTGACCAGCGCGGCCGGCAACGGCACCCCCGTGATCGGCTACACGATCACCTATGCAATTTCCAATGTCCTGCTTCCGCTGCTGGGGCCAATTTCCGTGGCCATGGCGGGTGCCCTGGCGAGGCACTGATGCCCCGCGTCTGAGAACACGTTTCACCAACCGGGCAGCACATTCGGCCCTGCAGTCTCAACCCGCTCCCATCGCATCAGGAGGCCCTCATGGAATGGTTGCATGACATTTTCCAGAAATCGCCGGAATCAGCGCTATTCCTGTCGCTGGCCGTCGGCTACGCCATTGGCAAGATTACGTTCGGGCGCTTCCAGCTCGGTGGCGTGGCCGGCTCGCTGCTGGCCGCGGTGCTGATCAGCCAGGTCGGCGTCCAGATCGACAATGGCGTAAAGGCGGTGATGTTCGCTGTCTTCATCTACGCGGTCGGCTATGAAAGCGGCCCGCAGTTCTTCAACTCGCTGAACCGCAGCTCGCTGCGCGAGATCGCCATGGCAGTGTTCATGGCGGTATGCGGCCTGGTCACGGTGGTGGTGCTGGCGAAGATCTTTGATCTCGACAAGGGCATTGCCGCTGGCCTTGCCGCTGGCGGCATGACCCAGTCGGCCATCATTGGTACAGCGGGCGACGCGATCACCAAGCTCGGGCTGCCGCCGGACCAGGTGAAGCAGCTACAGGCGAACGTTGCGATTGGCTACGCCGTGACTTATGTGTTTGGGTCTCTCGGCGCGATCATCGTCTGCGTGAACATCCTGCCGCGCTTCATGAAGGCGGACCTGAAGGAAGACGCCAAGAAGATGGAAGCGCAGTTGCACGGCGGGCTGCCGCAGTTCGGCCCGGGACAGCGCGGTGCGCTGCCGCGCCTCGTGGGCCGGCTCTTTCGTGTGGGCGGCGCTGCAGGCAAGACCGTTTCGCAGATCGAGATCGGCGGCGAGGATCTCGTCACGGTGGAGAAGATCCAGCGCGGCGGCAAGGCGCTCGAGGTCAAGCAGGACATCGTGCTCAAGGACGGAGACCTGGTGCTGCTGGTCGGCCGCCGCGATGCCATGGTGCCCACGGCCGCACTGATCGGCGAGGAAGTCGCCGACGCGGAAGGCATGGGCGTCGTCATGCAGACGCGCAAGGTAGTGTTCACCGCCAAGGGCATGAACAACAAGACGGTGGCGGAGATCGTCGAGATGGTGGGGCGTGATATGCGCCATGGCGTCTATATCGAGCACATCGAGCGCTACGATCACCCGCTGCCGCTGCTGCCCGAACTGAAGCTGCAGCATGGCGACGTCATCACGCTGTATGGCACGCCCGCCGATACCAAGCGCGCAGTCGAAATGGCCGGCTATGAGCTGGTGCCCACCGAGAAGACGGACTTCGTCTACTTCGGTGCCGGTGTGCTGGTGGGCCTGCTGATCGGCCTGCTGGTATGGCGCATCGGCTCGATCCCGCTGACGCTCGGTTCCGGCGGCGGTGCGCTGCTCTCCGGCCTGGTGTTCGGCTGGGCCCGGTCCAAGCACAAGATGTTCGGCGCGATGCCGACTGCCGCGTGCCAGCTGCTGAAGGACTTCGGGCTCGCTGCGTTCGTGGCCATCGTCGGCATCAACTCGGGTCTGCAGGCTGCTACCACGTTGAAGCAGCAAGGCCTGACCATCTTCATCCTCGGTGCCGTGGTCACGCTGCTGCCGCTGTTCCTGACCATGTTCTTCGGCCGCTACGTGCTCAAGTACGACAACGCCGCGCTGCTCGCCGGCGCGCTGTCCGGGTCGCGCAGCGCGAACCCCGCCTTCGGCGGCATTCTCGACAAGGCCGAGAGCCCGGTGCCGACCGTGCCCTTCGCCATCACCTACGCCATCGCCAACGTGCTGCTGACGCTGCTCGGCCCGCTGGTGGTGGGCCTCGTCTAGCGGCCGTCCGCTTCATCGTCCTTCCTGCTGCGCGGGCCGCCCTTCCCTCCCGGCCCGCCAGCGCCAACCCGACAAGCGTCTTAACAGGAGCAAGTCATGACCAAACCGGATATGTCCAAGCTGGCGAGCCTCTCGCCGTTCGAACTGAAGGATGAACTGATCAAGCTTGCCAGCAGCGATGCGGACCGCCTGATGCTGAACGCGGGCCGCGGCAACCCCAACTTCCTCGCGACGATTCCGCGCCACGGCTTCTGGCAGCTCGGCCTGTTCGCCATGCGCGAATCTGAGCGTTCGTTCTCGTATATGCCCGAAGGCGTAGGCGGCTTCCCGCGCCGCGAGGGCATCGAGGAACGCTTCGACCTGTTCGCGCGAGAGTATGCGGACGTGCCGGGCGTGTCCTTCCTGGCCGGCGCCGTTTCGTATGTGCGCGATCAGCTCGGCCTGAGCGCCGGCGATTTCCTCTATGAAATGTGCGAAGGCATCCTGGCCTGCAACTACCCGGTGCCGGACCGCATGCTGAAGCTGTCCGAGGTCATCGTCGGCCAGTACATCCGCAAGGAGATGATCGGCAGCCATCCGTTCATCGGCGAGTTCGACCTGTTCGCGGTCGAAGGCGGCACCGCGGCAATGACGTACCTGTTCAACTCGATCCGCGAGAACCACCTGCTCAAGGCCGGCGATACCATTGCGCTGGGCATGCCGATCTTTACGCCGTACATCGAGATTCCGGAGCTCAACGACTTCAAGCTGGTCGAACTCTCGATCGACGCTGACCCCAACGAGCGCTGGCAGTACTCGAACAAGGAACTCGACAAGCTGCGCGACCCCAAGGTCAAGGCCTTCTTCCTCGTCAATCCGAGCAACCCGCCGTCGGTGCGCATGAGCGATGAAAGCCTCGAGTACCTGGCGTCGATCATCGAGGAACGTCCGGACCTGATCATCCTGACCGACGATGTGTATGGCACCTTCGCCGACAACTTCGTCTCGCTGTTTGCGATGTGCCCGAAGAACACCATCCTGGTGTACTCGTTCTCGAAGTACTTCGGCGCGACCGGCTGGCGCCTGGGCGTGATCGCCACGCACCGCGACAACGTCTTCGACGAAAAGATCGCCGCGTTGCCCGACGCCGCGCGCAAGGAACTGCACGAGCGCTATACGTCGATCACCACCGAGCCGGACAAGCTCAAGTTCATCGACCGCCTGGTGGCCGACAGCCGCACGGTGGCGCTGAACCACACGGCCGGCCTGTCCACGCCGCAGCAGGTGCAGATGGTGCTGTTCTCGCTGTTCTCGCTGATGGACACGCCGGACAGCTACAAGGCCGCGATGAAGCGCCTGATCCGCAGCCGCAAGGCGGCGCTGTACCGCGAGATCGGCATCGCGCCGGAGGCGGATGACCCGAATGCCGTCGACTACTACACCCTGCTCGATATCGAGGCGCTGGGTGGCAAGGCAATAGGGCCGGACTTCGTCAAGTGGGTGCTGTCGTCGGTGGAACCGAACGAGCTGCTGTTCCACCTTGCCGAGGATGCCGGCGTGGTACTGCTGCCAGGCCGGGGCTTCGGCACGCGCCATCCGTCGGGCCGCGTATCGCTGGCCAACCTCAATGAATCGGACTACGCAAAGATCGGCCGCTCGATCCGCAAGCTGTTCGAGGAATACGTGGACAAGTACAACGCGGCAACCGGCAACAAGGCCAACAAACACGTGGTGAAGAAGTAAGCGCAACGTGCCCGGCACTGTGGTGCCGGGCACGTCGCCGGCTGCATGCGGTTGGCTGCATGCAGCCGGCTCTGGTATGGTCGTGGGCGATTCCAGTGACCTCCGCCGCCATACCCGAGCCCCGGCATGCCGCTTCCACCGTTCCTGTCCTCGCTGCCCGACCCCGCCCTGTGGTGGGGCCCGCTGTTCACGGTGACCGAATGGGCGATCCGCCTCACGATGCTGGTCTACGTGCCGCAGCGCCGCGCGCCGGCGGCCGCGCGCACGTGGCTGCTGCTGGTGTTCTTCGTGCCCTGGCTGGGCCTGCTGCTCTATGCGCTGTTCGGACGCATCTACTACCCGAAATCGCGCAGCCTCAAGCTTGCCCGCATCAACAAGGGAATCGAGCAGCTGCGCGAGCGCATCAGCCATGAACTGCCGCAGGACCCGCTGCCCGACGCACTATGCCGGACCGGCGCCAGCCTCATTGAACGCGTTGGCTCCTTTGCGCCGGTGCGCGGCAACACGGTCACGCTGATGGACCACTACGGCGACGTCATCGCCGCAATGGTGGCCGACATCGACGCCGCGCAGCAGTCGGTGCACATCCTGATGTACATCTACGCGGCCGACGCCACCGGCCGCACGGTGACCGACGCCGTGCTGCGCGCGGCGCGCCGCGGCGTACGCTGCAGCGTACTGCTCGACGCGCTGGGCGCACGCGCCAGCCTGAAGGCCTATACGGACGAACTGCGCGAGGCCGGCGTGCAGGTGGTGCCGGTATTGCCAATGGGGTCGCTGTCGGCAGTGCTCAAGGGCAAGAGTGCGCGCTTCGACCTGCGCAATCACCGCAAGATCGTCGTGCTGGATGGCAGCGTCGGCTACATCGGCTCGCAGAACATCGTCGATGCCGAATCGATGCCGGGGCTCCCCAATGAAGAACTGGTGGCACGCGTGACCGGTCCGGTGGTATCGCAACTGCAGGCGGTGTTCCTCGCGGACCGCTACCTCGAAACCGGCGACAAGGATCTCGGCGCGGCCGATTTCCCGCCGCTGGCGCCGGACGGGCCGTGCATCGCGCAGATGCTGCCGAGCGGGCCGGGCTACGGTACGCAGAATGCGCAGATGGTGCTGGTCTCATTGATCCACAACGCCGTGCGCCGCGTGGTCATCACCACGCCCTACTTCGTGCCCGACGAATCGTTCCTGCAGGCGCTGCTCGTGGCTTGCTATCGCGGAGTGGAAGTGCACCTCGTGCTGTCCCAGCGTATCGACCAGCGCTTCACGCAGGCCGCGCAGGAGGCGTATTTCGGCGTGCTGCTGGAGTCTGGCGTGAAGATCCACCTGTACCGGCCGGCATTCCTGCATGCCAAGCATGTGACCATCGACGACACGGTGGCGATGGTCGGTTCGACGAACATGGATATCCGCTCGTTCGCGCTCAATGCGGAATCGGCGCTGGTGATTTATGACAGGGATGTGGTGGCGAAGATGGTGCGCATTCAGCAGCGCTATCTGGCTGCAAGCGATACCGTGGTGCGCGAGAAATGGGCCGCGCGGCCGTTGCGCACGCGGACCTGGCAGAACCTTTGCCGGCTGGCGGATTCGTTGCTGTGATGGCGAGGGCTGCGGCAAGCGCTGGCCCTCTCCACGAAGTTCGGCTTAACGCCCTTCCACAAACCCCAGCACCGCCACCAGCATCTGCTTGAGCGACGGCTGCAGCGCCGAGGACTTCGCCTCGTCATACGCGAACGGATAGGACTCGCTCATATACGCCGATTGCGCGAGTTCGAGCTGCACGGCATGCACGCCGTCGCGCGGCTGCCCGTAGTTGCGCGTGATATAGCCACCCTTGAAGCGGCCATTCAGCACCGCAGTGTGGCCCGGGATGCCCTGTGCAATCTCCAGCAACTCGTCGGCCAGCCCTTGATCGCAGCTATCGCCATTGGCCGTGCCGAGGTTGAAGTCGGGCAGCTTGCCTTCGAAGAAGCGCGGCAGCATCGAGCGGATCGAGTGCGCATCCCACAGTGCCACGGTGCCATGCTGCTGGCGCAGGCGAGCGAGTTCCTCGGCCAGCGCGCCATGGTACGGCCGCCATACGGCGTCACGCCGCGCGCCGATCTCGGCATCGTCAGGGCCCACGCCGTTTGCGTATAGCGGCGTCTTGTCGAAGGTGTCGACCGGGCACAGGCCCGTGGTGTCCTGGCCCGGATAGAGATTGGCGTTATCGGGCGGACGGTTCAGGTCCACCACGTAGCGCGAATGCGTGGCCGCCAGTACGGACGCGCCAAGCTCGCGCGCGAAGTCGTAGAGGCGTTCCAGGTGCCAGTCGGTATCGGGCACGGTGCGTGCCTCGGCGGTCAGCCGCTGCGACACGGTCGCAGGAAGGTAGGTGCCAACGTGCGGCATCGATACCAGCAGCGGCCGGGTGCCGCGATGCAGGGTGAAAGCGGGAGTGTCTGTAGAAAAGGACATGGTCTGTGCAATGCAGGGCAGCGCGCCGCACCAGGCGGCGGCTGCCGGTTTCAGTCGCCCAGCAGGCTCGCGCGCGCCGCCACGAACAGCCGGCCAGCTTCCGCCTGCAGCGGATGCGCACCATGCTGCACGCGGCAACGGCCGGCAGTGCGGACTTCCGCTAGTGTCTCATGACCGTGATTGGCAAAGACGTGCGTGGCCAGCGCCTGGGCACCGTCGAGCCCCGCCAGCGCCGGGTGCGAACCGTCGAGCACAACGAAATCGGCCTGCTGGTCCGCTGCGAGCCCGGCTACTGCGCGGCCCGTTGCACGCGCACCACCAGCTACCGCTTCGAGGTAGAGACGATCCGCGACCTGCATATGCGATTCCGAGGCCAGCACATTGCGCTGCTGCAGGGCCAGCCGCTGGCCGTACTCGAACATGCGCAGTTCTTCGGCCACGCTCACGCTCGCATGGCTGTCCGAGCCGATGCCCCAGACGCCGTGCTGGGCCAGGTACGGCGCGGCTTCGAACACGCCGTCGCCCAGGTTCGCCTCGGTGGTCGGACAGATGCCGGCCACCGCGCCGCTGTGCGCGAGACGCCTTCGTTCATCCCAGTCCATATGCGTGGCATGCACAAGGCACCAGCGCGCATCGACCTCGGCATGGTCGAGCAGCCATTCGACGGGCCGGATGCCGGTCTGCGCGATGCAGTCGTCCACCTCGCGCTGCTGCTCGGCAATGTGGATGTGCACGGGAGCGGTGGCGTCCATCGCATGCAGGCCAGCCAGCACGTGCGTCAGGCTCTGTTGCGGCACCGCGCGCAGCGAATGCGGAGCCAGGCCCAGGCGCGCCCCGTGCTGCGCGCACGCCGGCGCCAGGCGTTCGAGCAGCCTGAGCATTGCGTCGGTGTCATGCAGGAAACGGCGCTGCTCCGCCACCGCCGGCTTGTCGCCGAAGCCGGCCGTCTGGTACAGCACAGGCAGCAGTGTCATGCCGATGCCGACGCGTTCGGCCGCGCGCAGCAGGCGCAGCGACATCTCGGCGGCGTCTGCGTAGGGCTTGCCGTCGATGTCGTGGTGCACGTAGTGGAACTCGCATACGCTGGTGTAGCCCGCGCGCAGCATCTCGATGTAGAGCTGCGTGGCGATGGCCTCCAGCGTGTCCGGCGACAAGCGTAGCGCGAAGCGGTACATCAGCGTGCGCCAGCTCCAGAACGAGTCTGCGCCGGCGGGATCGCCGCCCTGCGTCACGCTGCGGTATTCCGTCAGGCCGGCAAAGCCGCGCTGGAACGCGTGCGAATGGAGATTCGGCATGCCGGGCAGCACGGGGCCGGCAGCGCGCGGCACATCGGCACTGGCCGATGCGCCCGCCTGCACCGTAGTCAGGCGGCCTGCTGTGTCCCATGCCAGCAGCACGTCGCGCGCCCAGCCCGTGGGCAGCAGCGCGTGGGGTGCAAGAATGCGTGCTTCGTTCATGCGCTCATGCCCTCCCGCCGTGCTGCGACGGCGCTGGATGAATGCGTCCCTGCCGCACGACCACCGCGGCAGGGTTGCGGCCGAACCAGTAAGCCAGTTCCGCCGGTGACTCGACGCGCCACAGCACGAAATCCGCCGTGCGTCCGACTGCGAGCTTTCCATGCCGGTCCGCTGCGCCGAGCGCGCGCGCCGCGTGCGTGGTCACGCCGGCGAGCGCCTCAGGCACCGTCAGGCGGAACAGCGTGCAGGCCATGTTCATCATCAGCAGCAGCGATGTGACCGGCGAGGTACCCGGATTGTGATCCGTCGAGATCGCCATCGGCACGCCATGCTGGCGTAGCAGCGCGATCGGCGGCAGGTTCGTGTCACGCAGGAAATAATAGGCGCCCGGCAGCAGCACTGCCACCGTACCCGCGGCGGCCATGGCAGCGGCGCCGGCTTCGTCCAGATGTTCGAGATGATCCGCCGACAGCGCATGGTGGCGCGCGGCCAGCGCAGCGCCGCCGAGGTTGCTCAGTTGCTCGGCATGCAGCTTGACGCGCAAGCCATGGCGCGCGGCGGCTTCGAACACGCGCTCGGTCTGCGCGAGCGAGAAGCCGACCGATTCGCAGAACGCATCGACCGCATCGACCAGTCCTTCTTCGGCCAGTGCCGGCAGCATCGTGTTGCAGACGAGGTCGATGTAATCGTCGGCGCGGCCCGCGTATTCGGGCGGCAAGGCATGCGCGCCGAGGAAGGTCGTATGCACCGACACGCCGAACGCTTCGCCAAGACGGCGCGCGACACGCAACTGGCGGCGTTCGGCTTCGAGTTCGAGGCCATAGCCCGACTTGATTTCGATGGCCGTCACGCCTTCCGCCAGCAGCGGCGCAAGGCGCGCAGCGGCCTGTGCAAACAGCGTGTCTTCGTCGGCCGCGCGCGTGGCGCGTACCGATGACACGATGCCGCCGCCGGCGCGCGCGATTTCCTCGTAGCTGGCGCCTGCAAGGCGCATCGCGAACTCATCCGCACGCTGGCCGCCGTAGACAAGGTGCGTATGACAATCGACCAGTCCCGGCGTCACCCATGCTCCGCCCGCATCGTGGCGCGGCAGGCTGCGATAGTCCGCGGGCAATTCCGCTTCGGCGCCAAGCCACGCGATGCGGCCCTGTTCGACAACCAGCGCTGCGTCGCGCACGGCATGGTCGGGATCGGCATCGGGCAGCAAGTGGCAACGATGCCAGACGCCGTCGGCGGATTGAATGTCGGGGCGTCCCGAAGCGAGGGGCGCGTTCATTGGTCAGTCTCCGTTTCCAGCGTGATGCACAGGCACAGTGAATCGTCTTCGAGCGGTGCGAGCGCATGGAATGCCGCGGTCACGCCGGTCGGGTACCAGACGCCTTCATTGGCGAGCAGCGGTTCCATCTGGCTCGCACCGGGATCACGCCACGCGCCGCGCAGCACGAACAGCGCCACGGCATCCTCGCCCGAGTTGAAGGAGAAGCCGTGCCGCATGGCATGCACGTTCGCGCGGCAAACGCCGCGGCGCGCCATCACGTTGAAGTCTCGCGTGGCACCGGCAATCAGCGTGGCGTCGACGGCCACGTCGCCCGAAAATGCGAACGGCTCGCCGACAGCGTCAAGGCGGTGGTCAAAGCTGCCATCGGCAGCGCGCAACTGCACACCTGCGCCGTCAAGCAGCACGATCTGCCGGTCGATTCCCGCAAACGCGGAAAACGGCCCGTCCGCCGCGATATCGGCGATGCTGATGCGCCAGGCAAAGTCGTCGAGTCCGGCATCGGGTGGCCACAGCGCGACTTCGCGCGTAGTGCCGCCGCCGTTCTTCCACGGCGTCGGTTCCATCGAGTCAAGTGCGAAGCGGGTCATGAGCGGTTCACCATCGGCAGGTTGAGGCCCTTCTCGTGCGCGCATTCGATGGCAAGGTCGTACCCCGCATCGGCATGACGCATCACGCCGGTGGCCGGGTCATTCCACAGCACGCGTTCGATGCGCTTCGCGGCGGCGTCGGTGCCATCGCAGACGATCACCACTCCCGAATGCTGAGAGAAACCCATGCCGACGCCGCCACCGTGGTGCAGGCTGACCCACGTCGCGCCGCCGGCGGTGTTCAGCAACGCGTTGAGCAGCGGCCAGTCGGACACGGCATCGGAGCCGTCGCGCATGGACTCGGTTTCCCGGTTCGGCGAAGCGACCGAGCCGCAGTCGAGGTGGTCACGGCCGATCACGACGGGCGCCTTCAGTTCGCCCGACTTCACCATCTCGTTGAACGCGAGACCCGCGCGATGACGCTCGTCCAGCCCCACCCAGCAGATGCGCGCGGGCAAACCCTGGAACGCGATGCGGTCGTGCGCCATGTCGAGCCAGCGATGCAGGTGCTTGTCCTCGGGGAACAGCTCCTTCATCTTGGCGTCGGTCTTGTAGATGTCCTCGGGATCGCCCGACAGCGCGACCCAGCGGAACGGACCCTTGCCGCGGCAGAACAGCGGGCGGATATACGCCGGCACGAAGCCCGGGAAATCGAACGCATTCTTCACGCCCTCGTCGAACGCGACCTGGCGGATGTTGTTGCCATAGTCGACGGTCGGCACGCCCATCTGCTGGAAGGCAAGCATCGCCTGCACATGCTTGACGATGGACGGACGCGCGGCGGCCTCCACCGACTTGGGATCGTGCTGGCGCGCGTGTTCCCACTGGTCGACGGTCCAGCCTTGCGGCAGGTAGCCGTTGACGAGGTCGTGTGCCGAGGTCTGGTCGGTGACGATATCCGGGCGCATGCCACCGGCCTGCGCGCGCTTCACCAGCTCGGGCACGATATCGGCGGCATTGCCGAGCAGCCCGACAGAGATGGCTTCCTTCTTCTGCGTGGCTTCGGCGATCATCGCCAGCGCTTCATCGAGCGTGGTGGCTTTCTTGTCGACGTAGCGCGTGCGCAGGCGGAAATCGATGCGCGACTCCTGACATTCGATCGCGAGCACGCATGCGCCGGCCAACACGCCAGCCAGCGTCTGCGCGCCGCCCATGCCGCCCAGGCCCGCCGTCAGGATCCACTTGCCCGACAGGTCGCCGTTGTAATGCTGGCGGCCCGCTTCGACGAAGGTCTCGTACGTGCCCTGCACGATGCCCTGCGTGCCGATGTAGATCCACGAACCCGCGGTCATCTGGCCGTACATCATCAGGCCGGCACGGTCGAGTTCGTTGAACTTGTCCCAGTTGGCCCAGTGCGGCACAAGGTTGGAGTTGGCGATCAGCACGCGCGGTGCATCGGCATGCGTGCGGAACACGCCCACCGGCTTGCCGGACTGTACGAGCAGCGACTCGTCCTCGCCGAGTCGGCGCAGGCTGTCAAGGATGGCGTCGAAGCATTCCCAGTTGCGCGCGGCCTTGCCGATGCCACCGTAGACCACCAGGTCCTGCGGGCGCTCGGCAACATCCGGGTCCAGGTTGTTCTGGATCATGCGGTAGGCCGCTTCGATCAGCCAGTTCTTGCAGTGCAGCTCGGTGCCGCGCGGCGCGCGGATTTCGCGCTGGCCGCGCTGAAGGAATTGGGATTCGTGGGCGTTCATGGGGAATCTCTCCTCGCTCAGGCGTTCTTGGTATTCGTCGGCAGGATGTCGCGGACGGCAGCAGGCCAACCTGCCCCCGCATCGCCCTGTACCACCCACTGCTTCATCGCTTCGATATCCGGCGCCAGGTAGCGGTCGGCCTCAACGAACGCTACGCGCGCACGGATGCGGGCCAGTTCCTGCTCCACCAGCGGCGACGACTTCAGCGGGCGATGGAATTCGATGCCCTGCGCGGCGGCCATCGCTTCAATGCCGACCACCACCGCGGTATTGGCCGCCATATCGCCAAGGCGGCGTGCGCCGTATGTGGCCATCGACACATGGTCTTCCTGGTTGGCCGACGTCGGCAGGCTGTCCACGCTCGACGGATGCGCGAGCGACTTGTTTTCCGATGCGAGCGCCGCCGCGGTGACCTGCGCAATCATGAAGCCGGAATTCAGGCCACCATCGCGCACGAGGAACGGGGGCAGACCGGACAGGCCCGTGTCCAGCAGCAGCGCGAGGCGGCGCTCGGAAATCGCCCCGATCTCGGCAATCGCCAGCGCGATGATGTCGGCGGCGAACGCGACCGGCTCGGCGTGGAAATTGCCGCCGGAGATCACATCGCCCTGCTCCGGGAACACGAGCGGATTGTCCGAGGCGGCATTCGCTTCGATGCGCAGGATGCGCGCGGCGTGCTGCAGGTTGTCGAGACAAGCGCCCATCACCTGCGGCTGGCAACGGATCGAGTACGGGTCCTGCACGCGGCCGCAGGCCTTGTGCGAATCGACGATCTCGCTGCCGTCGAGCATCGCGCGCGCCGCGCCGGCCACGGCGATCTGGCCAGCCTGACCGCGCGCTTCATGGATGCGCGCATCGAACGGCTTGACCGAGCCCTTGATGGCTTCAAGCGACAGCGCGCCGGCCACCAGACCGGCAGCAAAGGTATCTTCGGCGGCGAACAGGCCGGCCAGCGCCAGCGCCGTGGAAACCTGCGTGCCGTTGAGCAGCGCCAGGCCTTCCTTCGGGCCGAGTTCGAACGCCGACAGGCCGGCGTGTGCAAGGCCTTCGGCAGCCGGCACGCGGCGGCCATCGACGATCACATCGCCCACGCCGATCAGCGTGCAAGACATATGCGCCAGCGGCGCCAGGTCGCCCGAGGCACCCACCGAGCCCTTGGCCGGGATGCACGGCGTGACGCCGTGGTTGGCCAGCGCGAGCAGCGCTTCGATGATCTCGGGACGCACGCCCGAATGGCCGCGCGCGAGGCTCACCGCCTTGATCGCCAGGATCACGCGGACCACGTCTTCGGCCAGGTCCGGGCCGGTGCCGACGCTGTGCGACAGCACCAGGTTGCGCTGGAGCGTCGCCAGCTTGTCGTTCGGAATGCGTGTCTGCGCCAGCTTGCCGAAGCCGGTGTTGATGCCGTAGACCACGGCATCGGCCTCGATGATGTCCTGCACAGTGGCCTGTGCGGCACGTACGCCGGCCCAGGCCGAGTCGGCCATCTCCAGGCGCACTTCGCCGCGATAGATACGGCGCAGGTCGGCCAAGGTGACCTGGCCCGGATTCAGGGTCAGCAGCGGGCGGGAGGCTTGGTTGGTTTGGCTGGCGCTCATGAGTGTTTCCTGTCTTGTATGTTCCTGTCTATACAGCTTAGAACAAAATTTGGGTGAGATGGATGACTTCTGTCGGAAATCAGCCGAAAGCGGGATTGCCGTCGGCGCGGAAGCGACTGCCGAGGCGGTATCGGTTGCCCGGGTGCAGGCAACGCACAAAGGTCACGGGCACGCCGTTGGTCCACGTGCGGCGTGTCAGCATCAGGCAAGGTTGCGTCGGCGGCATTTCCAGCTGCGCGGCCTGTTCGGGCGTTGCGGAGATGGCGTCGACCACGTGCTCGACCTGGTCGTAGGGCACATTGCGCAGCAGGTACTCGCCGGGCTTGATGGCGCTGAAGTCCTGGGTGATGAAATCGGGTGCCACGCGCGGATTGACGTAGCGGTCTTCGAGCTGCACGGGCACGCCGTCCTCGCGGTGCACGCAGACGGAGTGGAAGACCGACTCGCCCGTGCGCAACTCCAGCGCCGCGGCCACTTCGATCGACGCGGCCACGCGCTCGACCAGGATCACGTCGCAGGCATAGTCATGCCCGCGCATACGGATCTCGTCCTGCAGGTTGACCACGCTGAGCAGCGTGGACTGCGGCTTGTGCTCGGCCACGAAGGTACCCACGCCGGCCACGCGCACCACCCTGCCCTGCTCGGACAGTTCGCGCAGCGCGCGGTTGACAGTCATGCGCGACACGCCGAAGCGGGTCACCAGTTCCTGCTCCGACGGCACCCGGTCGCCCGGTTGCCACGCGCCGCTCTGGATCTGGCGGGCGATGTACTCCTTCACCTGCTGGTAGAGCGCGGTGGGAGAGGAAGCGGGACTGGCGTTGCCGACGGCGTGGTTCATGGCGTTCAGTGCTCGGCCGCGGCCATGGCCTCGGCGCGGATCTCCTCGGTCAGCCGCGCCTTGAGCGCGGAAAACTCCGGCGACGTCTTGATCGTGTAATGGCGCGGATGCGGAAAATCGACCGCAATCTCGCTCTTGATCCGACCCGGCCTGGCGGAAAACACCGCCACCCGGTTGGCCATGAAGATGGCCTCGTCGATATCGTGGGTCACGAATAATACCGTCTTGCGCGAAGCCTCCCAGATGCCGAGCAGCAATTCCTGCATCAGCACGCGGGTCTGGTTGTCGAGCGCGCCGAACGGCTCGTCGAGCAGCAGGATCTTCGGGTCATTGGCCAGCGCGCGCGCAATCGCGGTGCGCTGCTGCATGCCGCCCGAGAGCTGCTTCGGGTAGTGATGCTCGAAGCCGCGCAAACCCACGCGCTGGATAAAGAAGTCGCTGCGCTCGCGTTGCTCGGCCTCGCTCATGCCGCGCTCGCGCAGGCCGAAGCGCACGTTCTGCTCGATCGTGAGCCACGGGAACAGCGTGTAGGACTGGAACACCATGCCGCGGTCGGCGCCCGGGCCGGATACCGGCTGGCCGTCGAGCAGCACGGTGCCGCCGGTCGGCGTGTCGAGGCCAGCGACAATGCGCAGCAGCGTGGATTTGCCGCAGCCCGACGGGCCGAGGATGGTGACGAAGTCGTTGTCACGCACTTCGAAATCGACCGGCAACAGCGCCTGGGTCTGGCCGCCGCGCGGGTTGGTGAAGGTGCGCGAGACCTGCTGGATGGACAGTGCGCTCATCAGATCGAACTCCACGGGAACAGGCGCTGGTTGGCCTGCTTGAAGACGAGGTCGGACACCAGCCCGATGCAGCCGATGACGATGATGCCGAAGATGATCTGCCCGGTGTTCAGCAGCGCCTGGCTGTCGGTAATCATGTGGCCGATGCCAGAGGACGAGCCGATCAGCTCGGCGACGATCACATAGGTCCACGCCCAGCCGAGCACCAGCCGCAGGATCTCTGCGATCTCGGGCGCAGCGCCGGGAATCAGCACGCGCTTGACGATGCCACGGCTGTTGGCGCCGAGCGTATAGGCGGCTTCCACGAGATCCTTGCGCGCGCCGCCCACGGCGACCGCCACCATCAGCACGATCTGGAAGAACGAGCCGATGAAGATCACCAGCAGCTTCTGCGTTTCGCCGATGCCGGCCCACAGGATCAGCAGCGGAATGAAGGCCGAGGCCGGCAGGTAGCGGCAGAACGAGACGAACGGCTCGAAGAACGCCTCGGCCGCCTTGTACGCGCCCATCAGGATGCCAAGCGGCACCGCGAGCACCGCCGCCAGCACGAAGCCGCCGAGCACGCGCCACACGGTCATGCCGATATCGCCGATGAAGTTGTACTGCGTGAACAGCGTGAGCCCTTCGCGCGCCATGGTCGCCGGATCGGCCAGGAACGTGCGCGGCACGAAGCCGCCCAGCGTCACCACGGCCCACACTGCGAAGAACAGCACGAAGAAGGACAGCCCCAGCACCCAGCGCGCGCGTGGCGACACCGGCACCAGCGGCGACAGCCACGGATGCCGGCGACGCGCCGGCCCTGCCTTGGCGGCCATGGCCACCGGCGCGGGGGAACTCACTTGAACTTGCGCCATGACATCAACTCCTGCTTACTTCAGGAAACGCGCGTCGTAGAGCGTGGTCACGTCGGGCACCTGGCGGATCACGCCGATGTCGAGCAGCACGCCGGCGGCTTCCTTGCTGAAGCTGGCCAGCTCGCCCGAGAAGAACTTGCGGTTGGCCTCGCGGTCCTGCCAGCGCAGGTAGGCCGACGACTTGGCGAACTGCTCGCCGGTCTGCTTGACCGCGGCGCCCATAATCTCGTTCGACTTTTCGGGCTCCTTGCGGATCATCTCGATCGCTTCGAAATAGCTGTCGACCAGCGCCTGCGCGGCCTTGGGATTGTCCTTGAGCCACTTGGGCGCGCAGCCGAGCGTGTCGGTCACCATCGGGTAGTCGAGCGTGGTGGCCAGGATCTTGCCCTTGTCCGGGTTCTGGCGAACAGTCGACAGGTACGGCTCGTACGTCATGGCGCCGTCGTTCTGACCGGCCACAAAGGCCTGCGCGGCCGCCTGCGGCGACAGCGTGGTGACCTTCACGTCCTTAAGCGTCATGCCGTTCTTCTTCAGCATCCAGGCCAGCCCGAAATACGGCGCGGTACCCGGCGCATCGACGCCGATGGTCTTGCCCTTCAGGTCGGCAAAGCTCTTCACGTCGGCGCGCACGGCCAGGCCGTCGGCACCGTAGGACTTGTCGAGTTGCACGATCTGCGTGATCGGCACGCCGTTGGCGTTCCAGGCGACATGCGTTTCCACGGTCGTCGCGGCGCATTGGATCGCGCCCGAAGCCAGTGCCAGATGGCGGTCCTTCTGCGGAATCATCTTGATGTCCACGTCGAGACCGTGCTTCTTGAAGATTCCTGCCTTGTCGGCCAGCGTCAGCGGCGCGAAGCCGGTCCAGCCGCTCATGCCGAGCGTGACCTGCGTGGTCTGGGCATGGGCAGCGCCGGCCATGGCAACCGCTGCCAACAGCGACACGCGGGCCATGCGCATGGCGGCCTGACCTGCAATCCGGCTCTGAATCCTCATTGGTAAGCTCCTTTGGTTTGTCCGTCAGCGGCAGCGCCATGCTTGTGGCAGTGCTCGGTTCCGGAGATTTTACAATCCTGTATATACAAGTCAATGTAGTAGTTGCCCGAGGCAATGAAGCGCTACGAGCGCCATATCAGGCGCTTTTTTGGCAAATGCGCGGCCGGACGCACAGTCGGACAGCGACTGGCGCGCGGGCAACTTGCCCCGCACCGGTGCAAAAAACCGATTGCTGTATAGACAGGAAGCGACGAGTCGTCAGGAACGCAAGCGCCGTGCCTGAAACGGCACGGCGCAACGCACGCCCGGATCAGGCGTCAAAGAAGGAAGCGACGGTCGGATAGCGCAGCCGCAGGCGCAGCTCGCGTTTAAGGCGCCGGTTGTCGAGGCGGCGCGATTCGCTCATGAAACTGAGCAGCGTGGGATCGATCACTTCGCGGGCCTGCTGGCGCGTGATCCGCGGCGGACGGGGCAGGCCACGGCGGTCGGCAACCAGGTCGAAGTAATCGGCCATGCGCAGCTCGGTGTCGTCGCTGGCGTGGACAATGCGCTGGGCCCGGCCGCGGAACAGCGCGGCGACCATGGTGCGGGCGAGGTCGTCGGCGTGGATGTGGCTGGTGTAGACGTCGTCCTGTGGCGCCAGGGCCGGCGTGCCGCGCTTGAGCCGCGCCACCGGCAGGCGATCTTCGGCGTAGATGCCGGGGATTCGCACGATGCTGGTACGCCAGCCGCCACTACGGCCGAACTTGCGCACGGCACGCTCGGCCGCGACGCGGCGGCGCGCGCGGGCCGTTTCGGGGCGTACGCGCGCGAATTCCGCCACCCGCGCACCAGCCCGGTCGCCGTAGACGCCCGAAGTGCTGGCATAGACAAAGGCCGGCCGGGTGCCTTGCCGGTCGGGTAGAATGACGGGCTCGCCGGCATGCGCCCGGCTGCGGCGCCACGCGGTGCGGCGCAGGGTGGCTAGCAAGGCGCGTGTGCGCGGATCGCCCTCGCCCGTTCCGGGCGGCGGCGCCAGATCCAGCACGCGGCTGGCCAGCCCGCGCAGGCGCGCAAGCGTGGCTGGCCGGTCGAGGTCCGCGACGAGCGGCACCGCGCCGGCCGCACGCAGTTCCGCGCGGCGCGCCGGCTGCGACGTCACGGCAAAAATACGCATGCGCGCCGACAGGATACGCAGGCAGCGCGTCCCCACATCCCCGCACCCCACGATCAACAGGCGCGGGCGGCCCAGACGAACGGCTGGGCGCGGACGGCGCGCTGGCTGCAGCTTCGTAAGAATTTGGCTCATAGATCGATTATGGCTTATCAAGTAACCGTCATGCCCAGCGGCCACAAGTTTGAAGTGGCCGACGATGAAACCATCCTGGGCGCCGCCCTGCGCCACAGCATCGGCCTGCCCTACGGCTGCAAGAACGGTGCATGCGGCTCGTGCAAGGGCCGCGTGCTGGAAGGCTCGATCGTACAGGGCGATCATGCCCCGGCCGCGCTGACCGCACAGGAAAAAACCGAAGGCCGCGCGCTGTTCTGCTGCGCGAACGCCAGCTCGGACATCACCATCGAATGCCGCGAGGTGCACGGCGCCGGCGACATCCCGATCAAGAAGGTGCCGTGCCGCGTCACCTCGCTGGAACGCCTGGCCGACGACGTCATCGCCATCAAGCTGCAGCTGCCCGCCACCGAGCGCATGCAGTACCTGGCCGGCCAGTACGTGGAATTCCTGCTGCGCGACGGCAAGCGCCGCAGCTACTCGATCGCCACGCCGCCGCATGAAGACGGCCCGATCGAACTGCATATCCGCCACATGCCGGGCGGCGCGTTCACCGACTACGTGTTCGGCGCCAAGGAAGGCGCGCCGGCCATGAAGGAACGCGACATCCTGCGCTTCGAAGGCCCGCTGGGCAGCTTCTTCCTGCGCGAGGAATCCGAGGCGCCGATGATCCTGCTGGCCTCCGGCACGGGCTTCGCGCCGATCAAGGCGATCGTCGAACACGCGGCCTACACCGGCATCACGCGCCCCATGACGCTGTACTGGGGCGGCCGCCGGCCGAAGGACCTGTACATGCACGCGCTGTGCGAGCAGTGGGCGCGCGACCTGCCGAACTTCAAGTACGTGCCGGTGATCTCCGACGCGCTGCCGGAAGACAACTGGAACGGCCGCACCGGCTTTGTCCACCAGGCCGTGATCGCCGATCATCCCGACCTGTCGGGCCACGAGGTCTATGCCTGCGGCGCGCCGGTGATGATCAACGCTGCCCGTGGCGATTTCACGAAGCAGTGCAAGCTGCATGAGGACGCGTTCTTCGCCGACTCGTTCACGTCCGAGGCCGATATGCACCCGGCCGGCTCGGCACCGGCGGCCTGAGGCGCGCCCCGCCAGCCGTTCCGTCAGCACAACAATGCCCGGGATTGCCAAAATTCGTTTTGACACCCGGGCGCATGCGCCTTATATTTGCCCGCATGCACATGACCTTCAACCGACGCCGCAGCTTCCGTACGTCGCTCCCCGCTGGGGTGCCACGCGGCTGACCGTCGACTGCGTCTGTTCATGTCAACGAGCCACGGGCAACCCCCGTGGCTTTTTGTTTTTGTTCCGGTTCCCAATCCCGTCCGTCCATCGTTTAAAGCCGACCCCTGGAGTCCGCCATGGCATTTGCTGAGTATCCCGTTCAATCGCTGATGTACATCACCAACCGGCCCGAACTCGTGTTCACCGAAGGCAAGGGCTCCTGGCTGACGGATCACAACGGCAAGCGATACCTGGACTTCGTGCAAGGCTGGGCAGTGAACTGCCTCGGTCACTCCAACCAGGGCATGGCCGACGCCGTGATCGCGCAGGCCGGCAAGCTGATCAACCCGAGCCCCGCGTTCTACAACGCGCCGATGATCAAGCTGGCCAAGCAGCTCACCGACAACAGCTGCTTCGACAAGGTCTTCTTCGCCAACAGCGGCGCCGAAGCCAACGAAGGTGCGATCAAGCTCGCGCGCAAATGGGGCCGCAAGCACAAGAACGGCGCGTTCGAGATCATCACCATGGACCATAGCTTCCATGGCCGCACGCTCGCCACCATGAGCGCGTCGGGCAAGGCCGGCTGGGACACCATCTTCGCGCCGCAGGTGCCGGGCTTCCCGAAGGCCGACCTGAACGACCTGGCCTCGGTCGAAAAGCTGATCACCGACAAGACCGTCGGCATCATGCTGGAGCCGGTGCAGGGCGAAGGCGGCGTGATCCCCGCCACGCGCGAGTTCATGCAGGGCCTGCGCGCGCTGGCCGACAAGCACAAGCTGCTGCTGATCGTCGATGAAGTGCAGACCGGTTGCGGCCGCTGCGGCACGCTGTTCGCTTACGAACTGTCGGGCGTGGAGCCGGACATCATGACGCTGGGCAAGGGCATCGGCGGCGGCGTGCCGCTGTCGGCGCTGCTGTGCAAGGGCGAAGTGGCCAGCTTCGAGGCCGGCGACCAGGGCGGCACCTATAACGGCAACCCGCTGATGACCGCAGTGGGCAGCGCCGTGATCGAGCAGCTGACCGCACCGGGCTTCCTCGACGATGTGAAGGCCAAGGGTGAGTACCTGAAGGAGCAACTGCTGGTGCTGAGCAGCGAATTTGGCCTGGCCGGCGAACGCGGAGAAGGCCTGCTGCGCGCACTGCAACTTGGCAAGGACATCGGCCCGCAACTGGTCGAGGAAGCGCGCGATATGGGACCGGAAGGCCTGCTGCTGAACGCTCCGCGCGCCAACCTGCTGCGCTTCATGCCGGCACTGAACGTGACGCGCGAAGAGATCGACCAGATGATCGGCATGCTGCGTACGCTGCTGAAGAAGCTGGCCTGAGCGGCAGACGCAACTGGCCGTGAACGGCCCCTCTCCCTGCCCTCAGGGAGTTGGGACGGGGCACCGGACGCCCCGTCCCGCTGTGACACCTCACGCGGCTTAGTGCATTTCGCACATGTCACCGCGCCAGCGAACGGTCAGTTCCAGATGGGATTTTCCTTCTGCATCTGTTCCTTGGTCTTCGATTCCCAATACGCGCCGATCTGGCGTTCGGTGACGTAACCCCGCTTCAGCGAATCGATCTTGCTGAAGTTCTTGTACACCTGCGGCATCCCCGCTTTCGCTTCATCACGGCTCAGCTTGCCGTCGTGGTTGGCATCGGCCGCCTTGAAGCGGTCCGAAATAAGCGCCTTGGCTTCGGCGGTGGTCGATGGTGCTGCCGGGACCTGAGCGGAGTCTGCTCCCGGGGCACTCGCCTGCTGGGCACTCGCGGCCGTAAAGGCCAGCGCCAGCACGGCTGCCAAGCATACTGCAGGCAATTTACGCACGATCATTTCCATCTCCTCTAGCGTTTTTGTCGAGAAGGGCCTTCTTGCGAAATACCGGCAAAAAAAATCCCTGTGAGCCAAAGCTCACAGGGAATTCTAGGCACTGGTGATCCCGCCTACCAACACATTTATGCATCCGCGGGTCTGTCAGTCGAGTGCTTCTTGACTGACGACAAGTCTTACTCGCCCAGATAGGCGGCGCGCACCTTCGGATCGTCCAGCATCTGCTTCGCCTCACCGTTCATCGTGATCAGGCCCGATTCCATCACATAGCCGCGGTGCGCGGCCTGCAGCGCCAGGCGCGCGTTCTGCTCCACGAGCAGCACAGTCACGCCTTGCGCCGACACGCTGCGCACCACCTCGAAGATCTTTTCGACCATGATCGGCGACAGACCCATCGACGGCTCGTCCAGCAGCAACAGCTTGGGCTGGCTCATCAGCGCACGCGCCATGGCCAGCATCTGCTGTTCACCGCCCGACATCGTGCCGGCCAGCTGGTTCGCACGCTCCTTGAGGCGCGGGAACGTCTGGAACATGCGGTCGATATCGTCCTTGATGGTGCTCTCGTCGTTGCGGGTGTAGGCGCCCATCTGCAGGTTTTCGGTGATGGTCATGCGCGCGAACACGCCGCGGCCTTCCGGCACCATCGCCAGGCCCTGCTTGAGCAGCGCGTAGCTCGGCACGCCCTTGATGGACTTGCCCATGTATTCCACGTCGCCGCCCGCCCAGCCCTGCAGGCCGGTGATGGCCTTCATGGTCGTGGTCTTGCCGGCGCCATTGGCGCCGATCAGCGTCACGAGTTCGCCGTCCTTGATTTCGAGGTCGACGCCCTTCACCGCCTGGATGCCGCCATAGGCAACCTTGAGGCCGGAGATCTTCAGTACTGTCTGTTTCATTGCTGTCCTCCGCCTCAGTGCGCCGAAGCACCCAGGTAAGCCTCGATCACCGCCGGGTTGCTCTGTACTTCCTGCGGCAGCCCTTGCGCGATCACCTTGCCGTAGTCGAGCACGGTCAGGCGGTTGCAAAGGCCCATCACGAGCTTCACGTCGTGCTCGATCAGCAGGATGGTCTTGCCATCGTTCTTGATCTTTTCGAGCAGGCCGCGCAGCTCGACCTTCTCGGTCGCGTTCATGCCCGCTGCCGGCTCGTCCAGCGCGAGCAGCTTGGGCTCGGTCGCCAGCGCGCGGGCAATTTCCAGGCGGCGCTGGTGGCCATAGGACAGATTGCGCGAGGTGAAGTTGGCGTACTTGCTGATGCCGACGTACTCGAGCAGGTCGTGAGCCATATCCTCGATACCCTCTTCCTCACGGCGCACGCCGGGCGGGCGGAAGATAGCGCCGAACAGGCCGGCCTTGGTACGGACGTGACGGCCCACCATGACGTTCTCCAGCGCCGTCATGTCGCCAAACAGGCGAATGTTCTGGAACGTGCGCGCGATACCGGTCTTGGCCACTTCATGCACGGCCGTCGGCTGGTAGGGCTTGCCGCCCAGCCTGAAATCGCCGGAATCGGGCGTATACAGGCCGGTAATCACGTTGAAGAACGTGGTCTTGCCGGCGCCGTTCGGGCCGATCAGGCCATAGATTTCGCCGGCCTTGATCTGCAGGCCCACATCGGACAGCGCCTGCAGGCCGCCGAAACGCTTGTTGACCCCCTGTACCGACAGGAGGAAATCGTTGTTGCTCATGTTGTCCTCCTGGTCAGAAACGGCCCACACTGCCCGCACGGCGCACCACCGGGCGGTCTTCCTTGCGCGGCGACGGCCAGATCCCTGCCGGGCGGTAGAGCATCACGCCGACCAGGGCCAGGCCGAACAGCAACTGGCGCAGGACTTCGGCGTCAACGATCACGTGACCGAAAATGCCGGTCTGGATCGGCTCGGCGACCACGCGCAGCAACTCCTGGAAGCCGACCAGCAGGATGCCGCCCAGGATCACGCCCGGGATATGGCCCATGCCGCCCAGCACCACGATGGCCAGGATGTAGATCGATTCCCACAGCGTGAACGATTCCGGCGACACGAAGCCCTGGAACGCACCGAACACCGCACCCGAGGCACCGCCGAACGATGCGCCCATGGCGAAGGCCAGCAGCTTGATGTTGCGGGTGTTGATGCCCATCGCCTTGGCGGCGATCTCGTCTTCGCGGATCGCCACGAACGCACGGCCAATGCGCGAGTTCTGCAAGCGGATACAGACGAACACGATCACGATCACCAGCGCGACCAGCAAGTAGTAGTACATGAACACCGGCGAGAACTTCAGCCCGAAGATCTCATGCGTCTTCGAGAAGTCGAAGCCGAAGATGTGGACCGGGTCCACCGCCGTGATGCCCTTCGGCCCGTTGGTGATGTTCAGCGGGCGGTCGAGGTTGTTCATGAAGATGCGGATGATCTCGCCGAAGCCCAGGGTCACGATGGCCAGGTAGTCACCGCGCAGCTTGAGTGTCGGCGCGCCAAGCAGCACGCCGAAGGTCGCTGCCACCAGCACCGCAATCGGCAATACCCACCACATGGACAGGTGCAGCCCGTTCGGGAACAGCTGATGGATCCACTCGAACTGGTTGGCCAGGTGTGGCGAGCCGAGCAGCGCCATCATGTAGGCGCCCACCGCGTAGAACGCGATATAGCCCAGGTCAAGCAGGCCGGCAAAGCCCACCACGATGTTCAGGCCCAGCGCCAGCATGATGTACAGCAGCGCGAAGTCGAGCACGCGCACCCAGTAGTTGCCGCCCAGGGTCTGGACGAAGAACGGGGCGCACAGCGCGATCACCAGGAAGCCCAGCAACGCGGCCAGGGTCTTCGCCGGAACTTTGGACGGCGCGGCGACGGCGGCCGTGGATGGAATCGGAGTATTCATGGATTCGCTCCCCTCAGGCACGGTCAGCCACGCGTTCGCCCATGATGCCGGACGGACGGAACACAAGTACGGTAATCAGCACAATGAACGCAAAGACGTCCTGGTAGTTCGAACCGAACACGCCATTGGTCAGATCGCCGATATAGCCTGCGCCCAGTGCTTCGATCAGGCCCAGCAGCATGCCGCCGACCATGGCGCCGGCCAGGTTGCCGATGCCGCCCAGCACGGCGGCGGTGAACGCCTTCAGGCCAGGGATGAAGCCCATGTAGAAGTGGGCGTTGCCGTAGTTGGTGGCCATCATCACGCCGGCCAGCGCGGCGAGCGTCGCGCCGATCATGAAGGTGGCGGAGATGACGAAGTTCGGGTTCACGCCCATCAGGCCGGCAACCTTCTGGTTTTCGGCGGTGGCGCGCATCGCGCGGCCCAGCTTGGTGCGGTTGACCAGGGCCAGCAGGCCGGCCATGACCATCACGGCCAGGCCGATGATGACCATTTCCTTGCCGGTGATGGTGGCGCCCGTGGAACCGATGTCGATCGGCTCGGAAGGCAGCAGCTGCGGGAAGGTCAGCGGGTTGCGCGACCAGATCAGCATGCCCGCGGTCTGCAGGATGATGGAAACGCCGATGGCGGTGATCAGCGGGGCCAGGCGCGGCGCATTGCGCAGCGGCCGGTAGGCGATCCGCTCGATGGAATAGGCAAGTACTGCACAAACCGGCATGGCGATCAGCGTGGCGATCACCAGCGTCAGCCACTCGGGCAGGCCGGGCGCGAATTTCTGCAGCCCAAGAATCGCTGACAAAGCGGTCAGCGCGCCAATCATCAGGACGTCGCCGTGGGCGAAGTTGATGATGCCCAGAATGCCGTAGACCATGGTGTAGCCCAGTGCGATCAGCGCATAGATGCTGCCGAGCACCAGACCGTTCACGATCTGTTGGATAAAGATATCCATGAAAACTCCTGCTTCAGTCCCGGTTCCTGCGGCATGGTGTGGATGCCGGGGGGACCATGGTGTGGGATGGGTAGTATGTTGCGGTGGTGGGTTTGCTGGTAAGCGGCCTGCCCTGCTCCATCCATGGTAAGGATGCTTCTACATTAGGCGAGGCTAAAAAGAACGGCACCGCAAAATACTCACGGTGCCGTTCGGATGGGCCGGTAAGCCCGAATTACATCTTCACGACGTCGAGGACGGACTTCTTCTTGTCCTTGTACTCGTACAGCGTGATGGTGCCTTCCTTCATGTCGCCCTTCTCGTCGAAGGCGATGTTGCCGATCACGCCCTTGTAGTTGGTCTTGGGCATTTCGGCCAGGATGGCGGCCGGCTCGACCGAGTTGGCGCGCTTCATGGCATCCACGATGACCATCACGGCGTCATACGTGAACGGTGCATAGATCTGCACCGGCGCGTTGAAGCGGGCCTGGTAGCGCTTCTGGAAGTCGGCGCCGTTCTCCATCTTCGACAGGGCCAGGCCTGCCTCGGAGCAGATGATGTTGGACACGGCATCGCCGGCCAGCTCGGCCACCTTGTCGGTACAGACGCCATCGCCGCCAACGATCTTGGACGAGATGCCCAGTTCCTTGGCCTGCTTGGCGAACGGGCCGCCGGTGGCGTCCATGCCGCCGTACATGATGACGTCCGGCTTCTTGCCCTTGATCTTGGTCAGAATGGCCTTGAAGTCGGTGGCCTTGTCGTTGGTGGCTTCACGCGCCACCACGTTCACGCCGGCCGCCTTGGCGGTCTTCTCGAACTCGTCGGCCAGGCCCTTGCCGTAGGCGGTGGCATCGTCGACGATGGCCACGCTCTTGGCATGCAGGCTCTTGGCAGCGTAGTTGGCCAGTGCCGGACCTTGCTGGGCATCGGTGGCGACCACGCGGTAGGTCGTCTTGAAGCCTTGCTTGGTGTAGTCCGGGTTGGTCGACGACGGCGAGATCTGGACGATGCCCGCATCGCTGTAGATCTTCGAGGCCGGGATCGACACGCCCGAGTTCAGGTGGCCGACCACGGCCACGACCTTGGCATCCACCAGCTTCTGGGCGACGGAGGTGCCGGTCTTCGGATCCGCGGCATCGTCTTCACCGACCAGTTCCAGCTTGATCTTCTTGCCGCCGACTTCCAGGCCGGCCTTGTTGACTTCTTCCACGGCCAGGCGGGCGCCGTTTTCGTTGTCCTTGCCAAGGTGGGCGATACCGCCGGTCAGCGGGGCCGCGTGGCCGATCTTGACGACGACTTCACCGCCGCCGGCGGCCGGAGCAGCCGCTGCCGGAGCCGATGCCGACGGTTCAGCCGGCTTTTCTTCTTTCTTGCCGCAAGCTGTAACGAGCGCCACTGCGGCCGCGATCGGCAGAATCTTGGCAAACGTGATTTGCATGAGTGATCTCCTAGGATTCACAAAATGGGGATTTGCAACGCCTCCCGGGCGCCTCCCCATACCGCCTTTGTTTAGTTTCAATTTGAAACGCGCGCATTGTATCCCCTTTCTTCGGCGATGCAATACGCGACGCAACAACCTGAGCGATTTACCCGCCAAATGAGCTAGGGAATTTCCCCAATGCACAGATTGGGGCAATTCCCGCTCACCTGACGGGGCCGCACCATCGCTTACAAGAATCGTGCCCGGTAGCTCTCTCCCCTCGAAATTTGCACGCCCGGTGCCACGTATAATCCATCTGTATTAATTAGGCGTTTCATTCCATAAACCCTGCACCAATCTCTAATGTGCAGAATGTAGCGCCGCACCATAATAGGGAAAACCCCAGTCACGGGGATTACCCTGATTTGTCTGCTTGCATTGACAGGTACGTAATCGATGCACCTTATCGGAGCGCAATGTCATGGGAATGGCGATTATTGTTGTGACGATAAAGGCATTCGGCAAGACGGAATGAAAATGCGCGCGCGGTCACGCACGTATCGTGCGAAAGCAGTCTGGACGCAAAGGCAGGAGAGAGGCGCCGCAGAACGCGGCGCCGGCAAGTCAGGTCAGCAGGTCAGGCCGTGACGCCGACCGTGGCGGCGGCCTGCAGGCCGCGCGGGAGCGGGAACGCCATGTTTTCTTCGATCCCGGCGAGAGCACGTACGTGGCCGGCACCGAGTTCGCGCAGGCGAGCGACGATGGACTGGGCCAGTTCCTCGGGCGCCGACGCCCCGGCGGTCAGGCCGATACGCCGCTTGCCCGCGACCCATTCCGGGCGCACCTGCTCGGGGGCATCCACCATATAGGCAGGCACGCCTAGTCGTGCGGCCAGTTCGCGCAACCGGTTCGAGTTCGAACTGTTGGGGCTGCCCACCACGATCACCACGTCGACCTGGGGCGCCATGAACTTCACGGCATCCTGGCGATTCTGCGTGGCGTAGCAGATATCTTGCTTCTTGGGCTCGCGGATCAGCGGGAAACGCGCCTTGAGCGCGGCCACGATCTCGAGGGTTTCATCGACCGACAGCGTGGTCTGCGTCACGTACGCCAGGCGCGCGGGATCGGCAACCACCAGCCCGGCAACATCCGCCACCGACTCCACCAGCAGCATGCCGCCTTCGGCCTGGCCCATGGTGCCTTCGACTTCCGGGTGCCCGCGGTGGCCGATCATCACGATCTCGCAGCCCTCCGCGCGCATCTTGCCGACTTCGACATGGACCTTGGTCACCAGCGGGCAAGTCGCGTCGAACACGTTCAGGCCGCGTGAGGCAGCTTCGGCGCGAACATCCTTCGACACGCCGTGGGCACTGAAGATAACGGTGGCGCCGGCCGGTACTTCGTCGAGCTCGCGCACGAACACAGCGCCCTTGCGGCGCAGGTCGGCGACGACATAGGCGTTGTGGACAATCTCGTGACGCACATAGATTGGCGCCCCAAAACGCGTTAGCGCGCGCTCGACGATCTCGATGGCGCGGTCGACGCCGGCGCAGAAGCCGCGCGGCTGCGCCATCAGGATCTCGGCATCGGGTGCGGTAGTCAGGTCAGGCATGCTGCAATATCAGGACAAGTGAGCGTAATCAGAGGATCCCGATCAGCTGCACGTCGAACAGGATGGTCTGCCCGGCCAGCGGATGGTTGAAATCGAACAGCGCCGCAGTGTCGCCGATCTCCTTGAGGACGCCCGCATACTTGCCGCCGCCGGGTGCGTTGAACTCGACCAGATCGCCGGGGCTGTAGTCTTCCTCGAACGAACTGTTCTCGCGCAGCGTGGCGAGCGATACCCACTGCAGCAATTCCGGGTTGCGCGGGCCAAATGCCAGTTCGGGCGCCAGGCGGTAGGTCATGCGCTCGCCCTCGGGCATGCCGAGCAGCGCCTGCTCCAGCGTCGGGGCGAGTTGCCCCTGGCCAAGCAGCATCGTGGCGGGATTCTCCTCGAACGTGCTCACGACTTCGGTGCCGTTTTCGAGAGAGATACTGTAGTGGAGGGTCAGGAAGGAGTCGGCCTGGACCGTCTTGCGGCCAGCCGCGCCGCCGTCGGCTTCCGACGCAAATGTTTGCAAATTCATGGGTGATCAACCTGTCGACAACCCGTATTGTATTCGACTGGGCCACCGGACGCCCTGCCGATCCACCCTCGCCCGGCCCGACGCACCCGTCCCGAGACTCCTGCGACATGAGCATCACAAACTGGCCCGCCTGCGAGCGGCCGCGAGAAAAACTGCAGGAATGCGGCGCCGCCGCATTGTCTGACGCCGAACTGCTGGCCGTATTCCTTCGCGTTGGCGCAACCGGCAAGAGCGCGGTGGAGCTTGCGCGCGACCTGATGGTCCGCTTCGGCTCGCTGACGCGCCTGTTCACGGCCGACGCGCGCGCCGTGCTCGGCATCCGGGGCATGGGTGAAGCCAAGTACACCCAGCTGCAAGCCGTGCCCGAACTGGCGCGCCGCATGCTCGCCGAGTCACTGGAACTGCCGAGCGGACTGGATTCCCCCGCGGCGGTACGCAGCTATCTGCGCCTGACACTGGCGCCGCTCGCCCAGGAGGTCTTCGTCTGCCTGTTTTTGGACACACGCAACCGCATGATCGCCAGCGAGGAGCTGTTCCGCGGCACGCTGAACCAGACCGCCGTCTACCCGCGGGAAGTGGCGCGCCGGGCGCTGGCGCATAATGCGGCCAGCGTCATCATCGCGCATAATCACCCCTCCGGCTGTTGTACGCCGAGCCAGAGCGACCTGCAGATGACGCGCATGCTGGCGCGCGCGCTCGACCTGATCGATGTGCGGCTGCTCGACCATTTCGTCGTGGCCGGCACCCATGTGCACTCGTTTGCCGAACACGGCCAGCTTAAGACCGCCACGTGACGCCTGCAGCACGGCGCAGAGGTATACGGCCGGTATACAACGCCAGAGTGGCGAAGGCATTGATTAGCCGATGCTTTCCGGTCTATAATGCCCGTTTTGCTGAAGTCTCATCCGCTGCAGTCCGGGCCGTGCGCCTTTTGTTGATCTGTTGCGAACATTGTCCACGAATAGAAGAGTTAGGAGTGCTTCATGGCACGCGTCTGTCAAGTGACCGGGAAAGCGCCGATGGTCGGCAACAACGTTTCCCACGCAAACAACAAGACCAAGCGCCGTTTTCTGCCCAACCTGCAGAATCGTCGTTTCTTTGTTGAATCGGAAAACCGTTGGGTGAGCCTGCGCGTCTCGAACGCCGGCCTGCGCCTGATCGACAAGAAAGGCATCGACTCCGTGCTCGCCGACCTGCGCGCACGCGGCGAAGTCTAATTAGGAGTACATCATGGCAAGCAAGGGCGGCCGCGACAAAATCAAGCTGGAATCGACCGCAGGTACCGGTCACTTCTACACCACGACCAAGAACAAGCGCACCATGCCGGAAAAGATGGAGATCATGAAGTTCGATCCCGTCGCCCGCAAGCACGTCGCTTACAAGGAAACCAAGATCAAGTAATTGATCCCGGTTTTCATCCAAAAGGCCCCGCAACCGCGGGGCTTTTTGTTTTGTGGCGCCGACGCGGCTTGCGGCCGGACCGCAGGGCAATTTGACCCTAGCGCCATCGCAGCCCTGATGCATCAGGGCACCACCCGGGTGTAGACTTTCGAGCTTTCCCTCTAGCGCCGCGCGCCCCCGCGCGGGCAACTCCTGCACCATGAACTTCGACGTCGCCATCGTAGGCAGCGGGCTGGCCGGTCTCACGGTCGCGCTGCAACTGGCCGACACCCATCGGGTTGTCATCCTCAGCAAGCGCGCCATGACGCAGGGCGCCAGCGACTGGGCACAGGGCGGCATTGCCGCCGTGCTCGATTCGGGCGACAGCCACGACGAGCATACGCAGGACACGCTCGTGGCCGGTGCGGGCCTGTGCGATGAAGAGGCAACGCGCTTCATCGTCGAGCATGGACGCGAAGCGATCCAGTGGCTGATCGACCGCGGCGTACCGTTCACCAAGGACGAGCAGGCCGAACTCGGCTATCACCTGACACGCGAAGGCGGGCATAGCCGGCGCCGCATCATCCATGCCGCGGATGCCACGGGCCACGCCGTGGTCAGCACGTTGTCGGAGATGGCCCGCCAGCACCCGAACATCACCATCATCGAAGACCAGTTTGCGATCGACCTGATCACGTCGCGCAAACTGGGGCTGCCGGGTAACCGCTGCTACGGCCTGTACGTGCTCGACGACAGCACCGAGGAAGTGCGCACCATCACCGCAACGCACACGGTGCTGGCGGCCGGCGGCGCAGGCAAGGTGTACCTGTACACAACCAACCCCGACACGGCCACTGGCGACGGCATTGCCATGGCCTGGCGCGCGGGCTGCCGCGTGTCGAACATGGAATTCATCCAGTTCCATCCGACCTGCCTATACCACCCCTACGCCAAGTCATTCCTGATCTCGGAAGCCGTGCGCGGCGAAGGCGGGCTGCTCAAGCTGCCCGACGGCACCCGCTTCATGCCCGAGCATGATGAGCGCGCCGAACTCGCGCCGCGCGACGTGGTGGCACGGGCGATCGACTTCGAAATGAAGAAGCGCGGCCTGGACTGCGTCTACCTCGACATCACGCACCAGCCCGAAGCCTTCCTCAAGGAACACTTCCCCACGATCCACGCGCGCTGCCTGGAACTGGGCATCGACATCGCGCACGAACCGATCCCCGTCGTGCCGGCGGCGCACTACACCTGCGGCGGCGTGGTGACCGACACCCTTGGCCGCACCGACATCGGCAATCTCTACGCCGTTGGCGAGACGGCATGCACCGGGCTACATGGCGCCAACCGTCTTGCATCGAATTCGCTGCTCGAATGCATCGTGATCGGACGCGCGGCGGCGACCGACATCGCAAGCCAGGACAAGGCCGGCCTGCCGGATCTCGCATTGCCGTCCTGGGACGAAAGCCGCGTCTCCGACGCCGACGAGGAAGTCGTGGTCTCCCACAACTGGGACGAGCTGCGCCGCATGATGTGGAACTACGTCGGCATCGTGCGCACCAGCAAGCGGCTGGAACGCGCACAGCACCGCATCAGCCTGTTGCGTGAGGAGATTGCCGAGTACTACGCGAACTTCCGCGTCACGCGTGACCTGCTCGAGTTGCGCAATCTCGTGGAAGTCGCCTCGCTGATCGTCGACAGCGCGTACTCCCGCCACGAAAGCCGCGGCCTGCATTTCAGCCGCGACTATCCGGATACGTTGCCGAAGGCCCTGCCTACCGTGATGCAGCCCGCCCGCAAGCGCTGAACGGAACCGCCTGCACGCAGAAAGCAAAACGGCCCGCATCAAGCGGGCCGTTTTTGTTCCGATGTAGCAGGCGATCAGCCGATGATCCGCAGTGAGTAGTCGGTCGCGCGCACATCCTTGGTCAGTGCCCCCACCGAGATACGGTCCACGCCGGTCTCGGCGAACGTGCGGATGGTTTCGGCATTGACGCCGCCGGATACCTCGAGCAACGCACGGCCGGCGTTGATGCGCACGGCATCATGCATCATCGGCACGGTGAAGTTGTCGATCAGGATCGAGGTCGCGCCAGCGGCCAGCGCTTCTTCCAGCTCGGCCAGCGATTCCACTTCGATCTGGATCGACGCATCGGCGCCCAAGGCCAGCGCGGCCTCCATCGCAGCCGTGATGCTGCCCGCAGCGGCGATGTGGTTTTCCTTGATCAGGATGCCATCGTACAGCGCGAGGCGCTGGTTTTCGCCCCCGCCAATCCGGACCGCATACTTCTGGGCCAGCCGGAGGCCAGGCAGCGTCTTGCGGGTATCCAGTACGCGCGCATTGGTGCCGGCGATCAGGTCGGCGTAGCGTCGCGTTACCGTTGCCACGCCCGACAGCAGTTGCAGGAAATTCAGCGCCGGACGCTCCGCCGTAAGCAGCGCCCGCGCCGGCCCTGCGATCTCGCAGACCACGGAATCCGGCGCCATGCGGGCACCCTCTTCCTGCTTCCACGTGACCGTCAGCCGCTCGTCCACCGCCTTCATGCAGGCCGAGAACCACGGCTGGCCGCACAATATGGCCTGCTCGCGCACGATCACGCGCGCCTGCGCCTGCTTGTCCGCCGGTATCAGCAGACCGGTCAGGTCACCGCTACCGACGTCCTCGGCGATCGCCGCGCTGACGTTGGCGTCCAGCGCCGCCTTCAGCGCCGGACCATAACTATCGAAAACCGAATTCACGCTCATGCCGGACCGATTCCCTGGAACAAGGCCTGTTCCTTCGCAAGGTCCGCCGCCGGCCGGACATTGGCCTTCTGCTGCGCAGCGAAGTCGAGCATGCGGTTGATGCAGGTCACCGCCTGGCGGCCGGTGGCCGGATCCACATGGATCTCGTTGCGGCCGGTTTCGAGCACTTCGGCCAGGTTCGACAGCGCATTCATCGCCATCCACGGGCAGTGTGCGCAGCTCTTGCAGGTCGCGCTGTTGCCCGCCGTCGGAGCTTCGATGAAATGCTTGCCCGGTGCCGCCATCCGCATCTTGTGCAGGATGCCGTTGTCCGTAGCCACGATGAACTCGGTCGCGTCCAGTTCCTGCGCGGCCGCGATGAGCTGCGACGTGGAACCGACCACATCGGCCTGCTCGACCACATTGGCCGGCGACTCCGGATGCACGAGGATCTTCGCCTTGGGAAACTCGCGGCGCAGCAGATCGAGTTCGATGCCCTTGAACTCGTCATGGACCAGGCACGAGCCCTGCCACAGCAGCATGTCGGCGCCAGTCTCCTTCTGAATATAGCTGCCGAGGTGCTTGTCAGGCGCCCACAGGATCTTCTCGCCGCGTGCGTGCAGATGCTGGACGATCTTCAGGCCGATGCTGGACGTCACCATCCAGTCCGCGCGCGCCTTCACCGCGGCGCTGGTGTTCGCGTACACGACCACGGTGCGGTCCGGATGCGCATCGCAGAACGCCGCGAACTCGTCCGCCGGGCAGCCGAGATCGAGCGAGCAGGTCGCATCCAGGTCCGGCATCAGGATGGTTTTTTCCGGGCTCAGGATCTTCGCGGTTTCGCCCATGAAGCGCACACCGGCCACGACCAGGGTCTGGGCCGAATGGTCACGGCCGAAGCGCGCCATTTCGAGCGAGTCGGAAACGCAGCCGCCGGTTTCCTCGGCGAGGTCCTGCAGGTCGGCATCCACGTAATAGTGGGCGACCAGCACGGCATTGCGCTCCTTCAGCAACCGCCTGATACGCGCCTTGAGCGCCTGGCGTTCGTCGGGCGTCAGCACGGGGGGCACCTTGGCCCAGGCGTGGGCCACGCAGCTACCGCCGGCGGGGCTTTCGGTATCCGTCAGGTCCGGTTTTTCGAACTCGACGGTCTTGATCGATTGTGGGGTCATCTCCGGTACTCCTCTAGACCTCACGCATGCAACGTCATGCGGACAGCCAGAACCTGGGGGAGTTTATCTAAAACAAAAGCCCCGCCATGGGCGGGGCTTTGTAACCATACGGCGCGGCCGAATTGTATCAGGCGTAGCGGCGCAGGCGCAGCGAAAAATCGTGCAGCGCCTGGATACCGCTAGCCTCGGCACGATGGCACCAGGCCTGCAGCTGTTGCAGCAGCTGCTCGCGCGTCAGGTTGGAACGGCCCCAGATGGCGGCCAGTTCACGTCGCATTTCCACGAAAGTGTGCAGCGACTTGCTCTGCTCGACGATGCTCGCGAGCTGCTGGCGCTGCGGCGCGGCCAGCTTGGCCTCTTCGCGGTGGAACCACTTGCTGGCCGGCTTGAACGTGCGGTACTCGGCAACGCGGCCTTCCTTGAGTTGTTCCAGCTCCTGGCGGAACGCGCTCTTCACGGCCTTGGCGTAGCGGGCCATTACGTCATAGCGGTTGGCGATGATCGCTTCCAGCGTGTTCTCGTCGACCGGACGCGCTTCCACCAGGCGTGCCTTGGGCGGCGTCTTCTTCACCTTGGCCAGGCCAACGGCCTGCATGGCGCGGATATAACCCCAACCCACATCGAACTCGTACCACTTAATCGAGAACTTCGCCGAAGTCGGATAGGTGTGGTGGTTGTTGTGCAGCTCTTCGCCACCGATGATCAGGCCCCACGGCGAGACATTGGTCGATGCATCTTCGCAATCGTAATTGCGATAGCCCCACCAGTGGCCCAGGCCATTGATGATGCCGGCAGCGTGGATCGGGATCCACAGCATCTGCACGGCCCAGACCGTCATGCCGATCACGCCGAACAGCGCCAGGTCGATGATCAGCATCAGGCCGACGCCCTGCCAGCCGAAGCGCGAGTACACATTGCGCTCGACCCAGTCGTTCGGGCAACCATGGCCGAACTTGGCGACGGTTTCCTTGTTCTTGGCCTCGGCGCGGTACAGCTCGGCGCCTTCCAGCAGCACCTTGCGGATGCCGCGGGTCTGCGGGCTATGCGGATCATCCTCGGTCTCGCACTTGGCGTGGTGCTTGCGGTGGATCGCGGTCCACTCGCGCGTGACCATACCTGTGGTCAGCCAGAGCCAGAAGCGGAAAAAATGCTGGGCAATCGGGTGCAGGTCCAGCGAGCGGTGCGCCATGCACCGATGCAGGAAGATGGTGACGCCCGCGATGGTGATGTGCGTCACCACCAGCGTGTAGATCACGATCTCCCACCAGGACCAGTTGGCAAGGCCGTTCGCGGCCCAGTCAAGAATAGTGTCGAACAAACTCTGTTCTCCGTCAGTTAAACAGGGGCTTTCCTTTGCGGCTGCCCCGGCGCCGTGCACAACGCGCAGAAAAAAGACTGCAAATCTACTGATTGCGATTTGGTCTGGCGTCCGCCACGGACCCACCATCTGTTGGCGGGGACCCCTGGCGCGCAGCTCCGGCGCCGGCGTTGGCAGGCGGGACAGGCACGAGCCGCTGCAATCTGGCGGCTGTCTGGTGTGGGGGCGGGATGCTTCGCAAACCCGCGACAACCCGGCATTCTACCGGATCATGCAGGCCTGAGTCATACGCTTTTTCCCGGAGTTTGACGGGCGCGCTTCATTTTTGTTCCCTTGTGAAGCGCCCGCCTGTTTCCTTATGCAGTCATGCCTGACTCGCCACTTTCACGGCTTGCCCGGAGGCGTCACTCAATGGCTGAAGGTGACCATTGGTCAACACACGGACCTCCCGCTGAGGATAGGGAATGGAGATTCCGTGCTCGCGCAGGGTTCGCCAGATCGCGCGGTTCATGGCGGACTGCACGCCAAGCTTGCCGTTCTGCGGATCGGCGATGTAAACCGCGACCTCATATTCGATGCCGCTGTCTGCAAACAGCACCAGGAACGCCGCTGGCGCCGGGTCCTGCAACACCCTCGGCAATTCGCGCACGCATTCCGTGAGCAGCATGATCACGGTCTCGGGATCGGCGCTGTAGTCGGCCTGCACGCGCGTTGCGACGCGGACATTGGTGTTCGAAAACGAGTGGTTTTGCACCGATTGGGCCACCAACTGCTCGTTCGGCACCAACGTCTCGCCGTCGCCATTGCGCACCACCGTGTATCGCGTGCGGATCTGCGAGACGATGCCCGTGTACTTGTCCACCGTAATCTGGTCGCCGAGCTTGACCGAACGATCGAGCAAAATGATGAAGCCGGAAATGTAGTTGCTGGCGATCTTCTGCAGGCCGAGACCGAGACCGACACCCAGTGCACCGCCGAATACCGACAGAACGGTCAGGTCGATGCCGACCAGCGACAGGCTCAGCAACAGCGAGACCAGCAGCAGCAGCGCCTTGGAAATGCGGGTCAGCACGACCTTGAGGTTCACGTCCAGGCTGGCGGAGCGCATCAGGCGTTCCTCGAGCCACGAACCGAACCACATGGCCACCAGCACCGTCAGCAGGATCCAGACTGCGGCCATCAGCGTATCGGCAAGGCTCACCTTCTGCTTGCCGAGCGAAAACCGCATGCCCTCCATCCATTTCATTACCTCCGGCAGCACGCCAAGGACGTACAGTGCCATCGCTACCCACACTAGCGTGGTGAGCACCTTTTCCACGAGCAGCAGCATGCCGTGCAACTGGCCGCTGCCCGAAAGCACGCGGCGCAGGATGTAGAACGTGAAATAAAGGGAGGTAATGCCAAATAGCGGCACCAGGGCTAGTCGCAGCACGCTGATCGCCATGACTGGCTCCAGCGCAAAGCGGGCCGTCATAACGAGCAGCCAGCCGAATAGCGGGAACATGGCCCGTTCCAGGCTGGCCGCGGCGAAGCGCAGCGAGAAGCTGGACGCGGCGTAGTGCTTCTCAAGCCGCTTGTCCACAAAACGCGCAAGCGGCCACGCCGCCAGCAGGCAGCCTGCCAGCACGACGAGTTGCCAGATGAAGCCGGGCCCGCCCGCGTCCCGCATCAGGTCGTCGAGCATCCTGCCAAAGGTCGCATGCGAGGCCGTCAGGTCGGCCAATGGGTTTCCGTTCATGGGATTTCTACCTGGATACCCTGTCGCCGCACCGGCAGCCGCGCGGAGCGCGCGATTGCCGGTGGGATGGGGAGATTACTGCGTGCGCTCCAGCACTGCGGCGAAGAAGCCGTCAGTCTGGTGCTGATGAGGATACAGCGCGAACATGCCGCCTTCTGTCTGCAACGCCGGTACTTCGATCTTTTGCTCGGCCAGCACTTCCGTCGCCGGAACGAGGCGGAAATTCGGGTGTTTGGACAGGAAATCGCGGACGATCGCCTCGTTTTCCGCCTCGAGCACGCTGCAAGTGGCATAAACCACGCGCCCGCCACCCTTGACCAGCCGCGCCGCAGCCTCGAGGATTGCGCTTTGCTTGGCGGTCAGCTCAAGCACCGATTCCGGGCTCTGGCGCCATTTCAGATCCGGATTACGCCGCAGCGTCCCGAGGCCGCTGCACGGGGCGTCCACAAGCACGCGGTCGATCTTGCCCGCCAGGCGCTTGACCTTGGCATCGCGCTCGGAGTCGATCAATACGGGATGCACGTTCGACAAACCGCTGCGCGCAAGCCGCGGCTTCAGGTTGGCAAGCCGCTTTTCCGACACATCGAAGGCATAGAGACGGCCCGTCGAGCGCATGGCCACGCCAAGGGCGAGCGTCTTGCCGCCTGCGCCGGCACAGAAATCGACGACCATCTCGCCGCGCTTCGGTCCGACCAGGTTGCACAGCAGCTGGCTACCCTCGTCCTGGACTTCCACCAGGCCGTTCACGAACATCGGCAACTGGTTCAGCGCTGGCTTGCCCTGCATGCGGATGCCAGCGGGAGCCATCGGCGTGGGCTCGGCACGCAAACCCGCAGCCTCCAATTCGGCGAGTGCTGCCTCGCGCGTGGTCTTGATGAGATTCACACGCAGATCCAACGGCGCCGGGCGCAACCATGCGTCGCCGAGCGCCGACGTAAAGGCCTCGCCATGGCGCGCCACGAGGTTATCGAACAGCCACTCAGGCAGATTCGCCCGTACCCGCGGCGACAGGCTCGATCGCTCGATCGTGGTCAGGCGGTCTAGCCACTCGGCCTCGTCGGGATACAGGAACGGCGAAAGCATATCGCGGCCGAGTGTGGCCGCCAGGCCCAGCAGCGCCAGGCGACGCGAAGCCGAACCGGTGCCGCTCTCGGCGAACTGGCCGAATTCCACACGCCGGCGCAGTACCGCGTAGACGGCCTCGGCAATGATGCCGCGCTCGCGATGGCCGAGCTTGCTGTTTTCGCGGAAGTAATAGCTCACCACGGCGTCGGCGGGACGCGCGAACAGCATGACCTTGCCCAACAGACGGTCGATATGCTGGATATGGGACGCGTGCAGACCTCCGTGCACGCGCGTGGGCTGACCATCGGCCCCCGGACCCTGAGCGGAACGCGCGTTTGCCGGCTTGCGGATCGGGCTCGACTTGCGGGCTTTCGCCGGTTGACGGGAATCCTTGGGCGCCGGGCGCGCCCCGGCCTGATGACGACTCATGGCTTTGCTCCTGCCGCCGGTACACCGGCGGAGATGGCCATAAGCAGTTGCGGCTCGGCCGGATTGACGTGTACGACCCCGTTCTGCACTTGCAGGCGTCCTTCGACGAACCACTGTACGGCGCGGGGATAAATGACATGCTCGCAGTCGAGCAGGCGTGCGGCGAGGCTCTCGGAAGTATCGCCTGGCAACACATCGAGAGCCGCCTGGATCACGATCGGACCGTGATCAAGTTCCGGGGTCACGAAATGCACGGTCGCGCCGTGCAGCTTCACGCCCGCGTCGAGCGCCTGCTTGTGGGTGTTCAGGCCCGGGAAGCACGGCAGCAGCGACGGATGGATATTGAGCAGTCTGCCGGCATAGCGATCGACAAAGCCGGTGGTCAGGATGCGCATAAAGCCGGCAAGCACGACCAGATCAGGCTCATGGGCATCAATGGCCTCGGCCAGTGCCGCATCGAAGCTCGCACGGTCGGGATGCTGGCGATGATCGACCACGCCTGCGGCAATGCCGTGGTCCTTGGCAAACTGCAGTCCGGCGGCATCCGGCCGGTTCGAAATGACTGCGGCAATGCGCGCCGGCCAGCCGCCGGCCGCGCAAGCCCGGACGATGGCTTCCATATTGGAGCCACGCCCTGAAATCAGGATGACGATTTTTTTCATCGCGCAATTCTACCAAGTGCAAGCGCTAAACTCTGCCAAAGCGAATACATTAGGCACTTAATTCACGATAATCGGAGATCCGGAGTGCAACCGGGATGCGACACCCGGGCTGTAAACCCCCATTTGATGGATTGTGACGCTTCGCACCCTCTGATAGAGTGGGCCCTACGTCCACGCGCCAATTTTGTGCATGTTGGTGACAACAAGGACGAAACGGGAAATTAGACGGGAATTAGCATGTCGAACGCTGCACCGACGTTGTTGGTGGTCGATGATCATCCTATGGCCTTGTCAGGCACTACCGCATTCCTGACGGAGGTGATGCCTGATGTTGCAGTCCACGCCGCTGGCAGCGCCAGGGAAGCGCTGACGAGCCTTCAGCAAGGCCTGCGCCCTGATATTGTGCTGCTCGATATCTGGCTGAACGACGGCACGGGTTTCGATGCCATGCAGACGTTCAAGACCGTGATTCCGGGCGCCCGCTTCATTTTCATGTCGGCCGAAGCCACGCCTGAAATCGTCGGGCGCGCCCGCGCGCTGTCGGCGTGTGGCTTCGTGGGCAAGCACCTGGACGCTCACGCCTTTACCTCCGCCGTGCGCAAGGTACTGGCCGGCGATACCTCGTTCCCGACCGATGAAGCCCTCAGCGGCCGCGCTCAGTCATTTGGACCGGCCCACGGGATTCCGGTCACGCCGGCCGAACTTGGCCTGACGCCTCGCCAGGGCTCCGTGCTCGCGCTGGTGCTCGAAGGCTTGCCCAACAAGGTAATCGCCCGCCGGCTCGGCCTGACGGAAAACACCGTAAAGGAACACGTGTCCGCCATCCTGCAGCGGCTTGGCGTGCGCACGCGCATGCAGGTCATGTCGCGCATGGAACGCTTTCGCCTGCGCCAGTAAGGCGGAAGGCCGCCCGCCCTCACCCCGCAGGGCGAAGCCAGCGGCGCAGCAGCATGCGCAGTGAAGCCGGATCGACTGGCTTTGGCAGCACGAAGTATCCCGCCTCCTCCGCTGCCGCCAGCGCGGCCGATTTCAAGTCTCCGGTCAGCAACGCACTGCGCGCCTGCGGCTGCGTGTTCTGCCAGCGCTCCAGCAGATCGAGGCCGTTTTCGCTGCCTGGCAGCCGCAGGTCGCAGAAGATGATGTCCGGCCGCAACCCCTGAGCAAACAACATGTCCGCTTCCGCGCCATGCGCGGCGCATGCGACGCGGATACCCCAGGCCTCCATCAGCGCGATCCAGGCCTTGCGGATCTGGGTATCGTCGTCAACGACCAGCACCGAGCCTTGCAGCTTGTCCGGCTTGGATTCCTCGGCCGCGGCCATGGCGCGCATTTCGCGCACGCTGGCGACTGTCTCATCCGGCACCGTGGCCAGCGCGAACCAGAAGACGGATCCCTTGCCCGGTACGGAACGCACGCCATAAGTGCCGCGCATCAGCCGCACGCATTCCTTGAAGATGGCCAGCCCCAGCCCAAGGCCCTGCGACGGATCGCGCTGCGGGTTGTGCACCTGGTAGTACGGCGAAAAGATGTCCGGAAGGTGATCGGGCAAGATGCCGGCGCCCGTGTCCCACACCTCCAGCCGCACATGCTTGCGGCGTTGCCGGGCCGTGACCAGCACGCCGCCGCGCTTGGTATAGCGCAGCGCGTTCTGCACCAGGTTGAATAGCGCGCGGCGCAGCAGCACCGGCTCGGCCATCGCAAAAAGCTCGTCGGGCACGCGCGGCGTCAGCGTCAGCCCGCTTTCGCGTGCATCGGTGGCAAACTGGCTCATCACGTCGCGGATCAGCGCGCTCAGCTCGCACGGCTCCAGCGTGGGTAGCACCTTGCGGCCCTCCAGCTTGGAGAGGTCAAGCAGCGAGCGGAACAACAAGTCGATGGTTTGTGTGCCCGCCGCGACCTGCTCCACCAGCGGATGCAGCACCGTGGACTGGTTGCGCGCGCGCAGCGCTTCCACGAGCATCACCAGCGCATGCACGGGCTGGCGCAGGTCGTGGCTGGCCGCGGCCAGGAAGCGCGATTTCTCCTCGCTCGCGTGGAGTGCCCGCTCCTTTTCCTCCTGGAACTGCTTGGCCAGGCGGCGGCTGTCGCCTTCGAGCTGGATCGCCCTGACCAGCGTGCCCTGCAGGCCGAGCGCATGGCGGCCCAGCATCATCGCGTAAATGACCAGCAGCAACTGCACGTAGATGCCATGCCCCGGGAATGCGATCTCGGCCATCAGCAGATTCGGCACCAGGATGGGAATCCCCGCATAGGCCAGGTTCGATGGCACGGGCGCCTGGGATACCGCGCCACCGGCCAGCACGCCCAGGCTCAACAGGTAAAGCACGCTCGAGAACACCGCCGAGCCTGTATACATGTGGAGCAGCGCCGAACTGCCCCAGGTCACCCCGGTCAGGAACGCCAGCGCGCGCATATTGCCCCACCACTTGCGCGTGTGCGCGGAACGGCTCATGGACGCGCCGTCACGCTGGTAGCCCAGGTAAAACCACAGGCCGCCGGCGACCAACACCAGCATCACGGCGCCCCAGCCGAGCAGCGCGGCATGGTCGGCCGAGTTCCAGAAGGTCAGGATGGTCAGCGCCGGTAGCAGTACGGCCGCCACCGCGCCCGACGGCGACGTCTTGTGGACGATGGCCATCAGCTTGGCCCGCGTCTCGGTATCGAGCTGGGCGCCGGGAGGCGGCAGAATTCGCGGCAACAGCCGGTTGAGCAGCGCGTTCAAGTGAATGTGCGGAGGGAAGCGCGGGCGCCGGCAAGCATGCTTCGCGCCCATCGTGGGTGATGCATATCATGCCGCGTTTTGCGGCATCGCGCCACGGCGGTGGGCCGATTGCGCCACAAAAACAGCGACTTGGCCCTGCGGATGGGCACCCGGAAGGGGCAATCGGACCCATTCGCCTTATAATGCTCGCTTTACCCGAATCATTTCCCGCCGTCCCCGTGAAAGTCTTCCGCGGCTTGCCCAACGCCGAGAGCCGGGCGCCCTGCGCGCTCACCATCGGCAATTTCGACGGTGTGCATCGCGGCCACCAGTCGCTGCTTGCGCGTGCGCGTGCGGCGGCCGACGCGCGCGGCCTGCCACTGTGCGTGATGACGTTCGAGCCGCATCCGCGCGAATTCTTTACTCCGGACAAGGCACCGACCCGCATCGCCCTGCTGCGCGACAAGCTCGAAAGCCTGCGCCGCAACGGCGTCGACCGTGTCGTGGTGGAGCACTTCAACGCCCACTTCGCCGGCCAGTCGCCGCAGGCATTTGTCGAGAACGTGCTCTGGCATGGCCTGCATGCGCGCTGGGTGCTGGTCGGGGATGATTTCCGCTTCGGCGCCAAGCGTGCCGGCGATTTCACCTACCTACAGGACGCCGGCCGCCGCTTTGGCTTCGACGTCGAGCAGATGGGTTCGGTGTCCGAAGGCGGCATCCGCATCTCGAGCTCGGCCGTGCGCCAGGCGCTGGCCGATGGCGATCTCGAGCACGCGCGACGCCTGCTTGGCCACGGCTACGCGATCAGCGGCCATGTGATCCACGGCCGCAAGCTGGGCCGCGACCTCGGCTTCCCGACGCTGAACCTGCGTATCTCGCACAAGCGCCCGGCGGTCAATGGCATTTTCGTGGTGCAGGTGCACGGCATTGCGGATCATCCGCTGCCCGGCGTGGCCAGCATCGGCGTACGCCCAACCATCGAGGATGCGGGCCGGGTGCTGCTTGAAGTCCACCTGTTCGACGTCAACGAGAACCTGTACGGCAAGCTGATCCGGGTCGAGTTCATGAAGAAGCTGCGCGATGAGGCGCGTTTCGACAACCTGGAAGACCTGACCGCGGCCATCGCCAAGGACAGCGCCGAGGCACGCGCCTTCTTTGGCCTGACCGCACCGGACGCCCACACCGGCCGTGCCGAGGGCACGGGCGGCCGCGACTTCGCCACGTCCGCCACCGACCGAATTAGCTAGCGGCCCGGCACCCCGCGGTGCCGGTTCGCGCTCCGCCTCATCCCGACTTTCCTGCGCGCACGCCATACGCGGCCCCTGCGCGGCCCCGATATGGGCCCGGTGCGCGCCAAACGAATTGCCCCGAGAATCGACATGTCCAACGACAAACGCGCCAAGCCCGAGAAAAGCAAGTATCCGGTCAATCTGCTGGACACCACCTTCCCGATGCGCGGCGACCTGCCCAAGCGTGAACCGCAGTGGGTCAAGCAGTGGCAGGACAAGCAGCTCTACAAGAAGATCCGCGCGGCGCGCAAGGGTGCGAAGAAGTTCGTGCTGCACGACGGCCCGCCGTACGCCAACGGCGACATCCACATCGGCCACGCCGTCAACAAGGTCCTCAAGGACATGATCGTCAAGGCGCGCGGACTGAGCGGCCTGGATGCCGTCTACGTGCCCGGCTGGGACTGCCACGGCATGCCGATCGAGATCCAGATCGAGAAGCAGTTCGGCAAGGGCCTGCCCGTGCAGGAAGTCCAGGCCAAGGCGCGTGCCTACGCCACCGAGCAGATCAAGCGCCAGATGGTGGACTTCGAGCGTCTGGGCGTGCTCGGCGACTGGGGCCATCCGTACCTGACCATGAACTACAGCAACGAGGCCGACGAACTCCGCGCCCTCGGCAAGATCATGGAAAAGGGCTATGTGTTCCGCGGCCTGAAGCCCGTGAACTGGTGCTTCGACTGCGGCTCGGCACTGGCCGAGGCAGAGGTCGAGTACAAGGACAAGGTCGACCTGTCGATCGACGTGGGCTTCCCGTTCGCCGAGACGGACAAGCTGGCGCACGCTTTCAAGCTTTCGATCGAGCAGGTCAACGCCAAGCCGGGCTGGATCGTGATCTGGACCACCACGCCGTGGACGATCCCGAGCAACCAGGCGCTCAACGTGCACCCGGAAGTGGAGTACGCGCTGGTCGACACGCCGCGCGGCTACCTGATCCTGGCCACCGAGCGCGTCGAGGAACAGCTCAAGGTCTACGAACTCGAAGGCAAGGTCGTGGCCACCACCACGGGCGCCGCGCTGTCGGAAATCCGCTTCCATCATCCGCTCGCCAAGATGGACGCCGGCTATGACCGCCTGTCGCCGATCTACCTGGGTGACTACGTGACCACCGACACCGGCTCGGGCATCGTGCACTCGGCCCCGGCCTACGGCGTGGAAGATTTCCAGTCGTGCAAGGCGCACGGCATGAGCGACCACGACATCATCAGCCCGGTGATGGGCAACGGCGTGTATGCGGGCACGCTGCCGCTGTTCGGCGGCCTGTCGATCTGGGACGCGAACCCGAAGATCGTCGAGGTGCTGAAGGCGTCCGGCAACCTGTTCAACTCGCACAAGTACACCCACAGCTACATGCACTGCTGGCGCCACAAGACGCCGATCATCTACCGCGCCACGTCGCAGTGGTTCGCGGGCATGGACGTGGATCCGGTCGAGCAAGACGGCAAGACCGTGCCGACGCTGCGCGAAACCGCGCTGGCCGGCATCGAGGCGACCGAGTTCTACCCGTCATGGGGCAAGCAGCGCCTGCACAATATGATCGCCAACCGCCCGGACTGGACGCTGTCGCGCCAGCGCCAGTGGGGTGTGCCGATGGCCTTCTTCGTGCACAAGGAAACCGGCGCGCTGCATCCGCGCACGCCCGAGCTTCTGGAAGAAGTGGCGAAGCGCGTCGAGCAGCACGGCATCGAAGCGTGGCAAACGCTGGACGCCAAGGACCTGCTCGGCGACGAAGCCGACCAGTACGAAAAGAACCGCGACACGCTCGACGTGTGGTTCGATTCGGGCACCACGCACTGGACCGTGATCCGCGGCTCGCACCGCGACGACCTGTACGATCCGTCCGCCGATGAAGCCGATGGCCGCCTCGCCGACCTGTACCTCGAAGGCTCGGACCAGCACCGCGGCTGGTTCCACTCGTCGCTGCTGACCGCGTCGATGCTGTATGGCAAGCCGCCTTACAAGGCACTGCTGACGCACGGCTTCACCGTGGACGGCGAAGGCCGCAAGATGTCCAAGTCGGTCGGCAACACCGTGTCGCCGCAGGACATCGCCAACAAGATGGGCGCGGAAATCATCCGCCTGTGGGTGGCCTCGACCGACTACTCGGGCGAATTGTCGATCTCCGACGAGATCCTGAAGCGCGTGGTGGAAAGCTATCGCCGCATCCGCAACACGTTGCGCTTCCTGCTGTCGAACCTGTCCGACTACGACCACAGCAAGCACGCGCTGCCGGCCTCGGAATGGCTCGAGATCGACCGCTATGCCGTGGCTCTGACCGAGCGCCTGCAGAAGGAAGTGCTGTCGCACTACGACGCGTACGAGTTCCACCCGGTGGTCGCCAAGCTGCAGACGTTCTGCTCGGAAGACCTGGGCGGCTTCTACCTGGACGTGCTGAAGGATCGCCTCTACACCACCGCAGCGGACTCGAAGGCCCGCCGCGCGGCGCAGAACGCGCTCTATCACATCACGCAAGCCATGCTGCACTGGATGGCGCCGTTCCTGTCGTTCACCGCCGAGGAAGCCTGGCAGGTGTTCGCACACGGCACCGGCCACACCGACACCATCTTCACGAGCACGTACTACACGCTGCCCGAAGTGGACCAGGCCGACGACCTGCTGCAGAAGTGGCACAGCCTGCGCGAAGTGCGTGCAGAGGTCACCAAGCAGCTTGAAGCGGTGCGCGTGGAAGGCGCGATCGGCTCGTCGCTGCAGGCCGAGGTCAACATCCAGGCCGGCGGCCCGGTGCTGGCCGCGCTGCAGAGCCTGGGTGACGACCTGCGCTTCGTGCTGCTGACGTCGGCTGCCACGGTCACGCACGCGCCGGAAGCCGGCGACCTGCTGGTCACGGTGGCGGCATCGACGCACGCCAAGTGCGAGCGCTGCTGGCACTACCGCGCCGACGTCGGCCAGAACCCGGACCATCCGACCCTTTGCGGCCGCTGCGACAGCAACCTGTTCGGCGCCGGTGAACACAGGAGCCATGCCTGATGGCATCGACCACGTCCCGTTCCGCCCGCCCCGCACGCCGCAATAACAAGGCGTCGGGCAACACCACGCCGCTGCTGTGGATGGCGTTCGCCCTGCTGGTGGTGGTGCTGGACCAGTTCTTCAAGATCGTCATCGTGCGTACGTTCACGTACGGCGAATCGCGCCCGGTGACGCGCTTCTTCAACCTGGTCCTGGTGTACAACAAGGGCGCGGCGTTCAGCTTCCTGGCCGACGCCGGCGGCTGGCAGCGCTGGTTCTTTACCGGGCTCGGGCTCGTGGTCGGCGCGTTCATCGTCTGGCTGCTGTACCGCCATACGGGGCAGAAGCTGTTCTGCTTCGCCGTGTCGCTGATCCTCGGCGGCGCAGTGGGCAACGTGGTCGACCGCGTGATCTACGGCCACGTGATCGACTTCCTCGACTTCTACGTGCGCAACTATCACTGGCCAGCCTTCAACGTGGCCGACTGCGCCATTACCGTGGGTGCGGTGCTGCTGATCGTCGACGAGCTGCGGCGCGTGCGCAAGCACTAAGCCGCCGCCGGCAGCCTGCGCAGGCTGCCGGTATCATGCCGAAACCCAATCTCTGACGAGCCTTCCATGGATTTGCGCGGCAAGCACATCGTTCTCGGCCTGACCGGCGGCATCGCCTGCTACAAGTCGGCCGAGCTGGTCCGCCTGCTGACCAAGGCCGGTGCCACGGTTCAGGTGGCGATGACCGAAGCGGCGACCCATTTCATCACCCCCGTCACGATGCAGGCCCTGTCGGGCCGCCCGGTGTTCCTGTCGCAGTGGGATGCGCGCGTCGACAACAACATGGCGCACATCGACCTCTCGCGCGAGGCCGACGCCATCGTGATCGCGCCCGCGTCGACGGACTTCCTGGCCAAGCTGGCCAACGGCCTGTGCGACGACCTGCTGACCACGCTGTGCATCGCGCGCGACTGTCCGCTGCTCGTGGCACCAGCCATGAACCGCCAGATGTGGGCCGCAGCGCCGACACAACGCAATGCGGCGCAACTGCGTGCCGATGGCGTCGTCATCCTTGGCCCGGGCAGCGGCGACCAGGCCTGCGGCGAAGTCGGCGACGGCCGCATGCTTGAGCCCGAAGAGCTGGTCGACGACATCATCGCGTTCTTCCAGCCCAAGCCGCTGGCAGGCAAGCGCGTGCTGATCACCGCGGGCCCGACGTTCGAAGCGATCGACCCGGTGCGCGGCATCACCAACCTGTCCTCGGGCAAGATGGGCTTTTCGATCGCGCGCGCCGCGCGCGAGGCTGGCGCCGACGTGCGGCTCGTCTCCGGCCCGACTGGCCTGCCTACGCCGCGCGGCGTGGTGCGCAGCGACGTGCGCAGCGCCCAGCAGATGCATGACTCGGTACTGGCCCAACTGCACGGCGTTGACGTGTTCATCGCGGTCGCCGCCGTGGCCGACTGGCGTCCCGCCGAGGTCGCCCAGCAGAAGCTCAAGAAGGCCAACGACACCGACACGCCGACGCTGCAGTTCGTGCAGAACCCGGACATCCTCGCCACCGTGGCGGCACGCGCCGATGCGCCCTACTGCGTCGGCTTTGCCGCGGAGAGCGAGAACCTTGAGCAATACGGCGAGCAGAAGCGCCAGCGCAAGGGTGTACCGCTGCTGGTCGGCAATATCGGCCACCATACCTTCGGCCTCGACGACAACGAGATCGTGCTGTTCGATGCCGCGGGCATGACGCGCCTGCCGCGCGCCGACAAGCTGACGCTGGCGCGCCAGCTGGTGGCCGCCATCGGCCAGCGCTTGCCGGGCCGCGCCCAACCCTGACGCATCATGACAGTGAACCGACCCCGACTGCGCCTGTCTGTGCTCGACCAGAGCCCGGTGATTGCAGGCCATTCTGCCCGTGACGCGCTGGCTGCCACCGTAGAACTGGCGCAGATGGCCGACGCGCTTGGCTACACGCGCTACTGGTGCGCCGAGCACCATGGCCTGCGCGGCGTCTCCAACCCGGCGCCCGAAGTCATGCTGGCGCGCATTGGCAGCGTCACGCAGCGCATCCGGCTCGGCTCGGGCGGCGTGATGCTGCCCTACTACAGCCCGTTCAAAGTCGCCGAGCAGTTCCGCATGCTCGAAGGACTGTTCCCGAATCGCATCGACCTCGGCGTAGGCCGCGCGCCTGGCGGCGATATGCGCACCGCGCAGGCCGTGGCGATGGGCCAGTACGATCGCGGCTCGCAGTTCGAGGAGCAGGTGCGTGACCTTGCGTGCCTGCTGAGCGGCGAGGTCCCTCCCGGCCATCTCGCTGAAGGTGTCTTGCTGCAGCCCGTCGTCGATACGCGGCCCGAACTGTGGGTGCTTGGTTCGAGCGACTACGGCGGTGCACTGGCCGCAAAGCTTGGGCTGCGCTTTGCGTTTGCGCACTTCATCAACGCGCACACCGGCCACCATGTCGCTCGGCAGTATCGCGAAGACTTCGAGGCCGGCTATGCGGACCAGCCTTACAGCGCCGCCGCAATCTTCGTGATCTGCGCTGACACCGACGCCGAAGCGGCCGAACTGGAGCGCGCGGTGGACCTGCGCCGCCTGCAGATGGCCTACGGCGTCAACGCACCAATTCCTTCGCTGGAGCAGGCCGAAAGCCATATCCCGACCGAACGCGACCGCCTGATCATCGAACGCGAGCGCCCGCGCACGATTTGCGGCACGCCTGAACGCGTGGCCGAGCGCATGCTCGCGCTGCGCGAGCAATTCGCCGCGGACGAGCTTGTCGTGCTCAGCGTAACCGCCACCTACGCCGCAAGGCTGCGCACGTACGAACTGCTCGCCGAAGCGTTCGAACTGAATTCCGAAAACTGACGTCCGGCCGGGTAATGCCCGGCCTGCGACTGCCTGAACCCATCCCGAAATGAGCCAGCCACTGAACCCGACTGTTGAAATCAAAGTACTCGATGCCCGCCTGAATGACTGGGGCCTGCCCGCCTACCAGAGCGACATGGCCGCCGCCATCGACCTGCACGCCTGCGTCGATGCACCGGTGTCGATCGCGCCGGGTACGGCTGCGCAACTGGTGCCGGCCGGCATTGCCGTGCATATGGGCAACCCGTACATGGCCGCGACCATCGTGCCGCGTTCGGGGCTCGGCCACAAGAAGGGACTCGTGCTCGGCAACTCGATCGGCGTGATCGATGCCGATTACCAGGGCCAGATCATGGTCAGCGTGTGGAACCGCAACGCGCCGGGTACCGAGCCGATCGTGATTCAGCCCGGCGAGCGCATCGCGCAGATGATGTTCGTGCCCGTGCTGCGCCCGGTGTTCACGACGGTTGAGGAATTCTCGGAAAGCAGCGAGCGCGGCGCCGGCGGTTTCGGCTCGACCGGCGTGCACCACGCCAAGGCCAGCGCCTGAGCGCTGGCTGGCTTCAGCGCATCAACCCTGCTGTTCGAACAGCAGGGCCACACCTCCGGCGGCATCCGCCGGAATCAGCGTTTCATGCGGGCCCAGGTCCTGTGCCGGAACGCCCGACGCGCGCCACAACTGGCGCGCCTCTGCCAGCGCATTCGTCCGCAGGCGGATTGCTGCATAGCCAGGCACGCCACGCCGGATGTGCGACGTGCCGGTAGCGGCCGCCAGTGCCTGCGGCGTGCTGATGACCAGCGTGGCATCGTCGACCGCGAGACTGCAGATGTGGTCGCTGAGCTGGGTCATCTCGCCACCGGTCAGTTCGGCGTACGCGCGGCCCGCAGCATCCACGAGCGCTGGCGCGACCACCAGGAACATCGACGCAATCGCCTGCGCGCCATTGGCGTGGCGAATCCATTCCGGCCGCCAGAGCAGTTCGGGTGTACGGTGCTCGCAGACGAAGTAGCGCGCACCCGGCGCATCGTCGAGCGCCGTGACGCGGAACGTGGCGGCCTGTTCGCTGCCATCATCCAGCACCACGGGACGCGAGAACTCGATCGGGTCCGAGGTATGCCATCCGCCCTCGCGCAGGCGCGCTGCGGTGCCGAACGCATCGGCACTCTTGCATGACATGGCTGCGCAGCCGCCACCGCGTTGCTGGGCTTCCCAGTAATACTGCCGGCTCGGATTGGGCGCCGTGACATGCAGCAGCTCGATATAGTCGCGCGCGAGCATGATGCAGTGGTTCTGCGAACCGAGCGTATGGTAGCCGCGCGGCGTCAGCGTGAAGCCGAGCCGCCGCCAGGCTTGCGCGCCGGCGTCGAGATCGGGGCAGACCACGACGGCGTGGTCGAACATTTCGGCTTGGTTTGCCATCACTCGAACTGGATATTGGCCTTGCGCGCCACGGCCTGCCACTTGTCGTGCTCGTGGCGCACGAGGTTGCCGAGTTCAGCGGGGCTGCCCCCGACAATTTCGAAACCCTGTGCCGCCAGCGCATCGACCACGCGCGTCTGGTGCAGTGATTCCACGAGTGCGTCATGGATCCGGCTCACAGTGGCAGGCGCCATGCCCGCCGGTCCGAACACGCCGATCCATGAATACGCTTCAAACCCGCGCACGCCCTGCTCCGCCACGGTCGGCACCTGCGGCAACTGCTTCAGGCGGCTGGTGCCTGTAACGCCGAGCACCTTGATGGTCTTGGCCGCCACATGGGCCTGCACGGCCGCGTAGCTGCTGAAGAAGATGTCGACCTCGTTCGACAGCACCGCCTGTACGGCCGGGCCGCCGCCCTTGTAGGGCACGTGCAGCATGTGCACACCGGCTTCGGTCGCGAGTGCCTCGGCGGCGAGCTGGTTCAGGCTCCCGATGCCAGACGAGGCGTAGCGCACGCCGTCATGCTTTGCCTTGGCAAGTGCGATCAGCTCGCGCACATTCGATGCCGGCAGGGCAGGATTGGCAGCGATCACCAGCGGGAAACGCACGAGCTGCGATATCGGCGTGAAGTCGCGGAAGGTGTCGTAGGGCAGCTGCTTGTAGGCAAACGGATTGATCGCGTGGGTGTCGAACGCCATCAGCAGCGTATTGCCGTCCGGCTTGGCCCGGGCCACCGAACTCGAGGCGAGCAGCCCACCCGCGCCCGGCTTGTTGTCGACCACGACCGTCTGACCCAGCAGGGATTTGAGGCCCGGCTGAAGCTGGCGGGCGACGATGTCGACGCTGCCACCCGGCGGGAACGGCAGGACCATCGCGATCGGACGGCCGTTCATGGGCGATTCAGCAGGCGCGCTGGCGGCAGTGGCAGCAACGGCTTGCACCGCGGACAGGGGCGTGGCGGCCAGCGGCAGCGCTTTGAGCAGCATGCGGCGCAGCCGCGTGCGATCGGGACGGGACATCGGTCTTTCAGGAAGGGGACAAAAACAAAGGGCGGCATTTCTGCCGCCCCTGTATTTTGCCCGAGGATGGCCGCAATTGCAGACAATGACCTCGTGCGCCTGCTCAGGCCTCCGCGCGCTGCTCGCTTTCCGGTGCCTCCGGCGGTTCCGGATCGGCCTCGGAGAAGTCCAGCTTGATCTGGTCCTGCTCGTCGAGATCGACCACGACCTTGCCACCGGACACCAGCTTGCCGAACAGCAGTTCGTCGGCCAGTGCCTTGCGGATCATGTCCTGGATCAGGCGCTGCATCGGGCGTGCGCCCATCAGCGGGTCGAAGCCCTTGTGTGCCAGGAACTTGCGCAGTTTCTCGGTGAAGCTGGCTTCCACCTTCTTCTCGTGCAGCTGCTCTTCCAGCTGCATCAGGAACTTGTCCACCACGCGCAGGATGATCTCCTCGTCCAGCGAGCGGAAGCTGATGGTGGCATCCAGCCGGTTGCGGAACTCCGGCGTGAACATGCGCTTGATGTCGGCCATCTCGTCGCCCTGCTGGCGCGACGTCGTGAAACCGATGGTGGCGCGGTTCATGGTCTCCGCCCCCGCGTTCGTGGTCATGATGATGATCACGTTGCGGAAGTCGGCGCGCCGGCCGTTGTTATCGGTCAGCGATCCATGGTCCATCACCTGCAGCAGGATATTGAAGATATCCGGATGCGCCTTCTCGATTTCATCGAGCAGCAGCACGCAGTGCGGCTTCTTGGTGACGGCCTCGGTCAGCAGGCCGCCCTGGTCGAACCCGACGTATCCCGGCGGCGCACCGATCAGGCGGCTCACCGCATGGCGCTCCATGTACTCGGACATGTCGAAGCGCAGCAACTCGATGCCCATGATGAACGCGAGCTGCTTGGCGACTTCGGTCTTGCCCACGCCCGTGGGACCCGAGAACAGGAACGAGCCGATCGGCTTGTCGGTCTTGCCCAGCCCCGCGCGCGACATCTTGATGGCGGACGCCAGCGCTTCGATGGCCGGATCCTGGCCGAACACCACCGACTTCAGGTCGCGTTCCAGCGTCTGCAGCTTGCTGCGGTCGTCCTGGTTCACGCTCTGCGGCGGGATGCGCGCAATGCGCGAGACGATGTCCTCGATCTCGCTCTTGCCGATGGTCTTCTTCTGCTTCGACTTCGGCAGGATGCGCTGCGCCGCGCCGGCTTCGTCGATCACGTCGATCGCCTTGTCAGGCAGGTGACGGTCGGTGATGAAGCGCGCCGACAGTTCGGCCGCCGCGGTCAGCGCGGAAGACGCGTACTTGACGCCATGGTGTTCCTCGAAGCGCGACTTCAGTCCGCGCAGGATCTGCACGGTCTGGTCGACCGACGGTTCGACCACGTCGATCTTCTGGAAGCGCCGCGACAGCGCCGCGTCCTTCTCGAAGATGCCACGGTATTCGGTGAACGTGGTTGCGCCGATGCACTTGAGCTGGCCCGACGACAGCGCCGGCTTGAGCAGGTTGCTCGCGTCCAGCGTGCCGCCCGACGCGGCGCCTGCGCCGATCAGCGTGTGGATCTCGTCGATGAACAGGATCGCGTTCGGGTTGTCCTTGAGCGACTTCAGCACACCCTTGAGGCGCTGCTCGAAATCACCACGATACTTGGTGCCGGCCAGCAGCGCGCCCATGTCGAGCGAGTAGACGGTCGCCTTCTCGAGGATGTCGGGCACCTCGTTCTTGGTGATGCGCCAGGCCAGGCCTTCCGCGATCGCAGTCTTGCCGACGCCGGCTTCGCCGACCAGCAGCGGGTTGTTCTTGCGCCGGCGGCACAGCACCTGCACCACGCGCTCGACTTCGCTCTCGCGGCCGATCAGCGGATCGATCTTGCCGGCCTTGGCCAGCGCGTTCAGGTTCTGGGTGTACTGCTCGAGCGGGCTTTCCTTGCCGTCGCCGCCCTCGCCTTCACCGGTGCCGTCGCCGTGCTTGGCCGGCTCCGACTGATCCTTGCGGATGCCGTGGCTGATGAAGTTGACGACGTCCAGGCGCGTCACGCCCTGCTGCTGCAGGTAGTAGACGGCATGGGAGTCCTTCTCGCCGAAGATCGCGACCAGCACATTGGCGCCCGTCACTTCCTTCTTGCCGTTGGAAGTCGACTGCACGTGCATGATCGCGCGCTGGATCACACGCTGGAAACCGAGCGTGGGCTGGGTATCGACTTCGTCGGTACCAGGCACCACCGGCGTGTTGTCAGCGATGAAATTCTTCAGGCTCGTGCGCAAGTCCTCGATATTGGCCGCGCAGGCGCGCAAGACCTCGGCCGCCGTCGGGTTGTCGAGCAACGCGAGCAGCAGGTGCTCCACGGTAATGAACTCGTGGCGTGCCTGCCGGGCCTCAACGAACGCCATGTGCAGGCTCACTTCCAATTCTTGCGCAATCATGCTTCCTCCATCACGCACTGCAAGGGGTGCCCCGCCTGCCGCGCGTGCGTTGACACCAGCTCGACCTTTGTCGCAGCGATATCTCTGGTGTAGATACCGCAGACGCCCTTACCTTCCCGATGAACCGTGAGCATGATCTGCGTCGCGGTTTCCCGGTCCCTGCTGAAATACTGTTGCAGGATCATGACTACAAACTCCATCGGAGTGTAGTCGTCATTGAGCAGCACCACTTTGTACATAGCGGGAGGTTTGAGCTGCTGCTCTTTCCGCTCCAGAATGGTGCCTGCTTCGCGTTGTGGGACATTCGCCAGCCGTGTAGCCATGGCTTTATTCTAACCCTTACTCGCAACTCTGCAATTTGGGGAACAGTTGCAGGATTCAAGAGCCGTGCCACCTGTTTCCACCTGCTTCCCCGACGTTTAAGAAGCGCCAAAGGCACTGCAATGCACGCGGCTGGTGCACATGTGCAGGCTACCGCTGGCGCGCTCTGCACTACCGTGCGCACCCCCACACGGTACCATCTGCCGCCGTCCCATTCCCGCCACACCCTGCCGGCAGTGGGGAATCCGCCAACTTGACAGTAGAGGGGTTTGCCAGAAAAATCGGCCGCACACCCGGTTCAGGCCCGCGAGCCAAGCAAAAAGGCCACACTGGGTGATCCGTGAGCAGGGAGGCCCACGAAACCAGTGGCGGCATTCCCGGCAGGCAACTGCCGGATCCGTCGCCGCGCGATACATCATGCCGCGTCATTGCCGACCGCATCCGAAAGGAAGCGGCCGCCATGGCGCCGCAGCGCTTGTCATCCGGCTGGCCGCAGGCATCCCCGCTTTGAAATCTGCAATTTCGTTGGGGGAGTATATGGCAAGCGGTATCGTCAAATGGTTCAATGACGCCAAGGGCTTCGGGTTCATCAAGCCGGACGAAGGCGAAGAAGAACTGTTTGCGCACTTTTCGGCTATCCAGATGGCGGGCTTCAAGACGCTCAAGGAAGGTCAGCGCGTCTCGTTCGAGGTCGTGCAAGGCCCCAAGGGCAAGCAAGCTACGAACATCCAGGACGCCTCGGCCTGAAGTGCGCCGCGACCGCACCCGGGCCGACAGAGCTCCGGGGTGGTCACCAAGGATGCGGGGGGAACTCCCCCGGAACGGGATCCGCGCAAGGTCGTGCCGCCGCCCTCAGGGCAGCGGCGGTGCCATGGCACGGACCTCAGCTGCACGCTACCGCATCCGACAGAAAGCCCGGCTTCGTGCCGGGCTTTCTGCATTTCGTACCGGTGATGACGGGGCAGATCAGGCCCAGCCCTCGATCTTCAGCCCGCTGGCCTGCTCGGCCTCTTCCCGGCTGACCTTTCGCACGGTCTGGCCGAAGGTCCAGACATGGCCTTCCGGATCGCGGGCGGTATAGACGCGATCGCCGTAGAACTGGTCCTCCGGCTCACGGATGATCACCGCGCCGGCAGCCCGCGCGCGCTCGCAATGCGCATCGAGCCCGTCCTGAAGGTGGACATGGATCGACTGCGTGTTCTTGCCGTTCACGCTGGCGGGGCTCGCCGTGAAATCAGCCCATTCGCTGCCCACCATCAGGTAGCTGTCCCCGAAACGCATCTCGGCATGGGCGAGTTTGCCCTGATCGTCGGTGATGACCATGGTGCGCGTGAAGCCGAACGCCTGTTCCAGCCAGTCCAGCGCGCCCCGCGGCTCCTTGTAGAACACTGCCGCGCCGAGTGCGGCACGGCGAAACGGGTCTTCCATCTGTCGGCTCCTTGCAATGTCGGACACCCTGACGTTCTAGGCAGCCAGCGTCGCGCAGGCAAGAAAAAACCCCGGCAGCCTCATGGCTTACCGGGGTTCTGACGTGCTGCGCCCGCGTACGGGCGCCGGGCGGGATCACATGTTTTCGATCATTACCTGACCAAAACCCGAGCACGACACCTGGGTCGCGCCTTCCAGCAGGCGGGCGAAGTCGTACGTGACCTTCTTCGACAGGATCGACTTTTCCATCGAGGCGATGATCAGGTCAGCCGCTTCGGTCCAGCCCATGTGGCGCAGCATCATTTCGGCCGACAGGATTTCCGAACCCGGGTTCACGTAGTCCTTACCGGCGTATTTCGGCGCCGTGCCATGGGTGGCTTCGAACATGGCCACGGAGTCGGACAGGTTCGCACCGGGGGCGATGCCGATGCCACCGACCTGCGCCGCCAGCGCATCGGAGACATAGTCGCCGTTCAGGTTCAGCGTGGCGATCACCGAATACTCCGCCGGGCGCAGCAGGATCTGCTGCAGGAAGGCGTCGGCGATGGCGTCCTTGATGACGATGTCGCGGCCGGTCTTCGGGTTCTTGAACTTGCACCACGGGCCGCCGTCGACCAGCTCGGCACCGAATTCCTTCTGGGCCAGCTCATAGCCCCAGTCACGGAAACCGCCTTCCGTGAACTTCATGATGTTGCCCTTGTGCACCAGCGTCACCGACGGCTTGTCATTGTCGATCGCGTACTGGATCGCCTTGCGCACCAGGCGCTGGGTGCCCTGCTTGGACACGGGCTTGACGCCGATGCCCGAGGTTTCCGGGAAACGGATCTTCTTCACGCCCATTTCGTTCTGCAGGAAGGCGATCAGCTTCTGGGCCTGCGGGCTTTCGGCTTCCCATTCGATGCCGGCGTAGATGTCTTCGGAGTTCTCGCGGAAGATGACCATATCGGTCTTTTCCGGCTCGCGCACCGGCGATGGCACGCCCTTGAAATAGCGCACCGGGCGCAGGCACACATACAAGTCGAGCTGCTGGCGCAGCGCCACGTTCAGCGAGCGGATGCCGCCACCGACCGGCGTGGTCAGCGGGCCCTTGATCGAGACGACGTATTCCTTGAGCACGTCCAGGGTTTCGTCAGGCAGCCACACGTCCGGGCCGTAGACCTTGGTGGACTTCTCGCCGGCGTAGATCTCCATCCACGAGATCTTGCGCTTGCCGCCGTAAGCCTTTTCCACCGCGGCATCCACCACCTTGATCATCACCGGCGTGATATCGAGGCCCGTACCATCGCCCTCAATGTAGGGAATGATCGGAGTGTCCGGGACATTCAGCGAGAAATCCTGGTTGACCGTGATCTTCTCGCCGGCCGGGACCTTGATGTGTTGGTACATGACGTCTCCAGTACGGAACGGTTAAGACGGCTACCCGGTACACGACCCGGCAGCGAAATATGGGAGGTGTAGCGAAAGCATTGTAGCCGGGCACCCCGGCTCGCCTGCACTGCGCCGCACCAATCCGGTCTTGCCTACAGTCTTATATAAGACACAAGACCGGTTTCATATTATGCAGCAATTTTTCGTGATCTGCCATTCCGCCAAGCCGCACCAGCCAAGGAAAGCGGGCGATTTCCCCCGTCTGCGGCATACTGCTGCCCCATGACGCTAATTGCCCTGAACAAGCCCTTTGGCACGATGAGCCAGTTTTCCGAGCATCCCTCGCGCCCGACACTGGCCGAGTGGATCGTAACGCCTGGCGTGTACCCCGCCGGCCGCCTCGACGCCGACAGCGAAGGCCTGCTGCTGCTGACCGATGACGGCGGCCTGCAGGCGCGCATTGCCGATCCGCGGCACAAGCTCGCCAAGACCTACTTCGCGCAGGTCGAGGGGATCCCCGACGAGGCCGCGCTGGCGCGCCTGCGGCAGGGCGTCGACCTCGGCGATTTCCAGACCTTGCCGGCCAAGGTGCGCGCGGTCGAAGCGCCGTCCTGGCTCTGGCCCCGGAACCCGCCGGTGCGCTATCGCGCCGCGATTCCGACCAGTTGGCTGGAACTGCAGATCCGCGAAGGCAAGAACCGCCAGGTGCGCCGCATGACGGCGGCCGTCGGCTTCCCGACCCTACGCCTGGTGCGCGCCACCATCGGGCGGCTGGATTTACGTGAACTGGGCCTGCAGCCCGGACAGTCATGCGTCGTGGAGCCGGACCGACTGGGCCTGCCACCGGCTCGCGCCCCGCGCCCGGAGCCGCGCAATCTAGGATCAGGCAACGCCGGTACACGCGGCACCGGCAGCAAGGGCCGAGTGCGTTACAAAAACTAACACCCGGCACGTCAACGCACCGGGCAGTGTCCTCGTTGTTGTCGGTGACGCGTCCAATTGCGCGCCAACCTTTCTGACTACAGTCACCCTTCGAGGTAATCGCAATGAAAAAACTGATCGCTGCCCTGGTTGTTGGTCTGTTCGCCACCGGCGCTTTCGCCCAAGCTTCGGCTCCTGCTGCTGCCGACGCTGCTCCGGCCGCCAAGGAAGCCCCGAAGGCCCAGAAGAAGAAGACCTCGCACAAGAAGCACTCGAAGAAGGCTGCTGCTTCGGCTCCGGCTGCGCAGTAAGCTTGCGGCTGCGGCGGCTATCCCACCGGATATCCCCGCCGTACCGTGTGAAAGGCAGGTTGCCCGGCAACCTGCCTTTTTTGTATCTGTCTGGCCGCCGTTCGGACGCCTCTCAGACCCCGTCCGCGTGCGTTATGCTTGCGGCTGCCCTCGAACCTCCCGCCGCATTGCCATGCGAATCCTGACCCAGACCCTGCTTTCCCGCTGCATGTTGGTCGCCACTGCCTTCAGCGGCCTGGCTCATGCCCAGAGCGCCCTGCCCGTGGTGCCGCTCACAGCCGGCATGTATGCCATCCAGGCAGAGGTCGCGTCGACCCCGGCGGCGCGCGAACAGGGGCTGATGTACCGGAAGTCGATGCCGGCCAATGCCGGCATGCTGTTCGTGTTCGAGCAGAAGGCCGGACACTGCTTCTGGATGAAGAACACCGACCTGCCGCTATCGATCGCCTTCCTGGCCGATGACGGCAGCATCGTCAATATCGAGGACATGGCGCCGCAGACGCAAGACAACCACTGCCCGAAGGCAGCGATCCGTTACGCGCTCGAAATGAACAAGGGCTGGTTCGCGCAGAAGGGCATCCGGGCCGGCGCGAAGATTGGCGGGCTGCCGCAGCCGCGCTGAGCGCAACCGGCAGCCAGGCGCCGGCATTGCACCGGCGCCCATCCGGGTACAGGGGAATCAGTCCCGGAAGTTGTTGAAGTCCAGCGGCGCCTCGGACACGTCCTTGCGCAGCATGGCGATCACGCTTTGCAGGTCGTCGCGCTTGGTGCCGGACACGCGCACGGCGTCGCCCTGGATGCTGCCCTGGACCTTGATCTTGCTGTCCTTGATCATGCGCACGATCTTCTTGCCCAGGTCGCCGGTCACGCCCTTCTTGATGGTGATGACCTGCTTGACCTTGTCGCCGCTGATCTTCTCGACCTTGCCGTAGTCGAGGAAGCGCACATCGACGTTGCGCTTGGCCATCTTGTTGAGCAGCACATCCTTGACCTGGCCCAACTTGAAATCATCGTCGGCGAAGGCGGTCAGTTCGCCTTCCTTCTGCTCGACCCGTGCGTCCGAACCCTTGAAATCGAAACGCGTCGAGATCTCCTTGTTGGCCTGCTCGACCGCATTCTTGACCTCGACCATGTTCGCTTCGCACACTACGTCAAACGACGGCATTGCATTCTCCTTGTCACTTGCCTGTCCGGCGCCCGCAACCCGGGCGGGCCGCGCCGGTACTTCCGTATAATCCAGCCTGCCTCGCGCTCCACGGGGCGCCCGGCCGCGCAGCGGCGGCCGCATCACCTCTAGCTTGCATGGCAGATTTCCACGAATTTTATCCCCTGCGCCGCCACAATACATTCGGATTCGACGTCCGGGCGCGATATGCGGCCCACATCCGCAGCGAAGCCGACCTTCTCGCCGCGCTGAATGACCCGCGTGCCGCGGGATTGCCGCTGGTGGTGCTCGGCGGCGGCAGCAATGTGGTGCTGACCGGCGATCTGGACGCGCTGGTGCTGCTGATGGAGATTCCCGGCTTCCGCGTGGAAACGGAGGCTGGTGCCTGGCTGGTCACGGCCGGTGCCGGTGAAAACTGGCACGGACTGGTCTGCCGCACCATCGAGGAAGGCCTGCCTGGCCTCGAAAACCTCGCCCTGATTCCGGGCACCGTCGGTGCAGCGCCCATCCAGAACATCGGCGCTTATGGCGTCGAACTGCGCGAGCGTTTTGCGAGCCTGCGCGCGCTTGACCGCCAGACGATGCGCTTCGTGGACCTGGACCTCGAACAGTGCGGGTTCGGTTACCGCGACAGCCTGTTCAAGCAGGCTGGCCGCGACCGTTACATCATCACCGCCGTGACGCTGCGCCTGCCGCGCGACTGGCAGCCGGTACTGGCCTATGGCGAGCTGGCACGCGAACTGGAAGGCAATGCCGCACCCGATGCGGCAGCGATCCGCGATGCGGTAATCGCCATCCGCTCGCGCAAGCTGCCCGACCCCGCGCAGATCGGCAATGCGGGGAGCTTCTTCAAGAATCCGCTGGTCAGCGCGGAGCAACGGAATGCACTGCTGGCCAGCCACCCAGACCTCGTCAGCTACGCACAGCCCGACGGCAGCTTCAAGCTGGCCGCCGGCTGGCTGATCGACCGCTGCGGATTCAAGGGGCTCAACGACGGCCCGGTGGGCGTCTATGGCAAGCAGGCGCTGGTGCTGGTGCACCACGGTGGCGGCACCGGCACAGCGCTGCTGGCGCTGGCCGGGCGCATCGCCGATACGGTACAGGCCCGCTTCGGCGTTCGAATCGAACCGGAACCGGTCGTGCTGTGACCGGCTCCGCGGCTGCGGTCAGCCGCCTGGATCAACCGAAGTGGCAGACGTAGTCGAGGGTTTCCTGGACTTCGATGTCGAAGCTGCTGTTGCCCGGCACATCGAACTGCTGGCCTGCGCCGTACGTCTGCCAGGCTTCCGAGCCAGCCAGGCGCACGCGGCACACGCCCGCGTTGATTTCCATGATTTCAGGAGCGCCGGTGTTGAACGTCAGCGTCGCCGGAAAGATCACGCCCAGCGTCTTGCGCGTGCCATCGGCGAACAACACGGTGTGGCTCACGCACTTGCCGTCGAAATACAGGTTGGCCTTCTTGACGACCGATACGTTGTCGAACTGGCTCACTTCCATCTCCTTGATTGCAGTTTTGTGGATACGGTCACGTAAAAAGAGGGGCCATGGCGGCCCCTCCCCTTGTGCCTGCCGGCGCGCGCTTCCCTTTCAGTAGCGGCCGCAGAGCAGATATTCCATCAGCGCCTTCTGCACGTGCAGGCGGTTTTCCGCCTCGTCCCAGACCACGCTCTTGGGACCGTCGATCACGGCGGCCTCGACTTCCTCGCCACGGTGGGCAGGCAGGCAGTGCATGAACAGCGCGTCCGGCTCGGCACGGTCCATCATGGCCGTGGTCACCATCCAGTCCTGGAACGCGCGCTTGCGCGCCTCGTTCTCGGCCTCGAAGCCCATGCTGGTCCACACGTCGGTGGTCACGAGGCTCGCGCCCTGGCAGGCAGCGAGCGGATCTTCAAACACCTTCAGCTGGCCCGCCGCCGATGCCGGCACCAAGGCCGGATCGAGCTGGTAGCCCGGAGGCGCCGAGAAATGGAACGTGAAGCCCAGCCGTTCGGCCGCCTGGATCCAGGTGTAGGCCATGTTGTTGGCATCGCCGATCCACGCCACGGTCTTGCCGCGGATGCTGCCGCGCTGCTCGATATAGGTGAACACATCGGCCAGCACCTGGCACGGGTGGTATTCGTTGGTCAGGCCGTTGATGACCGGCACCCGCGAATGCGCGGCGAAGCGTTCGATGATGTCCTGCCCGAACGTGCGGATCATGATGATGTCGACCATGCGCGAAATCACCTGCGCCGCATCCTCGATCGGCTCGCCACGCCCAAGCTGCGAGTCACGCGTGTTGAGGAACACCGCATGGCCACCAAGCTGGTGGATGCCAGCTTCGAACGACAGGCGCGTACGCGTCGAGTTCTTCTCGAAGATCATCGCCAGCGTGCGGTCGTGCAGCGGGTGCCATGTCTCGTAGTTCTTGAACTTGGCCTTGAGGATCCGTGCGCGGTCCAGCAGGTACTCGTACTCGTCGGGAGTCAAGTCGCTGAACTGGAGGTAATGCTTGATCGGGGTTGAGCTCATAAAACAAAGAAGGCGGCCCGGAGGGGACACGCCGTCATGAAGTGCATGACAGAAGCGCGTCGCGGAGCCGCCTTTCGCGTCGCATACGCAATTTACTTGCAATGATCATAAGGGATTATTTCTGCTTTGGCGAGCCCGGAAGAACCCGGTTCGCCACCCGTTGACAGGTTCCCGACAGGATTTCGGGCTTATGCGCAAGTCTTATATAAGATATAATACTCGCTGATTCACGCGGGGCCCGGCATACCCTTGCCGCTGCCCGCCGCCGGCATCAAAAGTGCCCCCGCAGACACCGACGCCCCGCCAGTCCCGGCCGGAAAAGAGCGAACCAACACTCGCCGGCCGCGTCAAAACCGGGCGCCCGTTACGCGGGTTTTCCGTCGAGTCACCACGCCTCACCCGCAGTCGCCCAGTCTCATGAACCCCAATGTTCGCGAATATTTCATCCAAGGCATTACCAAGGAGGGCAAGACCTTCCGCCCGAGCGACTGGGCTGAACGACTCTGCGGCGTCATGGCGCAATTCCGCCCCGAAGGCGATAGCGGCGATCCGCGCCTGACCTATTCCCCGTATGTACGCCCGATCTTCTCGGGCAACATCAAATGCGTCGTGGTCGATGTGCGACTCCGCGAGATTGAACCCAAGGCGCTGGACTTCGTGCTGAACTTCGCCCGCGACAACAACCTGCAGCTGGTCGAAGCCTGCTCGCTCGAATAAGTCAGCCGGAGCCGCATGAAGATGCGGCAGCCGGAAAGCAAAAAAGCTCGTCGGACGACGAGCTTTTTTTTGTTGCGCAGGTACCGTAGCACCCGTCAGCGGGCCGCCGTGGCGGCCCATGCAGCTATCAGGCAGCCATGGCCTTGATGGCAGCCGACAGACGCGACTTGTGACGTGCAGCCTTGTTCTTGTGCACGATCTTCTTGTCAGCAATGCTGTCGATGGTGGCTTGCGAGTTCTTGAAGATCTCTGCAGCGGCAGCCTTGTCGCCGGCGTCGATAGCCTTGCGAACAGCCTTCACGGCGGTACGCAGACGCGAGCGCAGGCTGGAGTTGTGGGCGTTCTGGGCAACGGCTTGGCGAGCGCGTTTGCGAGCTTGTGCGGAATTTGCCATTTAAATAAGTATCCTGAATTCAGATGCGTGCCGCGGGGGACACAACAATTAAGTCATATCAAGCGACCCGGGATGCACTGACACACGAATCCGGAACGCAACTATCCTTGTGAATCGGCAATTATACACACGCGTCAGCGCCACACGCAAGACTGACCTCGGTATACCGTTCTGACCCGGAAGCCGGCGGGACGATCCGTATAATAGTCGTCACTTCGACGCGCGCGCGTGCCGCCGCGGCAACTTTACCGCGCGCCGGGCGTCAGAACCGCCATCCCGATGCTTGCGCGGCGTGCGCGACCCGCACCCTGCCGTGCCAGCGCCAGCACTGCCCGATCCACCACTTCCCGCCCACTCACCTTGAATCTGCTCAAAGCGCTCGCCACCATCAGCGGCCTGACCATGCTCTCGCGCATCACGGGGCTGGTGCGCGAAATCCTCATCGCCCGGGCGTTCGGCGCGTCGGACATGACTGACGCCTTCAACGTGGCCTTCCGGATTCCCAACCTGCTGCGGCGTATCTTTGGCGAAGGCGCGTTCTCACAGGCCTTCGTCCCGATCCTCGGCGAATACCACGCCAAGCGCGGTGACGCCGAGACCAAGCTCCTGATCGATGCCGTCGCCACGGTCATGACCTGGGCGCTGATGGGCGTGTCGCTGCTTGGCGTGATCGGCGCACCACTGGTGATGACCGTGGTGGCGACCGGCTTCCGTGGTCAGGGCGAAACGTACACCGCCGCGGTCTTCATGACGCGCGTGATGTTCCCGTACATCGGCCTGATCTCGCTGGTGGCGCTGGCATCCGGCATCCTCAACACGTGGCGCAAGTTCGCGGTGCCGGCCTTCACCCCGGTCCTGCTGAACCTGTGCCTGATCGTCGCCGCGCTGTTCGTCGGCCCGCACATGGACCAGCCGATCTACGCGCAGGCGTGGGGCGTGCTGGTCGGCGGCATCCTGCAACTGGTGATTCAGGTGCCTGCGCTGCGTCGCCTGGGCGCGATGCCGCGCCTGGGCTTCAGTGTGCGCGAGGCGTGGGCCAACGCCGGCGTGCGCCGCATCCTGAAGCAGATGGGGCCGGCGCTGCTGGCCGTGTCGGTGGCGCAGATCAGCCTGATCATCAATACCAACATTGCCTCGCGCCTGGCCGCAGGCAGCGTGTCGTACCTGACCTATGCCGACCGCCTGATGGAGTTTCCGACCGCGCTGCTCGGCGTGGCGCTGGGGACCATCCTCCTGCCGAGCCTGTCGAAAGCCAGCGCCCAGGACAATCGCGAAGAGTACTCGGGCCTGCTCGACTGGGGCCTGCGCCTGACCTTCCTGCTCGCGGTGCCATGCGCGGTGGGCCTGTTCGTGTTCGGTACGCCGCTGACCGCGGTGCTGTTCAACTACGGCAAGTTCGACGCGCACGCCGTCGAGATGACGCGCCAGGCGCTGGTGTCGTACGGCACCGGCCTGCTCGGCCTCATCGTCATCAAGATCCTGGCCCCGGGCTTCTATGCGCGACAGGACATCCGCACGCCGGTGAAGATCGCGATCGTGGTGCTGGTCATCACGCAGGCCTGCAACTATGTGTTCGTGCCGTGGCTCGGCCATGCGGGCCTGGCGCTGTCGATCAGCGTCGGCGCCAGCATCAATGCACTACTGCTTTTTGCGGGGCTGGTGCGCCGAGGGTTCTACCGGCCCGCGCCCGGATGGTGGCTGTTCCTGGCGCAACTCTTCACTGCGGTGCTGCTGCTGTCGGGCCTGCTGCTCTGGTTCGTACGCAACTTCGACTGGGTCGGCCTGGGTGCCACGCCGCTGCTGCGCATTGCCCTGCTGGCCTCCTGCCTGATACTTGCGGCGGTGGTCTACTTCGGTACACTGTGGCTCATGGGACTGCGATACGCCGCCTTCAAGCGCCGGACGGCCTAAGGCCTGTTCATATATGGAACGTGCCATAGCGAGTAGTGGGCGCCAGCGCACGGCCCGGCCGTGCCGCATCAGGAATCCGCAATGACAAGTACGAAAGTCCTGGACTATTTCGCCAGCCTTGTGGCCGACGAAAACGGCATCCCGCTGACTGAAACCGCACTTTCCATCGCGCAAGACGCCTACCCGGACCTGGACCTGCAAGCCGAACTGGCGGCGTTGGATGTGCTCGCGCTGCGCCTGAAGCGCCGGATTGCCGAAGGCACGCCAGCGATCCAGCGGCTGCGTCTGTTGAACCACTTTTTCTATCGCGACCTCGGCTTCGGCGCGAATGCCAACGACTACTACGACCCGGACAATTCGTACCTGAACGTGGTGCTCAAGCAGCGCCGCGGCATCCCGATTTCGCTGGCGGTGCTGTACATGGAGCTTGGCCAGCAGATCGGCCTGCCGCTCAAGGGCGTGTCGTTCCCGAACCATTTCCTGGTGCGCATGACGATTCCGGCGGGCGAAGTCGTGCTCGACCCGCTGACCGGCGAGACCCTGTCAAAGGAACAACTTCAGGAGATGCTCGACCCGTATCTCGAGCGGGAAGGGATTTCCGACCCTGGCCAGGTGCCGCTGGGCCTGTTCCTGCAGGCCGCGAGCCACCGCGAGATCATCGCGCGCATGCTGCGCAACCTGAAGGCGATCTATCTGCAGGAATCACGCTGGCAGCGGCTGCTCGCGGTGCAGAACCGCCTGGTGATCCTGCTGCCCGGGTCGATCGAGGAAGTACGCGACCGCGGCCTGGCATATGCAAATCTCGAGTGCTTCCGTCCTGCGCTCGAAGATCTGGAAGCCTATGTGAAGGCGCGCCCGGATGCCGCCGACATCGCGCAGATCCGCGACCGCATGCCCGCCCTGCGCATGATGAGCCGCAGCCTCAACTGAGACCGCGGCAGCGCGCGTTCAGCGCTCGACGCTAGGTGCGCGGCGCTTGTTGCCGCGCACAAGTCGCCACAGCCCGCCCAGCACCAGCGGCACCACAGCTGCGCCAATACCGGCCAGCACGATCAGGTTCAGGTACTGCTTGATGAACGGCAGGTTGCCGAAGAAGTAGCCCGCAAATACAAGCCCCGCGACCCACGCCAGCGCGCCGATCACGTTGAAGAACTGGAAGCGCGCGAACGTCATCTGCGACACGCCTGCGACGAACGGCGCGAAGGTGCGCACGATCGGCACGAAGCGCGCCATCACAAGCGTCTTGCCGCCGTGGCGTTCGTAGAAATCATGCGTGCGGCGCAGCGCCTTCTGGTCGAGGAAGCGCCACTGATGGTCGAAGACCTTGGGCCCGATCCAGCTGCCGACCCAGTAGTTCACGGTATTGCCCGAGATCGCCGCGAGCAGCAGCAACCCGATCAGCACCCATTCATTCATGGCGCCAGTCGCGCAGAATGCACCCGCGATGAACAGCAGCGAGTCGCCAGGCAGGAACGGCAGCACCACGAGCCCGGTTTCGGCAAACACGATCGCGAACAGGATGGCGTAGACCCAGACGCCATACTGCTGGATGACCGTGCCGAGATATTTGTCGACATGCAGAAGCATGTCGATGAGCTGCAGAGCGAGATCCAAGTCGTTCCCCGTTACGTTGTAGGTTACTTCACCAAGCGCGACATGATACAAGACCGCCCCGACGCATCGGTCACCTGGCGGGGCATGCGCGGCCATCCCGCGTGTGGCGCGCCACGTATAATCGCCGGATGCCAGCCTCCGCCTCCCGCACCGCGCAGCCGCCGCGGCCGATCCGTCCCCTGCCCGACCAGCTCATCAGCCAGATTGCCGCCGGCGAAGTCGTGGAACGGCCGGCGTCCGTGGTCAAGGAACTGCTCGAAAACGCACTCGACGCCGGCACCAGCCAGCTCGGCATCCGGCTCGAGGAAGGCGGCGTGCGGCGCATTGTCATCACGGACAACGGCTGCGGCATTCCGCCGGCCGAACTGCCCGTCGCGCTGTTGCGCCATGCCACCAGCAAGATTGCTTCGCTCGATGAGCTCGAGGCCGTGCTGACCCTCGGCTTCCGCGGCGAGGCCCTTGCATCGATCGCGTCCGTCTCGCAACTCTCGCTGACCAGCCGTACCGCCAGCGACGCGCACGCCACGCAGGTCAGTGCCGATACCGGCGCCATGCAGCCGGCGTCGGGCGGCGTCGGCACGACCGTCGATGTCCAGCATCTCTACTTCAACACGCCAGCGCGCCGAAAGTTCCTCAAATCAGAGCAAACGGAGCTTGGCCACTGCCTGGAGATGGTCCGCCGCGTAGCGCTGGCGCGTCCTGACGTGGCCATTTCGGTTCACCACAACGGCAAGCCGCTGGAGCACTGGAACGCCGGTGATGTAGCGACGCGTACGGCGCAAGTGCTCGGCAGCGACTTCGCGCGTGCGCGGCTGCCGCTCGACGAAGAAGCCGGCGACCTGCACCTGTATGGCTTTGCCGGGCTGCCTACCGCTTCACGCGGACGGCCGGACCAGCAGTATTTCTTCGTCAATGGCCGCTTTGTGCGCGACAAGCTGCTGAACCATGCGGTGCGCAGCGCTTACCAAGACGTGCTGCACGGCGACCGTTTCCCGTCGTACGTGCTGTGCCTGGATCTGCCGCCGGAGATGGTGGACGTGAACGTCCACCCGTCCAAGATCGAGGTGCGTTTCCGCGAATCGCGTTCGGTGCACCAGTTCGTCTATCACGCCGTGCAGCGGTGCCTGGCGCGGCAGGCTGGCGAAAACGGCGACAGCCTGCATACCGGGACCGATGACGAGCCCTTGCCGGCAGCAAGCGGCGCGGGCGAACTGCGCGAACCTCGTGCGCCGTACGGTGGCACGGCAGGCAGCGGCAGCCAGTGGATCAACTATTCGGCGGCGCGCCAGACCGAACTCGGCATCGCGCAACCGCGCCAGGCCTATCTGGGCATGGTGCGCGAAGCCACCACGCCGCGGCCTTACGTGCCCTCGTCCCAGCCGCCTGCGTGGCTTGCCGATGCGCAAGCCGCACGAGCCGACGAACCGCCGGGCCTGCTCGATGGCGTTGCCCCGGCCCGCATGGCACTGCCGGTCGCGGAGGACATACCGGAGGGCGCCGATGACCACCCGCTCGGCTATGCGATTGCCCAGCTCCACGGCATCTACGTGCTCGCGCAGAACGCGCGCGGCCTCGTGCTCGTCGACATGCATGCCGCGCACGAGCGCATCCTGTACGAGCAGATCAAGGATGCACTCGATGCGCGCGATCTCGCCGTGCAGCCGCTGCTGCTGCCGGTGACGCTGCCGGCAAACCCCGTGGAAATCGGCACTGCCGAAGAACATCGCGAAACGCTCGAACTGCTCGGCTTCGACATCGCGCCCGTCTCGCCCACCACGCTGGCCGTGCGTGCCGTGCCGGCACTGCTGCAGCAGGCCGACGCGGAAGCGCTCGCGCGCGACGTGCTGCGCGACCTGCATTCCTTCGGTGGCTCACGCGTGCTGGCCGAGCGCCGCAACGAACTGCTGGCCACGCTGGCCTGCCACAGCGCCGTGCGCGCCAACCGCAAGCTCACGCTGGAAGAGATGAACGCGCTGCTGCGCCAGATGGAACAGACCGAGCGCGCCGACCAGTGCAATCATGGCCGCCCGACGTGGGTGCAGCTGAGCGTGTCGGAGCTCGATCGCCTTTTCCTGCGCGGCCAGTAGCACCGCGCCTTACACCGCGTTTGCGCGCCACGCCTTGCAGAAGTCCTGATGTCCGCCTTGCCTTCGTCCGAACACCCGCCCGTCGTCTGCCTGCTGGGCCCGACCGCCTCCGGCAAGACCGCGGCCGCGCTGGCCCTGGCGCAGCAGGCGCCGGTCGAAATCATCAGCCTCGATTCGGCGCTGGTCTATCGCGAGATGGATATCGGCACCGCCAAACCCACGCGTGAAGAGCTGGCCGCCGTGCCGCACCACCTGATCGACATCATCGATCCGGCGGACAGCTACTCTGCCGCGCAGTTCGTCACCGACGCCGAACGGCTGATCGCCGAGATCCGCGCGCGTGGGCGCCAGCCGCTGATCGTCGGCGGCACCATGCTGTACTACAAGGCACTGACGCAGGGCCTGAACGACCTGCCGCAGGCCGATCCGGCCGTGCGCGCCGAGCTCGACGAACTGGCCGCCGAACGCGGCTGGCCGGCGCTGCATGCAATGCTGGCGGAGGTGGACCCGGTCACCGCCGCGCGGCTCGCGCCCAACGATGCGCAGCGCATCCAGCGCGCGCTGGAAATCCACCGGCTGTCGGGGCAACCGATGTCCGAGCTGCTGGCAAGGCAGGCCGACGGCCGCACGTTCACCGGCGCAGCGGACCAGCGCTACCGCGTGATTGCACTGGAGCCGTCGGACCGCGCCGTACTGCACGCACGCATCGCCACGCGCTACGACGCCATGCTGGCCGGCGGCTTTATCGAGGAAGTCGAACGCCTGCGCCGGCGCGGCGATCTTCACCTGGGTCTGCCGTCGATCCGCTGCGTGGGCTACCGTCAGGTCTGGGAATACCTGGATGGCGACACCGATTACGCGACCATGCGCGAACGCGGCATCGTGGCCACGCGTCAGCTCTGCAAGCGTCAGATCACGTGGCTGCGCAGCACGCCCGAGCGGCTGTCCGTCGATTGCCTCGCACCCGACTACGTCGAGCAGGTCGCGCGGCTGGCCGGGATGTAACGCACCGCCGGACTCAGCCAGCCGATTGCGGCGACGCCTGGCGCTCGCCGCGGATCTCGCCTGCCACCCGCTCGATGCAACGCATCGCCTTCATCGCCATCGGCGACGGCGTGCGGTTGCGCAGACTCACGATGCCCATGCCGGCATGCAGCGTGGGAAGCCCCTCGACCTCGAGCGGCACCAGTTCGCCCGAAGCCACCTGCGCCTCCACCGCTGCTTCCGTCGCGCCGAGCACCATGTCCGTGGACAGGGTGACCGCCCGGATCACCGCGAAATCGTCGCACTCGAGCGCCAGCACGGCTTCCTGGCCTGCGGGCAATTTCAGGGCCCTGGTCAGCGCCGCCGTTACCGCGCGCGGCGCCTTGACCGCGGCGACACCATACGCCCACGCATCCTTGATCGTGCATGACGCACCGGCGAGCGGATGCCCCGCGCGGACAAAGAAGCGCGCGACCTGCGCCGGCAGGGGCCGGATGTCCAGCGCGGCATCATCGGGCAAGTCGCGTACGTCAGCGACAAAGAACTCGATGTCCTCGGCACGCAAACGCTCGAGCAGCAGCACCCAGTTGCTCTCTTCGACCCGCAAGGCGACCTGCGGATGCAGACGCCGCAGTTCCGACAGCACGCGCGGCATCAGGGTCGCGGCGGGAAACGGCCCGACGCCGAAGGCCGTGTCGCCAAGCTGGTTGTCGAGGTAGAGATCGACGTCGCGCTGCATGCAGCGGGCCTCGAACAGCAGCCGCCTGGCACGTTCGAGCACGAACTCACCGGCCGGCGTCGGCCGGATATCCCCCACATCGCGCTCGAAGAGGCGCACCCCGAGATCGTTTTCGACCGCCTGGATGCTGCGGCTGAACGCAGGTTGACTAAGGTGCACCTGCTCGGCGGCGCGCGCGAAGTGCAGAGTGTCGGCGAGTGCGACTACATGGCTGAGCCGGCGAAGGTCCATGGCGGTCTCATTGCGTTTTACACATTGGAATGATGTCGATTATGCATTGGACGCATCGACATCGCCAACCTAGAGTGGTTCGCACAACAAGCATTCCCGGAGACGTTCAACATGAATTTGCAGCTTCAGAACCTGCTGATTGGCAGCATCATCGTCGGCTTTGCGGTGATGGAGTTCGCCACGCGGCGCTACCAGCAAAGCGTGCGCGCCGACGCCAACGACACCAAGCTCGAAGTGCTGATGTTCGTCAGCCTGATCGCCGTCACGCAGCCACTGGCCCTGCTCGGCGCCAACTGGCTGTCCGGCTGGCTCATGCCCGACATGCGCGGCGCCTGGTCCCACCTGTCGTGGTGGTCCATGACGGCGATCCTGCTGGTCGCCGACGACATGACGCAATACTGGTGGCATCGCGCGTCCCATACGCCGTGGCTGTGGCCGCTGCATCGCGCGCATCATTCGGCGTCGTACATGAGCATCCGCGTCACGTACCGGAACAATTTCTTCTACTACCTGATGATGCCGGGGCTGTGGATCGCGGGCGTGCTGCTGTACCTCGGATTCGGCAAGGTCTACGGCGTGTATATCGTGGTCAAGATGCTGGTGATCCTGGGCGCGCACTGCGCGTGGCGCTGGGATGAACCACTCTATCGGATCCGCGCGCTGCGGCCGCTGATGTGGGTGGTCGAGCGGACCATCTCCACGCCGGCCACGCACTGGGCCCACCATGCGCTGACCAATGCCGATGGCATCGGCCACTACAAAGGCAACTTCGGCAACCTGCTGTTCTTCTGGGATGTGCTGTTCGGCACGGCGCATATCACCCGCAAGTACCCGGCCAAAGTCGGACTGGAGGACGATCGCCGTTTTGGGGCCGAACACTGGGCCGCACAGATGTTCTATCCGCTGCGTCAGTCGCAACGGCAGCACACGGCACTGCGGTTCGGCGGCGAGGCATTTGGCGACCAGGATGCCGCTGTCGATGTCACAACTGCCGGCAACCGCTGACAAACGTGACCCAAAATGAAAAATGGCGCATGCGGTGCATGCGCCATTTTTTTAATGCGTTGCCGGCCAGTCAGCCGGCCTCCGGGCGTGTCAGACCACCACGGTCTGTGCCTGCCCTTCCGCGCGCTCGCGGATCTCGCCAATCTGCCACACGGCTTCGCCGGCAGCCTGCAGATGGCGAATCGCACGCTCTGCATCTTCCTTGGCAACGATCACGACCATGCCGATGCCGCAGTTGAACACGCGGTGCATTTCGTCGTCGGCCACACGGCCTTCCGCCTGCAGCCACTGGAACAGCGGCGGCAGCGTCCAGGCGTCACGCTGGAGCACAGCCGTCGTGTTCTGCGGCAGCACGCGCGGCACGTTCTCGGTCAGGCCACCGCCGGTGATGTGGGCCATCCCCTTGACCGGCAGCGTTTCGATCAGCGACAGCAGCGGCTTCACGTAGATACGCGTCGGCGCCATGATGGCGTCCTGCAGGCGCTGACCGTGGAAATCGGCGTCCAGGTCCGGCTTGGCGACTTCGATGATCTTGCGCACCAGCGAATAGCCGTTCGAGTGCGCGCCCGACGAGGCCAGGCCCAGCACCACATCGCCCGGGATGATGGTGGTGCCGTCGATGATCTTCTTCTTTTCGACCGCGCCGACCGCAAAGCCGGCCAGGTCGTATTCGCCGTCCGGGTACATGGTCGGCATTTCGGCGGTCTCGCCGCCGATCAGTGCGCAGCCGGCCAGTTCGCAGCCGCGGGCGATGCCCTGGATCACGGTGGCGGCGGTGTCCACGTCAAGCTTGCCGCAGGCGAAGTAGTCGAGGAAGAACAGCGGCTCGGCACCCTGCACCAGAATGTCGTTCACGCTCATGGCGACCAGGTCCTGGCCCACGGTGTCGTGGCGGTTCAGCTGGAAGGCGAGCTTGAGCTTGGTGCCCACGCCGTCGGTGCCCGACACCAGCACGGGCTCCTGGTACTTCTTCGAGAGTTCGAACAGCGCGCCGAAACCGCCGATGCCGGCCATCACGCCTTCACGCATGGTGCGCTTGGCGAACGGCTTGATGCGATCGACCAGGGCATCGCCGGCATCGATGTCAACACCGGCATCGCGGTAGGAAAGGCCTGCCTGGCCGGCGGTCGAGGAAGCGCTCATGAGAACCTGCTTGTGTCAGAGGAGATAAAGTGGAGACTTCGCCGCTCCGGCAACCCTAGCTACGGCAGGGGGCGGGCGCGAGTCCAGTAGAATTGCGATTTTAACGGATACAGGCGCCCGGCTTCCAGTTTCGCCAGTTCCGCCCTGTGCGCCCATTCGATGAACGCTCCCCTGCTGAATGATGAGACCAAGCGCGTCCTGCTCTGGATCGCGGTCGCTGCGGGCCTGTTCGCCGCCATCATCGCGTTGGCGCCGATCCTGGCGCCCTTCCTGCTGGCCTTCATCTTCGCCTACATCCTGACCCCCGGCGTGGACTGGATGGCGCGCCGGCGCGTGCCGCGCGCGATCGCCGTCGCCGTGATGATCCTGCTGCTTGTCGTGGTCTGCGTGGTGTTGGTGCTGCTGCTGATCGCCGTGCTGCAGCGGGAAATCCCGCAGGTCCGCGAGCAGTTGCCGATGCTGCTGAAGAAGCTCAACGCCGTGGTGGCGCCGCGCCTGGCCGACTTCGGCGTGCGCGTGCGCTTCGACTTCCCGGGCCTGCGCAGCATGCTGTCGGACCGCTTCTCGGCCAGCCCCGAAGACCTGCTGGCGGTGCTGCTGAACTATGCCAAGGTGTCTGGCTCGGCGCTGATCGAGGTGGCCGGGATGGCGTTCATCATTCCGATCGTCATGTTCTACCTGATGATGGACTGGCACATGGTGATGCGGCGCATCGAAGGCCTGGTGCCGCGCCGCTGGGTGCCCAAGGTGCGCGAACTGACGGCCGAGACCGATGTGCTGCTGTCGCAATACCTGCGCGGCCAGATCCTGGTGATGGTAATCCTGGCCTCGATCTATTCGATCGGACTGACCGTGGCCGGCTTCGACGTCGGCGTGCCCGTGGGCGTGTTCACGGGGCTGGCAGTGTTTATCCCGTATATCGGCTTCGGCATCGGGCTGGTGCTGGCCATCGTGGCCGCGCTGTTGCAGTTTGGCGACTGGTACGGGCTGGCGGCGGTGGCGGTCGTGTACGGTATTGGCCAGTTCATCGAAAGCTTCTACCTGACGCCGCGGCTGGTCGGCGAGCGCATCGGGCTGCATCCGCTCGTGGTGATCTTCGCGCTGCTCGCGTTCGGACAGCTGTTCGGCTTCTTCGGCGTGCTGCTGGCGCTGCCCACCTGTGCGGTGCTGCTGGTGGGGGCGCGGCAGCTTCGTCGCGTGTACCTCGCCAGCGACCTCTATCGGAAGTAATGGAAATAACGGAAGCGACGGGAAAAATGACGGACAATAGTCGGCTTGAGCCGATTCCACGTGCACCGCGCAAGCTGTCCCCCGCAAGTTAGCCATACGTCATGTCCTCCCCGCGTCCCAAGCAACTTTCGCTAGAGCTTGGCAGCCCTCCGCCTTCGACCTTCGACAATTTTGTCGTGGCTTCGAACCGCGAGGCGGTGCAACGCCTGCACGACCTGCCCAGTGCGGTCGCGCAGGAGCGCGCCATTGACCGGCTGTTCTATCTGTGGGGTGAAAACGGCTGCGGCCGCACGCACCTGCTGCATGCCGTGTGCGAGGCAACGCCCCAGACCGGCATCAACTGCCGCTACCTGAGCCCGCACCACCCGCTGTCGGATTTCCTGTTCGACCCGTCTTGCCAGCTTTATACGGTCGATGACGTCGAACTGCTCGACGAAGCGCGGCAGATCGCGGTGTTTTCGCTGTACAACGAAGTCCGCGCGCACGTGCGCACTGCGCTGGTCGTGGCGGGCGGCATGGCTCCGCGCGCCATGCCCGTACGGGAAGACCTGCGCACCCGGCTCGGCTGGGGGCTGGTCTACCAGGTCCAGCCGCTGTCGGACGAGGACAAGATGTCCGCAGTGCTTCAGGCGGCACGCGAGCGCGGGCTGCAGCTGTCCCCGGAAATCACACACTGGCTGGTCACGCGCCATTACCGCGACATGCCCAGCCTGATGGCGCTGCTCGATGCACTGGATACCTACTCGCTGGAGCGCAAGCGCCCGGTCACCCTGCCCCTGCTTCGCGAAATGTTCGCGGAGTTTCGGGAATAATCGCCGGAAATCATCGCCACCCGCCTTTTTGTGGCCGGCGCGAGAGCACGCGGACCGGCCCACTCGCTTAAGGTAAAATCGCGCCCCATGAATCTGGCACTCTTTGATCTCGACCATACCCTGATCCCGACTGACAGCGACCACGAATGGGGCCGTTTCCTGGTGCGCCAGGGCGTTGTCGACGAGGACTCCTATCGCCGCAAGAACGACGAGTTCTATGGCCACTACAAGGCCGGCACCCTGGATATCCAGGCATTCCTGCGCTTCGCGCTGGCGCCGCTGGCCGCCAATACGCGCGACCGGCTGGAAACCCTGCGCCAGAATTTCATGCGCGAAGTCATCGACCCCGTCATCACGCCGCAGGCACGCGCGCTGGTCTACAAGCACATCGAAGCCGGCGACCTGTGCGCCGTGGTGACCGCGACCAACAGCTTCGTCACGGCGCCGATCGTGTCGGCATTCGGCATCAAGCACCTGATCGCGACCGAGCCGGCGACGGTCGACGGCCGGCCCGAAGCCCAGTTCACCGGCGAAGTCGACGGCGTGCCGAGCTTCCGCGAAGGCAAGATCACCCGTGTCGACGCATGGCTCAAGGGCCAGGGCGCACACTGGGATGACTTCAGCACGACCTACTTCTACAGCGACTCGATCAACGACCTGCCGCTGATGGAAAAGTCGAGCGAACCGATCGCCACCAACCCGGACGATCGCCTGCGCGAGCATGCCGCTGCTGCGGGCTGGCGCATCATGGATCTGTTCTGACGTGATCAAAAAGCTCATCAACCGGCTGCTGGGCAAGCCCGGCCCCAAGCAGCGCCGCATCGGCCGCGCCCACACGCCGCGCATCGTCACCGTGGAAGAGCATCGCATTGACCCGACGCTGCTGTCGCGCAATGCGGTCAAAGTCACTTCCACCCTGCAACAGGCGGGCTACCAGGCCTTTATCGTCGGCGGCGCCGTGCGCGACCTGCTGCTCGGCATCAAGCCGAAGGATTTCGACGTCGCCACCAACGCCACGCCCGAGCAGGTGCAGTCGCTGTTCCGGCGCTCGCGCATCATCGGGCGGCGCTTCCAGATCGTCCATGTGACGTTCTACGGCGGGCGCGAGCAGGAAATCATCGAGGTTTCCACGTTCCGCGCGCTGGTCGATGCCGTCGCCAGCGAAACGCTGCCAGAGGGCCGGCGCCTGAAGCGTTCGGAACTCGACAGCAAGACGCACGCGATCGACGCATCGGGACGCGTGCTGCGCGACAACGTGTGGGGCTCGCAGGCCGAAGACGCGGAACGCCGCGACTTCACCATCAATGCGATGTACTACGACCCGGCCGCGCAGACCGTGCATGACTACCATCACGGCATGGAAGACATCCGCGCGCGCACGCTGCGCATGATCGGCGACCCGACCCTGCGCTACCGCGAGGATCCGATCCGCATGCTGCGCGTGGTGCGTTTCGCGGCCAAGACCGGCTTCGGCATCGACGAGGCCACGCGCGAGCCGATCGGCGGCCTGGCTTCGCTGATCCACAACGTGCCGAGCGCGCGCCTGTTCGACGAAATGCTCAAGCTGCTGATGTCCGGCCACGCCTGGGCATCGCTGCAGGAACTGCGCAAGGCCGGCCTGCACAAGGGCCTGCTGCCGCTGCTCGACGTGGCGCTGGAACAGCCGATGGGCCAGCGCTTCGTGCAGCTCGCGCTCGACAACACCGACCGCCGCGTACAGGCCGGCAAGCCGGTCTCGCCGGGCTTCCTGTTCGCCGCACTGCTGTGGCACCACGTGCTGCAGCGCTGGAACGCCGAGCGCGAACGCGGCGAGCACGCGATCGCCGCGCTCAACATCGCCATGGATGCCGTGCTCGAAAAGCAGACCGGCCAGCTTGCGATCCAGCGCCGCTTCGTCACCGATATGCGCGACATCTGGGGCATGCAGCCGCGCTTCGAAAAGCGTGTCGGCCGCATGCCGTTCCGCCTGCTGGAGTCGCCGCGCTTCCGCGCCGGCTTCGACTTCCTGCACCTGCGCTGCCAGTCCGGCGAAATGCCAGAGGAGATTTCCCGCTGGTGGCAGGACTTCCAGGACGCCGACCCGGGCGAGCGCGAAGGCCTGATCGACGCCGCGCGCAGCCCGCGCGGCCCGGCCGGCCAGGCTGGCCAGCCTGGCACCGAAGGCGAAGGTCCGGCACGCAAGAAGCGCCGCCGACGCAGTCCGCGGAAATCGGATAAAGTTTCTTCCCGGAGCGACACGGACGCGGGGCAGGAAGCACATGCCGGCCGCGACCAGCCGGAGGAACATCAATGACACTCGCCTTCATCGGCATTGGTGCCAACCTGGGCGATGCCCGCCAGGCACTGAAAGACGCCATCGTATGCCTGGCCCAGCAGGTCGGCGTCACGGTGCTGGCACGGTCCTCGCTGTACAGGACCGCGCCCGTCGATGCCGATGGCGACGATTACTACAACGCGGTGGTCAAGGTGCAGACCTCGTTCACCGCGGCGCAGCTGCTGCGCATCTGTCACCACATCGAAGACCAGTTCGGCCGCGAACGCCCGTTCCGCAACGCGCCGCGCACGCTGGACCTTGACCTGCTTGTGTTCGGTGACGAACAGCACAATGACGAGCACCTGACGGTGCCCCATCCGCGCGTCACCGAGCGCGCCTTCACGCTGGTGCCGCTGCTTGAACTGGCCCCCGAACTGGTGATCCCCGGCGCCGGCCCCGCCATCGACTTCCTCGCGGGTGTCAGCGAGCAGCGCATCGACAAGGTTTCCACCTGCAAGTGCCTGCGCGCGCAGGCCGCCGGCCCTTCCGGCGACAAGGACTGAGCCGGCGGAGCCATCCGCCCCGCGCTGGCAACGATATGCTCGAACACCTGCGCCGCATCGTCGTGGAAGGCCCGGTCGGGTCCGGCAAGACCTCGCTGGCCCAGCGCCTTGCGCACACGCTGCACGCCGCCGAACTCCCCGACGGCGTCCGCAACAATCCCTTCCTGGAACGGTTCTACCGCGATCGCGCACGCTATGCGCTGCCGCTGCAGCTCGCCTGCCTGAACAAGCGCGCCGACCAGCTCCAGCAATGGCAAAACGCCCTGTTCACAGGACAGCGCATGGTCAGCAATTTCCTGATCGCGAAAGATCGCCTGTACGCTTCGCTGAACCTGCCCGAGGACGAGCTGGCGCTCTATGACGCCATTGCATCACGGCTGCAGTTGCCGCCGCAGCGCACCGACCTCGTGATCATGCTGCAGGCTACCCCGTCGCTGCTGCGCGAGCGCATCGCCCGCCGCGGCGAGCCCGGCGAGGCTGCCGGCATCGACGAGGCATACCTGCAGCAGCTGACCGACGCCTACGGCGAACTGTTCCATCGCTACGACGAAGCCCCCGTGCTGATCGTGGATACGGCCCACTTCAATCCGGTGGACAACGATGGGGATTTCCGTACACTACTGACGCGCATCGAGAACATGCGCGGCCGCAGGGCCTTTCTCAATCTGGCTGCGCCCTGACCGCAGCGGGCTTGCCCGCGACGGCACATAACCATAACGACAGCCGCGCCGGCCCGCCTCACGCCGAGCGCCCTCTCCTGACTCGTCACTGCCATGAGCTACCTCCTCGATCCCTCCCGCAAGACCGTCACCATCACCCGGCTGCAGGCCATGCGCGACGCTGGTGAAAAGATCGCGATGCTGACTGCCTACGACTCCAGCTTCGCCGCGCTGCTCGACTACTGCGGCGTGGAAGTCATCTTGGTCGGCGATTCGCTCGGCAACGTGATACAAGGTCAGCAGACCACGCTGCCCGTGACGCTGGCGCACATGACCTACCACACCGAATGCGTGGCACGTGCGAACCAGACCGCGCTGCTGGTGACCGACCTGCCCTTCGGCACCTACGGCACGCCGGAAATGGCGTTTGCGAGCGCGGTCACGCTGATGCGTGCGGGCGCGCACATGGTCAAGCTCGAAGGCGGCGACTGGCTCGCCCCGACCGTGAAGTTCCTGGTCGAGCGCAGCATCCCGGTGTGCGCCCATATCGGCCTGACCCCGCAGTCCGTGCATGCATTCGGCGGCTTCAAGGTGCAGGGCAAGACCGACGAAGGTGCGGCCCAACTGCGGCGCGATGCGCAGGCGATGGAGGCTGCCGGCGCGCAGGTGGTGCTGATGGAGGCGGTGCCGGCCACGCTGGCAGGCGAGATTACGCAACTGCTTACGGTGCCGACCATCGGCATCGGTGCCGGCGCCGACTGCTCGGGCCAGGTGCTGGTGCTGCAGGACATGATCAACGTCTACCCGGGACGCAAGGCGAAGTTCGTGCGCAACTTCATGGACGGCCAGACGACGATCGAGGGCGCGATCCGCGCCTATGTGGCCGCCGTGAAGGACGGCAGCTTCCCGGCAGCAGAGCACACCTTCTCCGCCTGACCGGTGGAGATCGGCGCCGCCACGCTGGCCGCGTTCCGCCTGCTTGCCAGCGGCGACGCGGCGCTCTGGTTCATTGTCTGGACCTCGCTGATGGTGGCGGTGCTGGGCCTGGCCATCGCCACCGCCCCTGCCATCGGCGCGGCGTGGCTGATCGCCACGCACCGGTTCCCGGGCCGCCGCGCGGTCGTCGTGGTGGCACAGGCCTTCCTCTCGTTTCCGACCGTGCTGGTCGGGCTCATCCTCTACCTGCTGCTGACGCGACAGGGTCCGCTTGGCAGTTTCGCACTGCTGTTCACGCCGGGCGGCATGGTGCTCGGGCAGGCGGTGATCGGCTTTCCCGTGATCCTCGCGTTTTCGCTGTCCACATTGCAGGGCGCCGACCCGCGCCTGCAGGAGACCGCGCGCGTGCTGGGCGCGGGCCGCTGGCGCGTCTTCTTCACGGTGATCCGCGAACTGCGCTTCGGGCTGATGGCCGCCATCGTGGCCGGCTTCGGCCGGGTGATTGCCGAGGTCGGTTCGGCGCTGATGATCGGAGGCAATATCGAAGGCTCGACCCGCACCATCACCACGGCGATCGCGCTCGAAACCAGCAAGGGTGAATTCGCGCAGGGCATTGCGCTGGGCATCGTGCTGGTAGCGCTGGCGCTGCTCGTGAATATCGGAATGGCGTGGCTGCAGGGCGCCGGAGGATTTCGTCGATGAACGCGTCCTCCACACCATTGCTGACGGTACGCGGCCTGTCGCGCAGCATCGGCGCGCGGCGCCTGTTCGATATCGGCGAACTGGCTTTCCCGCGCGCCACGGCCATTGTGCTGACCGGACAAAACGGCGCGGGCAAGACCACGCTGCTACGCATGATTGCCGGGCTTGAGCCGGCGCCAGGCGCTACGGTGCATTGGACCGACGCGCACGCTTCCGCGCGCAGTGCTCCGCTGGCCCCGTTGCCACGCGAACTGCGCGAACGCATCGCCTACCTGCACCAGCATCCGTACCTGTTCCGCACTTCCGTGCGCGAGAACATTGCCTATGGCCTGCGCGCACGCGGCCTGACGCGCGATGAGATGGCGCGCCGTGTTGACGAGGCACTGGCCTGGGCTGGTGTTTCTCACTTGAAGGACACAGCGCCCGAGCGCCTGTCCGGCGGGGAAGTCCAGCGCGTGGCGCTGGCGCGCGCCAAGGTGCTGGAACCGGACCTGATGCTGCTCGATGAACCGACCTCAAGCCTCGACGGCCAGGCGCGCGAGCAAGTCATTGCGCTGGTGCGCGAGCTGGCCGAGGAAGGCCGCACGGTGGTGATGATCTGCCACGACCGCGAGCTGATCAATCTCCCGGGCGTGGTGCGGTGGAAGCTGGGGGATGGGGTTCTGGATACGCACCATCGGTAGACGTTGTGCTCGCCGTCGCGGACTAGCGCAGGCTTGCCCGCATCACCCCACGCAGCGAATTGACGGCCACCACCACCTCCGCGCGCAACAGCATCGCCCGCGTCACGATTGCCTCGCGAACCGGACCATCGAGCATTGCATCGCCCTCTTCCAGTACCGCCGCACGCATCACGCCGGGCAGGATGTCCGCGGCCAGCGGCGGCGTCAGCCATTCGCCATCGACCTTGACGAAGACCGAGCTGCGGCCGCCTTCCAGCAGTTCGCCACGGGTGTTGAAGAACAGCCGATCGAAGCAGCCGGCGCGCTCCGCCGCCTGCCAGCCGGCATCGTAGACGGCGCGCGCGCTGGTCTTGTGCCGACGCAGTGGGTCGGCATCGGGCAGAGGTTCGGGGGCGATGTCGAGTCCGACCGTAGCTTCCGCCAAGGGCTGCAGCGCGCCGCTGGCAAATGCGAGTTGACCGCGCTTGTCGATGCTCATGCGCAGGCGCCAGTGTCCCGCGCCCAGGCGTACCACCTCGGCGTTCAATGCGACCATGGCCGCCGGCCTGTCGAAGGCAAACCCGAGCGCCGCACATGACGAGGCCAACCGCGCGAGATGACGATCGAGCCGAAGGCAACGGCCGTCCTCGACACGCATAGTCTCGAACAGCGTGAAGCCCGGATCATGGCGGGTCAGGAAGCGGGCCTTCCAGCCGCACTCGGCAAACTCGTCTGCCGCCACGCTGTCGTGCACGATGCCGCCCCCGACACCCATCTCGCCAGCGCGCAAACCATCCGCCGCACGCGGCGACAGCACGAGCGTACGAATGGCCACGGACATGGCAAAGCGGCACAGGTCGCTATCATCGGGCCCCGGCGCATCGAGCCAGCCGATCGCACCGGTGTAGAGGCCGCGCGGCGTGGGTTCGAGCTCGGCAATGATCTGCATGGTGCGCCGCTTGGGCGCGCCGGTGATCGAGCCGCATGGGAACAGCGCGCGGAACAGTTCACCGAAGCGGGTGTCAGCGCGTGCCGTTGCCGTGACGGTCGAGGTCATCTGCAGCACGGCGCCGAACGGCTGCACGGCAAAGCGGTCCGGCACCGCCACGCTGCCTGGCTGCGCAATGCGTCCGAGGTCATTGCGCAGCAGGTCCACGATCATCACGTTTTCCGCGCGGTTCTTGGCATCGGCGGCCAGACCGGCGGCGGCTTGTGCGTCCTGCCCGGGATCCCCGGACAGCGGCGCGGTGCCCTTCATCGGACGTGTCAGCAGGCGGCCGCTTCCATCGTGCTGCACGAAGAGCTCGGGCGATAGCGACAGTACCCAGCCATCACCGGGCAGGTGGGCCAGTACGCCATAAGGCACCGGCTGCGCGGCGCGCAATGCAGCATAGAGCGCGCGTGGATCGCCAAAGGACGAGAACGCGAGCCGCTGCGTGAAATTGACCTGGTAGGTGTCGCCGGCTTCGATCCATGCGTGGATGCGAGCGATCGCGGTATCGAAGGCCTCGCGCGAGGACTCGGCGGCGACATGCATCAACCCCGCGGGTGCCTGTGCATCAGGTGCAGGCAGCCAGGCGAGCACGGCATCGCGGTCGAGCCGCTCCATCTTGCGGAACCAGAGCACGCGCATGGTGCCGTCATGGAACGGCAGCTTGTCGTCCGTATGCACCGGCGCGCCCACCAGCGCGCCACCGAATTCATAGGGTGCGAACAGCGTCGCGTACCAGCCCTGGCGCCAGCCCTCAGCAAGCAACACGTCGATCTCCGCGACGTCGCTGCCGGCGGGCAGCACGTCTTCGCGGACGAAGCCGGTGTAAAGACGAGACGTCGCTGCGCCGCGCGGCGCAGTGGCATCGTCCAGCAGCACGAACGGTTGGGAATCGGGGCAGGAAAGCGACGGAGGCACGGCAGGAAGGCAGGAAAATGCGCAGCGACTGCATTATGCGCTGCCGGCCCGGGTTGGGGCACAAAAGCAAACCGGCCACGCGCTTGCGTGGCCGGTCTTGCGGGGTTGGCTTAGCTGAAGAAGCTCTTCACCTTGTCCAGCCAGGACTGCTCCTGCGGACTGTGGCGCGAGCCGCCTTCGTGCACCGAGCGGTCGAACTGGCGCAGCATGTCCTTCTGGCCGTCGGTCAGCTTGACCGGTGTCTCCACGTTCACATGCACGTAGAGGTCGCCCGGATAGCCCGAGCGCACGCCCTTGATGCCCTTGCCGCGCAGGCGGAACGTCTTGCCCGACTGGGTGGCTTCAGGCACCGGGAAGGTGGCCTTGCCATTCAGCGTCGGCACTTCCAGGTCGCCGCCCAGCGCCGCGGTGGCGAAGGAAATCGGCATCTGGCAGTGCAGGTCGTCGCCGTCGCGCTCGAACACCGCATGCTGCTTGATGTGGACTTCCACATACAGGTCGCCCGGCGGGCCGCCGTTGATACCCGGCTCGCCGTTGCCGGACGAGCGGATGCGCATGCCTTCGTCGATGCCGGCCGGAATCTTCACTTCCAGCGTCTTCTGCGACTTCAGCTTGCCCTGGCCGTGGCATTTGGTGCATGGCTTCGGGATGAACTTGCCGCTGCCGTGACACTTCGGGCAGGTCTGCTGCATGGTGAAGAAACCCTGCGACACGCGCACCTGGCCAGCGCCGTGGCAGGTCGGGCAGGTTTCCACGCTCGAACCGGGTTCCGCGCCCTTGCCGTGGCAGTGGTCGCAGTCATCCCAGTGCGGCACGCGGATCTGTGCCTCGTGGCCGTGGGCGGCCTGCTCCAGCGAGATCTCCATGCTGTAGCGCAGGTCGGCGCCGCGATAGGCCTGCGGCCCACCACCACCGCGACGCCCGCCGCCACCTTGCTGGCCGAAGATGTCGCCGAAGATATCGCCGAATGCCTCGGCAAATCCGCCGTAGCCGCCGGCGCCGCCAAAGCCGCCTGCCATGTTCGGATCGACACCGGCATGGCCATACTGGTCGTAGGCCGCCTTCTTCTCGGCGTCGGAAAGCATCTCGTAGGCCTCTTTGACCTCCTTGAATTTTTCCTCGGATTCCTTGCTGTCCGGATTGCGGTCCGGGTGGTATTTCATCGCGAGCTTGCGATAAGCCTTCTTGATCTCGTCTTCGCTCGCGTTCTTGCCTACCCCGAGCACTTCGTAGTAGTCACGTTTTGCCATGGTGGCTCATTACCTTATGGCCCGGAACCGCCAGGAAACGGTTCGGGGCGAATAGCAAAAAAGCCGAGCGAGGCATCCGACGGCGGTTTCCCGCTGGGTCCGATGTCCGTCGCCCGGCGTCGGGACGGGGGCGGCGCCGGCGCATGCCCGCGCCGCCGCCCTTTCCCGATTACTTCTTGTCGTTGACTTCCTTGAACTCGGCGTCGACCACGTTGTCGTCCTGCGGCTGGGCTTGCTGCTGGGCACCCGCGCCGGCTGCACCGGCCGCGCCCTGCTCGCCGGCCTTCGCCTGCATGTCGGCGTAGACCTTCTCGCCCAGCTTCTGGCTGACTTCCGACAGCGCGGTGACCTTGGCGTCGATCTCGGCCTTGTCGCCGCCGCGTGCGGCGTCTTCCAGTTCCTTGATCGCAGCTTCGATCTTTTCCTTCTCGCCGGCTTCCAGCTTGTCACCGTATTCGGCCACGGCCTTTTTGGTCGAATGGATCAGCGCGTCGGCCTGGTTACGGGCATCAGCCAGCTCGCGGGCCTTCTTGTCTTCCTCGGCGTTGGCCTCGGCGTCCTTCACCATGCGCTGGATCTCGTCTTCCGACAGGCCCGAATTCGCCTTGATGGTGATCCGGTTTTCCTTGCCGGTCGCCTTGTCCTTGGCGCCCACGTGCAGGATGCCGTTCGCGTCGATGTCGAACGACACCTCGATCTGCGGCGTGCCGCGCGGCGACGGCGGGATGCCTTCGAGGTTGAACTCGCCCAGCAGCTTGTTGCCGGTCGCCATTTCACGCTCGCCCTGGAACACCTTGATGGTCACGGCCGGCTGGTTGTCGTCAGCGGTCGAGAACACCTGCGCATGCTTGGTCGGGATGGTGGTGTTCTTGGTGATCATCTTGGTCATCACGCCGCCCAGGGTCTCGATACCCAGCGACAGCGGCGTCACGTCCAGCAGCAGCACGTCCTTGCGGTCGCCCGACAGCACCGAACCCTGGATCGCGGCACCGACGGCCACGGCTTCGTCCGGGTTCACGTCCTTGCGCGCTTCCTTGCCGAAGAACTCCTTGACCTGTTCCTGCACCTTGGGCATGCGGGTCATGCCGCCGACCAGGATCACGTCGTCGATCTCGCTGACCTTGACGCCCGCATCCTTGATGGCGGTGCGGCACGGCTCGATGGTGCGCGTGATCAGCTCTTCGACCAGCGACTCGAGCTTGGCGCGCGTCATCTTCAGGTTCAAGTGCTTCGGACCCGACGCATCGGCCGTGATGTACGGCAAGTTGATCTCGGTCTGCTGCGAGCTCGACAGTTCGATCTTGGCCTTTTCAGCGGCTTCCTTCAGGCGCTGCAGGGCCAGCACGTCCTTCGACAGGTCGACGCCCTGTTCCTTCTTGAACTCGCCGATGATGTAGTCGATGATGCGCTGGTCGAAGTCTTCGCCGCCCAGGAAGGTGTCGCCGTTGGTCGACAGCACTTCGAACTGCTTCTCGCCGTCCACGTCCGCGATCTCGATGATCGAGATGTCGAAGGTGCCGCCGCCGAGGTCATACACGGCGATCTTGCGGTCGCCCTTCTCGTTCTTGTCCATGCCGAACGCCAGCGCGGCCGCGGTCGGCTCGTTGATGATGCGCTTGACGTCCAGGCCCGCGATGCGGCCGGCGTCCTTGGTCGCCTGGCGCTGCGAGTCGTTGAAGTACGCGGGCACCGTGATCACGGCCTCGGTGACCGGCTCGCCCAGGTAATCCTCGGCGGTCTTCTTCATCTTGCGCAGCACTTCCGCGGACACCTGCGGCGGCGCCAGCTTCTGGTCGCGCACGCCGACCCATGCGTCGCCGTTGTCGGCCTTGACGATGGAATACGGCATCAGGCCGATGTCCTTCTGGACTTCCTTCTCTTCGAACTTGCGGCCGATCAGGCGCTTCACGGCATACAGCGTGTTGCGCGGATTCGTGACGGCCTGGCGCTTGGCGGGGGCACCGACCAGGATCTCGCCGTCTTCCATGTAAGCGATGATCGACGGCGTGGTGCGGGTGCCTTCCGAATTCTCGATGACCTTGGGCGTGTTGCCTTCCAGGATCGACACGCAGCTATTGGTGGTACCGAGGTCGATACCGATGATCTTACCCATTTATTCTCTCCTATTGAGCCATCGCTATCCGCGCGGCTGCAATTCATCCTGAGTGCGAAATGTGGCCGTCCGGGGCCATTTCAAGGGCGGAATTCGCAAATCCGAGTAATTTTCTCGGTTACTTCCGTCCGATCAACGGCAAGCCCGCCCTCAGCCTTGAGCAACGCGGACCGTAGGGCCGTCGAACCACGATGTCGACGGCAAAAAGAACTTCATTAATCACTTTTATCCGGTGCGTTCGCCGTATCACGCCCGCGCTGCCACAGCACGTCGGTACCGCCGTCGACGCGGTTGAGCACACGGGCCAGCACGAACATCAGGTCGGACAGGCGGTTCAAATACTGGCGGGGTGCCTCATTGAGCGCTTCGATAGCACCAAGCGCGACCAGCGCGCGCTCGGCACGACGGCAGACCGTACGACAGACGTGGGCGAGCGCTGCGGCACGGCTGCCACCCGGCAGGATGAATTCGGCCAGCCGCGGCAGGCCGGCGTTGTAGTGTTCCAGCCAGACGTCGAGCTGTGCCACCTGCTCCGGCTTGAGCAGCGTGTAGCCTGGAATGGAGAGTTCGCCGCCCAGGTCGAACAGGTCATGCTGGATATGCAGCATTGCGCCGCGCACATCTTCCGGCAGCGTTTCCGTGAGCAGCACGCCGATCTGCGAATTGAGTTCGTCCACATCCCCGATGGCGGCGATGCGCAGGCTGTCCTTGCCCGTGCGGCTGCCGTCGCCGAGGCCGGTGGTGCCGGCGTCGCCGGTGCGGGTGGCAATCTTGGACAGGCGGTGGCCCATGCCGGTCTCCTCTGGAAGTCTCTGTGATGGCGCGCATTATGGCGCCCTTTGCCTCCCGCGCGAACGGATTGCGCCGCCGGAATGCCCGCCGGAACGCCCGCCACCCCGGCAAAGTGCGGGGGTGCATCAGGCGCCGCGCGGCGTAGAATGGCGATATTCCCCCAATCGATAACCGGGTCGCGCCCCTTCCGTCGCCGACGCCGCCGACACCCGCCGACGGTTCCGGAAGCCTGCCGCATCGCGCAGCGACCCGCCGGAGACCCGCATGAACCACCCCGCGCCACACGCCGCCCTGGCTCGCCGCCCATTGCCGTCTGCCTTGCGTGACGCGCTGCAGTCGCGTTTCGGCGACCGCTTCTCGACCTCCGCCGGCGTGTGCGAGCACCATGGCCGCGACGAATCGCCGTTCCCGCCGGCGCTGCCGGACGGCGTGGTGTTTGCACACAACACCGGGGAAGTGGCCGAGGTGGCCCGCCTGTGCAACGAGCATGGCGTACCGCTGATTCCCTATGGCGCGGGCTCCTCGCTCGAAGGGCACCTGCTGGCCGTAGCCGGCGGCATCAGCCTGGACCTGTCGCAGATGAACAAGGTGCTGGCAATCCAGCCGGAAGACCTGACCGTGACCGTGCAGCCGGGCGTCACACGCAAGCAACTCAACCAGGAGATCAAGGACACCGGCCTGTTCTTCCCGATCGACCCGGGCGCGGATGCGTCGCTGGGCGGCATGTGCGCGACGCGGGCCTCCGGGACCAACGCGGTGCGCTACGGCACGATGCGCGAGAACGTGCTCGCGCTGACCGTAGTGACCGCAGACGGGCGCGTGATCCACACCGGCACGCATGCGCGCAAGTCGTCGGCGGGCTATGACCTGACGCGCCTGTTCATTGGCAGCGAAGGCACGCTCGGCATCATCACCGAGGTGACCGTGCGCTTGTACCCGCAGCCCGAAGCGATTTCCGCCGCGGTCTGCGCATTCCCGAGCATGAGCAGCGCCGTGCAGGCCGTGATCCAGACCATTCAGCTCGGCGTGCCGATTGCGCGCGTGGAGTTTGTCGATGCACTGGCGATCCGCGCGATCAACCGGCACGACAATCTGACGCTGCCCGAAATGCCGCACCTGTTCTTCGAGTTCCACGGCACCGAGGCCGGCGTGCGCGAACAGGCCGAGACCGTGCAGCAGATCACCGCCGAGCATGGCGGCCAGGACTTCGAATGGGCCACGCGGCCTGAGGATCGCAGCCGGCTGTGGAATGCGCGCCATACTGCGTATTTCGCGATGCTGCAGCTCAAGCCGGGCTGCCGCGCGGTGACCACCGACGTGTGTGTGCCGATCTCACGCCTGGCCGACTGCGTGGCCGAGACCGAGAAGGACCTGGTCGCCTCGTCGCTGCCGTGCCCGATCGTCGGCCACGTCGGCGACGGCAATTTCCACGTGGCGATCCTGATCGACCCCGACAAGCCCGAAGAGATGGCCGAGGCCGAGGAGATAAACCGCCGCATCGTCGAACGCGCGCTGGCGATGGGTGGCACCTGTACCGGCGAGCATGGCGTCGGCCTGCACAAGATGGACTTCCTCGTGCGCGAGCATGGCGAAGACGCGCTGGACCTGATGCGCGTGATCAAGCAAGCGCTCGATCCGAACGGCATCCTGAACCCGGGCAAGATCTTCCGCTCCGTGCGCGGCCCGGCGGGCTGAGCGGCATGGCTTCGATGTTCAACCGCGTCCCGCCTCTGCACCTGCTGGTGGCCTTCGAAGCCGCGGCGCGCCTGGGCAGTTTCGCGCGCGCGGCCGAGGAACTGTCGGTCACGCCCAGCGCGGTGTCGCACCGCATCAAGAACCTGGAAGAACTCTGGGGCGAGGACCTGTTCGTGCGTTCGAACGCCGCGCTGCGCCTGACCGCGGCCGGCACGCGCTATCTGCGCAACGTGCAGGACGCGCTCAAGTCGCTCAACGAACTGGCGCGGCCCGAGTACAACAAGATGCGCACGCGGCTGCGCGTGGCGATCCCGCCGACGTTCGGGCGCCAGCACCTGGTGCCGCGCCTGCCCGAGTTCGGCGCGCTGTATCCGCATATCGACATCGAGCTGCACCTGGCTATCCCGTTCCTCGACGTGAAGGCCGAGGACACCGATGTCGAGATCCGCTACGGCACTGGCCGCTATCCGGACCTGAAGACGACCAAGCTGCTGGTGGAGCCCGTATTCCCGGCGTGCGGGCGCGAGTATTACGAGCGCGTCAATGGCCGAGCGATCACCAAGCCCGAGCACCTGCACGGGCTGGTGCTGCTCCGCAGCCCGCTGGAGCCGTGGAAGCCCTGGTTCGAGACCGCCGGCCTGGACTGGCCCGAGCCGCAGACCGGTCCGCAACTCAACGATATCGGCCTGATGCTGGAAGCGGTCGCCTCCAACCAGGGCGTGGCGCTTGTGCGCCAGCGCATGGCGCGGCACTGGCTGTCGTTGGGGCAGATGGTCAGGCTGCTGGATATCGAATCGGTGTCGCCGCACGGCTACTACATCGTCGAGCGCGAGCAGGCCCCGCTCAAGCCTGAGGCGCGCTATTTCGTCGACTGGCTCCTGAGCCTGGACTGGTAAGGACAAGATTCGCCATGGAACTGCGCCTGCTGACCCCCGCCGATGCTCCCGCGTTCCAGGCCCTGCGCCTGGCCGGTCTGGTCGAGGCGCCCGAAGCATTCGCGTCCAGCCTGGAAGAGGAAACGGACCTGCCGATCGAGGTCGTGGCCGGGCGTCTTGCCGCGAACGACGACGGAGCGGTGTTTGGCGCCTTTGACGGCAGCGAACTGGCCGGCGTGGTCGGCGTACTGCGCGAAGCCAAGCGCAAGCACCGGCACAAGGCGTTCATCTGGGGCATGTACATTGCGCCCGCGTGGCGCGACCGCAAACTCGGCCGCGCGCTGATGGAAGTCGCGCTGCAACGCGCCGCATCCATGCCGGACGTGCGCCAGGTCACGCTGTGCGTCAACGCGGGCAGTACCGGAGCGGTGCGCCTGTATGAATCGCTCGGCTTCGTGCGCTTTGGCCTGGAACCCGAAGCGCTGTACGTTGCGCCGCACTTCCACGACAAGCTCGACATGGTGTACCGGCTGCCGGCCACGACCGCATCCTGACGCCGCGCGGCGCGGCCTTTCCTGCACGCGCCCGGCGGTGCTACGCTGATCTGGCAGGCCCGGCCCACAGGTTGGGCGGCAGCCATGATGAGCATTTTTGATCGGCCTGCCGTGCCGAATTCACGTACCGGGGCGTGCTGGCGGCGCAAGCGCTGCGCTATAGTCACCCGTCCCCTCCGGCCGCACGCCGGCCTCGCAGACAGGCCCACAGGAGTTGCCATGAATGCCCCGCACGAAGCCCCACTGAGCACCGGCGCCACCCCCGCCGGTAACGGCGCCGCCGACGGCCGCCGCAGCGCGCTGCTGGCGGGCCTTGCGCAGATCCTGCCCGACGCCGCATTGCTGTGGAAGCCGGAAGACACCGTCCCCTACGAGTGCGACGGCCTGGCCGCCTACCGCCAGGTGCCGATGGCCGTGGCCCTGCCCGATACCGAGGAACAGGTCTGCGCGATCCTGCGCCTGTGCCACAGGCTCAGCGTGCCCGTGGTGCCGCGCGGCGCGGGGACCAGCCTGTCCGGCGGCGCCATGCCGATCGCCGAAGGGCTGGTGCTGTCGCTGGCCAAGTTCAAGCGCATCCTGAAGGTGGACCCGCACTCGCGCACCGCCGTGGTCCAGCCGGGCGTGCGCAACCTGGCCATCTCCGACGCCGCCGCGCCCTTCAACCTGTATTACGCGCCCGATCCGTCGTCGCAGATCGCCTGCACCATCGGCGGCAACGTCAGCGAAAATTCGGGCGGCGTGCACTGCCTGAAATACGGCCTGACCGTGCATAACGTGCTGCGCGTGCGCGCGGTGACGATGGAAGGCGAGGTCGTCGTGTTTGGCTCCGAAGCGCCGGACTCGCCGGGCCTCGACCTGCTCGCCGCGATGATCGGCTCCGAAGGCATGCTGGCCGTGGTCACGGAAGTCACCGTGCGGCTGATCCCGAAGCCGCAACTCGCGCAGGTGATCATGGCCTGCTTCGACGACGTGGAAAAAGGCGGCAACGCGGTGGCCGCGGTCATCGCGGCCGGCATCATCCCGGCAGGCCTGGAGATGATGGACAAGCCTGCCACGGCCGCCGTGGAGGAGTTCGTCCATGCTGGCTATGACCTCGACGCCGCCGCGATCCTGCTGTGCGAGTCCGACGGCACGCCCGAGGAAGTCGCCGAAGAAATCGAGCGCATGAGCGCGGTGCTGACCGCTTCGGGCTGCACGCGCATCGTGGTGTCGCAGAACGAAGCCGAGCGCCTGCGCTTCTGGAGCGGCCGCAAGAACGCGTTCCCTGCCGCGGGCCGCATCTCGCCCGACTATTACTGCATGGACGGCACCATCCCGCGCAAGCACATCGGCACGCTGCTGCGGCGCATCGAGGAAATGGAGCGCAAGTACGCGCTGCGCTGCATCAACGTGTTCCATGCCGGCGACGGCAATATGCATCCGCTGATCCTGTTCGATGGCTCGGACCAGGACGAATGGCACCGTGCCGAGCTGTTCGGCTCCGACATCCTGGAAGCGTGCGTGGAACTGGGCGGCACCGTCACCGGCGAACACGGCGTGGGCGTGGAAAAGCTCAACTCGATGTGCGTGCAGTTCTCGCCGTCCGAGCGCGATGCGTTCTTCGGCGTCAAGGCCGCCTTCGACCCGGCGCGACTGCTAAACCCGGACAAGGCCATCCCCACGCTCGCGCGCTGCGCCGAATACGGCAAGATGCACGTGAAGAAGGGCCTGCTGCCCCACCCCGACCTGCCGCGCTTCTGAACGACGCGCCAGCCATGCCGCACCGCGAGACCAACCAGACCCTGCGCCAGCGCCTGGGCCGGCCCGAGACCGGCTGGCGCGAGCGCTGGTACACGATCATCTTCGAAGCCGACACGCGCGAGGGCCGGCTGTTCGACATCACGCTGCTGGTCGCCATCGTGGCGAGCGTGCTGATCGTGATGGTCGACAGCCTGCAAGGCGTGAACGAACACCTGCGCACGCTCTTCACGGTGCTCGAGTGGATGTTCACGCTGCTGTTCACGGCCGAATACGTGATGCGGATCCTGGTGGTGCAGCGGCCATGGCGCTATGTGTTCAGCTTCTTCGGCGTCATCGATTTCATCTCGATCATGCCGACGTGGCTCGCGTTCTTCCTGCCGGAGCTTGCGTTCCTGATCGATGTACGGCTGCTGCGGCTGCTGCGCGTGTTCCGGATCCTCAAGCTCACGGTGTACTTCGAGGAAGCCGAGATCCTGTACCGCGCGCTCGCCAACAGCCGGCGCAAGATCTTCGTGTTCCTGGGCACGGTGTTCATCATCACAGTGATCCTCGGCACCGTGATGTACGTAGTCGAAGGCCCGCAGCACGGCTTCACGAGCATTCCCGTGAGCATGTACTGGGCCGTGGTGACGCTGACCACGACCGGCTTCGGCGACATGGTGCCGAAGACGCCGCTGGGGCAGTTCATCACCTCGCTGACGATCCTGCTCGGCTACGGCATCATCGCGTTCCCGACCGGCATCGTCGGCGCCGAGCTGGCCGCCAGCATCATGAAGCGTCCGCTCACCACGCGCACCTGCACGCACTGCCTGACCGAAGGGCACGATGCCGATGCGCTGTACTGCAAGCATTGCGGCAGCAACCTGCCCGAGTACCAGAACGACCGCCCCGAAGTACCGGGCGGGCCCGCCGGCGGTCGCCGGAAAGACGCCTGACCCACGGGCAACACGTACCTGCACGATAGAGAACCGGACCCACATGCAAGCCACTCTCGACGCCCTCCGCGATGCCGTACGGCATGCCTCCGAGACGCGCACGCCGCTGCGACTGCGCGGCGGCGGCAGCAAGGACTTCTATGGCCAGGCCATGGACGGCGCGCTGCTCGATACGCGCGCGTACCGCGGCATCGTCGAATACGATCCCGCCGAGCTCGTGATCACCGCGCGCTGCGGCACGCCGCTGGCCGAGATCGAGGCCGCGCTCGCGGAGAAGCGTCAGATGCTGGCCTTCGAGCCGCCGCATTTCGCTGCCCCGGGCCAGGCGAGCAGCGCGACGCTGGGCGGTGCCGTGGCCGCGGGCCTGTCGGGTCCGCGCCGGCAATCGGTCGGCGCGCTGCGCGACTTCGTACTGGGCGCGCAGATGATGGATGGCCACGGCGAGGTCATGAGCTTCGGCGGCCAGGTGATGAAGAACGTCGCGGGCTATGACGTGTCGCGGCTGCTGGCGGGATCGCTCGGCACGCTGGGGCTGATTCTCGAAGTCTCGATCAAGGTGTTGCCGACGCCGTTCGGCGACGCCACGCTGCGCTTCGCGATGAGCCAGGCCGAGGCCATCGACCGCATCAACCAGTGGGGCGGCCAGCCCCTGCCGATCGCGGCATCGGCGTGGCATGAAGGCGTGCTGCATGTGCGGCTGTCGGGCGCTACCGCCGCCGTGCGTGCCGCACGCACGCGGCTTGGCGGCGAGGCCGTCGCGCAGGACGAAGGCGTGGCGTTCTGGCAGTCGCTGCGCGAACAGACGCATGCGTTCTTCGCGCCGGCGCTGCAGGGCCGCGCACTGTGGCGCGTGGCCGTACCGCCGACATCGGCGCCGCTGGACCTGCCCGGTTCCCAACTGGTCGAATGGAGCGGCGGGCAGCGCTGGTGGCTGCCTGATGCTGGCCTGGACGGCAACCATGCCGGGCTCGTGCGTGGCATCGCGCAAGCAGTTGGCGGCCATGCCACGCTGTTCCGCAACGGCGACAAGTCGGTCGGCGTGTTTACACCGCTGGCCTCGCCGCTGGCCGCGATCCACGCGCGGCTGAAGGCCACCTTCGATCCGGCCGGCATCTTCAATCCGCAGCGCATGTATCCCGGCCTCTGAGCCGCGCGCCCCGTTCAACGCCAAGGCAAACCCACCCCACACCATGCAAACGACCCTGGCCGATTTTCTCCGCAATACGCCCGAAGGCGAGGAAGCCAAGTCCATCGTCGGCAAATGCGTGCACTGCGGCTTCTGCACTGCCACCTGCCCGACCTACCAGTTGCTCGGCGACGAGCTCGACGGCCCGCGCGGGCGCATCTACCTGATGAAGCAGGTGCTGGAGGGCAACGCCGTCAGCGAAAGCACGCGGCTGCACCTGGATCGCTGCCTGACGTGCCGCAACTGCGAATCGACGTGTCCTTCAGGCGTGCGCTACGGGCGGCTCGTGGACATCGGCCGGCAGGTCGTGGACGAACAGCTCGAGGCGCGTGGCATCCGCCGCCCAGCGGGCGAACGCATCACGCGCTGGGTGCTGCGCGAAAGCCTGACGCGGCCCGCGCTGTTCGGCACTGCGCTCAAGCTCGGCCAGATGGTGCGCCCGATGCTGCCGCCCACGCTGCGCAACAAGGTGCCCGAACTCAGCAAGACCGCGGAACCGGGCCAGTGGCCACGCACCGCGCATGCACGCAAGATGCTGTTGCTCGACGGTTGCGTGCAGCCGGCCATGTCGCCCAACATCAATGCCGCAACCGCGCGCGTGTTCGACCGTGTCGGCGTACAACTGATCGTGGCGCGCGAAGCCGGTTGTTGTGGCGCCATCCGCTTCCACACCGGCGACCACGACGGCGGACTCGACAATATGCGGCGCAATATCGATGCATGGTGGCCGCATATCGAGGCAGGCGCGGAAGCCATCGTCATGACCGCGTCGGGCTGCGGCGCCATGGTCAAGGACTATGGCCACCTGCTGCGCAACGACCCGAAGTACGCCGAGCGCGCGCGCCGCGTCTCGGCGCTCACGCGCGACCTGTCGGAGATCCTGCCGGACTTCGCCGACATGCTGCACAAGCGCGCTGGCGCGGTGCCGCGCGACGGCCGCCGCGTGGCCTACCACCCGCCGTGCACGCTCCAGCACGGCCAGCAGATCCGCGGCAAGGTCGAAGCACTCTTGACCGGCCTCGGCGTGGAAGTCAAACTCTGCGCTGACAGCCACCTGTGCTGCGGCTCGGCGGGCACGTATTCCGTGTTGCAGCCGGAACTGGCCTACCGCCTGCGCGACGACAAGCTCGCCAAATTGCAGGCCACCGAGCCCGAAGCCATCGTGTCGGCCAATATCGGCTGCATCACCCACCTGCAGGGCGGCACTGAAACGCCGGTCGTGCACTGGATCGAACTGGTGGACAAGATGCTGGGCTGAACAGCCCCGGGGCGTGGTTGTCTCCCCTCTCCCGCTTGCGGGAGAGGGGCGGGGGAGAGGGCAAGCGGTTCATCGGGCGATATCGCCTCAAGACGCGCCGGCCCTTTCCCCCGACCCCTCTCCCATAGGGAGAGGGGAGAAACAGTACAACCAAGACGCCCTCATGCTCCAGACCTTTGCCATCCTCCTGGTTTTCCAATCCGTCGGCGAGGTGATCAGCTACGCGCTGCACCTGCCCGTGCCCGGCCCCGTGCTGGGCATGATCATGCTGTTCGGCTGGCTCGTCTTCGACGACCGCCTGCTGCCCATCATCCAGGGCACGACCAGCGAACTGCTCAAGCACCTGTCGCTGCTGTTCGTGCCGGCCGGCGTCGGCATCATGGTCCACGCGAACCGCATCGAAGGCGAGTGGATGCCGATCCTGATCGCACTCGTCGTATCGACGTGGCTCGCCATCGCGACCACGGCCGTGGTCACGCGCATGCTGATGCGCAAGCCGAAGGAGCCGGCCGCACAGGCTGCCGACCACAGCGGAGAACAGGCATGATGACGCCCCGCCTCAACGAGATCTGGGTCTACCTGGCCGCGAGCCCGCTGGTCGGCCTGACCGCGACGCTGCTGGCTTATGTGTTCGCGTTCCGCATCTACGAGCGCTCGCGCTTCTCGCCGCTGGCCAACCCGGTGATGATCGCGGTGGCACTGCTGGTCACGGTGCTGACGGTCACGGGCACGCCGTACAAGACCTACTTCGACGGCGCGCAGTTCGTGCACTTCCTGCTCGGCCCCGCCACCGTGGCGCTGGCCGTGCCGCTCTATCTGCAACTGCCCAAGCTGCGCACGCATGTGTTCCCGCTGCTGGTCGGCCTCGTCGCCGGCTCGCTGGTCGCGGTGGTATCGGCGGTTGGCATCGCATGGCTGCTCGGCGCGTCGCGCGAGACGGTGCTGTCGCTCGCGCCGAAGTCGGTGACGATCCCGATCGCCATGGGCGTGGCCGAGAAGATCGGCGGGCTGCCCTCGCTGACCGCAGTGCTGGTGATGGCCACCGGCATCATCGGCGCAGTCAGCGCCACCAGCCTGCTGAACCTGCTGCGCATCCGCGATTACACGGTACGCGGTTTCGCCACGGGCGTGGCGGCGCACGGCATCGGCACCGCGCGCGCATTCCAGGTGAACCAGGAAGCTGGCGCGTTCGCCGCGCTGGGCATGGGGCTCAACGGCGTGCTGACTGCCATCATGGTGCCGGTGCTGGCAGCCTGGATGCCGCACTGAGCGTGCTGACACGCTCCTGACAGGACGCTGTCAGCAGCCCCCGCGCAAGATGCGGACTCCTTTCCCCGTGACCCAGGAGTCCATCATGAGCAACGGTCTGATCAACTGGCTGGAGATCCCCGTCGTCGATATGCAGCGTGCGATCCACTTCTACGAGCAGGTATTCGAAACGACGCTCAAGCGCGAAACCATGAGCCAGGTCGACATGGCGGTGTTCCCGAACCCTGACCCCGGCGGCGCGCTCGTGGCCGGAGAGGGCTACCGACCCAGCCAGCACTACGGCCCGGTGCCTTACCTGCATGCGCCCGGGCTCGATGCGCTGCTGCAGCGCGTGGCCCATGCTGGCGGCAAGACCGTGTTCGGCCCGCTGCAACTGCCCGGCGACATCGGGCGCATCGCGCATATCGCCGACAGCGAGGGCAACCGCATCGGCCTGCACGAGCCGTTCACGGGCTGATGCCCGTCACAACGGAGGACCGATGAGCCGCCGCGCCGACCGCCTGTTCCAGATCGTCCAGGTCCTGCGCGGGCGCCGCCTGACCACGGCGGCGTTGCTCGCGCAGCGGCTCGGCGTGTCCGAACGCACGGTCTACCGTGATATCCAGGCACTGTCGCTCTCGGGCGTGCCGGTCGAGGGCGAGGCCGGCATCGGTTACCGGCTGCGTGCCGATTTCGATGTCCCGCCGCTGATGTTCACCGCCCTCGAAGTCGAAGCGCTGGTAGCCGGCCTGCGCCTGCTCAAGGCCTGGGGCGGCGGCGCGCTGGCGGCCGCGGCGGATCCCGCGCTCGAAAAACTGATGGCCGCGCTGCCGCCGCCACGCCGGCTGGCTGCGCAGCAAAGCCGCGTGTTCGCCCCGGAGTATGTCAACCGCGCGCAGGTACGCGAAGCGTTCGACGTCGTGCACGGTGCGCTGGGCGCGCAGAAGCTGCTGTTGCTCGACTACTGCGATGCTGAACAGCGCATCACCGAACGCGTGGTGATGCCCCTCGGCCTGTTTTTCTGGGGCAATGCGTGGCTGCTGGCGGCATGGTGCACGACGCGCACCGACTACCGCAGCTTCCGCCTGGACCGCTGCCGCGCCATCCGCATGCTCGACGACCACTTCCACGAAACACCGGACCGCTCGCTCAACGGCTTCCTGCGCGCGGTGCGGGCCAGCGGCGTATAGCTTATGGCGGGTAGCGCGTAGCGTCAGGCGGCGGGATCGGCCAGCAGCGTTTCGATATCCGCGCGGATATCTTCCGGCTTGGTGATCGACCCGTAGCGCTTGTACACCGTGCCGTCACGGCGCAGCAGGAACTTGGTGAAATTCCACTTGATCGCCTGCGTGCCGAGCACGCCGCGCTTCGCGCTGGTCAGCCATTGGTACAGCGGGTGCGCGTCGGGCCCGTTCACGTCGATCTTGGCGAACATCGGAAACTTGACGCTGAAGCGCGACTCGCAGAACTGGCCGATCTGCTGCGCGTCGCCGGGCTCCTGCTTGCCGAACTGGTTGCATGGGAACCCGAGCACCTCGAGCCCGCGCGCGGCGTACGCATCGTGCAGGGCCTGCAGGCCCGCGTACTGCGGCGTAAAGCCGCATTCGCTGGCGGTGTTGACGATCAGCAGTACCTTGCCGCGGAACTCCGACAGCGGCACGGGCTGCCCGGCAATGGAATTGGCTTCGAACTGGTAGACATTGCTCATGCGGCTTGGCTCCTGGATCGGACGCGCGGATCAGATCACGTTCAGGTGCTCGGTGCCGGCGCCCAGGTCGCTTTCCTTCCTGGTGGTACTGTGCAGCTTGATCATCAGCCGCAGGTCATTGAGCGAATCGGCATTGCGCAGCGCGTCCTCATACGTGATCTTGCCGCTTTCGTGCAGGTCAAACAACGCCTGGTCGAAAGAAATCATGCCCTGCTCGCGCGACTTCTTGATCACTTCCTTGAGTTCGTGGATCTCGCCCTTGAAGATCAGGTCAGCCACGAGCGGCGTGCCGATCATGATCTCCACGGCTGGCACGCGCCCCTTGCGGCCTGCGCGCGGCAGCAGGCGCTGAGAGATCATGCCCTTCAGGTTCAGCGACAGGTCGATCAGCAGCTGCTGACGCTTTTCCTCGGGGAAGAAGTTGACGATGCGGTCGATCGCCTGGTTGGCATTGTTGGCGTGCAGCGTGGCCAGGCACAGGTGGCCGGTTTCCGCGTACTGCATCGCATATTCCATGGTCTCGCGATCGCGGATTTCGCCGATCAGGATCACATCGGGTGCCTGGCGCAGCGTGTTCTTCAGCGCCACATGCCAGGACTCGGTATCGATGCCCACCTCGCGCTGCGTGACGACGCAGTTCTGGTGCGCATGCACGTATTCGATCGGATCCTCGATCGTGATGATGTGGCCGTACGAATGCGCGTTGCGGTGGTCAAGCATCGCCGCGAGCGTGGTCGACTTGCCCGAGCCTGTCGCGCCCGTCACGATCACCAGGCCGCGCTTGGACATGACGATCTCGTGCAGCGTCGGCGGCAGGTCCAGGTCCGACACAGACGGAATGCGCGTGTTGATCGTCCGCACCACCATGCCGGCCTTGCCCTGCTGGATGAACGCGGACACGCGGAAGCGGCCGGCCTTGGGCGCCGAGATAGCGAAGTTGCATTCGCGGCTGTCGTCGAACTCTTTGACCTGGCGCTCGTTCATGATCGAGCGCACCAGGCCTAGCGCCTGCGTAGGGTTCAGCGGCTGCTGCGAGACGGGCGTGATCTTGCCGTCGACCTTGATGGCCGGCGGGAAGTCGGAGGTAATGAACAGGTCCGACCCGCGATTGCTCACCATGAGCTCGAGCAGGTCGTTGATGTACTTGGCGGCGGATTCGCGGTCGAGCATGGCGTGGTCCTGCTAAATGGGCGGAATGGCGGCCGCGCGCAGGGCGCGGCCTGGCGCGGCGCGGGCCTCAGCCCATGAAGGCGTCCGGATTCTTGGCAATGGCGCGCGCGTCGCTGTAGCTGATCATGCTGCGCTTGATCAGGTCCGACAGGCACTGGTCCAGCGTCTGCATGCCCAGGCCGCTGCTGGTCTGCATCATCGAGTACATCTGCGCGATCTTGTTCTCGCGGATCAGGTGGCGGATTGCGGGCGTGGCGATCATGATCTCGTGCGCCGCCGTCCGGCCGTTGCCGTCGCGCGTCTTGAGCAGCGTCTGCGAGATCACCGCTTCCAGCGACTCGGACATCATGGTGCGCACCATGTCCTTCTCTTCGGGCGGGAACACGTCGACCACGCGGTCGATGGTCTTGGCCGCGGAGCTCGTGTGCAGCGTGCCGAAGACCAGGTGGCCGGTTTCCGCTGCGGTCAGCGCCAGGCGGATGGTTTCCAGGTCGCGCAGTTCGCCGACCAGCACCACGTCCGGATCCTCACGCAGCGCGGAGCGCAACGCGTTGGCGAACGAATGCGTGTGAGGCCCCAGTTCGCGCTGGTTGATCAGGCTCTTCTTGGACTGGTGCACGAATTCAATCGGGTCTTCCACCGTGAGGATGTGACCCATGTCGTTTTCGTTGCGGTGGTCCACCATCGCCGCCAGCGTGGTGGACTTGCCGGAGCCGGTGGGACCGGTCACCAGCACCAGGCCGCGCGGCTTCATGCACAGATCGGCGAACACCGCCGGCGCGCGCAGTTCCTCGAGCGTGAGAACCTTGGAGGGAATCGTACGAAACACCGCGGCCGCGCCGCGCTGCGTGTTGTAGGCGTTGACCCGGAAACGCGACAGGCCGCCGATCTCGAACGAGAAATCGATCTCGAGCCGCTCTTCGTAAACCTTGCGCTGGGAATCGCTCATGATGTCGTACACCATGGCGTGAACGTCCTTGTGCGCCATGGGCGCGACGTTGATGCGCCGCATGTCGCCGTGGATACGTACCATCGGCGGCATGTCCGCCGAGAGATGCAAATCGGACGCCTTGTTCTTGACTGCGAAAGCCAATAGCTGCGCGATGTCCATCTATAATGACCCCACCCGATTAATTGTATGTAGTACTTTTAGTACTTCTTTTTACTTCTTCTGTATGTCCGCCGGATTATGTCTGTAATCGCCGCCAACTTGCAAGCTGTGCACCACGGCATCGCGGCGGCGGCACAACAAGCCGGAAGGACGCCCGAAGACGTGGCCCTGCTGGCCGTTTCCAAGACTGTGGCGCCTGGCATCGTGCGCGCGGCATTCGAAGCCGGACAACGCGCTTTCGGCGAAAACTACGTGCAGGAAGGCGTCGAGAAAATCGCCGCGCTGGCCGACTTGCGCAGCCAGATCACGTGGCACTTCATCGGGCCGCTGCAGAGCAACAAGACGCGTCTCGTGGCGGAACATTTCGACTGGGTGCATGCGATCGACCGCCTCAAGATCGCGCAACGGCTGTCGGAGCAGCGCCCGGCCGGCATGGCCCCGCTGCAGGTCTGCATCCAGGTGAATATCAGCCATGAAGCCAGCAAGAGCGGCGTGGCTCCCGGCGAGGTGCCGGAACTGGCTCGCGCCGTAGCCGCCCTGCCCGGCCTGCAACTGCGCGGCCTCATGGCAATTCCCGAACCGGCGACCGACCCTGCAGCCCAGCGCCAGCCGTTTGCCGCCATGCGCAACCTGTTGCAATCGCTGCGCGCGGACGGCCTGCCGCTCGACACCTTGTCGATGGGCATGTCGGGCGACATGGACGCCGCGATCGTCGAAGGCGCCACCATCGTGCGCATCGGCACGGCCATTTTCGGCGCACGCGCGTGAGCGCCACGACAGCACTTCCCTACACCATTCCAGCCAGAGACTGACATGCTCGACACCCTGACCTTCGGCTTCCTTGGCGGCGGCAATATGGCCACCGCGCTGATCGGCGGCCTGATCGCCCGCGGCGTGCCCGCCGGTTCGATCCGCGTGGTCGATCCGTTCCCCGACGCACAGCAGCGCCTGGCACGCGACCTCGGCGTGCATGCTGCCGGCGCACCCGACGCGGCGTTCGGCGCGTCCGACGTGCTGGTACTTGCCGTCAAGCCGCAGCAGTTCCGCGACGCCGCGGCCAGCCTGCTGCCGCATCTGCCTGCGACCGGCGCCGGCAATCTCGTGATCAGCGTGGCCGCTGGCATCCGGCTGCAGGACATGCAGCGCTGGCTCGGTGGCCGCACTCGCCTGGTCCGTGCCATGCCCAACACGCCCGCACTGTCGGGCATGGGCATGACGGGCCTGGCCGCGCCGGCAGGACTGTCGCAGCAGGATCGCGCAATTGCTTCCGCCGTAGCCGAGGCCGTGGGCAAGTGCGCATGGGTCGATGGCGACGACCAGATCGACGCCGTCACGGCCATTTCGGGCAGTGGCCCGGCCTATGTGTTCTATTTCATCGAAGCGATGGAGCGTGCGGCGACGGACCTTGGCCTGAGCGCGCAGCAAGGGCGTGAGTTGGCTGTGCAGACTTTCCTCGGTGCGGCCACGCTGGCCGGACAGTCTACGGAACCGGTCGCTACGCTGCGTGAACGCGTGACGTCGAAGGGCGGCACGACGTATGCGGCGCTGACTGCCATGGAAAGTGCCGGCATTGGCGACGCATTCGTGCGCGCCATGCAGGCTGCAGCGGCGCGTGGGAAGGAGATGGGGGAAGAGTTCGGGAAGGATTGAGCGGACGTTCAATCTGACACGGATGGCACTCGCCATTCTGCCGACCTGCTCCCCTCTCCCGTGAACGGGAGAGGGGTTGGGGGAGAGGGCCAGCGCGTCTCGATGCGAAAGCCTTCACTTCGTGGAAGCTCCTGCCCTCTCCCCCGCCCCTCTCCCGCGAGCGGGAGAGGGGAGAAAACCTAGCGGATCGCGTAGGCCAGCGCCGTCCCCGCAAACACACAGGCACCCAGCCAGTTGTTGTGGCGGAACGCCGCAAAACAGCGCATACGATCCCGATCGCGGATCAGCGTGTAGTGATAGCCGGCGCAGACGGCCGCAGCAGCCAGTCCCACCCAGTACGGCCATCCCAGCGACAGCGTCACGCCGGCCCAGCCCATCAGCACCAGGAAGGCCGCGTAGCACAGCATGATCGCAGCCACATCAAAGCGGCCGAATGTGATGGCCGAGGTCTTGATGCCAATCAGCAGATCATCGTCGCGGTCCACCATCGCATAAGCCGTGTCATAGGCGACCGCCCAGAACACATTCGCCAGCAGCATCACCCACGCCACCAGCGGCACCTGGTCCTGTACGGCCGCAAATGCCATCGGAATACCAAAGCCGAACGCGATGCCCAGGTAAGCCTGCGGAATCGCAAAAAAGCGCTTGAAGAACGGGTACGTACCGGCCACTACCGCGGCGACCACCGCGAGCCATTTGGTCAGGCTGTTCAGCGGCAGGATCAGCGCGAAAGCGATCAGCGCGAGCACGGCGGCAATCAGCACGGCTTCCCACGCGGCAATCTTTCCCGCGGTCAGCGGCCGCTCCTTCGTGCGCTTGACGTGCTTGTCGAAGTCGCGATCGGCGTAGTCGTTGATCGCGCAGCCTGCCGAGCGCATCAGGAACGTACCGGCAAAGAAGATGCAGAACACGCTCAGCGCCGGCGGGCCACCGGCCGCCATCCACAGCGCCCACAGCGTGGGCCACAGCAGCAGCAGCGTGCCGATGGGCTTGTCGATGCGCACGAGGCGCGCATACAGGGCTAGGCGTTCAGACATGGGAGCTTGGGGGAAGGAGAGCAACACAGCGACAGCGAGGCGAGAGGAATCGGAGGAGCACGGGTTCAACGGACGGCGGCCATCGAACGAAAACGCGCCGCAGCCAGGACGGTTGCGGCGCGTTGGGCCAGCATGGTGGTCAGACGGCCATCAGGCCAGCATCGAACGCAGCATCCACGCGGTCTTTTCGTGCGTCTGCATGCGCTGGGTCAGCAGGTCGGCCGACGGTTCGTCGCTGGCGGCGTCGACCATCGGGAAGATCGAGCGCGCGGTGCGCACCACGGCTTCCTGGCCTTCGACGAGTTTGCGGATCATCTCGGTCGCTTCCGGCACGCCTTCCTCTTCCTGGATCGACGACAGGCGCGCGTATTCCTTGTAGGTGCCCGGAGCCGGATAGCCCAGCGCGCGGATGCGCTCGGCAATGGAATCGACGGCCAGCGCCAGTTCGTTGTACTGCGTCTCGAACATCAGATGCAGCGTGTTGAACATGGGGCCCGTCACGTTCCAGTGGAAGTTATGGGTCTTGAGGTAGAGGGTGTAGGTGTCAGCCAGCAGCTTCGACAGGCCTTCCGCGATTTTCTTGCGGTCCTTGTCGGAAATACCGATGTTCACGCTCATCTCGTTCTTCTTTGCCATGGTGATTACGCTCCGTTCTGGAAACTGGGAAAGCACGGGGTTGCCGCGCAGCGCGGCCAAACCCGGCCGGGCGGCATAACCCCGACATTATTGCATTACCATGCAAGTCGGGACAAACCCCGAGGGGGGTCATGTGTGGGGGTTTCTGGTGGGGGGGTTATTGCTCTTGGCGGGCTTTGGTTGAGACCGGGTTATCGTTCTTGGCAGGCGCCGCTGTTTCGCCGGCGTAGCCGGCGACCTACTCTTTTGTCCGAGCGACAAAAGAGTAGGCAGAAAAGCGCGTCGTTGCCGCTGGCCATCAATTCCACGGCGGCAGGGGTTCAAACGGCTTTGGACGCCTGCGATGGTGGTCGGCCGTTCCAACCTGCTAACGCTATGTGAGTCAGAACCTGTGCCTGGCGCGGCACGACTTTTGGACAATCCCCAAGACGGACTCGGGTACAGCGTTCCAACCAGGTCAGGGGTGGGACGCCTTCGGCTGCGCTGCGCGCACGTCGTCGGCGGGAGGCGAGCTCATCAACGTCGCCGGCGCCCAGGTTCGTCCGAGGTCCTTTCTCTACTTCGCGCATGCATGCGCGGGCATCGTCACCGAGGCGTGGTTTGCCCTGGGCCTGCGTGCTCAGACTTGAGCTCTGCGCATAGCGCAGCCGAAGGCGATCACGCGATATCGCTCGCAGCAGGGGCCACAGACGCTTGCAGGGCTCGTTCAATCAGCGCTGTATTCTGACCACGGTCGTGCCCCACGCGGCAGGCAGCGTGACTGACTCTGAAGCCCATACCCGTACAACACCCTCAGCACACTACGATAAAAATTCGCCCCTTTGGGGCAACCAAATGTACGGAGCAACCACATGGGTAACAAACGAGTTCACTCACATGGGTAACACTTTGAGGCTTAGATAGCCTTTGTGGTTGTGCCGTTCATCGATTCCTCCAATCACCATG
>NZ_CAJPVI010000006.1 GCF_905397435.1 Cupriavidus numazuensis
TTCGGCTGCGCTACGCGCAGAGCTCAAGTCTGAGCGCGTGGGCCCAGGGCAAACCACGCCTCGGTGAAGACGCCCGCGCATGCATGCGCGTAGAGCAAAAAAACGAACCTCGGACGTCAGCGACGTTGATGAGTTTGCCCCCAGACGACGACGCGCGCGCAGCGCAGCCGAAGGCGTCCCACCACTGACCTGGTTGAAACGCTGTACCCGAGTTCGTCTTGGGGATCGTCCAAAAGCCGTGCCGCGCGAGGCACAGGTTCTGACTCACATTGCGTAGCAGGTTGGAACGGCCGACCACCATCGCAGGCGTCCAAAGCCGTTTGAACGACTGCCACCGTGGAATTGATGGCCAGCGGCAACGACGCGCTTTTCTGCCTACTCTTTTGTCGCTCGGACAAAAGAGTAGGTCGCCGGCTACGCCGGCGAAACAGCGGCGCCTGCCAAGAACGACACCCCAATCCCAACCCCCAAACCCTTGCGGGCAACGCCAGCAAAACATCGACATACCAATCCCGACACCCCCTCAATTCGGCAAAACCCCTTCTTTATTGCAATCCCTTCACCCACCGCAAGTTTCTTGATACCGATTTTAGGTGCCGGTCCTTATCGTGGCAGGCTGTCCCGCGGTGCTCCGCGGGCAGCTTATCAACTCTGCCTCGATAACAATGACAGCATTGCGCAAACCGGCCGCCTGGATGACGGCCGCGATCTCTTCGGTTGGCTTCTTCAGCACCACCACTGTTCTCGCACAGTTCGCACCTGAGCCGGCCGCCGAACCGGCATCCGCATGGACGGTCACCGCGAATGTCGCGCTGGCCACCGAGTACCGCTATCGCGGCCTGATGCAGACCAATCGCCGTCCGGCCATCCAGGGTGGCTTCGATGTCAGCCACGAATCCGGCTTCTATCTCGGCAATTGGAACTCGAACATCAGCTGGCTCGGCGACAGCAATCCCGATGTCTCGGCGCCGATCGAGATGGACTTCTATGGCGGTTTCAAGAACACGTTTGGCGGCGGCGACTGGAACTATGACGTCGGCGTGCTGCAGTACTACTATCCTGGCGACTATCCGGCCGGCTATGTGCGGCCCTATACCACCGAACTGTACGCAGGCATCGGCTATGGCCCGGTGTTCCTGAAATACTCCTACGCGCCGACGAACCTCTTCGGGTTTGCCGACAGCAAGCACAGCTGGTATGCCGATCTGTCGGCGAACGTGCCGCTCAATGTGTGGGGCCTGACGCTGAATGCGCACGTGGGCTATCAGAAGGTGCAGTTCACCGATGCGTCGTACGCGGACTGGAAGCTCGGCCTGACCAAGGACCTGGGCAAGGGCTTCTCAGTGTCGGTGGCATACATCGATACCAATGCCGACAAGACGGTCTATACCAACGCCAAGGGCCGCTACATGGGCAAGGCGACGGCATGGGCGTCGATCAGCAAGACGTTCTGAAGCAGTCCGTCTTGATGGGAATTTGATACGCGGCCGAGGTATTGCTGCATCAAATTTAGGCCGTCAGGCCTAGCATGGATCCATGTTCAACAGCCGGCTCGCGAACGCGGGCCAACGTACATGCCCCAGTCGAACCTTGCTGCCGATGCCACTCCCCGACGTCGAGCCCTGCAGACCCGTAGCGCGCATGCAAAAGCTACGCCCGTCTGGATTCGCTTCCGGCTCGCGGTGGCATCCACGGAAGTCTTCACGATCCGTCAGGCGCTGCAGCGTGCCATCGGCCAGCTCGCGCGCATCTATATCGTGAGGGTCGATCACCGCCATCACGAGACGACAGTGCAAGTGGAAGTCTCGCGCGCGCATCGCGAGCACGCCATGGATGCCATCATGCATGCGCTGCCGGCCGCGGAGTTCGGGTTTGCGACGGAACTGGGTGCCGATCATGTGGCGCACTGAAGAGAGCGGCTTCGCGGCTGCGGCGATCGATGCCTGCCTGCGTCCGTTCGCGGGAAGGCATGCGCCGCCGTGGGGTATGTGGTTGCCGATGGTGACGCCGATGCGCGGTACCGCTCTGGACCTGCCCGCGGCGGCGCGGCTCGCGGAGCGCTATGTGCGCGCAGGCGTGGACGGTCTCATCATCTTGGGTACTACGGGGGAGGGCGGCCTGCTTTCGCCGCTGGAACGGCTCGCGCTGGCCGCGACGGTGCTGGAGGCGGTGAATGGCGCCGTGCCCGTGATGGCCGGCGTGGGTGGCGTCGATACGCGCGCGGTGTGCGAACAGGTGCGCGAGCTTGACCACCTAGACCTTGCGGGCTATCTGGTTCCGCCACCGTACTACCTGCGTCCGTCGGATGCGGGCATCACATGGCACTTCGCCGAGGTCCTGAAGGCGACGCAGCGGCCACTGATGCTGTACAACGTGCCGAAGCGGACGGGTTGCGCCATGTCGCTGTCGCTCACTCAGTCGCTGCTGGCGCATCCACGCATTGTGGCAGTGAAGGAGTGCGATGCCGTCAATCTGCGCGAAATCGCAGGCCGACAGTCGTTCCCGGTGTTTTGCGGCGAAGATGCGCGCATGCTGGACCATCTGCTGGCAGGCGGCGCGGGTGCGGTGCCTGCGTCGGCCCATATCCGGCCCGATCTGTTTGTCCGGCTGCTGCACCTTGCCGAAACAGGGCGGCGTCTCGCGGCGGGCGCGCTGTTCAGCCAGCTTGAACCATTGGTGTCGCTGATGTTCGCGGAGCCGAATCCGGCGCCCGTGAAGGCGGCTCTGGCGATGGAGGGGTGGATCGCCCCCGATGTGCGTCTGCCTTTGGAACCAGCCAGCAAGGTGCTTTGGCAGCGACTGGAGTCGGCGATGGCGCTGCTGCCAGTTAGCGTTGCGGAAGACGGGTGCGAGGCGAGCGCGTCTTGAAGGACGGGCAGCAAGCACGAAGCGACAAAAAGAAAAAGGCCGATGCTTTCGCATCGGCCTTCGTCTTGTATCGGATGGCTCCCCGACCTGGGCTCGAACCAGGGACCTACGGATTAACAGTCCGGCGCTCTACCGACTGAGCTATCGGGGAACAGCAGAGAAAGAAATTATAGCCAGTTTCTCATTCTCTCGTCAATACCCTTCGGCATCTTTTTGTTGCCGCCGGTTTGTACTGGCGAGATGACTGGCTGCTGCGGGCGCTGTGCAGGGAGTCTTGTCCGACCCTCCACTGCGTCGCATCCGACAGCGAGGCCGCATTATAGCGGCGCGCCGGACGTACAGCCAAAAGAAAAAGCCGCCATTGCGGCGGCCTTTTTCTTCGATCGCGGCGGGCCGCGCCGTGATCAGTCGAACACGGGCGATTCCACACCGAGCACCTTGTGCAGCTTCGGCGAGGTGGTGGTGTACTGCATGTGGATCTTCTTTTCAGGGAAGATATACGGTGCAGCACCAAACGCAGCCAACGCGGCCTCGTGGAAGCCCGACAGGATCAGCTTCTTCTTACCGGGGTAGGTGTTGATGTCACCCACGGCAAAAATGCCCGGGATATTGGTCTGGAACTTCTCGGTGTCGACCTTGATCTGCTTGCGTTCCAGGTCCAGGCCCCACTCGGCGATCGGGCCGAGCTTCGGCGACAGGCCGAAGAACACCAGCACGTCGTCCACCGGCAGGCGGCGGGTCACGCCGTCGGCGCCGGTCACCTTGATCTCGTTGAGCACGCCGTCCTTCTCTTCATAGCCGCCGATCTGGCCGACCAGGAACTGCATTTCCATCTGTTCGCACAGTTCCTTCATCTTGGCGACCGATGCCGGTGCGGCGCGGAAGCCATCGCGGCGGTGGATCATCACCACCGACTCGGCCTTGCCGACCAGGTCCAGCGTCCAGTCCAGCGCGGAATCGCCGCCACCGACGATCACCAGGTTGCGGCCGTGGAAGCGGCTCGGATCCTTGACGCGGTAGAACAGCTGTTTGCCGTCGAACTTGTCGATGCCGTCGACCTTCAGCGTGCGCGGCTGGAACGAGCCCACGCCAGCGGCAATGAAGATGGTCTTGGTGATGAAGCGGGTTCCGAGCGAGGTCTCGACGAAGAAGCGGCCGTCGTCACGGCGCTCGACCACGGCGACTTCCTGGCCCAGGTGGAAGGTCGGGCCGAACGGCTCGATCTGCTTGAGCAGGTTGTCGGTCAGTTCCTGACCGGTGCAGCTCGGCACGGCCGGGATATCGTAGATGGGCTTGTCCGGATACAGCTCGACGCACTGGCCGCCGACCACCTTGAGGGAGTCGATGACGTGCGCCTTGATTTCGAGCAGGCCCAGTTCGAACACCTGGAACAGCCCGACCGGGCCGGCACCGACGATCAACGCATCGATTTCCAGCGGCTGGCCGCCAGCGGTACTGGCGTCAGCGGCCTTCGTCGTGTCGGCAACGGGATTGGGAATGCTCAAGTCCATAATCGTCCTGATACGTTGTGGGCACCGCGTGCCCGGCATTGCGGAAAGCGCGTGGGGACGGCTTTCTAGTCAGCTCAGCGCTGCAGGTATTGCAGCTTGTCGGTCGTGTCCTTCCACTCTTCGGCCTCGGCCAGCGGGGCCTTGGTCTTGGTGATGGACGGCCAATTGCGCGCCAGCTCGGCGTTCAGGTCAATGAACTGCTGCTGGTCGCCCGGAACGTCTTCCTCGGCGTAAATGGCGTTCACCGGGCATTCGGCCACGCACACGGCGCAGTCGATACACTCATCCGGGTCAATGGCCAGGAAATTCGGGCCTTCACGGAAACAATCCACCGGACATACGTCAACGCAGTCTGTGTAGCGGCAACGGATGCAGGATTCGGTGACAACGTGAGTCATTTCGGTTCCAGGAAAACGGGTCGGCTTTTGATGGGAAACTGGTTTCGGCCGCTTATATGCCAGCGCAAGCCCTTGCATGTCCGCCAATGGCGGGCTGCACGGGACGAGCGAGTGCCGTGGCCTTTCAGAAGCCGATATTGTATCCGAGCCTTCTGGCAAGAATAGCGGGTCTATATAGCTGGATCAGATAGTTTTCTTATTTCTTTATGTATATTTGATTGCGAACAGGTCTGTGCCAGGCGGCGCAGCGGTGGCACGATGCCATGGTGCCGGACGCACTTTGCACCGGCACGTCCGCCGTCGTGACCACCAGGAGAAGCTCACATGCCTTGCCAGCAGCGCTTTGGTTCGTGGGGGTTAAGGAAGTGGGCGCTTCGCCGGGCCCTGTATGGGTTATTCGGGCTCCCTATGCTGGGAGCCGTGGTGCCGTCCGTCGCGAATGCGCAGACGTTGTCCGAGCCGGCCATGGCCGATAGCGTGGTATCGCGCCTGGTGGCCTGGCGCACGCGCTCGGATCAGCCGGTGACGCTGGCGGCACTGACGAGCTTCGATTGGGAGAGCTTCAGCGTCACACGGGCTCCCGCAGGAGATGCCATGGCCAGTTGCGGCCGCGCCGGGCTGCTGCCGTGTGGCCCCGAGCTGCAGCCCGAAGCGGGCCAGATGGTACAGGTGCTGACTTTCCAGCGCTTGGGACGCCAGGTTTACTCCGAGCGCATCATGGCGGAGAACGGCGCCTTTGCCGATCCGTTACCGGTGCAGGTGCCGCGTGCGGCGGCGACGCTGGTGTCCTGCCGCGCGAACGACGGCCGCCCGTTGTGGTGCGTACAGGGCGTGCCGGCCTTGCGGCGTCCGCAACCTTTTCTCGATGGCGGCTGAACGGCCCTCCAGGCGCACGCCGCCCGTGAGGGCGGACTTCGGTTAGCATGTGTGCCTGAACCGGCATCGCCGTCTGGCCCGTTATGATCATCCAATCCCTGCTCGACACCGACCTGTACAAGTTCACGATGATGCAGGTGGTGCTGCATCATTTCCCGCAGGCGCAGGTCGAGTACCGCTTCAAGTGCCGGAACGCGGATGTTGACCTGACCCCGTATGTCGACGAGATCCGCGCGGAAGTGGCGCAGCTGTGCAGCCTTCGCTTCTCGGAAGACGAACTCGCCTACCTGCGTGGCATGCGCTTCATCAAGAGCGATTTCGTCGATTTCCTCGCGCTGTTCCACCTGAACGAGAAATACGTGTCGATCGAGCCGGCGCCGCAAGGCAACGGCGAAATCGAGATCGCGATTCGCGGCCCGTGGCTGCACACGATCCTGTTCGAGGTGCCGTTGCTGGCCATCGTCAACGAGGTCTATTTCCGGGCCACCCAGCCGCAGTCGGACTATGCCGAGGGCCGCCGCCGGCTGGAACAGAAGCTGACGCTGCTGCGGGCGCCGAAGTACCGCGACTGCGTGATTGCCGACTATGGCACGCGTCGGCGCTTCTCGCGCGACTGGCAGGAGGAAATCCTGCTGGCGACACGCAAGACACTGGGGCCGCAACTGGCTGGCACCAGCAACGTGCTTTTTGCATACCGGCACAATATGGTGCCGCTGGGCACCATGGCCCATGAGTACCTGCAGGCGTGCCAGGCACTGGGTCCGCGCTTGCGCGATTCACAGGTCTTCGCGCTGGAGAACTGGGCGCGCGAATACCGGGGCGACCTGGGCATCGCGCTGTCGGACACCTACGGCTTCGACGCGTTCCTGCGCGACTTCGACCTGTTTTTTTGCAAGCTGTTCGACGGCGTGCGACATGATTCGGGTGACCCGCTCCTGTGGGGCGAGAAGATGCTCGCGCACTACGCGGCCAACCGTGTCGATCCGCTTGGCAAGACGCTGATCTTCAGCGACAGCCTCGATATCCCGCGCGTGATCGAGCTGTACGAGCGGTTCCATGGCCGCTGCAAGCTGGCATTCGGCGTCGGCACCAACCTGACCAACGACCTCGGCTACACGCCGCTGCAGATCGTGATCAAGATGGTCCGCTGCAACGGGCAGCCGGTGGCCAAGCTGTCGGATACCCCGGAAAAGACCATGTGCGACGATGCCGGGTACCTGGCGTACCTGCGTCAGGTGTTTGACGTTAAGGCGTCCACGTAGCAATTTTCATCGGCTCGGCGAGACGGGCGCGGTAGAGCGCGTCTCTATAATGGCGTGCATCGCACCGCATTTCTGAACTTGTCCAGGCCATATGGAAACCAACAACGCCCGTGATCGCATCTTTGCCCGTATCCGCGCTGCGCAGGGGCGTTCGCCCAAGGTGACCAGCGGCGAACGCGAGGCCGTGGCCGACTATCTGGCGCGCCATCCGCAGGGGCCGCGCCCGACGCCTCGGCCGGACCGCACTGAAGCGTTCATGGATTGGGCGCAGCGCATGGCTTCCACCGTCGATCGCGTTGCCACGCTCGCCGACGTGCCGGCCGCAACGGTGCGCTACCTCGACAGCCTGAACCTCGCGCATCGCGCCGTGGCGTGGGATGCGTTCGGCGCGCTGCCATGGCAGCAAAGCGGCATGACCGTCGAATGCCGGCCTCCGGTGCGCGATCCGCAGGCCGATCACGACCATGGCGACCTGGTCGGCATTACCGGCTGCTTCTGCGCCATTGCCGAGACCGGTTCGCTGATGCTGCTGTCTGGGCCCGAAACGTTTGCCTCGGCGGCGTTGCTGCCCGAAACGCATATCGCCGTGGTGCCCGTATCGCGCATCGTCGACAGTCTCGAAGACGCCTTTGCACTGGTACGCAGCGAACGCGGCGAGCTGCCGCGCGCGACCAATATCATCAGCGGTCCGTCGCGCACCGGCGACATCGAGCAGACCATCGTGCTCGGTGCCCACGGGCCGTACCGCGTCCACGTGATCCTGGTCGACCAGGCCTGATCTCGCCGCGCCTGTCCGGCTGGCGCCGCGCGGGACGCAGTGGCGCCTGATTTACACTGGCATGTTCACGCGCGAGGCGCCGGCATTGCCGCAGAGGGAACTCCGCTGCGGCAACGCCGGGCATTCAGCCACGCGCACTGTCAAAAGGAGAGCCCATCTGATGCAACGCGCCCGCATGCTGTTGCCGCTGCCGGCAATGCTGGCCATCGTTCCTTCGCTGTCCCACGCCGCCGACGTCGATGGCGCGACCCTGTCCGCATGGTGGGGCTTGCCGTTCGCGGGCGTGCTGCTGTCGATCGCGCTGGCCCCGCTGCTGGCGCCGCGGTTCTGGCACCACCACTACGGCAAGATCGCGGCGGGCTGGGGCCTGCTGTTCCTGCTGCCGTTTGCCGCCGTGTTCGGCGTGCATGCAGCACTGGCCGGTGCGGTGCATGCGCTGCTCGGCGAGTACATCCCGTTCATCGCGCTGATCGCCGCGCTGTATATCGTCGCCGGCGGCATCTGCGTGCGCGGCAACCTGCACGGAACGCCGCGGCTCAATACCGGCATCCTGGCGCTGGGCACGCTGCTGGCCAGCTTTATGGGCACAACGGGCGCAGCGATGCTGCTGATCCGTCCGCTGCTGCGCGCCAACGACAATCGCCGCCATGTGGCCCACGTGGTCGTGTTCTTCATCTTCCTCGTGGCCAATGCCGGCGGTTCGCTGACACCGCTTGGCGACCCGCCGCTGTTCCTGGGTTTCCTGCAGGGCGTGGATTTCTTCTGGACCATGCGCAACATCCTGCCGGAGACACTGTTCATCTGCGCCGCGCTGCTCGCGATCTTCTACCTGCTGGATCGCCACTACTACGTCAACAAGGAAGAAGCGCTGCCCGAGCGCAACGATCCGACGCCGGACACGCGCGGCATCCGCATTGAAGGCAAGATCAACTTCGTGCTGTTGCTCGCGGTGGTAGGGCTGGTGCTGATGAGCGGCCTGTGGAAGCCTGGCATCTCGTTCGATGTGCTCGGCACCGAAGTGCCGTTGCAGGCGGCGGTGCGCGACGTACTGCTGGTGGCGGTGGCGATCGTCTCGCTGCTGGTGACGCCGCACACCGCGCGCAGCGGCAACGAGTTCAGCTGGGAACCGATCCTGGAGGTCGGCAAGCTGTTTGCTGGCATCTTCCTGACAATCATCCCGGTTATCGCCATGCTCAAGGCGGGTACCGATGGTGCGTTCGCCGTTGTGGTGCGCGCCGTGAGCGATGCCAACGGGCAGCCCGTCGACAGCATGTACTTCTGGGCAACCGGCATACTTTCTTCATTTCTGGACAATGCGCCGACCTACCTCGTGTTCTTCAATACCGCAGGCGGAGACGCTGCCACGCTGATGACACGCGATGCGTCGACACTTGCCGCGATCTCGGCCGGCGCGGTGTTCATGGGCGCCAATACCTATATCGGCAATGCGCCGAACCTGATGGTGAAGGCCATCGCAGAAAACCGCGGCCTGCGCATGCCCAGTTTCTTCGGCTACATGCTATGGTCTGGCTCCATCCTGTTGCCGCTGTTCCTGGTGATGACGTTCCTCTTTTTCCATGTGTGATGCCATGAAGCCGTCCATTCTTGTCACCCGTGCCATTTTTCCCGATGTCATCGACCATCTCGCGCAATACTTCGAGGTCGACCACAACCAGCAGGACGCCGTGCTCGATGCCGCCGCGCTCAAGGCGCGCCTGGCCGGCAAGGCTGGCGTGCTGACCAACGCCGGCGACCGCATCGATGGCGGCGTGGTCGCCGCGCTGCCCGACCTGCGTGCCGTTTGCAATATGGCGGTCGGCTACAACAACCTCGACATCCCCGCGCTGACAGCGGCGGGCATTGTCGCCACCAATACGCCCGATGTGCTGACGGAGACCACGGCCGACTTCGGCTGGGCGCTGCTGATGGCCACCGCGCGCCGCGTGACCGAGTCCGAGCACTACCTGCGCGATGGCAGGTGGCAGCGGTGGAGCTACGACATGCTGGTCGGCATGGACGTGTACGGCAGCACGCTGGGCATCCTCGGCATGGGGCGGATCGGCCAGGCGCTCGCACGCCGCGCGGCCGGGTTTGGCATGACCGTGCTGTACCACAACCGTAGCCCGTTGCCCGAGGCGACCGAGCGCGCGCTCAATGCGCGCTATGTGAGCAAGGCCGAATTGCTGCAGCAGTCCGATCACCTGGTGCTGGTGCTGCCATACGGGCCCGAAAGCCACCATGCCATCGGCGCCACCGAACTGGCCCAGATGAAGCCGACGGCCACGCTGGTCAATCTTGCGCGCGGCGGTATTGTCGATGACGAGGCGCTGGCACAGGCGCTCAAGACGCGCCGCATCTTTGCCGCGGGCCTCGACGTGTTCGAAGGCGAGCCCGATGTCCATCCGGACCTGCTGACCGTGTCGAACGTGGTGCTGACACCGCACATCGCGAGCGCATCGGAAAAGACGCGTCGCGCCATGGCGATGCTGGCGGCGGACAACCTGATCGCCGCGCTCGACGCCGGTCCCAATGCCGGCCATCCGCCTTCGGTGATTGATCCTGCAGTGATGGGGCATCGCCGCTGAAGTCTTGCTCATGACCTGGATTCCCTTGCTGACGCTGGGCGTAGCGCTGCTAGCGCTCGCCCTGCTTGTCGTTCTGCTGCTGCGCCAGCAGGCGACGCCAACCACAGCCGACGAGGTGCTGCGCGAGCTTGCCGACAACCGAGCCGACAGCCAGCGCGGCATGGAACGGCTCGAACGCGAATTGCGCAACGACGTGGCCGAGGCCGCGCGCGGCGGCCGTTCGGAATCGGCCCGGCAGATGCTGCGCTTCCAGCAGACGCTGTCGTCGCAACTGACCAGTATCGCAACGCTGCAGAACAACCAGATCGACACCTTTGCCCAGCAGCTCGCCAAGCTGACGGAATCGAACACGCAGCAGCTCGAACACGTCAGGCAGAACCTGCTGCTGCAGGGGCAGCAGGCGCGTGACGAGCAGGCGGTGTCGCTGCGCCGCTTTGGCGACGGCCTGCAGCAGCAGCTTGCGCAGATGTCGGAAGCCAACGAACGCCGGCTGGCGGAAGTGCGCGCCACGCTCGAGCAGAAACTGCGCGATATCGAGGCGAACAACGCCGCCAAGCTGGACGAGATGCGCCGCACCGTCGACGAGAAACTGCACGCGACGCTCGAGCAACGGCTCGGCGAATCGTTCAAGCTGGTTTCCGAGCGGCTCGAACAGGTGCATCGCGGTCTTGGCGAGATGCAGATGCTGGCGCAGGGCGTGGGCGACCTGAAGAAGGTGCTCACTAACGTGAAGTCGCGCGGCACGTGGGGCGAGGTGCAGCTCGAAATGCTGCTCGAGCAGATGCTGACGCCGGATCAGTACGGCAAGAACGTGGAAACCGTGCGCAATTCGGGCGCACGCGTGGAATTTGCCATCCGCCTGCCGGGCAAGGATCCGGCACAGGGCGTGGTCTGGCTGCCGATCGACGCCAAGTTTCCCAAGGAGCAGTACGAGCGGCTGCTCGATGCCCAGGAGCGCGGGGATGTTGATGGTGTGGCCGCCTATGGCCGCGAACTCGAAGTGGCACTGCGGCGCGAGGCACAGACCATCGCGGAGAAGTACCTGTCGCCGCCCGCCACGACCGACTTCGCCATCCTGTTCCTGCCGACCGAGGGCCTGTATGCCGAGGTGTTGCGCCGGCCTGGGCTGACGGACGTCATGCAGCGCGACTACCGCGTGACGGTGGCGGGGCCGACGACGCTGACGGCCTTGCTCAACAGCCTGCAGATGGGCTTCCGCACGCTCGCGCTGGAACGGCGTTCGAGCGAGGTGTGGGAAGTGCTGGGCGCCGTGAAGACGGAATTCGGGAAATTCGGGGACGTGCTGGCCAAGACCCGCGATACGCTCGAACGCGCGGCACGCAATATCGAACAGGCCGAGGTTCGCACGCGCCAGATGGCGCGCAAGCTGCGGACGGTTGAGGCATTGCCTGGCGAGGCAGCGCAGCAGTTACTGGGCACGGCCGTACCCGAGGTGCCGGAAGACGCAGGTGGCTGAGGCCTGGCGGCGCGTGATGCGCGCCGGCCTCTTGGGGATGATCAGTGCTCCGCTTCTTCGGGAGCGAGTTCGCGTACGTGAACTTCGATGCCGCCAAAGCGCGCGGCGACCCAGTTGTAGGCCTTGCAGGCGAGCCACAGCAGCCCGAATCCGATCAGTGCGTTCAGGATCAGCGCGGTGAACACGGTAATGCCGGGCAGGTCGCCGTAGCGAACGAACGCGACGAACAGGCCCAGCGAGACGATCGGCACCGAAAAGCACAGGTAGACGAGTACCAGCGCGCGGGCGGTCTTGACCGGGTGGAGGTAGGCAATCTCCTGATTCATGACGGGGGAGGACATTGTTTCAAAATCGTGCGGCAAGTGTAGCGATTGCCCGGACGCAAGCATAGTCCGGCAGAGAGGTGGCGTGCATTTCACCTGCCGCGGCTCGGCGGCAGGCATCAATATGCGGCGCAAATACGACAGATCGGCGCGGGCGTGCGTCCTTCAGACCAGCCCGTCGAACAGCATCACATCGACCATGTCGCCGGCCCGGACGGCATCCTGCTCATGGGCCAGCACGATGAAGCAGTTGGCCTCGCTCATCGAGCGCAGCACGCCGGAGCCCTGTTGCCCGGTGATGCGTACCTCCCACTCGCCGCCGTCTGCGCGCGCCAGGATGCCGCGCTGATATTCGGTGCGGCCGGGCTTCTTGCGGATGGCCTGGGCGCTGCGCACGCGCATCAGCGGCAGCGGCGGCACGTTGGCGCCCATCTGGCGATGCAGCGCGGCGCGCACGAAATGGTAGAAGGTCACCATGACGGCGACCGGGTTGCCCGGCAGGCCGAAGAGCAGCGCGTCGCGCCCGCCCGAGGCGATCCGCCCGAATGCCATCGGCCGCCCGGGCCGCATCGCAATCTTCCAGAACGTGACGTCACCGAGGCTGGCCATGATCTGCTTGGTGTAGTCGGCTTCGCCGACCGAGACGCCGCCCGAAGTGATCACCGCATCGGCGGTCTCGCAGGCCGTGCGGAACGCGGCTTCCAGTGCCGCGGGGTCGTCGCGCACCACGCCCATGTCGATCAGGTCGACATTCAGGCGCCGCAGCATGCCGTGCAGCGTGTAGCGGTTCGAGTCATACACGCAACCGGCGTCCAGCGGCTCGCCGATCGAGCGCAGTTCGTCGCCGGTCGAGAAAAACGCCACGCGCAAACGACGGCGCACGCGTACCTCGGCGAAACCGAGCGAGGCCAGCAAGCCGAGGTCGGCCGGCTGGATGATGCGGCCGGCCGGCAGCGCGGACTGGCCGCGCGCGAGGTCTTCGCCACGCAGGCGGCGGTTGTCGCCTGCGCGCACGGTGTCCGCGGCAAAGCGGATGCGGCTGCCGTCCGCCAACACATCGACGAATTCCTGCGGCACGACGGTGTCGCAGCCATCCGGCATGACCGCGCCGGTCATGATCCGCACGGCCTGGCCCGCACCCGGCGGGCTGCTTGCGCCGCCGCCCGCAAACGAGGTACCGGCGACTTCGAGCTCCACTTGACCTGCATTAGCGGCCTGCAGCGCGCTGCTGGCGAACGCGTAGCCGTCCATCGCCGAGTTGTCGTGAGCGGGGACATCGATCGGCGAGGTGATGTCCTCGGCCAGCACGCGGTCCAGCGCGCTGCGGATGGGCACTTGCTCGACACCACGCACGGGCTCGACGACTTCGCCGATGATGCGGTTGGCCTGGTCCACGGGCAGGGCGGTGGGATCGTAGTCGGACAGGCAGGAAATGACGGATTGCAGGGATGGCATGGTGGGAACGGCCTTCAGTCGGCTTCGTGCGTGCGCAGTTCGTCGAGGGTGTTGATATTGGCAAATGCGCCGGCGTCATCGAACAGGACTTCCGCCAGCCGGTGCGATGTCGCCCAGGTTTCGATCTTGCGTCCGCCGCCGTTCAGGTAGGCGATCAGGTCATCCAGCATGCCGACCGGCATCAGGCAGAAGACGGGCTGGAGCTGGCGGCGGCCATCCGCGTCCACGGTGACCGGAATGGCCAGCTCCGCGCCTTCGGCTTCGATGGCCTGGGCGAGCCGCGGTACGAGGTCTGCCGGCAGGAATGGCGAATCGCACGGCGCGGTGACCATCCAGCCGGTCTGGCATTGCTCCAGTCCGGCCAGCATGCCGGCCAGCGGGCCCGCGAAGTCCGGCACCGAATCGGTCACCACCGGCACGCCGAACGACTCGTAGGCCGCCAGGTTCCGGTTCGCGTTGATCATCAGCGCGCCGGTCTGCGGCGTCAGGCGCATCATCGTGTGCATGGCCATGGGCGTGCCGCGCAAGGGCTGCAGGCCCTTGTCCGTGCCGCCCATGCGGCTGCCCCTGCCGCCTGCGAGGATCAGGCCGGTAATGTCGTCGCGTGCAATCATCGGAAAAATGGAAGTCGGCGGGTCATCCGCCGATGTATGACATTTCGATCTTGCGTTCGGCGCGCGCCTGCCGGACCGCAGGGTTGCTGCGCTGCTCCGAGTAATTGTCGGTGCGGCCCTGCCAGACCTGGGCGATCGCATTCGCAACCTGGAGGTCGCTGTAGTCGCCGCGCAGCAGCGAACGAAGGTCAAAGCCCTCGGTCGCGAACAGGCACAGGTAGAGGCGGCCTTCGGTCGACAGCCGGATGCGGCTGCAGTCGCCGCAGAACGCGTGCGTTACGCTGGAAATCACGCCGATCTCGCCGCCGCCGTCGCGGAAGCGCCAGCGCTCGGCGGTTTCGCCGGCGTAGTTGGCCTGAACGGCCTCCAGCGGAAAGACTTCGTCGATGCGGCGCACCACCTCGGCGGACGGTAGCACTTCATCCATCTGCCAGTGGTTGCTGGCGCCGACATCCATGAACTCGATATAGCGCACGATGATGCCGCTGCCGCGGAAGTGGCGGGCCATCGGCACGATCTCGGCATCGTTGGTGCCGCGCTTGACCACCATGTTGACCTTGATCGGCGCCAGCCCCACGGCCTGCGCGGTCTCGATGCCATGCAGCACGTCGGCCACGGCAAAGTCCACATCGTTCATGCGGCGGAAGGTGGCGTCGTCGATGGCGTCGAGGCTCACGCTCACGCGGCTCAGGCCGGCATCGCGCAGCGACTGCGCTTTGCGCGCGAGCAGTGACGCGTTGGTCGTCAGCGTCAGGTCCAGCGGCTTGCCCGAGACGGTGTCGATGCGCGCGAGCATTTCGATGAGCTTCTCGATGTTCTTGCGCAACAGCGGTTCGCCGCCGGTCAGGCGGATCTTCTCGACGCCAAGGCTCACGAACAGGCGCGCGGTGCGCTCGATTTCCTCGAAGCTCAGCAACTCCGAATGCGGCAGGAAGGTGTAGTCCTTGTCGAAGACTTCCTTCGGCATGCAGTACACACAGCGGAAATTGCAGCGGTCCGTCACCGAGATGCGCAGGTCGTGCAGCGGCCGCGCGCGGGTATCGGCGACCAGCCCGGAAGGCTCGACCAGCGTTTCGGGGATGCTGGGCGTCATCGAGCGGTAGCGATGATCGCGCAGGTCGAAGATCGGAATGACGGTGTCGGTCATGGCCTGTGGGTGGGCGATGCCTCCGGCGAGCAGGGCTCGGGGGAACCGGATGCATTCTGGTGCCATTCTAGCCGAGGCGGGCTGCCGGCATCGGGATTGCCCATGCATGAAAAAAGGGGACGGCCTGGCCGTCCCCTTTTATTTTCCACTGACGCGGATGTGGTGCTTAGTGCTGCTCAGCCTTCTCGACTTCGCGACCGCTGGTCTCGACCAGGATCATCGGGCCTTCCGGCAGCGGCGGCAGCGGCTTGCGCTCACGCGGCACGCGCGGCGCCGGGACGATGCGAGCAGCCGCTTCCTGGGCGGCACGCAGCTTTTCGCTGTCCGTGCTGACCCACTCCAGGCCGGCGGTAGCCAGCATCGGCTGCAGGCCTTCCATCGGCAGGGCCGACGGGCTGGCCGCTGCGGCGGCAACGGTGGCCACAGGCGCGGCAACCGGGACGGCAGGCGCTGCGACAGCCGCTTCAACCGCTACAGGCTCGGCGACCGCAGGCTGCACCACCGGTGCGACCGGTTCGACCGGTGCCGCTTGCAGAACCGGTGCCGGCTCGGCCACGGCCACTGCCGGGATAACGGCAGGTGCGGTTTCGACAGCCGGGGCCTCGGCAACCACCGGAGCCGGTGCCTGCGTCACAGCCGGTTGGGCAGCGACTTCAGTCACGGTGACAACAGGGGCCGCGACAGCTTCTACGGCCTGGGCCGGCTTTTCAGCGGCCAGCGCGACAGGTTCCATTTCCCGCACATCGGCCACCGGAGCAGCCAGGGCCGGTGCGGGGCTGACTTCTGCGGCGACGGCTTGTACCGCATCTGACACGACGTCGGCGGACGTGGCTTCCTCGTCATCCTGCGTGCCTTGCACCGAGTCGTCGCGCTCGCGGCGATAGCGGTTGCGGCCACGACGGTTGCGGCGGCGGCGTTCCTCGCCTTCGCCACCTTCGGTCGCGGCTTCCGCGCCTTCCGGCAGGTCGGCGCGCGGGGCGGCGGTCTGGGTGTCTTCGAAGGCGGCCTGCGGCAGGCTCGCGGCAGCCTGGATGGCGGCTACTGCTTCAGCCGGTGCGGCTTCGCCGGCCTCGGCTTCCCGTGCGTCGCCGCGATCACGCTGGCGATCACGCTGACGTTCACGGCGCTCCTGGTTGCGGTCGCGCCGGCCTTCCTGGCGCGCTTCGGCACGTTCGCCCTGGGCGGCTTCAGGCTGGCGAGCCAGCGCCGGGGTAGCTTGTTCACCCTGGCGCGGCTGGCGGCCCTGGCGCTCACCACGCGGCTCGCGCTGTTCCCGCGGCTCACGTTGTTCGCGTTGTTCCGCACGCTCTCCGCCCTGACGCTCGGCGCGCTCGCCACGCGGGCCGCGATCGCCGCGCTGACGTTCGCCGCGCTCACCGCGTTCGGTACGTTCGCCACGCTCGGCGCGGTCGCCGCGCTGACCCTGGCCGCGGCCTTCGCCACGCTGGCCGCGTTCACGACGGCCATCGGCGCTGCGCGCCTCGCTGGCGACCGGCTTGGCCGGCTCCACGACGACCGGTGCTGCCGGGCGTGCGCCGAACAGGCCCTTCAGCCAGGCGATGAAACCGCCGCTTTCCACGGGCTTGGTAGCCGGCACCGGCGGGGCCACAGGAGCGGCTTCCTGGCGCGGCGCGCGCTCGGGGCGCGGCACCGACACGGGCGCCGGCTGTTCCGGGGTGATGCCCTTGACTGCGGCTTCCTGGCGCGGCTTGGCGTCTTCCTTCTTGCGGGCGCTGTAGCTGGTGTCCGCCTCCAGCTCCTTGGCGGCGGCTTCGGCCATGCGGTAGCTGGCCATGCCTTCTTCCAGGCGCGGATCGTCGTGGCGCAGGCGCTCGAGCTTGTAATGCGGCGTTTCCAGGTGCTTGTTCGGGATCAGCAGCACGTTGACCTTAAAGCGCAACTCGATCAGGTTGATTTCCTGACGCTTCTCGTTCAGCAGGAAGGCGGCAACCTCCACCGGCACCTGGCAGTGGATGGCGGCGGTGTTTTCCTTCATCGCCTCTTCCTGGATGATGCGCAGCACCTGCAGGGCGGACGATTCGGTATCGCGGATGTGGCCCGTGCCGTTACAGCGCGGGCAAGTGATGTGCGAGCCCTCCGACAGCGACGGGCGCAGGCGCTGGCGCGACAGCTCCATCAGGCCGAAGCGGCTGATCTTGCCCATCTGCACGCGCGCACGGTCGTGGCGCAGCGCGTCCTTCAGACGGGTTTCGACGTCCTTCTGGGCCTTGCCCGACTCCATGTCGATGAAGTCGATCACGATCAGGCCGCCCAGGTCGCGCAGGCGCAGCTGGCGGGCGATTTCGTCGGCGGCCTCGAGGTTGGTGCGCAGCGCGGTTTCCTCGATGTCGGCGCCCTTGGTGGCGCGGGCCGAGTTCACGTCCACGGAGACCAGCGCCTCGGTGTGGTCGATCACGATGGCGCCGCCCGACGGCAGCATGACCATGCGCGAGTAGGCCGACTCGATCTGGTGTTCGATCTGGAAGCGCGAGAAAAGGGGCACGTCGTCCCGGTACTTCTTCACGCGGTTCATGTTGTCAGGCATCACCACGCTCATGAAGGCGCGGGCCTGTTCGTAGATCTCGTCGGTATCGATCAGGATCTCGCCGATGTCCGGCTGGAAGTAGTCGCGGATGGCGCGGATGACCAGGCTCGATTCCAGGTAGATCAGCAGCGGGGCCTTGTTGTCGCCGGCGGCGCCGTCGATGGCCTTCCACAGTTGCAGCAGGTAGTTCAGGTCCCACTGCAGTTCTTCGGCCGAGCGGCCGATGCCAGCGGTACGGGCGATGATGCTCATGCCCTCCGGTACCTGCAGCTGCGACATGGTTTCGCGCAGTTCCTGGCGGTCCTCGCCCTCGATACGGCGCGACACGCCGCCGCCGCGCGGGTTGTTGGGCATCAGCACCAGGTAGCGGCCGGCCAGCGAGATGAACGTGGTCAGGGCCGCGCCCTTGTTGCCGCGCTCTTCCTTCTCGACCTGGACGATCAGTTCCTGGCCTTCGTGCAGGGCGTCCTGGATGCGCGCGTTGCGCACATCGATGCCTTCCTTGAAGAAGGCGCGGGCCACTTCCTTGAACGGCAGGAAGCCGTGGCGTTCTTCGCCGTAGTTGACGAAGCAGGCTTCCAGCGAGGGTTCGATGCGGGTGATGACACCCTTGTAGATGTTGCCCTTGCGCTGTTCGCGCCCGGCAGTTTCGATGTCGATATCGATCAGCTTCTGACCGTCGACGATGGCGACGCGCAACTCCTCCTGTTGCGTCGCGTTGAACAGCATGCGTTTCATCGCAATACCTCATTCCAGTGTCGCGGATGCACCGTCAAGCGGTGTCCGCGGCTATCGATGAAGCACGCAAGGGAGCGAAGCGAGGCGCGAGAATTGCCGAAAAGCGCCAGATTGCGTGGGAACGCAACCGGCTGGGCGCGGGTGAAAGAAAGGCGACGACGCCGGGGGGACGTCCGCGTGGCGGGAGAGAACGCCGGCTGCTGCTCTTGTCGCAGGCATCCGGCGCGTTCCCGGATGCCGGTGGCGATGCGGGGCCGGCGCAACCGGCGCAGGCGGCATCGCGGCCGGCCACGGAAGGCCTGGGCGCGTCAAAGAGCAAGTTTTTCGGACACGGCACTGCGGCCATTTGCCACCTGACATCTCCTGGCGGGCGCACCTACTACTTCTTGGAGTTCTGCGACCGGGCGCCGGTATTTCTAGTCAGGGGGCAGGCACCGCCTGCCGGCCGGCACCGTTTCCCGGTGCGGCGGGACTTTCTCTCACCGAAGCGGATGCCACGTGGCATCCGCCCTTAAATTCTGTATTACCTGAACACTTTGTTCCCACGTAATTGCCGGTCTTGCCGAAGCCACCTATGGGCGACTTCCTGCGCGCCGGCAACTGCGCGCGTGCTGCTTTGCCGCCATTAGCCCGTCTGGCGCTTTGCGGGTTACGCGAATAAGCGGGAGACGGAAGGGCTGGCGGCAACCCCAAGTGTAAAATGCGATAAATCGCTTACACAGGTCTTGCGCTACCGGTCTTTGGCCGGAACAGCGAGGAAATTATATTGAAAATGAATGAGTTACGCCATCAAATTGAAACAGGGGCAAAGTCTGCGCCGGCGGGCCCCCAGGTGGCGTATGTCACGATTGACGAAGGCGCCGAAGGGCAGCGTATCGACAACTTCCTGTTGAAGGTTTCCAAGGGGGTACCGAAGAGCCATATCTACCGGGTGCTGCGCTCGGGCGAGGTTCGCGTCAACAAGGGGCGCGTCGATGCCACCTACCGCCTGCAGGTCGGGGATGTGGTGCGCATTCCGCCGATGCGGGTGGCGGAGCCTTCACAAGCAGCGAAGCAGCCCGTGCCGGCGGCCGACTTCCCGGTGCTGTTCGAGGATGCGCACCTGCTCGTCATCAACAAGCCGGCCGGCGTGGCCGTCCACGGCGGTTCCGGGGTCGCGTTCGGTGTCATCGAACAACTGCGCAAGGCGCGGCCGCAGGCCAAGTTCCTCGAACTGGTCCACCGGCTGGACCGTGAGACGTCCGGCATCCTGGTGCTGGCGAAGAAGCGTTCGGCGCTGGTCGACCTGCATGAGCAGATCCGTGGCAGCAGCATGGACAAGCGCTACTTCGCCTGCGTGGTCGGCGAATTCCCCAACAACCGCCAGCACGTCAAGCTGCCACTATATAAGTACAGTACGCCGGACGGCGAGCGCCGGGTCCGCGTCCAGGAGGACGGCCTGCCGTCGCACACGGTGTTCAGCCGCGTCGAGGCATTCTCCGGCTTCACGCTGCTCGAGGCGGAACTGAAGACTGGCCGCACGCATCAGATCCGCGTGCACCTGGCGCATTCGGGCTACCCGATCGTCGGCGACGAGAAATACGGCGACTTCGCGCTAAACAAGCAACTGGCCCGCTCCGGAGCGCGGCCGGGGATCAAGCGCATGTTCCTGCACGCACACCGGCTGACATTCGTCCATCCGGGCACGGGCGAGCCGCTTGTGGTGGCGGCGCCACTGCCGGACGAATGCACCGGATTCCTGCAACAATTGCGCAGCCAGAGCAACAAGGGCACTCCGAAGCCGGGTGCCCACCCAGCCAACAAGGAAACCAATGGCCAGGCAACAATTTGACCTGATCGTCTTCGATTGGGATGGAACCCTGATGGATTCCACCCCGACCATCGCAAAGTGCATCCAGCTGGCCAGCAAGGACCTGGGGCTGCCGGTGCCCGATGACAGCGCTGCGAGCCACGTCATCGGCCTGGGTCTGAAGGATGCGCTGTCTTATGCCGTGCCGACACTGGATCCGTCCGACTATCCGCGTCTTGCCGAGCGCTACCGCTATCACTTCCTGACGCGCGATGCCGAGCTGGTGTTGTTTGCCGGCGTGCGCGAGATGCTCGAAGCCCTGCACGGAGAGCACTATTTCCTTGGCGTCGCGACGGGCAAGACGCGGGTCGGCCTGCAACGCGCGCTGGCCGCCAGCGGCCTGACCCAGTGGTTCGACGCCACGCGCTGCGCGGACGAAACCTTCTCGAAGCCGCATCCGGCCATGCTGCAGGAGCTGACGCGTGAGCTGGGCCAGGACATGGGCCGCACCGTCATGATCGGCGATACGACGCACGACCTACAGATGGCAGCCAATGCCGGTGCTCATGGCATCGGTGTGTCTTATGGTGCGCACCCGGAGGATTCCCTGCGTGCAATGTCCCCGCTGCACTGCGCGGGTTCCATCGGCGACCTGACGGAATGGTTGCTGGCGAATGCCTGAGTCCGGCATCGAAGGTGTGGCCGCGCAGTTCCTGTGCCCGGCCGAAGCGCTGGTGGATGGCGGGTCCGGCGTGCGCTTCACCGTTGGCATCAACACGCGCCAGGTTGGCGCGTTCGCGGTCCGCTTTGACGGCGCCGTGCACGGCTATCTGAACCAGTGCGCCCACGTGCCCATGGAGCTGGACTGGCAAGAGGGGCAGTTTTTCGAGTCCTCGGGCCTATACTTGATCTGTGCGACACATGGGGCGATGTACGAGCCTGACAGCGGGCTGTGTGTCGGCGGTCCGTGCCGGGGCGCTTCCCTGGCCAAGCTGCGAATCGAAGAGCGCGACGGCAAGGTATTTTGGGTGCCGGAAGCGCCATACTATCCGGCCGAGCCGGCGGGTGACGCGTAAGCTGACCATGGCGGTGTCGCGCCAGCCTTTCCAAGAGCCTTTCCACGAGCCACTTGCATGACAGAACAGCAGAAACCGCCGTTTGGCGAATCGGGTCAGCCGGATGAACATGGGGTCGCCAGCCCAACGGCAGCGTCGGAAGGCGCCGGCGGCAGCGGCGAGGCGGAGCGACTGGAGACGGCTCATAAGGCCGACTATCCGCTCGATCGCGAACTGAGAGCCGCCGACGATGCCGCGCGCCGCGAGGCGGGTGAACGCAAGGCGCGCTTGGACGGCAGCAAGGCCAGCACGCCGGTCGGCGGCGGCGCGGGCTGGGAGCGCGATGTGCTGGAGAGGGTGCTGATGGCGACGCTGCGCGAGCAGCGTGCCGCGCGGCGCTGGCGCATCTTTTTCCGCTTTGCGGTGCTGGGTATCCTGCTGGTGGTCTTCTTCGCGGTGTTCGACTTCAAGGGCGACAGTGGGATCGGATCGGGTCGCCATACCGCCATGGTTTCGCTGGACGGTGAAATCGCGGCGGGGACGCCAGCCAGCGCGGAATCGATCAACGCCTCGCTGCAGGCCGCATTCGCCGACAGCAATGCGGCGGGCGTGATCCTCAAGATCAACTCGCCGGGCGGGTCGCCGGTGCAGGCCGGCATCATCAATGACGAGATCCATCGCCTGCGCACGCTGTATCCGTCCAAGCCGTTCTACGTGGTCGTGGAAGAAATCTGCGCGTCGGGCGGCTACTACGTGGCCGCGGCTGCCGACAAAATCTATGTCGACAAGGCCAGCATCGTCGGCTCGATCGGTGTGCTGATGGATGGCTTCGGCTTTACCGGCCTGATGGACAAGCTCGGCGTCGAGCGCCGCTTGTATACGTCTGGTTCCAACAAGGGCATGCTCGATCCGTTCTCTCCGCAGGTGCCGCGGCAAAAGGCCTATGCCGAGACGATGCTCAAGGAAATCCACCAGCAGTTCATCGACGTGGTGAAGGAAGGGCGGGGCGATCGCCTCAAGAGCGATCCCGAGTTGTTCTCGGGGCTGTTCTGGTCGGGCGAGCGCAGTGTCGAACTGGGATTGGCGGACGGGCTGGGTAGTGCTGATTACGTCGCGCGTGACCTGTTCAAGGCCGAGGACATCGTCGACTACACCGTCAAGGAAAACATCGCCGAACGCGTGGCCAAGCGCTTTGGCGCGGCCATGGGTACGGCGGCAATGAAGACGATGCTCTGGAGCACCGGGGTCCAGGGCATGCGCTGACAGGTAGTACAGAGAGGCTCCCTTGCGGTCATGTCCGGCAAGCGCCGGCTGGCCTCGGGAGCCTTTCTCGTTTGTATATCAGCCGGCGAGCAGCGAAAAGATGGCGGGGCGCTTGTGCAGGTCCAGTCGGTCCGGTCGCCAGTCCGAGAGTGGCAGCGTGACGATGGTCTCCGTAGGCAGCGTGAGATCCACGGCAACCGACAGCAGCGTCGTGCCCGCGCAGTGCTGGCGCAGCGCGTCAAGCAGCGCGCCGTTGCGGTAAGGGGTTTCGATCCACACCTGCGTCTGTCGGAACTTGCGCGAATGCTGTTCCAGTTCGCGCAGCCGCTTGGCGCGGTCGTCCGGATCCACCGGCAAGTAGCCGTTAAAGGCGAAGCTCTGGCCGTTCAGCCCCGAGCCCATCACCGCGAGCAGAATCGAACTCGGTCCGACGAGCGGGCGCACGCGGATGCCGCGTGCGTGGGCCAAGCGCACCAGTTCGGCACCCGGGTCTGCCACGGCGGGCACGCCGGCTTCGGACAACAGGCCGCCGTCGCGGCCTGTCGCCAGCGGGGCGAGCAGGTCGGCCAGCGCATCGGCGCGGGTATTGACGTTCAGTTCGCGAATTTCAATCTGCTGGATCGGGCGCGCCAGCGGGCACGTTTCGCCCAGCTTCTTGAGAAAGGCGCGCGCGGTCTTGGCGTTCTCCGCAACGAGGTAGTCGAGGCTTGCCGCGACCTGCTGGACGCCGGCCGGGATGACATCGGGCAGCGGGTCGGCTTCGTCGCGCTTGCCGAGGGTATTTGGGATCAGGTAAAGGGTGCCGCTCATCGTATTCGTACCGCTCATGCGGCAAAGAAGGGGTAACCGGCCTGGCGCAGCATCGATGTGAGCGCGATCAGCGGCAGGCCAACCAGCGCGGTCGGGTCATCCGACTCGACGCGCGACAGCAGTGCAATGCCCAAGCCTTCCGACTTGGCGCTGCCGGCGACATCGTACGGCTTTTCCAGGTGCAGGTAGGCGTCGATTTCGGCATCGGTGAGGTCGCGCATGGTGACGCGGGTCTGCACATCGGCAAGCTGCGACTGGCCGGTTCGGCCATCGAGCAGGCAGAGTGCGGAATGGAATGTGGCCGTGCGGCCGCGCATCAGGCGCAGTTGTTCCAGGGCTTTGTCGTGGGAGCCGGGCTTGCCCATCTGGCGGCCGTCCAGCGTCAGGACCTGGTCCGACCCGATGATCAGGGCGTCCGGGTGCCGTTGCGCGATGGCTTGGGCCTTGTTCAGCGAGAGCCGCAGCGCGGTGGCTTCCGGCGATTCGCCGGCGAGCGGGGTTTCGTCGATATCGGGCACCGCCACCTCGAAAGGCAGGCGCAGCCGTTCAAGCAACTCGCGCCGGTAGGGAGAGCTGGAGCCCAGGATCAGCCTGGGAAGCGGTGTTGAAGTCATAAGTGATTGAAGCGGAACAGGAATTCCATGGGCAATGCAGGCAAGCCCTTTGACCACAGAGCAGTTTTCATCTTATAATCGCGCGTTTTGCTGCATCCGAATATCGGATGCCTTGCTGCCTGACGGGTGGCGGGCCCCGGGTGTAGCGAGCCAAGCATGAGCAGCAATATGACCCAGCCGATCGACCTGCGCGAGCTAGATCTCTTTGCGTTCTGCCGCAAAGGCAGCAGCGCAACCGGCCAGGTGGCGGTGCGGGATTTGCCGCGCATCTTAGCCGAGACGGCCGCGCAAGCGCCAGCTTCGGCGCCCGACGAGGTATTTACCTATACGGCTGCCGGGTCGGCGCATGAAGAGGCCACTGAGCCCGGCGCGCCGATGGCGCAGCGCCTGTTCCTGGAACTCGCAGTGAACGGCCAAGTCTGGCTCGATTGCCAGCGTTGCCTGGCAGCCTATGCCGAGCCTGTTGCCACGTCGATGCGCTTCGAGGTTTTCTCCAGCGAGGAAGCGGCCGATGCCGCACCGATGGACGACGACGCACTCGATGCAATCGCGGGCTCGAAGCGCTTTTCGTTGCTGGAACTGATTGAAGACGAGGTGTTGCTGGCACTGCCGACAGCACCCAAGCATGCCGTCTGCCCGACTGTGCACGAGAGTCTCGTGACGGGCGCGGACGGTGAGGTGGAGCCCGAGGCTGCACCCGAAGAAGAGGAAAAGCGGCCATCGCCCTTCGCGGCGCTGGCCGGCCTGAAGACCAGGCACTGATGCCGCGATGCGGCACGACGCAAGGTCTTGCAGGTAGTGGTTGAAGCGTCCGGCCGGGCCCCGGCTACGCCTAGTGCAGGATGCGTGTGTTAATATTGAAAAATTCTCGAAGGAGTCATCATGGCTGTTCAACAGAACAAGAAGTCGCCGTCCAAGCGCGGCATGCATCGTTCGCACGACCATCTGTCGGTCGCCCCGCTGGCCGTTGAGCCGACCACCGGCGAAACCCACCTGCGTCACCACGTGAGCCCGAACGGCTACTACCGTGGTCGCAAGGTCATCAAGACCAAGAACGACTGATCGCTTCGTTCGGCGTGACATTGCGTCTCGCTCGCGCATGCCTGTAGATCAGAAACAAAAAAGCGGCAAGATCGTTGCCGCTTTTTTGTTGGGCGCTCGGGACGCGCACCGGCCTTCGCCGGCGCCGATCCGTAATCCGTATCCGGAACAATGACGATCAAAATCGCTATCGACTGCATGGGCGGCGACCACGGCGTTTCCGTGACTGTCCCGGCAGCGATCAGTTTTCTTTCCAGCCATGACGATGCCGCGGTGGTGCTGGTCGGCTTGCCCGACGCCATCCAGGCGCAGCTGAAGAAGCTGCACGCGCAGCATCATCCGCGCGTCAGCGTCGTGCCGGCAACCGAGGTCATCACCATGGATGACCCGGTGGAAGTGGCGCTTCGCAAGAAGAAGGATTCCTCGATGCGGGTCGCTGTGACCCAGGTCAAGGAAGGCCTGGCGGGCGCCTGCATTTCGGCGGGCAACACCGGGGCACTGATGGCGGTATCGCGCTATGTGCTCAAGACGCTCGAGGGCATCGAGCGGCCTGCCATCGCTACCACCATTCCGAACGACAAGGGCTGGGGCACCACAGTGCTGGATCTCGGCGCCAACGCCGACTGCGAGCCCGAGCACCTGTTGCAGTTCGCGCGCATGGCCGAGGCCATGGTGGCCGTGGTGGACCACAAGGAACACCCGACCGTAGGCCTGCTCAACATCGGCGAAGAGGTCATCAAGGGTAATGAGGTGGTCAAGCGCGCGGGGGAACTGCTGCGTGCCTCGGAACTCAATTTCCACGGCAACGTGGAAGGCAACGACATCTTCAAGGGCACGACCGATATCGTCGTCTGCGACGGCTTCGTCGGCAACGTGGCGCTCAAGAGCACCGAAGGCCTGGCGAAGATGATCGGTGGCATGATCAAGGAAGAATTCACGCGTTCCTGGTTCACCAAGCTGCTCGCCGGCATTGCCATGCCGGTGCTGTCGCGCCTGGCCAAGCGGCTCGATCCGGCGCGCTACAACGGCGCCTCGCTGCTCGGCTTGCGCGGCCTGGTGATCAAGAGCCACGGGTCGGCCGATGCCCATTCTTTTGAATGGGCGATCAAACGCGGGTATGATGCCGCCAAGAACGGCGTCATCGAACGCATAGCAAGGGCATTTGCCGACAAGACCAGCGCTGCGGGCGCTGCGCCGGCCAGCCCGGAGACAGCCCCGACCCCGCACCCCAGCACCCGCGCCGCCTGATGCATCGGGCCGGCGCCTGAGGCTGCCATACGGACAAATCGATCCGACACTACATGACCAAGTACGCAAAAATCATCGGTACCGGGAGCTACCTGCCCCCGCGGCGTGTGACCAACCAGGATCTGACGGCACAACTGGCCGAGAAGGGCATCGAGACCAGCGACGAGTGGATCTTCTCGCGCAGCGGCATCTCGGCGCGCCACTGGGCCGACCCGGACGTGGCCAGCAGCGACCTGGCGGTCAAGGCGGCCGAGCAGGCGATCGAAGCGGCAGGCATCGATCGCCAGAGCATCGACCTGATCCTGGTGGCGACGTCGACGCCGGACTTCGTGTTCCCGAGCACCGCGTGCATCATCCAGAACAAGCTGGGCATCAATAACCAGTGTGCCGCCTTCGACCTGCAGGCAGTGTGCTCGGGCTTCGTGTATGCGCTGGCCACGGCTGACAAGTTCATCCGCAGCGGTTCGCACCGCAATGTGCTGGTGATCGGTACCGAAGTGTTCTCGCGGATCCTGGACTTCAACGATCGCACCACCTGCGTGCTGTTCGGCGACGGTGCCGGCGCGGTCGTGCTGTCGGCTTCCGACGAGCCTGGCATCCTGTCGACGGCCATGCATTCCGATGGCAGCCACGTGGGCATCCTGTGCGTGCCGGGCAATGTCCACGGCGGCGCCATCGCGGGCAATGCGTTCCTGCACATGGACGGTCAGGCGGTGTTCAAGCTCGCCGTGACCGTGCTCGACAAGGTCGCGCGCGAAACCATGGCGGCGGCCGAGATCCAGCCCGAGCAGATCGACTGGCTGATTCCCCACCAAGCCAATATCCGCATCATGCAGGGCACCGCGCGCAAGCTCGGCCTGCCCGCCGAGCGCATGATCGCGGTCGTGCACGAACACGGCAATACTTCGGCCGCTTCGATTCCGCTGGCACTGGATGCCGCGGTGCGCGACGGTCGTATCCGTCCCGGACACACCGTGCTGCTGGAAGGCGTAGGCGGCGGCTTCACCTGGGGCGCTGCGCTGGTGCGCATGTAACGACAGCCGGCGCGGCGGGCGAGACCGGCCGCGCGGCTACCGGTATTCAAATCTAGGATTGCACTCCGATGAAATTTGCATTCGTATTTCCTGGCCAGGGCTCGCAGTCGGTCGGCATGCTCAATGCGTTCGCCGACAACGCCGTGGTGCGCGCGACCCTGGAGGAAGCCTCGACGGCACTCGGTCAGGATATTGGCCGTATGATCGCCGAAGGTCCGGCTGAAGAGCTGAACCTGACCACCAACACGCAGCCGGTCATGCTGACCGCCGCGGTGGCGGTCTACCGCGCGTGGCTCGACGCTGGCGGCCCGGTGCCCGCCATGGTGGCTGGCCACAGCCTGGGCGAATACTCGGCACTGGTCGCGGCCGGCGTGATCCCGTTCGCCGAAGCCGTGCCGCTGGTGCGTTTCCGCGCACAAGCCATGCAGGAAGCGGTGCCGGTGGGCCAGGGCGGCATGGCCGCCATCCTCGGCCTGTCCGACGATGACGTCCGCGCTGCCTGCGCTGAAGCATCAGCCGCTGGCGTGGTCGAGGCCGTGAATTTCAACGCGCCGTCGCAAGTTGTGATCGCCGGCAGCAAGGCTGGTGTCGAAAAGGCCTGTGAAGTCGCCAAGGCCAAGGGCGCCAAGCGTGCGCTGCCGCTGCCGGTGTCCGCACCGTTCCACTCGTCGCTGCTCAAGCCGGCATCGGACCGTCTGCGCGAACGCATGGCCGGCCTGACGTTCTCGGCACCGACCATTCCGCTGGTTAACAACGTGGACGTCGCCATCGTCAACGATCCGGAAGCGATCAAAGACGCGCTCGTGCGCCAGGCCGCCGCGCCGGTGCGCTGGGTGGAGTGCGTGCAGAAGATGGCCGCCGAAGGCGTCACGCACGTGATTGAATGCGGCCCGGGCAAGGTCCTGGCTGGCATGACCAAGCGTATCGACGGCAACCTGACCGGCGGTGCGGTTTTCGATCCGGCCTCGCTGCAGGAAACCCTGGCGCTGCTGAAGTAAGCGATCGCAAGAAAAGGATAATTCGCATGACCAAACTTCTCGAGAACCAGGTCGCACTGGTCACGGGCGCTTCGCGTGGCATTGGCCGAGCCATCGCGCTGGAACTGGCGCGTCAGGGCGCCACTGTGATCGGGACCGCCACAAGCGAGTCCGGTGCAGCCGGCATCACCGATTACCTCGGTGCCGATGGCCTGAAGGGCAAGGGCGCAGTGCTGAACGTCAATGACGCGGCAGCGTGCGACGCGCTGATCGACGAAATCGTCAAGACCCACGGCGGCATCGGCGTGCTGGTCAATAATGCCGGCATTACGCAAGACCAGCTCGCCATGCGCATGAAGGACGAGGACTGGGTCGCGGTGATCCAGACCAACCTGACTTCCGTGTTCCGTCTGTCGCGCGCGGTGCTGCGCCCGATGATGAAGGCACGCCAGGGCCGCATCATCAACATCACTTCGGTGGTCGGCTCGGTGGGCAATCCCGGCCAGATGAACTACTCGGCCGCCAAGGCCGGCGTGGCGGGCATGACCCGTTCGCTGGCAGCGGAAATCGGCAGCCGGAACGTGACCGTCAATTGCGTCGCGCCCGGCTTTATCGATACCGACATGACCAAGGCGCTGTCCGAAGAGCAGCATGCTTCGCTCAAGCAGCAGATTCCGCTCGGCCGCCTGGGTCAGCCGGAAGATATTGCCAACGCGGTCGCTTTCCTGGCTGGTCCGCAAGCCGCCTATATCACCGGCACCACGCTGCATGTGAACGGCGGGATGTACATGAGTTAATGGTTTTTTGGGTAGACATTTCGGAGAAGAAGCCGAAAGAAGCTGCCTGAAGTCGTAGTTTTCCGAACCAATCGGGCGCGATTCTTGCAAAGCTTGGCAGGCGGCATTTCTGACGCCCCAAACCTGCTAAAATGCGCCCACTTTTTGTCGAACTTCCCTGGAGGGTTACATGGACAATATCGAACAACGCGTCAAGAAAATCGTGGCAGAACAGCTTGGCGTGGCCGAGGCAGACATCAAGAACGAATCGTCGTTCGTGAACGATCTCGGTGCGGACTCGCTGGACACGGTTGAACTCGTGATGGCGTTGGAAGATGAATTCGGCATGGAAATTCCTGATGAGGAAGCCGAAAAGATCACGACCGTGCAGCAGGCAATCGACTACGCCACCGCGCACGTCAAGGCCTAAGCCAGTCGTTTCTGAATTCCGAGCCACAGAAGGCGGGTGGGCGCACCGTTCCGGTAGCGCCTTGCTGTTTTCTGTGGCTTTCGTCTGTTCGAAGACGCAGAATCAAGACACGTACCGCGCACCGCTGACCCCCGGGTCCGCGTTCTTGGCGGTACGTGTCCCTGATCCTGCATCACGCACCCGTAGGAAATCATAGTGAGCCGTCGTCGCGTCGTTGTCACTGGGCTTGGCCTTGTGTCTCCGGTCGGAAACACGGTTGCCGAAGGCTGGGCCAACCTGGTTGCCGGCAAGTCCGGTATCGCCACCGTCACCAAATTCGATCATTCCGCGCTTTCCGTGCACTTTGCCGGTGAAGTGAAGGGCTTCAATGCCGAGGATTACATCCCGGCCAAGGAAGCCCGCAATATGGATACGTTCATCCACTATGGCATTGCTGCCGGCGCCCAGGCGCTTAAGGACAGCGGCTATGAGGTGACCGATGCCAATGCGGAGCGCATCGGCGTGCTGGTCGGCTCGGGCATTGGCGGCTTGCCGATGATCGAGGACACGCATGCCACGCTGACCGAGCGTGGTCCGCGCCGTATTTCGCCGTTCTTCGTGCCGGGATCGATCATCAACATGATCTCGGGCCACCTGTCGATCATGCACGGCCTGAAGGGCCCGAACCTCGCTGCGGTGACGGCTTGCACGACCGGCCTGCACAGCATCGGCCTCGCCGCCCGCCTGATTCAGGCCGGCGACGCCGACGCCATGCTGGCGGGCGGTGCCGAATCGACCGTGTCGCCGCTGGGCATCGGCGGTTTCGCAGCCGCGCGCGCCCTGTCGACGCGCAATGACGATCCCGCAGCCGCTTCGCGCCCGTGGGACAAGGACCGCGACGGCTTCGTGCTGGGCGAGGGCGCCGGCGTCATGATGCTCGAAGAGTACGAATCGGCGAAGGCGCGCGGTGCGCGTATCTATGCCGAACTCGTGGGCTTCGGCATGAGCGGCGACGCGTTCCACATGACTGCGCCGAACATGGACGGCCCGCGCCGCTGCATGGTCAACGCACTGCGGGACGCGGGCATGAACGCGGACCAGGTGCAGTACCTGAACGCGCACGGCACGTCGACGCCGCTTGGCGACAAGAACGAAACCGACGCCATCAAGGCGGCCTTCGGCGATCACGCCTACAAGATGGTGGTGAATTCGACCAAGTCGATGACCGGCCACTTGCTGGGCGGCGCCGGTGGCCTGGAATCGGTGTTCACCGTGCTGGCCCTGCATAACCAGGTGTCGCCGCCGACCATCAACATCGATAACCAGGACCCGGAGTGCGACCTGGACTACGTGGCCAACACGGCGCGTGAAATGAAGATCGATGTGGCCGTGAAGAACAACTTCGGCTTCGGCGGTACCAACGGCACGCTGGTCTTCCGTCGCGCCTGATTCGGTGCCACGGAAACGCCTCGCCGGCTCCCGACTCGGCGGGCTTCATCGCTTGCGGTGGGCCCTGCTCGTGTTCTGGGCGGGCGAGGGGATTGCCTTCGGCCTGCTGGCCCGGATGTGCCTGAGTGCAATCACGCCTCGTGGCTTGGCCGGCAGCGTCTATCCTTTCCTGATTTGTACCGCCTGGCTCGGTCTCTGTGTCCTGCTTGGATGGGCCACGCGTCACTGGTGGTCGTGGGCCGGCCAGTCTTGTTCCGCGGTGTTGCCATCGCTGCAGCGCTACGGCATGCCTCGCGTGGTAGTGCGGCGGTCCGACGCCAGCAGTGAAACTGCGGTCGTGACGGGCAGCTGGAACATCGGCGGCATCCTGTTCCTGAGTCTGGCGCAAGGCCCCGGCAAACGCCGCGGACTCCTGGTGTTGCCGCTCCAGGCGCGATCCCACCGAGTGCTACGGGCTGCGCGGCTTGCACTGGCGGTTGCACGAGAGGTGCAACCCTCGCAAGGCAATAGGGAACGTTATTGTTAGCCAGCGGTCACAGCATGCACTTTCAAGCACTGGCCGATCGCAGTTCGTAGGTAAAATACAACGTTCGTCGTGACGACCAAACCAAGAGATACACTGCAGGTGAACCATACGTGAGCGAACGCGAAGCCGATCAGCTCCTAGTTGAACGCGTCCAGCAGGGCGACAAGCGGGCCTTTGAGCTGCTGGTGGCAAAGTACCACCGGAAGATCATCCGCCTGATTTCGCGCCTGGTGAGAGATCCCGCCGAAGTCGAGGATGTGGCGCAGGATGCCTTTATCAAGGCATATCGTGCCTTGCCCCAATTCCGCGGGGAATCCGCCTTCTACACATGGCTGTACCGGATCGCCGTGAACACGGCCAAGAACTATCTGGCTACGCAGGGACGGCGACCCGAGGCGTCCAGCGACATCGATACGGAAGAGGCTGAAACTTTTGCGGACGGTGAGCAACTAAGGGATATCAATACGCCGGAGTCGATGCTTCACACGCGCCAGGTCGCCGAAACGGTGAACCGCGCGATGGAGGCGCTACCGGAAGAGTTGCGTACCGCCATCACCTTGCGTGAGATCGAAGGCCTCAGCTATGAGGAGATCGCGGAGGCGATGGGTTGCCCGATCGGCACGGTGCGCTCGCGCATCTTCCGTGCGCGTGAGGCGATTGCTGAAAAATTGCGCCCGCTGCTGGGAACGGCAGAGGGCAAGCGATGGTAGTGAGAAGAATGTCGTGCGGCCAGCGTTGCAGCCTATTCCTGCATCGATAAGCGACAGCAAGTGACGGGATTATCGGTGTTCAATGGAATTGGAATGTCTTGGGGTGGGAAATGGGTCAGGCTCATAAGCAGTCGGTTCATGTAGTGGAAGCGGCGGAGCAAATCTCCGTCCTGATGGATGGCGAGTTGTCGCCGCACGAGGTCGATCCCGTACTGGCGCTCGCGAAGAGCGAGCCTGGCATGGAGAACTGGACCGTGTTCCAGATGATCGGCGATACGCTGCGGTCGGAAGAGTTGAGCCATGCGGGTTCGACAGGCGATTTTCTCGCCCGCTTCTCGGCGCGCCTCGATGACGAGCCGCACGTACTGGTGCCTGCCGTGGCCCAGGCCGCGGGCATGCGACAGCGCCTGCTGGTGCGCCCTTCGTGGGTGCGGCGCGTGATGCCGGGCACCGCGATTGCCGCGGCAGTGGCGGCTGTGAGCTGGGTCGTGGTTCCCCAGTTGCGCGGACCTTCCGACCTGGGTACGCCTGACGCCGTGGTTGCGCGCGTCGAGCAGCCCGTCGCCGCCAAGGCCGCAGCCGCGAACATCGTTACCGTCGCAGCCGAAAACGCCCAGATGATCCGCGATCCGCGGCTGGACGAATACCTGCGTGCCCACCGCACGTCCGTCGCAACGGAGGCATTCGTGCCGACCATGCGTACGGTCGCCAACGGTGCCAATTTCTCTCAGGACAATTCGCAGGAATAATGCCGGACATGCACAAAGGATGGTCGCCCGCCAGCGTAGCGGGCGCACCGAGAATGGGGGGCCTGCGTAGGTCCTTTTTTCTGGCCTTGTGTCTGAGCGCGGCGGCGGCCACAGCCCAGCCCTCGGACAGTTCGCTGAACCGGCGCGACGCGTCCGCCTGGCTCAGCAAGATCCACCGTGCAGCGCAGCGCGAAAACTATGTCGGCACGCTGATCTACCAGCGCGGCAGTGTGATGCATGCGTCGAAGATCCAGCACTACAGCGATCTCGTGCACAACGAGTACGAGCGGCTTGAGACGCTCGACGGCAAGCCGCGCGAAGTGCTGCGGCAGAATGACGTGGTGCACAGCCTGATTCCCGAAGCCAAGCTCGTGGTGGTCGAGAAGCAGGAAGCCAAGGACCGCTTCCCGGCGCTGCTGGCCACCAACAAGAGCGACGTGCTCGATCTCTACGAGATGCGCAAGCTCCCGGGCGAGCGCGTGGCCGGCGTGGAGTGCGAGGTGTTCTCGCTGGAGCCGCACGATGCGGCTCGCTACGCCGTACGCTTGTGGGCCGAAAAGAATTCGGGCCTGCTGATGCGGGCGCAGACGATCGGCGACGGCGGCAAGGTGCTTGAGCAGGTCGCCTTTTCGCAGGTCGACATCGGCGTGCCGTCGGACAAGCAGCGCATCCTCGGCGCCATCAAGAACTCCAGCTCCTGGAGTCACTATGAGGTCACGTACCAGCCAACCAACGTCGCGGACGAGGGCTGGAACATTGCGGTGCCGCTGAAGGGCTTCCAGAAGATCCGCGAGGTGCGCCGCCCGCTCGGTGAACTGCGCGCGCCCGCGCAGGGCAGCGGACGCGGTCAGGTGTTCGAGGTGCTCCAGGTCGTCTACAGCGACGGGCTGACTGGCTTGTCGGTGTTTATCGAGCCGGTTTCCGAGCAGCGCGTGCGCCGCGAGGGCGTCGCGTCGCTGGGCGCTACGCAGGTCGTGGTCCGCCGCATTGCGGACTACTGGATTACAGTGGTGGGCGAAGTGCCCGCCAGCACGGTGCGGCAGTTCGCGTCGGCCGTGGAATATCGCCCTCCCAAGGCGTTACACTGAGCGCTGCGAAGTGCCGGATACGGGGCTCGCAAGCCCTGCATACGGTGCTTCCGTGCGGGCTTCCTGCCGCCTTGTTTCAGTCGCTACTTCATCATTTGCTGAATCCCGGGAGTTGTCGATGACGTTCAGATCCCCAGCCCTGGCGCGTGCCGTGGTCATGGCTGCCATATTGATTCTCGGCCCGGCGGTTGCCGAAGTGGGCCACGCCCAGGCCGCCGCATCCAACTACAACCTGCCCGACTTCACCGACCTGGTGGAGAAGGCCAGCCCGGCCGTGGTCAACATCCGGACGACCGAGCGCGTCCGCTCGCGCGGTGGCCCGGGCGGCGATGACGACGAGATGGCCGAATTCTTCCGGCGTTTCTTCGGGGTCCCGATGCCGGGCTCTCCGACGCCGGGTGCCCCGAATGCACCGCGCCGCGGCCAGCCGCCGCAGGGCGAGGAGCAGAGCCGCGGCGTCGGTTCCGGCTTCATCATTAGCCAGGACGGCTATGTGATGACCAACGCCCACGTGGTGGCCGACGCGGAAACCATTTATGTCACGCTGCCCGACAAGCGCGAGTTCAAGGCCAAGCTGATTGGCTCGGACAAGCGCACCGATGTGGCGCTGATCAAGATCGAGGCGACCGGCCTGCCGAAACTGGTGCTTGGCGATTCCGACAAGGTCCGTGCGGGCGAATGGGTGCTGGCGATCGGTTCGCCGTTCGGCCTCGACAACAGCGTGACCGCCGGCATCGTGTCCGCCAAGGGCCGTGATACCGGTGACTACCTGCCGTTCATCCAGACCGACGTGGCGGTCAACCCCGGCAATTCGGGCGGCCCGCTGATCAACCTGCGTGGCGAGGTCATCGGCATCAACTCGCAGATCTACAGCCGCAGCGGTGGCTACATGGGCATTTCGTTCGCGATCCCGATCGACGAAGCCATGCGCGTCACCGAGCAACTGAAGACCTCGGGCCGCGTCACGCGCGGGCGCATTGCGGTGGCGATTGGCGATGTGACCAAGGAAGTGGCTGATTCCCTCGGCCTGGGCCGTGCCCGTGGCGCGCTGGTCGGCAGCGTGGAGCCGGGCGGTCCGGCGGAAAAGGCCGGCATCGAGCCCGGTGACATCATCCTGAAATTCAACGGCCGGGAGATCGAGAAGGCGTCCGACCTGCCGCGCATGGTGGGCGACACCAAACCGGGCACGCGCGTGCCGTTGCAGTTGTGGCGCAAGGGCGCGACGCGCGATGTGTCGATCACCGTGACGGAACTTGAGCCGGAAGCCCGTGCGAAGGCGCGTAATGCCCCGTCATCCAAGGACGACGCCAGTGCGCAGGCTGCCAAGCCCAACGCGTTGGGCCTGATTGTCAACGACATTCCCGACACCCGCCTGAAGGAACTCAAGGTGCGATCGGGCGTGGAGGTCGAGGTCGCGGATGGCCCGGCCCTGCGTGCAGGCATTCGTCCAGGCGACATCATCCTGCGGCTCGGCGATACCGACGTGACTGGCGCGCGCCAGTTCAATGACCTGGTGAAGGGGCTGGACAAGAGCCGCATCGCCGCCGTGTTCGTGCGCCGTGGCGATGCTACCCAGGTCCTGACGCTGCGTCCGGGGGCGACCGCCGCCCGCTGACCGCGGTCATGCTGCTGCTCACGGGGAACGATCCTCGTGGGCTTTGCCAAGACTTCCTCGATGTCGTGGCCCTCCGGGTGTGGCTTGCGCCGCAACATGCGGCCGAACGGCCACTTCCGATCGCACCTGAGCGGCCGGAAGTCATTGAAAATCCGGTAAAATTCCAGATTGGCGCAAAATCCGCGCCCCAAGACCCGCGGCCTCGACGTGGGGGCCCCGGGGGGGCGCCCGGGGGGGCCCCCCCACGACGGGGCCGTTCACGAATCCGCTGCGCCCGCGCGAAGTCGCCGGCGCCTGCCTGAAGACTAGATGGACCACATTCGCAATTTCTCGATCATTGCCCATATCGACCATGGGAAATCCACGCTGGCCGACCGGATCATTCAGCTGTGTGGGGGGCTGTCCGATCGCGAAATGGAGGCCCAGGTCCTCGACTCGATGGATATCGAGAAGGAGCGCGGCATCACGATCAAGGCGCAGACTGCCGCGCTGACCTACAAGGCGCGCGACGGCAAGGTCTACAACCTGAATCTGATCGATACGCCGGGACACGTCGACTTCAGCTACGAAGTGAGCCGGTCGCTGTCGGCGTGCGAAGGCGCGCTGCTGGTGGTCGATGCTTCGCAGGGTGTCGAAGCACAGACCGTGGCCAACTGCTACACGGCCATCGAACTCGGCGTGGAAGTGGTGCCGGTGCTGAACAAGATCGACCTGCCGCAGGCTGATCCGGACAACGCCATCCAGGAAATCGAGGACGTCATCGGCATTGACGCGCAGGACGCTACGCCGTGCTCGGCCAAGACCGGCCAGGGCGTGGAGGACGTGATCGAGGCGCTGATCGCCAAGGTGCCCCCGCCCAAGGGCGACGCCAGTGCGCCGCTGCAGGCGCTGATCATCGACTCGTGGTTCGACAACTATGTCGGCGTGGTCATGCTGGTGCGCGTGGTCAATGGCACGCTGCGTCCGAAGGACAAGGCGCTACTGATGGCCACCGGTGCGCAGCACCTCGTGGAGCAGGTTGGCGTGTTCTCGCCGAAGTCGGTGCCGCGCGATTCGCTGACTGCGGGCGAGGTGGGCTTCGTCATCGCCGGCATCAAGGAACTGAAGGCCGCCAAGGTCGGTGACACCATCACGACCGTGCCGCGCAAGGCCGAGGCGCCGCTGCCGGGCTTCAAGGAAGTCAAGCCGCAGGTGTTCGCCGGCCTGTATCCGGTCGAGGCGAACCAGTACGAGGCGCTGCGCGAATCGCTCGAGAAACTGCGCCTGAACGATGCCTCGCTGATGTTCGAGCCGGAAGTGTCGCAGGCGCTGGGCTTCGGCTTCCGCTGCGGCTTCCTGGGCCTGCTGCACATGGAAATCGTGCAGGAGCGCCTCGAGCGCGAGTTCGACATGGACCTGATCACGACGGCACCGACCGTGGTGTACCAGGTGCAGATGCGCGACGGCACCATGGTGACCGTGGAAAACCCGGCCAAGATGCCCGACCCGAGCCGCATCGAGGCCATCCTCGAGCCGATCGTCACGGTGAACCTGTACATGCCGCAGGAATATGTCGGCTCGGTGATCACGCTGTGCACGCAGAAGCGCGGTACGCAGATCAACATGAGCTACCACGGCAAGCAGGTGCAACTGACCTACGAAATCCCGATGGCGGAAATCGTGATGGATTTCTTCGATCGCCTGAAGTCGGTGTCGCGCGGTTATGCGTCGATGGATTACGAGTTCAAGGAATATCGCCCCTCCGACGTGGTCAAGGTCGATATCCTGATCAACAGCGACAAGGTCGATGCGCTGTCGGTGATCGTGCACCGCTCCAACTCGCAATACCGCGGACGCGAAGTGGCCGCGAAAATGCGCGAAATCATTCCGCGCCAGATGTATGACGTGGCAATCCAGGCCGCCATCGGCTCGAATATTATTGCGCGCGAAAACGTCAAGGCGTTGCGCAAGAACGTGCTGGCCAAGTGCTATGGCGGCGATATCAGCCGCAAGAAGAAGCTGCTCGAAAAGCAGAAGGCCGGCAAGAAGCGCATGAAGCAGGTCGGTACCGTCGAGATTCCGCAGGAGGCCTTCCTGGCGATCCTGCAGGTCGACGACAAGTAAGCGGTTTCGCAAACAGGAACGGGGCTGCCGCGCCTGAGGCGCGGCGGTAGTAGAAGAGGCTGTAGCAAGACATCCAAGAACCAGAAGCCGTCATGAATTTTGCACTGATCCTTTTTGTGCTGGTGGTGATTACAGGTATCGCGTGGGTTGCGGACAAGCTCGTATTCGAGCGGCAACGGCGCGCCTCAGCGCGCCTTGCGCTGGCCGAGTTCGATTCGCGCCAGTCGGACCTGCAGGGCCGCTTCGGTTCCGGCGAGATCGATTCGACGCGCAAGCGTCTGGCAGAGGAAAAGCTGCGCCAGCCGTGGTGGCTGGAGTATTCGGCGAGCTTCTTCCCGGTGATCCTGGCCGTGTTCGTGCTGCGCTCGTTCGTGGTCGAGCCGTTCAAGATTCCGTCCGGCTCGATGATTCCCACGCTCCTGATCGGCGATTTCATCCTGGTCAACAAGTACGACTACGGGATTCGCCTGCCGGTGGTGAACAAGAAGATCGTCGACGTCGGCGAGCCGCAACGCGGCGACGTCATGGTGTTCCGCTACCCGAAAGACCCGTCGCTCGATTACATCAAGCGCGTGATCGGCCTGCCCGGCGATGTGGTGCAATATTCGAACAAGCATCTGACCATCAACGGCAAGCCGGCTGACTACACGCCGCTGCCCGATTATCTGGATGAGGAACGCCTGGCGTATTCCAAGCATTTTCGGGAGAAACTACCCGGCGGTGTGGAGCACGGCATCCTTAACGATGTGGATCGACCGGCATTTGTCGCCGGTGCCGATCCGGATTTCCCGTTCCGGGAAAACTGCACTTACAATCAGCAGGGTGTGACCTGCAAGGTGCCTGCAGGTCACTATTTCGTGATGGGTGACAATCGCGACAACAGCCTGGATTCCCGTTACTGGGGATTCGTGCCGGACGAGAATATCGTCGGCAAGGCGTTCGTGATCTGGATGAACCTCGGCAATTTTGGGCGCGTCGGTTCATTCAAATAACACCTGCGCGGCGCAGAACACTCAACTAGAAAGAGGGAAGCGCAAATGGGTCAGACGGGTCAATTGGGTCGGGTCGGGAATAATAGCCGGTGGCGTGTTGGCCCCGGCCGGCAGCCGGCACGGGGATTTTCCTTGTGGACGCTGCTGGTGGTGATCGTATTCGTGATCGGCATTGCCTTGCCGGCGCTCAGGGCGATACCAAGCCTGACCGAGTATTTCTCGGTCAAGCGTGCGGCAAGCTACGCCAAGCAACGTGCCACCAACAAGCGTGAGGTGGTGGAGTATTTTGACAAGCAGGCAACCATCGACCGGATTGCCGCGGTGAAGGGGGAAGACCTCCAGATCCTCGAAAATGAGAACGGAACGATCCAGTCGGTCGATTTTGCCTACCGGACTGAAGTGCCGGTCTACGGTCCACTAAGCTTACTGATTACCTATTCGGGAACGCAGCACTGATATGAACCTCGACGCCTTGCAGCAACGCCTCGGCTACCGTTTCAGCAAGCCTGAGTTGCTGCAGCAGGCGCTGACGCACCGCAGCCACAGCGCCCAGCACAACGAGCGCCTCGAATTCCTGGGCGACTCGGTGCTGAACTGCGCCGTGGCCGACATGCTGTTCGGCATGTTCGGCAAGCTGGATGAAGGCGACCTGTCACGCGTGCGCGCCAACCTGGTCAAGCAGCAGGCGTTGTACGAGATCGCCCAGATGCTGCAGTTGTCCGAGGCGCTGCGCCTGGGCGAGGGCGAACTCAAGAGCGGCGGCTTCCGCCGCCCGTCGATCCTTGCCGATGCGCTCGAAGCCATCGTCGGCGCGGTGTTTCTCGACGCCGGCTTCGAGGCCGCGCGCACGCTGATCCGCAAGCTGTATATCCCCATCCTGGAGCAGGTCGATCCGCGCACGCTCGGCAAGGATGCCAAGACGCTGCTTCAGGAATACCTGCAGGGCCACAAGATCGCCCTGCCTCAATATAACGTAATCGCCACTCACGGCGCCGCGCACAGCCAGCAGTTTGAAGTCGAGTGCATGGTGCCTAAACTGGAAGTCCGGGTGTTCGGCACCGGCGCCTCGCGCCGTGCGGCGGAGCAGGCGGCGGCCAAGCTGGCGCTCGACGAAGTCCAGAAGCTCGTGCCGCAGTTGCTCAAGCGCAGCCGCGCCGAGCGCACCGGCAAGACCCGCAAGCAGCCGGTACCGCCGGACCCACAGTTGTCTCTCAGGTTGAAGGAATGACCGAATCCCATGATCCGCAGCAGCCTGCTGCGGATACCCAAGCCAAGGCGTTTCGCTGCGGCACCGTGGCCATTGTCGGCCGTCCCAATGTCGGCAAGTCCACGCTGATGAATGCGCTGGTCGGCCAGAAGATCAGCATCACGTCGCGCAAGGCGCAGACCACGCGCCACCGCCTGGTCGGCATCCAGACCACGGATGACGCGCAGTATGTCTTCGTCGACACGCCAGGTTTCCAGACCCGCCATGCCAGTGCGCTGAACCGTTCGCTCAACCGCGCGGTCACGTCCACGCTGTCGTCGGTGGACCTGGTGCTGTTCGTCGTGGAAGCCGGGTATTACGGCGCTGACGACGAAAAGGTGCTGGCGCTGCTGCCGAAGAACACGCCGGTGCTGCTGGTGACCAACAAGCTCGACCGCGTGACCGACGACCGCGCCGGGGTGATGATGCCCTTCCTCGAAAAGATGGGCCAGCTGTTCCCCTTCCGCGAAGTGGTGCCGATGTCGGCCAAGACGCGCGACCATATCGCGCGCCTGTTCGAGATCATCCGGCCCTATCTGCCGGAAGGCGAGCCGATGTACGACGCCGACGCGATGACCGATCGCAGCGAGCGTTTCCTGGCTTCGGAAATCATCCGTGAGAAGGTGTTCCGCTGGACCGGCGACGAACTGCCGTACACGAGCACCGTCATCATCGACAAGTTCGAGACGGAAGGGCGCCTGCGCCGCGTGTTTGCCACGATCCTGGTCGAGCGCGACGCGCACAAGGCCATGATCATCGGCAACAAGGGCAGCAAGCTCAAGCAGATATCCACCGAGGCGCGCCTCGATATGGAAAAGCTGTTCGACGGCAAGGTCTACCTGGAAATGTGGATCAAGGTGAAGAGCGGCTGGGCCGATAACGAAGCCGGACTGCGCGCATACGGCTACGAGTGAGCAAGATGCCTGACTTCGCGCGTGGGCCTGCCAAGGCTCGCCGCGCCGATCCGGTCGTGGACGAGGCCGCCGAGCTGCTGGACAGCCGTGCGCTGCCCGGCATGGCCGATGCCGCCGGCCGCGCGATGATGGACCGCGCGATGCGCATCGTGCCCGCGCGCAGCGAAACCCGCGTGTCGGAGCAGCCGGGCTTCGTGCTGCATGCCTGGCCGTATCGCGAAACCAGCCTGATTCTCGATGTCTTTACGCGCGACCATGGACGCCTGTCGATGGTCGCCAAGGGCGCCAAGCGGCCGCATTCGTCGCTGCGTCCTGTGCTGCAGCACTTTCATCCGATTTCCCTGTCATGGAGCGGGCGCGGCGAAGTCAAGACGCTGACGCGCGCCGAATGGGTGGGCGGCATGCCGCCGCTGGCTGGCGATGCGCTGCTGTCCGCGTTCTACCTCAATGAACTGCTGATGCGGTTCTGCCCGCGCGAGGACGGCCATCCGGCGCTGTTCCGCCATTACATGGCCACGCTTACGCGCCTGGCGCACGGCGAGGCCGCGGGCCTGGTGCTGCGCAGCTTCGAGCGTGTGCTGTTGCAGGAAACCGGCTTTGCCGTCGCCTTCGACCAGTGCCTGAGCACCGGGGAGCGCGTGCAGCCGCATCTGGACTATGTCTACCAGCCCGAGCGCGGTGTGCGCAGGGCCCAGCCGAGCGATCCTTCGTCGTGGCCCGTGGTGTCGGGCCAGACCTTGCTCGACATGGCGCAGGACGATTACGGGCGCGCGCAGACCGCTCTGCAAAGCCGCGCGCTGATGCGCTTCCTTCTGCATTATTATTTGCAGGGAGCGCCGCTCAAGACGCGGCAGATTCTGATCGACCTGCACTATCTCTGACCCGCCGGGCAGCCGGCCCACCGCTGATTCCGCAAGCATGATCTTCCACGCAAATCCGGGCGTCATCGACCTCGGCATCAACATCGACCACGTCGCCACGCTGCGCAATGCGCGCGGCACGGTGTATCCCGACCCGATCGAGGCAGCATTGCAGGCCGAAGAAGCCGGCGCGGACCTGATCACGCTGCACTTGCGCGAAGACCGCCGCCATATCCGCGATGCTGATGTGCGCGCGCTGCGCCCACAACTCGCCACGCGCATGAACCTGGAATGCGCCATCACGCAGGAGATGCTCGACATCGCCTGCGAGATCCGGCCGCAGGACGTCTGCCTCGTGCCCGAGCGGCGCGAGGAGGTGACGACCGAAGGCGGGCTCGATGTGGCAGGCCGCTTTGGACAGGTCAGTTCCGCTTGCAAGCAGCTCGCCGCCGCTGGCATCCGTGTATCGCTGTTCATTGACGCCGATGCCGACCAGATCGCCGCCGCTGCGGCCTGCGGTGCGCCGGTGATCGAACTGCATACCGGCCGCTATGCCGATGCGCATACGCCTGACGAGCTGGCCATCGAATTCCGCCGCGTTGCCGACGGCGTCGATGCCGGCATCCGCCACGGCCTGGTCGTGAACGCGGGCCACGGCCTGCATTACACGAACGTGCAGCCGATTGCGGCGCTGGCGGGCATCAAGGAACTCAACATCGGCCACGCGGTCGTCGCGCATGCGGTGTTCGTGGGCTGGCAGAATGCTGTGCGCGAGATGAAGGCCATCATGGTGGCCGCGCGCCTCGGCACCCGTTACCCCGCTGCGGGCAAGCCGGCGTGATTTACGGCGTCGGCACCGACATCATCGAGATCGCGCGCGTGCAGGGCGTGATGGAACGCACGCGCGGCCGCTTTGCCGAAAAGGTGCTGGGGCCCGATGAGCTGGCCAAGTACCACGCGCGCAAGGCACGCTCCGAGCGGCGTGGCCTGGCGTTCCTGGCCACGCGCTTTGCGGCGAAGGAGGCCTTCTCCAAGGCAATCGGCCTCGGCATGCGCTGGCCGATGACCTGGCGCGCCATGGAGCTCATGAATCTGCCGTCCGGCGAGCCGACCCCGATCTGCCATGGCGAACTCGCACAGTGGATTGCGGAACGCGGCATCACCGTGCGTGTCAGTGTCAGTGACGAACATGACTATGCGGTTGCCTTTGCAATCGCCGAGCGGGGCGGCCATGCTGCCGTCCCGGAAAATCCAGCCTAGCCTCGAACAAATTCCATGATCAAGAAGATTTCCGGCAAACGGCCGGGACCGGTGGTACTCGACGTCGTCGGCAAACAGCTCGACGCCGAAGACGCACGCCGCATTGCGCACCCGCTGACCGGCGGTGTCATCCTGTTCGCGCGCAATTTCGAATCGCGCGCGCAATTGCTGGCGCTGACGCGTGCGATCCGCGCGGTGCGTGAAGACGTGCTGATCTGTATCGACCACGAAGGCGGCCGCGTGCAGCGCTGCAAGACCGATGGCTTCACGCATCTGCCAGCGATGCGAAAGCTCGGCGAACTGTGGGAACGCGATGTCCTGGCTGCCACCAAGGCAGCGATCGCGTGCGGCTATGTACTGGCCGCCGAACTGCGCGCATGCGATATCGACCTGAGCTTCACGCCGGTGCTCGATCTCGACTATGGCCGCAGCGCCGTGATCGGCGACCGCGCTTTCCACGCCGATCCGCGCGTGGTCACCATGCTGGCGGGCCACCTGAACCATGGCCTGTTGCTGGCCGGCATGAGCAACTGCGGCAAGCACTTCCCCGGCCACGGCTACGTGGAAGCGGACTCGCATGTTGCGATTCCCGTGGACGAGCGTTCGCTGGAAGACATCCTCGCGCAGGACGCGCGCCCGTACGACTGGATGGGCCTGTCGCTGTCGTCGGTCATGCCGGCGCACGTGATTTACCCGAAGGTCGATCCGAACCCGGCAGGTTTCTCGCGCTTCTGGCTGCAGGACATCCTGCGCACGCAGCTTGGCTTCGAGGGTGTGATCTTCAGCGACGACCTGAGCATGGAAGGCGCCAGCGTGGCGGGCAATGTCACGCAAGCCGCGCGCGCCGCGCTTGACGCGGGGTGCGACATGGTGCTGATCTGCAATCACCCCGAGCGTGCCGACCAACTGCTGACGGAGCTCGATGTGAACATCGGCAAGACTTCGCAGCGCCGCATCCGCAAGCTGTTCGCGCGCCGCAAGCCGCTCGACTGGAACAAGCTGCAGCAGGAGGGCGAATACCGTTCTGCGCTGCGCCTGCTCAAGGACCATGATCTGATCGCCTGAGCGCGCGACGGGTTTGCGCCAGACGACAAAAAAGGCAGCCGAGGCTGCCTTTTTTTATCACCGGCTCCGCCACGGAGGCGGAGCGGGCCGTGCGCTTAGTTGGCGCGGCTGCGGTATTCGCCGGTACGCGTGTCGATTTCGATCTTGTCGCCGATGTTGCAGAACAGCGGCACTTGCAGTTCGAAACCGGTGTTGATCTTGGCGCCCTTCAGCACCTTGCCCGACGAGGTGTCACCCTTGACGGCCGGCTCGGTGTAGACGATCTCGCGGACCAGCGTGGTCGGCATTTCGACCGAGATGGCCTTCTCGTTGTAGAACACCACTTCCACGGCCATGCCGTCTTCGAGGTAGTTCAGCGCGTCGCCCATGCTGTCCCCCTCGACTTCGAACTGGTTGTAGTCGGTGTCCATGAACACGTACATCGGGTCGGCGAAGTACGAGTAGGTGCATTCGCGGCGCTCCAGCACCACGACTTCGAACTTGTCGTCAGCCTTGAACACCGACTCGCCCGGGGCTTCGGTGAGCAGGTTCTTGTACTTCATCTTGACCACGGCGGCGTTGCGGCCCGACTTGTTGTACTCGGCCTTTTGCACAACCATCGGAGCGCCGTTCATCATGAACACGTTGCCGACGCGGAGTTCCTGTGCGATTTTCATCTGAACTGTTTTCCTGAAAAAGAAAGTCTCGGAAATTGGTATGGCGAGGGTTGGCGGAGGCGCCGTGCAGGCAGCCTGTCGCTACCGGCTGCGCGCCTGGTGGGCCCTTGCCCACGCGCTCTTGACCCCGTGCTCAGTGTTCGCTCAGGTTCCCGCACCGCGGCGCGCGCATTGCATCGCTGCCGGCTGGTGACGGGGAGCCTTGGTTACCCGGCCCGGTCGCCATCAAATCAACCCGCTATTTTACCCGATTTTCGCAGAACGCCACGAGATTTGCCGCCAGGTCGCCCAATCCGAGCAGGCGCGCCTGCCATTGCTGCGCGGCTTGCGTCAGCGCGGGCAGTTTGCTGCGCAGCGCGGCCCAGTCGGGTGCATTGCCGTACGCATTCCACGCGTGCCAGAAAGCCGTCAGCGCTTGCGCGGCCCCGGCGTCGACACCGCTGCGGCGGAAGAGCGTGAGCCAGGCGTCGAGTTTGTCGTGGTGCGCGTCCTCGTCCTGCGGGTAGATATGCCATACGAGTGGCCGGGCCGCCCACTGCGCACGCACGAAGGAATCTTCTCCGCGCACGAAGTTGAGGTCACAGGCCCACAGCATCTCGTCGTAGTGCTCCTGGCGCACGAACGGCACGATATTGACCTGCAGGTTGCCGCGCGTGACGACCTTGCCCGGCACGGCGGCTTCTCCCGACCATGCGGCCAACTGTTCGGCCGCGAGCCCCTGGGGGATCAGGCACTGGACCGGCTCCGGGCCGTCGCGCCATTGTTCGAGCAGCACGGGCAGTGCGGGATTCTGGTATGAAAACAGGCTGATCTTCAGCGCGCTGCCGTCAGGCGTCGCACGCAGCCGGTGCCACAGCGCGGCCTGTGCGGCCGGTCCGGCGAGGAAAGTGCTGCGCTGCGCGCCGAGCATCGATTCGCGCAACAGGCCGCCGGTGCCGCGTTCGAATCCCGGGAAAAAGAAGTGCTTGACCAGCGGCAGCCGCGGATGCGGCGATGGCATGCCGTGGTGCTCCCGCACCCATGGCTCGGCACTCAGGTATTCCAGGTTGATCCATGCCGGCGCAAGTTCGCGCGCCACCATGCGCGCCAGGAACGCATCGGGCAGATGGCAAGCGAACGCTTCGATGACGGCGTCGTGTACGGCGACGTCTGCAAACCGTGCCCGGTCGTCCGCATCGCCGCCCGGACGCCATGTGCGGATCTCCACCCCAGACAGATGCTGGCTGCGGGCGGTCGTGTCGAGCGTCGGCGCGAGCCGCGCGAAGCTGTGCAGGTCATCGACCCACAGGCGCACGGCATGGCCGTGTTCCTGCGCAAGCTGGCGCGCCAGGCGCCAGCAGACGCCGATGTCGCCGAAGTTGTCGATGACGGTGCAGAAGATGTCCCAGGAACGGATTGGCATGTCAGGCAAGGCGGGTAAAGCAGGGTGGGGCGGTGAATTGCACTAAACTTCGGCTCTAAACTCCGGATTTTAGAGCCGTTGCCGCGAATCGCGAGCCGGCCGCATTCGATTTGGTCATCGTCCCTCATGTCCGACCAGCTTCCAGACGCTTCGGCTCAACCGCCTGATCCTGCCCAGGCAGAACCCTTCGACCCCAAGCCGGTCATCGCCCGCCTGCCGGGCTTGCCTGGCGTGTACCGCTACATCGACAGTGCCGGCAACGTGCTGTATGTCGGCAAGGCGCGCGACCTCAAGAAGCGCGTATCGAGCTATTTCAACAAGACGCAGTTGTCGCCGCGCATTGCGATGATGGTGGCCAAGATCGCTCGCATCGACACCACCGTCGTGCGCACCGAGGCTGAGGCGCTGCTGCTCGAGAACAACCTGATCAAGGCCCTGGCGCCGCGGTACAACATCCTGTTCCGCGACGACAAGTCCTATCCGTTCCTCAAGCTCACGGGCCATCGCTTTCCGCGCATGGCCTACTACCGTGGCGCCACGGATCGCAAGCACCAGTACTTTGGCCCGTTCCCGAGTGCCTATGCAGTGCGCGAGAGCATGCAGATATTGCAGAAGGTGTTCCAGCTGCGCACCTGCGAAGACACCGTCTTCAACAACCGGACGAGGCCCTGCCTGCTGCATCAGATCCATCGTTGCACCGGACCCTGCGTGGGTGCGATCAGCGAGGCTGACTACGCACGCGACGTCGGCAACGCGGCGAGTTTCCTGCAAGGACGCGAGACGGAGGTGCTTGAGGGCTTGCAGTCGAAGATGGAAGAGCACGCCATGCAGTTGGAGTTCGAGCAGGCCGCTGCGGTGCGCGACCAGATTGCGGCGCTGTCGACGGTGCTCAAGCGCCAGGCGGTGGAGGAAGTCGGCCAGGCACGCGATATCGACGTGCTGGCGGTGGCCGTGGAAGGTGGCCGCGCGTGCGTCAACCTGGCCATGGTGCGTGGCGGCCGCCATCTTGGCGACAAGGCCTATTTCCCGGCGCATGCCGACGAAGCGGCGATGATTGTCGAGGACGGTGACGAAGGCGCCGAAGGTGCAGAGAGCGAGCCGGCGCAGGCGGGGCCGCTCGGGGTAGAGCGCATTGCCGCACGCGTGCTGTCGGCATTCATGGCGCAGCATTACCTTGACCAGGCGCCGCCGCCGATCATCGTCGTCAGCCATGTTCCCGACGATGCGGCGTTGCTGGAGGCGCTGGCGCTCCACGCCGGCCGCAAGATCGTACTGGTGCGGCAGCCGCAGGGTCAGCGCAAGGCCTGGCTGGAAATGGCGCAGCAGGGCGCGGCGCTGGCGCTCGCACGCCGCCTTGCGGAGCAGGGCAGCCAGGAGGCGCGTACGCGCGCACTCGCGGAGACCATCGGCATCGACCTGGAAGACCTGGCGCTGCTGCGCGTGGAGTGTTTCGACATCAGCCATACCGCGGGCGAAGCGACGCAGGCGTCGTGCGTCGTGTTCCATCACCACGATATGCAGAATGGCGAGTACCGGCGCTACAACATCCAGGACATCACGCCGGGCGACGATTACGCGGCCATGCGCCAGGTGCTGACGCGCCGTTACCAGAAGCTGGTCGAGCAGATGCAGGAAGAGGGCGGGCTCGATCCGGCTGGCGAGGCTTCGTCGCCGGTGCCGCATGTGGTGCTGATCGACGGCGGCAAGGGGCAGGTCGAGGTGGCGCGCCAGGTATTCGAGGAACTCGGGCTCGATATCGGGCTGCTGGTCGGCGTGGCCAAGGGCGAGGGGCGCAAGGTCGGTCTGGAGACGCTGGTGTTCGCCGATGGCCGTCCGTCGTTGGAACTGGGGCAGGGCAGTGCCGCGCTGATGCTGGTCGCGCAGATCCGCGACGAGGCGCACCGTTTCGCCATTACCGGCATGCGTGCGCGCCGGGCCAAGGCGCGTACCACCTCGCGGCTGGAAGAAATCGAGGGCGTGGGTGCACGCCGACGGCAGAAGCTGCTGACGCGGTTTGGCGGCTTACGCGGCGTCATGGCGGCCAGTATCGACGAGCTGGCCAGCGTCGATGGTATCTCCCGCGGCCTCGCCGAAGAGATCTATCGCCAGCTCCATTGATGCACCCGTGGCCGGCGAATTGTCCCGCCGGGCGCGCATGGGTACGGAAATCGGCGACAATCGCGGAATTCGTCACTGCACTGTCGGTTTCCCAGCCCATGCCCTTTAATATCCCGATCCTGCTGACCTGGTTGCGCGTTGCCATGATTCCCCTCGTGGTGGGCGTGTACTACCTGCCGGAAGCATGGCTGCCGATGCACACGAAGAACATCACCGCGGCGTCCTTCTTCATCATCGCCGCGGTCACGGACTGGCTCGACGGTTTCCTGGCGCGGCGCTGGAACCAGACTTCGGCGTTCGGTGCGTTCCTGGATCCGGTCGCGGACAAGCTCATGGTCACGGCCGCGCTGCTGTCGCTGCTGGCGCTGGGCCGCGTGGCGGACCTGGTGGCGCTGGTTATCATCGGCCGCGAAATCACGATCTCGGCGTTGCGCGAGTGGATGGCGCAGATCGGCGCTTCCAAAAGCGTCGCGGTCAACTTCCTGGGCAAGCTGAAGACGACCGTGCAGATGATCGCGATCCCGTTGTTGCTCTACACGGACCGCTTGTTCGGCGTCGACGCGCAGGTCCTGGGTACCTGGATGATCTACCTGGCGGCAGTGCTGACCCTGTGGTCGATGTTCTATTACATGAAGCTGGCCTGGCCGCAGATCCGGGAGCGAAGCGGCGTGCTCAACGAGGTGCGTGCGCAAAAATGATGCCGCGCGCAAAAAAGGTGTTGACGAACGGATTCATTCTTTGCAATAATCTCGTTCTCGCTGCTGACGACGCAAACGAAAGCAGCAAGATAAGCCGGTTTAACGCAAGAAGCTGTTTTTTGCAGTCAGTTGCGTAGTGCCAGCGTAATGCGGGAGTAGCTCAGTTGGTAGAGCGCAACCTTGCCAAGGTTGAGGTCGCGAGTTCGAGACTCGTCTCCCGCTCCAGATTGATTCTGGGTTTGATGTCAGGTCATCATCATGGTCTGCGTCGGGCTCGAAGTAGTAAAAGTTGTACGCGGGAGTAGCTCAGTTGGTAGAGCGCAACCTTGCCAAGGTTGAGGTCGCGAGTTCGAGACTCGTCTCCCGCTCCATCCCCGAAGGGAAGCAGCGCTTCCCTTTTTGTTTGGGTTGGTATCCGCGGGCGCTGTCAGGCAGCGTTCGATGAATGCGGATACAATCCAGCAGCACGTCACCTGGCGGGGTGGCAGAGTGGTTATGCAGCGGCCTGCAAAGCCGTGTACGCCGGTTCGATTCCGACCTCCGCCTCCAGTTGAAGAAAACAGCGCCCAATGGGCGCTGTTTTCATTTGTGCGTCGAACTTTGCGACGTTCAGGCCCGTGCTCCAGCCTGCGCAGCCACGACGCGCAGGTATTCGGTAAAGGCCAGCAATCCCCGCGTCGGAAACTTGTCCTGGTGCACGACAAGCTGCAGTGGGCGAACGATGCGCGGCAGACCCTGCCGCACCGCGACCAGCGAACCGCGCTCCAGTTCGTCCCGCACCACATGCAGCGACAGGCAGCTCACGCCGAAACCGCTCATCACGGCGCGCTTGATGGCTTCCGCATTTCCCAGTTCCAGCGCGAAACGCAGCTCTCCGAGCAGCGGCACCAGTCTTTCCTCGATGATCTCGCGCGTGCCCGAGCCCGGCTCGCGCACGATCCATTCGGCATTGCGCAGGCCATCGAGTGGCGCATTCGGATCGGCGAGCGGATGAGAAGGGCCGACGACAACGACCATCTCGTCATCGCACCACGGCACGCTGCGCAACTCGCGTTCGTGGCTGGCGCCTTCGACGAGCCCGATGTCGGCATCGAACTGCATCAGCGAGCGCAGCACATCACGCGTGTTTCCGATCCGCAGGTCAAGCTGGCAAGGGCCGGCCTGGGAGGCGCGAAAGCCTGCCAGCAGCGCAGGCAGGATATAGCTGCCAATCGTATTGCTGGCCGCGATGCGCAACTGCACGCCGGTCTGCGTGGCAAAGCGCTCGAGTTCCTGCGCCTGGTCGAGCAGCGACAGGGCGCGCGGGAAGAACTGGCGTCCTGTCTCGTTGATGCTCAGGCGCCGCGCCACGCGGTCGAACAAGGGGCCGTCGAGCGCACGTTCCAGTTCCGCCAGCGACGCGCTGACGGCTGATTGCGACATGGCCAGCGCTTCCGACGCGGCCACCGTGCTGCCGTGCTGGGCCACGGACACGAAGACTTGCAGCTGGCGCAATGTCAGGCGAAGAGGGCGCTGGTCCATATCGACATTTCAGGTAATTCATAACGATATTACCCGTTTTGCAGATTGAAGTGGGGCAGTTACGCTGCAAGCACTAACCAAAACCCACTGCCGCCATGTCTACCGTGTCCGCTCCCAATTCTGCCCAGGCTGTTCCGCCAGCCGCCGTGCTCTCGTGGCACCAGCGCCTGCTGCCTTTGCTGCCTCTGGGCGGCGTGGCCTGGATCTCAATGGTCCTGGCCAATCATCCGGCCATTTCGCGTTACGGCCTGAGCGCGCTGACGCTGGCGATGTGCGCCGGCATGGTCGCCGCCAACACGATGCCCAAGCACTGGCTGCAGCCGCTGGCACCGGGCATGCAGATCGCGCGCCATTACTTGCTGCGTCTCGGTGTGGCGCTGTACGGGCTGCGGCTGACCTTTGCGTCGATTGCGGCGCTGGGCTTGCCTGGCATCGTGGTGCCGCTTGCCATGCTGCTTGCTACGCTGCTGTTCGGTACCTTGATCGGCACGAAGGTGTTCGGTCTGAGCCGGCGCGAGGCGATCCTGGTCAGTTCGGGCAGCGCGATCTGTGGCGCCGCTGCCGCGATTGCGGTGGCGTCCGTCGTGCGCACCGATGACAAGCAGACGGCCGTGGCCGTGGCGACCGTGGTGCTGTTCGGTACCGTTGGCATGCTGCTCTATCCGTACCTGTTCGATCTGGTGACGGGCCCGTGGCACTGGAATGTCAGCGAGCGGATGTTCGGCATCTTCACCGGCGCTACGCTGCACGAGGTGGCCCAGGTGATCGCGGCAGGCAAGATGATCGGCGACACCACGGCGGATGCCGCGGTGGTGGCCAAGATGGTGCGCGTGCTGGCACTCGGCCCGGTGCTGCTGGTGATGGCCCTGTGGCCGAACAAGGACGCAAAAGCCCAGGCTGGCGGCCCAAGCCTGCGTGGCCTGCTGAAGTCGGTGCCGTGGTTTGCGGTCGGCTTCGTGGCAGTGATGGCGGTGAACTCTGTCGGTGCCGTGCCGCAGGAATGGAAGGGCGGACTGATCGCGCTGGACAACTGGCTGCTGGCCTGCGCCATGCTGGCGATCGGGCTGCACACGCGGATCGGCGATCTGCTCCGTGCCGGGCGCAAGCCGCTCGCACTGGCCGGCGTGCTGTTCATCTTCCTGATGGTCGGCGGTGCCTCGCTCTGCTACGTGATGGCCTGAGCGGCGGGATCCAGCAGAACGACTAACGCAGTGGCCGCATCCAGCCTGGTGTTGGTGCGGCCGACGGGACTCGAACCCGTAAGCCCGTAAGGGCGGCAGATTTTAAGTCTGCTGAGTCTACCAATTTCTCCACGGCCGCGCGGAAAGCCCGATATTGTGGTGGTTGCGCATCCGGGATGCAAGTGCATGGCGCAATCGCTGCTATCAAAACCGATTCTCCGACAAATGTGATCCCCCTGTTACGGCTGGTAACAATGTCGCGAGCGCCGTTGCACTCGGAAATTTCCGAGCCATTAAAATAGAGTCATGAGGAATCCTGGGACAGAGGGGCAGGAAATGAAACGTTGGTGGCTCGCAGCATTCGGTATCGTCGCTGGCCTTGCGTCGGGTGCAGCAATGGCTCATGTGAGCGTTGGCGTTGCGGTCGGTGTGCCAGGCGTAGTGATCGGTGCGCCGGCTTACTACCCTCCGGCCCCGGTGTACTATCCGCCCGCTCCGCCGGTGGTGGTGGCGCCCGCGCCGGTCTACTATGGCCCGCCGGCCGTCGTGGTGCGTCCGGCCCCGGTGTACTACGGCCCGCGCTACTACGGCCCGCGTCCATACTACGGACCGCGCGGTTACTACGGTCCTCGTGGCTACTACGGCCACGGTCACGGGCATGGTCACTGGCGTTGAGCAGGTCCTGCAAGGTTTTTGAAAGAAAGAGCCCCGGTAACGGGGCTCTTTTATTTTGTCCTGACGTCGGAGGCTTGTAGCAGGCTGCTCTCCGCCGGTTCCCCACGAGATTAGTGTGGTCAAATTTTCTGAACAGACTCATCAAACGGTTGCGGATACTTGCATTAGGGTTTTCCCCTAAACTGCACCTGTGACGCCGCGATGTCACACGAAGAGATCGTGTCCCGCGCGGCGCCTTCTGCCAGTGAGAATCAAGGGGAATCTCTATGAATATCAAGCGTAGTTTGGCTGCAGCAACGGCCCTTGCGGCGCTCTCCATCGTGTCGCTGCCCTCGTTCGCGGGCACGGGCAAGGTTGACCCGTATCTGGACGGTTCGAAGATCAGCAAGCCCGATCCGTTCACCGATGGCGCACGCGTAGGCAAGACTGATCCCTATACGGACGGCGCCAGTATCAGCCAGCGCGATCCGTACACCGATGGCGGCCGCGTCAGCAAGCCCGACCCGTTCACGGATGGCGCCTGACGCTCTCGCAGCTGATGGCGCCCGGTGAGGCGCGCATCTCGCAGACCGCAGACTGACCCGCATTCGTGCGGGTCAAGTCGTTTTGGGCAATTGTGTTTGACCTTTGCTGACGCGGCGGGCGCGATGACTGGGGTATTTGTGCAGCGCTATACTTCCGGTTCACACAGTATGAACATCAGGAGAGTGGTATGCAGCAAAAGACCGTGCTGACGGCAGAAGACGTGAAGAAGATCATGGCCGCAGCAGAGGCCGAGGCAAAGACCCATCAGTGGGCTGTCTCGATCGTGGTGGTGGATGATGGTGGCCATATGCTGGCCATGCAGCGCCTGGATGGCGCCGCGCCGATCTCGGCCTACATCGCCACGGAAAAGGCCCGCACGTCGTCGCTGGGCCGCCGCGAGTCGAAGGTCTACGAAGACATGATCAACAACGGCCGCTATTCGTTCATGACTGCGCCGACGCTGCAGGGCATGCTGGAAGGCGGCGTGCCTATCGTCCACAACGACCAGGTTGTCGGTGCAGTGGGCGTTTCGGGTGTCAAGTCGACGGAAGACGCGCAGATTGCCCGCGCCGGTATTGCCGCGCTGGGTCTCTGATCCTTCGTCGTAGAGCCCCGCAGCGGCGGGGCTGGCATTTGCATCATCCCGGCGGGCCGCTCGGCCTGCCACCCCCTCGGCTTCACACTTCCACGGCCCGCACCATAGTGCAGGCGTCCTTTATTTCCCTTACTTCGTCAGGATCAGCTTGCCGTAGCGCGTGACGCGCAGCGTGTAGATGTCGCCGTTATGGCGGATCGGCAGCGTCGTGGCGCCGCGCATGATGGTTTCCAGCGCGACGGGCTCGCTTGCCGGCGTATTCGGCAGGCTGTCGCGCACGAGCGCTTCCAGGCGCGCGGGCAAAGCTGCGACGGCCGATTTCACGGATTCGAGGGCGGATGCCGCGGCGGTATCGCGTCGGCCCTGAGGCGCAACTTCCACGCGGCGCAACGACAGGCGGCGGCGGGTAACTTCACGGGGTTGCGACAGCGGCAGGGAAAGGGTGCTCATCATCTGGCTCCGTTCGGCGGTAGACGGTTGGCTTACACGCTGCCATTACGATTTCGACAGGGCAGGTGCTTGCAATAGATGGATGTTAAATGAGAACCGTTATCATTTCAATAGCGATGATCAATGGTTACATATCTCGACGGGCGGCACTCAAACGAAAAAGGGCACCCCCGTGGGGTGCCCTTTGCTGGTGCCGCCGACCGGTCCGGCCGGTCGATCAGAATTTACTGCTTCGGCTCGGTGATGAAGCCGATCTTGCCCAGCCCGCCGTGCTGCGCGGCGGCCATGACCTCGGCCACGCGCTCGTAGCGCACCTCGCGGTCCGCGCGCAGGTGCAGTTCAGGCTGCGGCTCCTGCTTCGCGGCCAGCGCGATGTTGTTGGCCAGCGCAGTATCGTCCACCTCGGTCTGGTTCCAGTAGACCTTGCCCTGGGCATCGATCGAGACGTTGATGTTTTGCGGCTTGGATTCGTTCGGTGTATTGCTTGCGCGCGGCAGGTCGATCTTCACCGCGTGGTTGATGACCGGGATCGTGATGATGAAGATGATCAGCAGCACCAGCATGACGTCCACCAGCGGCGTCATATTGATTTCGCTCATTACCTCGTCATCGTCTCCGTCGAGCGTGCCAAATGCCATGATGACTTCCTTGATGCGGTGATGTTACTGCCGTGCCGCGGCGAGCCGTACGGCGTTGTCGTCACCGCGGGTGCTGGCCGGGCGAACGCGCGCGCCGGTCACGAAATAGGCGTGCAGGTCGTGGGCGAAGCGGTTCAGCTTGGAGATGACCGACTTGTTGCCGCGGGTCAGTGCGTTGTAGCCCAGCACGGCCGGGATCGCAACGGCCAGGCCGAAGGCGGTCATGATCAGCGCTTCACCGACCGGGCCGGCGACCTTGTCGATCGTCGGCACGCCCGAGGCACCGATGCCGATCAGTGCATGATAGATGCCCCACACGGTGCCGAACAGGCCCACGAACGGCGCGGTCGATCCGACCGAAGCCAGCACTGCCAGGCCCGATTGCATGCGTGCCACGGCTTCGTCGATCGAGCTCTTGAGCGAGCGGGTCAGCCAGTCTGAGATGTCCATCACATCGTGCAGCTGCGGCTGGCTGGCGCGGTGGTGCTGCGCCGCTTCCTTGCCGGCGATGGCCAGCGTGCGGAACGGGTTCGCGTCATTGGAACCGAGCGTTTCCAGCGCATGGTCGAAATCGTCGGAGTGCCAGAAGCGCTTTTCCGCGCCGTGCGCCATCTTCTTCAGGCGAATCAGATCCCACGCCTTGGTGAGGATCACGATCCACGACAAGAGCGACATGATCAGCAGAATGATGGCCGTCGCACGCATGACGAAATCGCCTTGCGACCAGAGGTGGGAAAGTCCGAGGTCCTGCATGTTGGTTCCTGGTAAGTGCGTTGTAGGTTGAGATCAGTTGAGTTCGAATCCGATCGGCTGCTGCGCGGTCACGGCGATGGCGCGGCCATTGTCCATGTAAGGCTTGCAGCGCATGCGCTGGACGGCGTCCACGGCAGCCTGGTCCAGGCGCGATGACCCGCTCGAAGATACCACCGAGGTCTTCACGACCTTGCCGGATTCGTCGGTCGTCAGGCGGACCACGGCCTTGCCGGTCTCGCCCATGCGGCGGGACTGGGCCGGATAGCTCGGTTGCGGCGGCGAGCACTGGATTTCGCCGATGCCGACGGCGCGGGGCGCGGCGGCGACGGGTGCGGGCTCAGGCGCTGGCGCGGGGGCAGGAGGAGCAGGGGGTGACGGCGGGGCCTCGATCGCGGTGGGCGACGGCGGCAGCGCGGCAACCGGTTGCGGAACTGGCTTGGGCTGCGGCGGCGTCGGCCGCGGCGTGGTGACCTTGACTTGCTTGGGCGGCGTTTCCGTCTTGGGCTTCGGCGGTTCCGGCGCGGGCGGCTTGGGCTGCTCGAGCGGAATGATGCGGGCGATGATTTCCGGGGCGATCACCGCCTCGGTCATCTTGCGGCCCAGGCCGCTCTGGATCAGGTAAAGCAGGCCGGCGTGGAACAGCAGGACGGCGAGCGTAATCTTGAAGAAGCGTTGATCGAACATGGGATGAACAACAGGGTCTGCCGGCCGGCAAAGAGTCACTTGCGATAGAACAGAATCAGCGAGATACCACATCCGACCAGCAAGCTAACAAGCAATTCCATGATAAACGCTCCTGCAACAGGGTTTGCCGGGGAGCGCCACTCTGGGGCGGCGTATCAGCTGGTCAGTATAAACGATAATGATTCTTATTTGTTGTGATTTGTGCGTCGCAGCTGGAAATTTGTCCAAAGCGCAGTTATACCCCCAAATCCAGACAGTATTTTCGTGTTGGTGGCCGGTACCACAATGACCGGCAACTGGCAGGGCGGCCGAATGCGCCGCAAGCAGCAAAGCGCGTAGCATAGGAAAAAGACTGCAAGCGTGGCGGTGGGGCCGGTTGCGGCGCCGCCCGCGGGCACACGGGGACGATGCGATGGACTTCACACGTTTTGCTGAAGAGGACCGCTCGCGGATACTGCGCTCCGGTCCGGGCATCTCGGCCAGTTCGGCGCTGGACTGGATGTGTGCCCAGTTTGCCCTGCGCGTCGTGTGCGCGTTGGGCCCCCGGTTCAATCTACGCAGCAATATCAATGACGTCCTGACGGTCAGCGCTCCGGAGATGGTTTGGCCGTACGGTGTCGTGCTGCGCGTGCAGCGTTTCTTGTCGGCCCGCTGCGCCGACATGCCGGCGTGGAAAGGGGCGGGGCGCCTGACGCCCGAGGAATTCCTGGAACGCCACGGCCAGTGGAACAGCGCCTTCGACGAAAGCGCGCTGTTCTACTACCTCGACGAGTACGTCAAGCACCACGCCAAGGACATGTTCGCGGTGTTCGATGCGTCGGCCGCGGCCATCGCGAGCCGGCTGGATGGTGAACGTGTGCTGCTGGTGCGCAACATCGACATGCTCTGCCATGTGCTCGACTTGCCCGAGCACGAGCGCAAGCTGCTGCTGTATGCCGCGCTCGCCAAGTACAAGCGCGACCTGCGCGCGGTGATGGTCGACTGCAAGGTCGCGCACAGTCAGGAGGCGTTCCAGATCCTGTCCGGCCTGACCGGCGCCAGCCCCGCGGACGTCGCCGCTTCGCTGCGCCCCGGTTCCCGCCTGGAAACGCTGAACCTGATCGAGCAGCCCTTGCCCGAGAACAGCGTGACCGATCTCGGCGACCTGATGCGCCTGTCCGACCGCCTGCTGCACGTCCTGCTCGGTAACTACGCAAACGAAGCCGAGATGATGGCGGTCTTCACGCGGCCGGCCGCGCCGCCCACGCTGACCGTGACCGACTATCCGCATGTGGAAACCGATGCGCGCTATCTTTCCGCATTGCTTTCCAATGCCACGCGCCAGCATGCGGCTGGCGTGAACGTGCTGATCTATGGCCCGCCGGGCACCGGCAAGACGGAGTTCGCGCGGCTGCTGGCCGGCGAGTCCGGCTGCGAGCTGTATGAGGTCGATTGCCTGGACCGCGACGGCAACAGCCTTTCGGGCAAGGACCGCTACCGGTCGCTGCAGGTGTCGCAAGCGTTCCTGCGCGGGCGGCCACGTACCGCGCTGCTGTTCGACGAAGTCGAAGACGTTTTCCCCGGAAGCTCGCGCGAGTTGATGAGCCTGTTTGCCCAGGAAGACCCGCGTGCGTCGGTCAACGGCAAGGCCTGGGTCAACCAGACGCTGGAGCAGAACCCGGTGCCCGTGATCTGGATCTCGAATTCGATTCGCCAGATCGATCCCGCCTACCTGCGGCGCTTCCAGTTCCACCTCGAACTGAAGATTCCGCCACCGCTGGTGCGCGAAAACATCATCCGCAAGCATCTGGGCGGGCTCGATGTCAGCGATGCCTTCATCACCGCGCTGGCGGGGCGCAAGACGCTTACGCCGGCGCAGGTGCAATCCGCCGCGCGCTTCGTGCAGCTTGCGCGGCCTGATGTGGACGAGCCTGTCGAAGCGCTGATCCTGCGCCAGCTCGAACACGCCGACCGCGCCATGGGACTGCGTCCGGAGGCCGAGGCGAGACCCGTGGTGACGCATTACCGCCTGGACAATCTGCACCTGGAAACCCGCTACGAAGTCGCCAAGATCATCGAGGCGCTGCGCGTGCGCGAGCGTGGCACGCTGTGCTTCTACGGCCCGCCGGGCACGGGCAAGACCGCGCTTGCCGAGCACATGGCCGCGGCGCTCGACATGCCGCTGATGATCCGGCGCGCCTCCGACCTGATGAGCAAGTACGTCGGCGAAACCGAACAGCAGATCGCCGCCATGTTCGCGCGCGCCGAGGAAGACGGTGCCGTGTTGCTGCTCGACGAGGCCGACAGTTTCATGCAGAGCCGCCAGCAGGCCGTGCGCAACTATGAGGTGTCCGAGGTCAACGAGATGCTGCAGGGCATGGAGCGCTTCAACGGCATTTTCGTCTGCACGACCAACCTGTTTGACCGCATCGACGAGGCGGCCTTGCGCAGGTTCTCGTTCAAGATCCGCTTCCTGCCGCTGAAGGCCGCGCAGCGTGTCACGATGTTCGTCGACGAAGCGCTCGAAGGCGATGAAACCCGGCTGACGGATTCCATGCGGCACGAACTCGATGCCATGGATTGCCTGACTCCGGGCGACTTCGCCACGGTCAAGCGCCAGTGCGTGCTGCTCGGGGATTCACTGACGCCTGAGGAGTTTCTCGTGCAGTTGCGCCACGAGCATGCGGTCAAGCCCGACGTGCGCGCGCACCGGCCGGTGGGGTTCCTGCGATAGGCGTCAGAAAGCCGGCGCCGGTTCGATGGCTACCGTTTCCGCCTGCGTTTTGATATGCAGCAGTGCGGCGGCCATCTGCCTGAGGTGGGCGGCATCCTTGGTCGAGACGAAGCGGTCTTGCGGCACGGCACCGGGCACAGCGGCCAGGTCGTGTTCGACAAGCTTGCGCGCCAGCTGCCGTGCAATCGCGCTGCCCGTATCCACCAGCGTCAGTTGATCGCCGACCATGTCGCGGATGGTGTCGGACAGGAAAGGGTAGTGAGTGCAGCCGAGTACCAGCGTGTCGGCGCCGGCCTCGAGCATCGGCGTGAGGTAATTGTCGAGCCGCCCGCGGATGTCGGGGCCATCGATGTCGCCTTGCTCGATCAGCGGCACCAGGCCCAGCCCGGCCTCGCAGATGAAGCGGCTTTCGCCATCGAGTGATGCCAGCAGCCGCGCAAACTTCCCGCTCTTGAGTGTGTTGGCTGTGGCCAGCACGCCCACGACTTTGCTTCGGCTGGCCGCCGCAGCCGGCTTGAGCCCAGGCTCCACGCCGATGATCGGCACCGGCAGGGTTTGGCGCAGCAGCTCCACGGCATGGCCGGTGGCAGTGTTGCACGCGATCACCAGAGCCTTGCAGCCTTGCGCTAGCAGCCATTCGCATGCCTGCAGCGTGCGCGCCTGCACGAAGGCTTCGGGCTTCTCGCCGTAGGGTGCGTACTTCGAGTCGGCCAGGTAGAGCAGCGATTCATGCGGCAGCAGCGCGCGGATCTCGCGCAGCACGGACAGGCCGCCGAGGCCGGAATCGAAGACGCCGATGGGTGCGGGGTTCACGTGGCGGGATGAAGGGATTGTTTTCTCCCCTCTCCCATTTATGGGAGAGGGGCGGGGGAGAGGGCAGGCGTCTCCATGACGTTGGCGTCATCAGTGCTGCCAACGCTTGCCCTCTCCCCCAACCCCTCTCCCGCAGGCGGGAGAGGGGAGCCGTGCCGGTACGACTTACAGCGCCGCGACCGGAATCTTGCCGATCTTGGCCTGCCATTCCGCCGGGCCGGTCTTGTGGACCGAGGTGCCTTGGCTGTCCACGGCGACGGTCACGGGCATGTCCTTGACGTCGAACTCGTAGATGGCTTCCATGCCGAGGTCTTCAAAGCCGACCACCTTGGCTTCCTTGATGGCCTTGGCCACCAGGTAAGCGGCACCGCCCACGGCCATCAGGTAGGCCGACTTGTGCTTCTTGATGGCTTCGATGGCTACCGGGCCGCGCTCGGCCTTGCCGATCATCGAGATCAGGCCGGTTTCGGCCAGCATCATCTCGGTGAACTTGTCCATGCGCGTGGCGGTAGTCGGGCCTGCGGGACCAACGGCCTCGTCACGCACCGGATCGACCGGGCCGACGTAGTAGATCACGCGGTTCTTGAAGTCCACCGGCAGCTTCTCGCCCTTGGCCAGCATGTCGGCAATGCGCTTGTGTGCGGCGTCGCGGCCGGTCAGCATCTTGCCGTTGAGCAGCAGGGTCTGGCCCGGCTTCCACGAGGCGACTTCTTCCGGCGTCAGCGTGTTCAGGTCGACGCGCTTGGACGTTTCGGTGTTCGGTGCCCACTCGACCTTCGGCCATTGCGACAGGTCCGGCGCTTCCAGCTTGGCCGGGCCGCTGCCATCCAGCGTGAAGTGCACGTGACGCGTGGCGGCGCAGTTCGGGATCATCGCGACCGGCTTGGATGCGGCGTGCGTCGGGCAGGCCATGATCTTGACGTCCAGCACGGTGGCCAGGCCGCCCAGGCCCTGCGCGCCGATGCCCAGCGCGTTGACCTTCTCGTACAGCTCGACGCGCAGTTCCTCGACCCAGTCCTTCGGGCCGCGGGCGATGATGTCCTGGATGTCGATCGACTCCATCAGCGATTCCTTGGCCATGACCATGGCCTTCTCGGCGGTACCGCCGATGCCGATGCCCAGCATGCCCGGCGGGCACCAGCCGGCGCCCATGGTCGGCACGGTCTTCAGCACCCAGTCGACGATCGAATCGGACGGGTTCAGCATCACGAACTTGGACTTGTTCTCCGAGCCGCCGCCCTTGGCCGCGACCTGGATGTCCACCGTGTTGCCCGGCACCACTTCGTAGTGGATCACGGCCGGGGTGTTGTCCTTGGTGTTCTTGCGGCCACCTTCGGGCGGGCTGACGATCGACGCGCGCAGCACGTTGTCCGGGTGCGTATAACCGCGGCGCACGCCTTCGTTGATCATGTCGGTCAGGCCCATGGTGGCGCCATCCCAGCGCACGTCCATGCCCACCTTGACGAAGACCGTGACGATACCGGTGTCCTGGCAGATCGGGCGCTTGCCTTCGGCGCACATGCGGCTGTTGGTCAGGATCTGCGCGATCGCATCCTTGGCGGCGGGACTCTGCTCCAGCTCATAGGCGCGGCCCAGGCTGGTGATGTAGTCCATCGGGTGGTAGTAGCTGATGTACTGCAGGGAGTCTGCGACGCTCTGGATGAGGTCTTCTTGCTTGATGACGGTCATTTTGTGGGGGGTGGCAGCGGTGAAACACAGCCCGAAATCATACACCGAGCCGGGGCGCTCTGCCCGGCTGCATACAAGCGTCTACAGGGCAGCAGGCGTCGCGGGCGCCACTAAGCGCCCATGGCGGCGCCCAAAAGAAAAAACCGCGGCAGGTGCGCCGCGGTTCATGCACTGCACAGCGCCGGACGCTGTCTTAATGTGCCTCTTGCTTCGCATGGTGAGCGGGGCCATGCGTCACCATCCTGTCGACCCAGGCCATTGCCACCGCTGACAGCAGGAACGCCAGGTGGATCGCCACCTGCCACATGATCGTATGGGTCGTGCGCTGCTCGGCGTCGATAAACGTCTTGAGCAGGTGGATCGACGAAATGCCGATCAGCGCCATCGACAGCTTGACCTTCAGCACTCCGGCGTTGACGTGGTCGAGCCATTCCGGCTCGTCGGGGTGGTTGTCGATCCCGAGGCGGGAAACGAAGGTTTCGTAGCCGCCCACGATCACCATGATCAGCAGGTTCGAGATCATCACCACGTCGATCAGGCCCAGCACGACCAGCATGATCTTGTTCTCGTCGTACTCGGTCACATGCGACAGCAGGTGCCATACCTCCACCATGAAGTGATAGACGTAGACGCCCTGCGCGACGATCAGGCCGAGATACAGCGGCAGCTGGAGCCAGCGGGAGGCAAAGATAAGGCGGGGGATGGGACGCATCGGGGTTTGGGCCATAAGCAAGCAGGTGGGAAGGTCTTTGTCGCCAGACATTCGAAACGGGTCTGGATTGTACCTTGCCTTGTTTGCGTCCCGCGACGCCTGTCACTTCCTGAAACGCTTCAGGTGATGTCACGCAATGCCCGGCGCGCAATCGGCCCCGGCCAGCTCGCCAGCACGATGCCGCCCAGCACGCACGCCAGTGCCACCGCATGAGGCCAGCCCGGTGTCTCGCCAAGGAAGACGATGCCGTAGGCGGCCGCCGCCACCGGCAGCACCGAGGTGAATACGCCCGCGAGTTGTGCAGGCACATGCCGGATGCCCTTCATCCAGAGCCAGAACGAGAACACGCTGGCGGACAGCGCGTACCACAACAGCATGAGCCAGGTTTGCGTGGGCACCGTGGAAGGATCGAAACCAAGCAGCGGGATCAGGCCCAGCGGCAGCATCAGCAGGCCGCCGATCAGGTGCGTGTAGGCGCAGATCTCGATGGCCGCGAGCGTTTGCGTGAGGCGGCGCGACAGGATTACGTAGATCGATTCGCAGACCACGGCCCCAAGGATCATCAGGTTGCCGAGCAGCGCCTGGCCGCCGCCACCGCTGCCGTGCGATCCGCCGCGCGCGATATTCAGCACCGCGACGCCGGCCACGGCCAGCAGCACCGAACCAATCGTGCGGCGCGACAGCCGTTCACGCAGCCACAGCCACGACAGGATGGCGACCGTGGCGGGAATGGTGCTGGTGATGACGCCCGCGGCCATTGCGCTGGTCAGCCGCACGCCATTGAGCATCAGCAATGTGAACAGGAAGGTGCCGAAGAACGCCTGCAGGAACAGGTTGCGCCATTCCGCGCGCGACACCTTGCGCATGCGCGACGGCCGGTACCACGGCGACAGGCAGATGATGGCGATGACAAAGCGCAGCAGTGCGAACAGCAGCACGGGCACATGCACGATGATCGATTTGCCCAGGCCGACATTGCTGCCAACGAGCGCCATCGAGGCGATCAGGAAGAAGGGGTAGATGGACACGGATACTGCCTCGGGAGTATGCACGCAGCCGGTTTTGCGGGCCGGGTGCGGGCGCTTCGTAAACGCCGGCATTGGAAGCGCCGTGGGCGCATGGGCAGCCGAATATCGGGCCCGCGGCATTATAGCTGTGCTAGCCTAATGAAGAAGGCTGCACATTCCTTGCGCCGCGCCCCATTCATGCGGGTTTGTTGCTTTGCAGCAAGAACCCGGCATGCTTTTGCCGCGCAAGGGAGCGTCAGGTTTAAGTAAGCCGCCGGGCGTACTTTGCAGCCAAGCCGTTCAGTCAAATACCAGGAGACCCGCCTATGTCCGCCATCGAATCGGTGATGCAAGAGCATCGCGTTTTCAACCCGCCCGAATCCTTCGTCCGGCAAGCCGCGATTCCAGGCATGGACGCCTACCGTGCGCTGTGCGCCGAGGCGGAGCGCGACTACGAGGGCTTCTGGGCCAGCCGTGCGCGCGATCTGCTGCACTGGAACAAGCCCTTCACCAAGGTGCTGGACGAGAGCAATGCCCCGTTCTACAAGTGGTTCGAGGATGGTGAACTGAACGCCTCGTACAACTGCCTGGACCGCAACCTGCAAAACGGCAATGCCGACAAGACCGCGATCGTGTTCGAAGCGGACGACGGCACCGCCACGCGCGTGTCGTACCGCGACCTGCACGCCAAGGTCTGCCGCTTCGCCAATGGCCTGAAGGGACTTGGCATCAAGAAGGGCGATCGCGTGGTGATCTACATGCCGATGTCGGTCGAAGGCGTGGTGGCCATGCAGGCGTGTGCGCGTCTCGGCGCCACGCATTCTGTGGTGTTCGGCGGCTTCTCGGCCAAGTCGCTGCAGGAGCGGCTCGTCGACGTCGGCGCCGTGGCGCTGATCACCGCGGACGAGCAGATGCGCGGCGGCAAGGCGCTGCCGCTCAAGGCGATTGCCGACGATGCGCTGGCGCTCGGCGGCTGCGAGGCGGTGAAGGACGTCATCGTCTATCGCCGCACCGGCGGCAAGGTCAACTGGGTCGAAGGTCGTGACCGCTGGATGGAAGACGTGTCCGCCGGCCAGCCCGATACCTGCGAGGCCGTGCCCGTCAGCGCCGAGCATCCGCTGTTCGTGCTCTACACCTCGGGCTCCACCGGCAAGCCCAAGGGCGTGCAGCACAGCACCGGCGGCTACCTGCTGTGGGCGCTGATGACGATGCAGTGGACCTTCGACATCAAGCCCGACGACCTGTTCTGGTGTACCGCCGATATCGGCTGGGTCACTGGCCACACCTACATCGCCTACGGCCCGCTGGCCGCCGGCGCCACGCAGATCATTTTCGAAGGCGTGCCGACCTACCCGAACGCAGGCCGTTTCTGGGACATGATCGCGCGCCACAAGGTCACCATCTTCTATACCGCGCCGACCGCAATCCGCTCGCTGATCAAGGCCGCCGAGGCTGACGAGAAGATCCATCCGAAGCAATATGACCTGTCGAGCCTGCGACTGCTCGGCACCGTGGGCGAGCCGATCAACCCCGAAGCGTGGATGTGGTACTACAAGAACATCGGCAACGAGCGCTGCCCGATCGTCGATACGTTCTGGCAGACCGAAACCGGCGGCCACATGATCACGCCGCTGCCGGGCGCCACGCCGCTGGTGCCGGGTTCGTGCACGCTGCCGCTGCCGGGCATCATGGCCGCGATCGTCGATGAGACCGGGCAGGATGTGCCGAACGGCAGTGGTGGCATCCTCGTCGTCAAGCGTCCGTGGCCGTCGATGATCCGCACGATCTGGGGCGATCCGGAGCGCTTCAAGAAGAGCTACTTCCCGGAAGAACTCGGCGGTACGCTGTACCTGGCCGGCGATGGCTCGATCCGCGACAAGGAGACCGGCTACTTCACCATCATGGGCCGTATCGATGATGTGCTGAACGTGTCGGGCCACCGCATGGGCACGATGGAGATCGAGTCGGCGCTGGTCGCGAACCCGATCGTTGCCGAAGCCGCCGTGGTCGGCCGCCCGGACGACACCACGGGCGAGGCCATCTGCGCATTCGTGGTGCTCAAGCGTGCGCGTCCGAACGATGCCGAGGCACAGCAGATTGCCGCCGAGCTGCGCAACTGGGTTGCGAAGGAAATCGGTCCGATCGCCAAGCCCAAGGACATCCGCTTCGGCGACAACCTGCCGAAGACGCGCTCGGGCAAGATCATGCGCCGCCTGCTTCGTTCGCTGGCCAAGGATGAGGAAATCACGCAGGACACCTCGACGCTGGAAAACCCTGCGATCCTTGATCAGTTGAAGCAGGCGCAGTAACCGGACCCTCCGGCAACGGCTTGTCCCGACAGAACCCGCCGCCGCGTCAATCGCGCCGGCGGGTTCTTTACTCTAGATTTCCTTCACCGCCAGATCCTCGCCTATGCCCGACGCCCAGTCGCGTTTCCGCCGCCGGCTGATGTTGTACTACGGCCTGTTCACGCTGGGTCTGTTCGGCTTCGTCGGCATGATGGGGCTGCTGGAAAAGTCCAATGCCGATGCGCTGTGGCTCGGCTATGTCTTTCTCTTCGTCACCATTGCGATCTACGCCTGCATCGGGCTGATCTGCCGTACGTCCGACCTCAACGAATACTACGTCGCCGCGCGGCGCGTGCCGGCGATGTTCAATGGCATGGCGATCGCGGCGGACTGGATGAGCGCGGCATCGTTCATCGGCCTGGCGGGCATTCTGTTCGCCTCCGGCTATGAGGGGCTGGCGTATGTGATGGGATGGACCGGCGGCTATTGCCTGGTGGCGTTCCTGCTCGCGCCATACCTGCGCAAGTACGGCGGCTACACCATTCCCGATTTTCTCGCGGCACGCTATGGCAACGGCAAGCCGGGCGGCAACCTGCCTGTCCGCGCCATTGCGGTCCTGGCGGCATCGTTGTGTTCGTTTGTCTATCTGGTCGCGCAGATCCAGGGTGTGGGCCTTGTCGTGACACGCTTCATCGGCGTCGAGTTCGCGGTCGGCATCTTCTTCGGGCTGGCCGGCATCCTGGTCTGTTCGTTCCTGGGCGGCATGCGCGCCGTCACGTGGACGCAGGTCGCGCAGTACATCATGATGATCGTCGCCTTCCTGACAACGGTTTCGATGATTGCGTGGAAGCATCATCATGAAGTGGTGCCGCAACTGAGCTACGGGCCGCTGCTTTCGCAACTGGACCAGCGCGAACGGCAGCTTGAGCGCGAGCCGGCCGAATTGGCGGTGCGCGATTTCTATCGGCAGCAGGCCATCCAGATGCAGGAGCGCATCGCCCGTCTGCCCCAGTCGTTTGCCGAAGAACGCGACGCGCTCGACGTGCGCCTGCGCGACTTGCGCGCTCGCAACGCGCCGCTGCGCGAAATCAAGGCACTGGAGCGCGAACGGATCGAGTTCCCCGCCGACGCGGCCGCCGCGCAGCTGCAGTGGAACCAGATGCGTGAAGATGCGCTTGCGCGCAGCAAGCCTTCCACGCCATCGACGGAGCCGTATCCTTCGGCCTCCGAAAAGGAGCGAGGCAACAAGCGCCTGAATTTCGTGCTGCTGGTGTTCTGCCTGATGCTGGGAACTGCCAGTCTGCCGCATATCCTCACGCGCCTGTACACAACACCATCGGTGAAGGAAACGCGCAACTCCGTCGCGTGGGCGCTGTTTTGCATCGCCTTGCTTTACGTATCGGCCCCGACGCTGGCGGCGCTGGTCAAGTACGAATTCTTCCAGCACGTGGTCGGCACGCCTTACGCGGAACTGCCGCAGTGGGTCGTGCAGTGGCGCAAGGTCGATCCACCGGTGTTCGCGCTGCGCGACGTCAATGCCGACGGCATCGTGCAGTGGGCCGAAATCCTGCTGCAGCCCGACATGATCGTACTGGCAGCACCCGAAATTGCGGGGTTGCCTTACGTGATATCCGGGCTAATCGCCGCCGGCGCGCTGGCCGCTGCGCTCTCGACGGCGGACGGGCTGCTGCTGACTATCGCCAATGCGCTGTCGCACGACGTCTTCTATCACATGGTCGACCGCCAGGCGAGCCACCAGCGGCGTGTGACGACCGCGAAGATCGTGCTGCTCGGCGTAGCGCTGTTCGCGTCGTACGTCACATCGCTACGCCCGGGCAACATCCTGTTCCTGGTTGGCGCGGCTTTCTCGCTGGCTGCCTCAAGTTTCTTTCCGGTGCTGGTACTTGGAATCTTCTGGCGCCGTACGACGGCCGCTGGCGCGGTGGCGGGGATGGCGGCGGGCTTGGGCATTTCGGTCTACTACATCTTCGTCAACTATCCGTTCTTCACGCGGATGACGGGGATCTTTGGTGACCGGTGGTTTGGCGTGGATCCGATCGCGTCAGGTGCCTTCGGCGTTCCTGCGGGGTTCGCCGCTGCCATTCTGGTCAGTCTGGTCACACCGAGGAATGCGCCTGTCATCGACAGGCTGGTGAACTACTTGCGGAAGGGATAAGGGGCGGCTCATGAAACACTGGACGCGTCGCCGCGCTCTGCTATAATCGCGGACTTCCCGGAGAGATGGATGAGTGGTTTAAGTCGCACGCCTGGAAAGCGTGTATAGGTTAATAGCCTATCGGGGGTTCGAATCCCCCTCTCTCCGCCAGGATTCTGTAAGGCTTCGCAGGTTGGCAATCGCTAACCTCTGGCCGTAAAAAAGGGCTTGGGTCATTTGACCCCGGCCCTTTTTGTTTGCCTGCTGGGTGCCACACTTCTGCTTAATGATGGAAGGTGCCTTGCCATCTTGGCGCCCAAGTCGAATCCCGATGATCGGCGTTCGAAAGGCCTGCATTATGGACGGCACTGCGAAAGCCCCGGCACGAACTGCCGGATTATATTGTTGGCCTGACACTCTCGCCGACAACCAGAAAGGCCGCTGTGGAAAACATTGTCATCATCGGAGCGGGCGGCCATGCCAAGTCCGTCATCGATGTGGTTGAAACGCAGCGCAAACATCACATAGTCGGACTGGTCGACACTTCGCCGCGCGAAGTGATGGGTTATCGGGTGCTCGGTGATGAGACGGCTTTGCCGATGATCGTCAGGGAATATCGGATCGATGGTGCGCTGATCGCAATCGGCGATAACAGCGTGCGTGCCCAGGTGGCCGAAAGAATCAGGGCGCTCTGCCCGGAGCTTCGGTTTCCCGCGGCCATTCATCCGGCAACCAGTATCGGCAGAGGCACCACGATCGGCGAGGGCTCTGTCGTGATGGCCGGCGCGGTGATCAATACGTGTACGACCCTTGGCCGGCATTGCATTATCAACACCGGCGCATGCGTGGATCACGATTGCGAGGTTGGCGACTATGCCAGTCTTGCGCCTGGCATTGTTACAGGCGGGGAATGCAAGATCGGCGCCTTTGCCGCGATTGGACTAGGTGCGAACCTGATTCACGGCATCACCATCGGGGACGACGTGATCATCGGCGCTGGATCGTTGGTTGCGAGAGACATAGAGCCGCTGACTGTCGCCTATGGGGTGCCGGCGAAGGTTGTCCGAACACGCCGGCATGGCGAGCGATATCTCTAGGACCTGCCAGACTGCAGCCGCTTGCCGGGTTTAGACCTTCACGTCGAGCGCTTCCGTTTCAAACGAACTGCGTTCCACGATCTGTCCGTCCCGGCCATGTATCAGTAACTCGACTTTTGCCTGCCTGGCTCTTTCGGTGCCGGTGGCAATTGCATGCTTCTGGCAGGTAAATCGATGCTCGTGACCTGCGCCACCGTCGAGTTGCACCGCCCAACCGTTGTAGGTAGGTACGACGTGGATATTCTTGTTGGGCATCTCTGTCTCCCTGGGTCGATAAAGACAGTGTCGACGGGTAAACGGTGCGCCGGTATCAGGCGCCGTCCGACAGCGGGCGCCTGACCCTGTGCGGAAGCGACTCGGCCCGGCGTTCAGATACCTTATGCGCATATTGCATAAGCCGCCCCACGCGCTTGTGAAAGAATCGGACATCTCTTCAGCAAGCACTTACCATGTCCGAGCCTCTCGTCTATCTCAACGGCGATCTGACCCCATTGTCCGAAGCCCGCATCCCCGTCCTGGATCGCGGTTTTATCTTTGGTGACGGTATTTACGAGGTCATCCCGATCTACAACGGCAAGCCGTTCCGGGGCGCTCAGCACCTGGCACGTCTCGCGCGTAGCCTGGCGGCCATCGGCATCCCCGATCCGCATCACGCGTCCGAATGGCAGGCGCTGATCGCGCGCGTGGTGGAGGCGAACGGGCTGTCCGACCAGATGATCTACATCCAGGTCACGCGGGGCGTGGCAGGGCGCACGCATGCGTTTCCGAAGGCAGTCACGCCGACCGTGCTGATCATGACCAATCCGATGGTGCTTCCGTCTGCGGAAGCGGTGGCGCAGGGGGTGGCGTGCGTGACGATGGAGGATCGGCGCTGGCTCAATTGCCAGATCAAGTCGACGTCGCTGCTCGGAAATGTGCTGGCCGCGCAATATGCGGCCGAGCAAAGCGTGACCGAGGCGATCCAGTTTCGCGATGGCTGGCTCACGGAGGCCTCGGCGTCCAATGTCTGGGTGGTGCGGAGCGGCCGCGTATCGGCGCCGCCCAAGGACAACCTGATCCTTGAGGGCATCCGCTACGGGCTGATGGAAGAGTTGTGCGCCGCGCTCGATATCTCTCTGGAAGCCCGCCGCATCTCGCGCGAGGAGGTCTTCGGTGCGGACGAGGTATTGCTGTCGTCGGCGAGCAAGGAGCTGCTGCCAGTGGTGTCCATCGATGGACAGACGATTGGAACAGGAGCGCCCGGCCCGGTCTTTCGCAAGCTCTACGACGCTTACCAGGCCGCCAAGGCCGCGCTTTGAGCGCACGGGCATGCCCGTGCTAGCATGACTGCCGGACCGCTTCCGGGAGACAGCCATGGCCAAGCGCGAGCGCGGCCGGCGCGCCTTGCAGGACGAGGTAAGCCGGCGGGTGCAGCAGATCGACGAAATCGGCGAGGATGGCGCGAAGATCCGCGCACCAATGCCTGAGCCGCATCCACGCGATGCACGCGGACGGAACTGGGACATGAAGGGTTTCGGCCGGTCCACCGGCTACGAGGCGAGCATTCGCGCCGTCGTCGACAAAGTGCGCGACGAGTTCGATTTGTCCGACTCCATCGAGAACCGCGCACCCAATCCATTCGGCGACTGAGCCTTTCGGCATTGCCGCGATGTGTCCGGCGCGGCTACTCCACCGTCACCACGATGGACGCGCGCCGATTTTCGGCGCGGCCCGCGGCGGTGCGGTTGTCTGCCACTGGCCGGCTCTTGCCCATGCCGCGCACTTCGATGTTCGTGGGTTCGAACCCGGCGGTAACCAGTACCCTGGCTACGGCTTCCGCGCGCCGCAGCGAAAGCCGCAGGTTGTATTCCGTGCTGCCCGTGTGATCGGTGTGGCCATCCACGCGCACATGGTCGATGCCGACGCCTAGCAGCACGTGGCCCAGACGCCGGATGTCCGCAATCCGATCCGGGGGGATGATGGCTTCGTCGAAGCCAAACAGGACTTTGACCGGCCGGCCGAGTTCCCAGCCGATATCTGTCTCCGTAAACCCTTCCTGCTGGAGCACGGCCACCTGCGCCGGTGTCAGGCCCTGAGCCGGAGGGGCCGTCTTGCAGCCCGACAAAGCCAGAACCATCGCTGCCAGAGCCGCCAGCAGGGCAACCGCCGCCAGCCTGCGGATATCCCGCGGGCCGGCATGCGGCAACTGACTTGCCGCAGCGGAACGATAGGCAGGCCTCATCGCTGGTCCCGGCTGGCCTCCAGGCGTGGCTCGGCACTCTGCCAGGTCCCGCCGCATCGGCGCTTGGCGCCGTACATGGCCGCGTCGGCCGCATGCAGCAACCCCTGGCTGCCCTGCGCATGCACCGGAAACACGGCTATGCCAATGCTAAGCGATGCCGTAATGCATGTGCCATCGGGCAAAAGGATAGGTTCGGGAATTCGCCGCAGGATCTGTTCGGCAATCGGCACGACATCCGCCGGCGCGCGCAAGGACGTGATGAGCACGGCAAACTCGTCGCCGCCAAGGCGCGCGACCACATCGCCTTCGCGCACGCTTGCGCGGATGCGCTGAGCCAGGGCGACCAGCACCTCATCTCCGGCGGCATGGCCGAACCGGTCGTTGATGCCTTTGAAGTCGTCGCTGTCGAGATAGAGCAGGGCCGCATAGCTGGCGCTCGCCGCCGCGGCACGAACGGCAAGCTCGAGCAGTTCTTCGAACGCGGACCGGTTGACCAGGCCGGTCAGGGAATCATGGCTGGCACGGTGCGCGAGCGAGCGGTTCTCGTGCTGCAACTGGTTCTGCCAGGTTTCGAGCTCATCGAGCAGGCCGTTGAAGTCATCGCCCAGTGCATTCAGTTCCTCGATGCGGGCGGGCGGCGTGCGCTGGGCAAAGTCGCGCTCCGAACGTACGGCGTGGGCCACGCGCATCAGGTTGCGCAACGGCTCGACAATCTGCGCGAGCATACGGCTCGACATATAGTGCGCGCTGACGGCAGTCAGCAGCAGGCAGGCCAGCAGGCCCAGCCCGCCTTGCAGCAGGAACTGCAGCAGATTGGACGGGTCGCCGGTCATGCGCAGGGTACCCACCGGTTGGGCATCGTGCAGAATCGGCTGCTCGATCACACCGGTGCTGAGCAATTCGCCAAGCGCGTACCGCAAGCCGTCACGACGTTCGTGGCCGGGACGCTGCCAGTCGGCCAGCACGCGGTTGTCGAGATCGACGACGGTCGCGCGGGAGACGTCCTCGGATGCGGCGATCACGGCCAGCGTCTCGCCGGTGGCGACCTTGTCGCGGAAGACCACGGGCGCTTCGAGCGTATAGGCGATCGACCGTGCCACGAGCCGCAGGTTGTGGTCCGCATAGACCCGCAGTGCAGCAAAGCCCAGCGCGGTCAGCGAGAGGCCCGCCGTGCAGACGGCCAGCAGTGCTACGCCAAGATGGATACGTCGCAGCGTGCTGTAGAGGGTGGGGCGTTGACGGCCGCTGGCGGGCTTCGATCCGGGCTTCATGACGAGGCGCCCCTGCGACGGCCCAGCTGCAGCACGGCCGGATGGACGTGTACGCCGCTGCGGGCCAGCGAATCGAGATTCACGCGGAACGACACCTGGTTCTCGCGGATGTTCAGGCAGAACATGCTGCCAACCTCACACTCGAAATCCTCTTCGCTGATCACCAGCACCGGTCGCCCTGTCAGTTCTGCGCCCAGCCGCTGGCGCCGCGCGTCGGTCATGGCACCAAGATAGAGCGCATCGCAGTTGCTGGCGAGCGGCTCGGTCATGACGTCGACCTCGCGCGTGCGTACCTGGCGGCCGTTGCTGAGCGTGCCGCCTTCCAGCAGGCGCGCCGGGTACCGGCTGGTGTTGTCGACGCAAAGGCGGACCGACTCGCGCTCCGACGGCCAGCGCGCGTAGCCAAGCAGGCTGAAGACCACGCGCGCCACCATGTCTGTGCGTTGCGGGGCCGGTTGCGCGGTGACGCCCGGAGGCAGCACGGCTGGCACGATGGCAAGCACGGCTGCCGTCAGCAGCCGCAGCCAGTAGCGAAGCGGGCTGCGGTTGCGGCTGGTGCGGAATCTGGCTGGGGCGCGAGCCATGGGTGGCGGAGTATGCGTACTGCCTGATCGGGTTGTCCGGGGTCCACTCATGGCAGGATACGTGCGTTCCTTCCGTGAATGGTTCCAGGGGCAGGCGGCGTGGCGAAAATATTTGTCCCGGCGGCTGCGTCGGGCGGTCAAGCCATGCACCGGCCGGCGCCAGGCCGCGGTTGTTGTACTGGTTCTGATCGTGCCGGGATGCGGGTGGGGGCGGGTCCGGCACTGTCAGGACCGGTTATCGGCAGAAACGCCGGAATCCTGAATTCGGGCGGATAGTGGCGTCCGCTGCCTGTGCCCAATAATGCGCGCGGCGCCTAGAATGCAGGTTCAGCGCGCAGCGCCTATCCGACACCATCACGATGACTTTCCTGCCGATTCTCCTGTTCCTGCATGTGATGGCCGCCGTCGTATGGGTGGGCGGCATGTTCTTCGCTTACCTGTGCCTGCGCCCGGTCGCGGGGCAGGTGCTCGACCCGCCGTCACGGTTGCGGCTCTGGCGTGGGGTCTTCGAGAAGTTTTTCCGCTGGGTCTGGGTGGCGCTGGTGCTGATCCTGGCCAGCGGCGGCGCCATGATGGCCAATGCGGGTATGGCTGCGGCACCGCCAAACTGGCACCTGATGGCCGGCATCGGCGTGGTGATGGCCGTGGTTTTTCTGTTTGTTTTCTTCAAGCCCTATCCGGTCTTGCGGCAGGCCGTGGATGCCGGCGAATGGCCGGCTGCCGGCGCCGCGCTCAATCGGATTCGTCAGGCGGTCGGTATCAATCTTGTGCTGGGCCTGATCAATGTCGCGGTGGCGACCTTGGGGCGCATGGCCGGCTGATGGATCGACCGGTGGATCGACAGATCAAGCGCACGGCGACTGTCGGGGAACTGTCGCACCGCTGTGCTAGTCTTTTCAGACACGCATTGCGAGGAGGTGGATCATGGCGAATGAGTCCCGTTCCGGACTGAAGGCTTTCGTGCAGACCGCGCCCCAGGCGGGCCGCTATGTCTGGATCATTTCACTGGTCGATTTCAGTGCGCAGCAGATCCGGCGCACCATTGTGTCCGACGATACCTTCACGACATCGGATGCTGCCCGCGTGGCGGGCGACGCCGAACTGAAGGCCATGGCTGCGGACCACTAGTCCGTTGCACCGGCGCAGCCCGGCGCGACGGCCGGTGCCCGGATACCCTTTCTTACAATGGGTGTGCCCATCCCAGCGTTAGACTTGGGCCACATCTACAAGACAAGAAAGGGTTTCCATGAAGATTCGTTCCCGCGTCTTGCCGCGCGCGATCCTGCTTGCGTCCTTCGTTTGCGGTGGCCTTGCCGTAGGCCAGTCCGCGCAGGCTCAGGTCTCGGTCAATATTGCCATTGGCGTGCCACCGCCGGCACCGGTCTATGAGGTCGTGCCCGCGCCGCGCCCTGGCTATGTCTGGGCACCAGGCTACTGGGACTGGGACGACCACCACCACAAGCACGCGTGGAAGAAAGGTCGCTGGGAACACGAGCGTCCGGGTTACGTCTATGAGTCGCCGCGCTGGATCCAGTCGCGCGATGGCTGGGTGCTGGTGCCGGGCCGGTGGGACGACCACCACGGCAAAGGCAAGGGTCCCAAGGGCTATCACTGCCCGCCGGGGCACGCCAAGAAGGGGGAATGCTGAAGCCTTGACTGTAGTCAGGCTGGCGCCTCGGCCCGCACGATGACTAGCGTGCGGGATGCCATGCTACGATCGTCCGCGGTAATCCTGCGAACTGCCCCGCAGGCCATGCGGTCCGCCGGCCGCGGACACGGAGAGACGGACAATGGCAAAGCATGTTTTCACGCGTGCTCAGTATCTCGATATCCTCAACGACAGCCTTCGCAACCATCCGGGCTGGCGGCCCGGCATGGCTTTCGTGTTCCTGCCACCAGGCGCCGATGCGCGCCAGGCAACGGCCGTGGGATGTACGGGCCCGCTTGACGCCATTCCGGTGTACGCAGAGATCCAGCGCGTGGCGGCGGACCTGATCGAGGTGAGGGACGAACCGGCGTAGCCGGTCCGGATGGCGGACGAGCCTTACTCTTCGTCGTCCTCGTCTTCCTCGTCTTCGAGGAATTCGCGACGCAGCATCCAGTTGGCGATGGCGTCGTCGCAGATCTTCTTGAGCTTCTGGCGGTCCGGCATCTTGTCGAACATCGCGAAGTTGACCAGCGCCATGCCGGCATCGGTGATGTAGAACATCCGGCGCGGGTCGTCGGGGTGGACGATGCGTCCGTCGATGTCGCCTTCCTCGTTGTCGCTCGGCACGTCTTCGAGTTCGACCACGCGGCACGTGAAGCGCGGGATGCGCGTATGGGTCAGGTACTCGAATTCATCGTGCAGAACGTCTCCGTCCCTGCCCGCGGCGACCGCGAAGCCCCAGATGAAGCGTGGCATCGGTAAGTCGGACAGGCCTTCAATCTCGTCCATGGTGTTCTCCGTATTGCAATTGCCCGCATTATCTCCCGGAATGCCGTTGCCTCAAAAGCCGGATGATGGCGGAGTGGCGGAGCGCGCTATCGCACCGCGCGGCATCCGCCCAACATCGGCGGATTGGCGTCTGTCTGCATCAGGTCGCGCAGCGTGCCCTCGTCGCCCTTGGTCCACCATTCATAGCGGCCGCCCACGTAGCGCGCGCCGGAACCGCTCACGACGCTTACCGCCAGCACCGGCTGGCCTTCGAGCCGCAGGATGGCTGCCTGGTTGTCCGGGCTGTTGAAGTAGCGCACGGTCAGGTCCTTGTCGCCGTCGCACTGGTACCGCACGGTACGGACGTCAGGAAAGCGAACGCTGTCGATGCCGGGGGCACCTGCGGCGAATGCGCTGGCGCTGGCGCAAACGGCCAGAAGCAGGGCGGGGAGGACGAGCGGTTGCGGGTGCTTGGTCATATCGGTTTTCAGGTCGGAAACGTGGAGAGCGGCCCGGCAGGTTCAGCCAAGCATGTATCCGGCGGCGAGCTTGCGGAAGCTTTCGACTTCGCCGGCCTGCCAGGCCTCGTCGTGGCCCAGTTCTTCCGCCAGGATCGCTGCCACATGCGGGGCGGCTTCCACGGCCGCGCGGGCGTCGAGAAAGAGCGCGCGGTTGCGCCGCGCCAGCACATCTTCGACGCGGCGTGCGAGTTCGTGGCGCGCCGCAAAGCGCACGTGGGACTCGGTCAGGCCGGACGTCGGTGCCAGAACATTGTCCATGCCGGGCAAGGCGCGCAATGCGGGCAACTCATTGCCATAGTAGCGATCGGGCGACACCGAGTTGGGCACCGGCAGATCGGCTGGCAGGCCGCTCGCGCCGTGAAGGGGCAGATCGGCGGTCACGCAAGGCGCGGCGCGCAGCATCTGGCGCTGGATGGCCGTCTCGATGACATCTTCTGCCATCTTGCGGTACGTGGTCCATTTGCCGCCGGTGACCGTGATCAGCCCGGCGCGCGAGACCACGATGGTGTGCTCGCGCGAAAGCGAAGCCGTCGATGCCTCGCCCGTGGCCTTGACCAGTGGCCGCAGGCCGGCCCAGACGCTGGTGACATCGGCGCGGGTGGGATCTTGCGCCAGGTAGCGCGAAGCCGTATCGAGGATGAAATCGACGTCATCGGTGCTCGCGCCGGGCTCCAGCGGCAGGTCCTTTCGCGGCGTGTCGGTGGTGCCGACGATGACATGGCCATTCCACGGCACCACGAACAGCACACGGCCATCATCGGTCTTCGGGATCAGGACGGCGCGGTCGCCGGGAAGGAAACTGCGCGGCAGCGTCAGGTGCACGCCCTGGCTCGGCGCGACCATGGTGCGCGCCTGGCCGTCTTCCATCTGGCGGATGGCGTCCACCCATACGCCGGTGGCATTGACCACGCAGTCGGCGCGCAGCCGGAACGTGGCATCGCCGAGCGCATCGCGCACGGTCACGCCATTGACTACGCCGCCCTGCTGCGACAGGCCGGTCACCGGCAGATAGTTGATGGCGGTGCCGCCAACGTCGAACAGCGTGCGCATCAGTGCAATGGCGAGGCGCGCGTCGTCGAACTGGCCGTCGAAGTACAGGTTGCCGCCGCGTAGCGGGCGCCCGCCCACGTGCTCGGCCAGCGTCGGCGCGGCGGCCAGTACCTCGCGGTGGTTGAGCCAGCGGCTGCCATCGAGATTCAGCCCGCCGGCCAGCATGTCATAGAGCTTCAGGCCGATGCCGTAGAACGGCTGGTCGAAGAGCTGGTAGGCCGGTACGACGAAGCCCAGGGGCCACACGAGATGCGGCGCATTGCGGGCGAGCAGCCCGCGTTCATGCAGCGCTTCGCGCACCAGGCTGATATTGCCCTGGGCCAGGTAGCGCACGCCGCCGTGCACGAGCTTGGTGGCCTTGCTCGACGTGCCCTTGGCGAAGTCGGCGGCCTCCACCAGCAGCGTGCGGTAGCCGCGCGACGCGGCATCGACGGCTGTGCCGAGGCCGGTGGCGCCGCCCCCGATGACGATCACGTCCCAGCGCGGCTCGCGTTCCAGGCTCGCGAGCAGGGCGGCACGGGACGGCGGCTGGATCGGGGTCGGGGCTTTCGGCATGACTCTCTCTGAAGGGATTGCGTAGGGTGTTGGGCGCGAAGGCGTGTCAGGTTGTCTTGCCGCCTGCGGCCTCGTCATCCTCGCGGGCCCAGTCGCGGGACCGTGCCACGGCGCGGTGCCAGCGCGACAGCCGGTGCGCGCGTTCATCTGCGGACAGGTTGGGCTCGAAGCGCTGCTGCACCTGCCATTGCCGGGAAATCTGCTCCTGATCGCTCCAGTACCCGGTGGCCAGGCCCGCCAGGTAGGCCGCGCCCAGCGCCGTGGTTTCGGTGATGCGCGGACGCACCACGGTCGTGCCCAGCAGGTCGGCCTGCATCTGCATCAGCAGGTCGCTGCGCGACGCGCCGCCATCCACGCGCAGTTCGGCCAGCGCAATGCCGGCGTCCTTCTGCATGGCATCGAGCACATCAACACTCTGCAGCGCAATCGATTCCAGCGCGGCGCGTGCGATCTGCGGGCGGCCGGTGCCGCGCGTCATGCCGACCAGCGTGCCGCGCGCGAACGCATCCCAGTGCGGCGCCCCCAGGCCGGCGAAGGCCGGCACCAGCACCACGCCGCCCGTGTCCGCGCACTGGCGCGCGAGCGGCTCGACCTCCGGCGCGCTTGCGATGATCTTCAGGCCGTCGCGCAGCCACTGGATCGTGGCGCCGCCCATGAAAACCCCGCCTTCCAGGCAATATTGCGTATGGCCGCCGATCTGCCAGCCGACCGTCGTCAGCAACCGGTTGCGCGAGACCACGGGCTGCGGCCCGGTATTCATCAGCAGGAAGCAGCCCGTGCCATATGTGTTCTTGGCCATGCCCGGCGACAGGCACGCCTGCCCGAACGTGGCGGCCTGCTGGTCGCCTGCGATGCCGGCAATGGGCACTTCCACGCCAAACAGCCGCGGCACAGTACGGGCGACCTCACCGCTGGACGGCACCACTTCCGGCAGCACCTTGTGCGGGATGTCCAGCAGTGCGAGCAGTGCATCGTCCCATTCGAAGCTGTGGATATTGAACAGCATCGTGCGCGAAGCGTTGGACACGTCGGTCACATGGCGCGCGCCGTCGGTGAGCTGCCAGATCAGCCAGCTGTCGACGGTGCCGAACGCCAGTTCGCCGCGCTGGGCCCGTTCGCGCGCGCCCTTGATGTTGTCGAGCATCCAGCGCAGCTTGGTGCCGGAGAAGTAGGCATCGATGACGAGCCCGGTCTTGTCGCGGATCATGTCGGCATGGCCGGCGGCCTGCAGCGCCTCGCACATGGGCGCGGTGCGTCGGTCCTGCCAGACCAGCGCGCGGCCCACGGGCTCGCCGGTCTTGCGGTCCCACAGGACTGTGGTTTCACGCTGGTTCGTGATGCCGATGGCACGCAACTGCGAGGCCGAGATCCCTGCGTCGTTCAGGGCCTCGTGCGCGACGGCGAGCTGCGTCTGCCAGATTTCGTATGGGTCGTGCTCGACGTGGCCGGGATGTGGGTAATATTGGCGAAATTCCCGTTGGGCAAGCCGTACCACATTGCCGGCGTGGTCGAACAGAATGGCCCGCGAACTGCTCGTGCCCTGGTCGAGCGCCAGTACGAACTGCTGCTGCGCGGCCTGCGTGGTCTGCTGGTTCATGCCTTTCGTCCCTGAAAATCCTCAACTTGCGTAACTTGCGTCCGCCGATGCCTACCGACACCCTTGCCGCCATTGAAGCGTCCATCGCCGCGCGCAGCCCGTTCGACCGCGCCACCAAGCTGCGCCTGATGGTAGCGGGGCAGCATGTCGGCTGGCTGCCGCGTGCCCATGCCGATGTCCTGCGCGGCATGGGTTGCGTGCTCGGGCCGGAAGAGGAGACGCCGTCGGGCCCCAGCGTCGAACTGCTGCCGGGACGTGGCGACTTCGAGGTACGCAGTGCCGCGCTCGAGGCGCTGGCAAGGCAACTGGCCGAGGGCGGCCATGTGCGCGGCTGGCGCGACGAGCTGTTTGCGGTGACGCCGTCCCTGGATGCGCCAGCGCTTGCGGTGGTCGAACGTGCCGCCGCGCGTTTCCTGGGCCTGCTGACGTTTGCCTCTCACATGAACGGCGTGGTTCGGGGCGAGCCGACGTTCTGGATCTCGCGCCGTAGCCCGAGCAAGGCGGTAGATCCCGGCATGTGGGACAACCTCGTCGCCGGCGGCATGCCCCATGGCAGCGATCCGCTTGCCACGCTGGTGCGCGAATGCGAGGAAGAATCCGGCATCCCGGCCGCTCTGGCACGCGGCGTGCAGGCTCATGGCTGCATCGAAGTGCTGCGCGAGATTCCGGAAGGCGTGCAGTGGGAGCACGTCTATGTCTATGATCTGGAGTTGTCCGCGGACTTCAAGCCGCATAACCAGGACGGCGAAGTGGCCGAACACCGCCGCATCGGTCCCGACGCATTGCTTGCTATCATGTCGGCCGGCGCCATGACGGTCGATGCGACACTGGTGACGCTGGATGCTCTCCGCCGACGCGGCTGGCTGGCCCCGGCGGGCAATCCCGCCTGATGCGGGGCCCCGGGCCCCGCCTGCGCTCTCCCGGCCCCGTGCCGCACGCACCCGACAGAACAACACACGATGAGCAACACCGGATTCATTCTTACTCTTTCGTGCCCGGACCAGCCGGGCATCGTTCATTCCGTCTCCGGCCTGCTGTTCCAGCACGGCTGCAATATCGTCGATTCGGACCAGTATGGTGATGAATTCACCGGCCGCTTCTTCATGCGGGTGCATTTCACCCCGTCGGCCGGCGGTCCGGGCCTGGATGCGCTGAAGGCGGCGTTCGCGCCGGTCGGCGACCAGTTCGGCATGCAGTGGGAACTGTTCGATGCCTCCGCCAAGCCGCGCGTGATGATCATGGTGTCCAAGATCGGACACTGCCTGAACGACCTGCTGTTCCGTGCCAAGGTGGGCGGCCTGCCGGTCGAGATCGCGGCCATCGTCTCGAACCACCGCGACTTCTACCAGCTCGCCGCGTCCTACGACGTGCCGTTCATCCACCTGCCGCTGATGAACGCGTCGGCCGAGCAGAAGGCCGCGCAGGAAGCGCGCGTCTTTGAAGTGGTGCGCGACCAGAACATCGACCTTGTCGTGCTCGCGCGCTACATGCAGGTGCTGTCGAACGACCTGTGCCGCAAGCTGGCCGGTCGCGCGATCAATATCCACCACTCGTTCCTGCCGAGCTTCAAGGGCGCCAAGCCGTATTACCAGGCCCATGACCGCGGTGTGAAGCTGATCGGCGCGACCGCGCACTATGTGACGGCTGACCTCGATGAAGGCCCGATCATCGAGCAGGAAATCGCGCGCGTGGACCACAGCATGGACCCGGACCAGCTCACGTCCGTGGGCCGCGACGTCGAATGCGTGGCGCTCGCCCGCGCAGTCAAGTGGCATGCGGAACACCGCATCCTGCTGAACGGCCACAAGACCGTCGTCTTCAAGTAATTGCTGCAGTTTGCCGCCGGCGCGCGTCGCGCCGGCCGGTATGCGGATACTGGCGTGCGCCGCCACGGCGGCAGCGTCAGTCCTGGTCCGCCACCACACATTTCACTCCGCTGTCCGCCACGATCTGCCCGAACGGGGCCGCCAGCGGCTCATCGGTGAACAGTCTGTCGATCTGCGACAGGTGCGCGAGTTCCACCATCGCCTGGCGGTGGAACTTGCTGGCGTCCGCGGCCAGCCACACCTCGCGCGCATGTTCCATGATGGTCCGCGCCACCTTGACCTCGCGGAAATCGTAGTCGCGCAGCGTGCCGTCGGCCTCGATGCCCGAGATGCCGATCAAGCCGATATCGACCTTGAACTGGCGAATGAACTCCACCGTGGCTTCGCCGACGATGCCGCGGTCGCGTGAGCGCAATACGCCGCCGGCGACGATCACTTCGCAGTCCGGGTTGTCGGCGAGGATATTGGCCACGTTCAGGTTGTTGGTGATCACGCGCAAGCCGCGGTGATGCATCAGCGCGCGCGCAATCTCTTCCACCGTGGTGCCGATGTTCAGGATCAGCGAGCAGCCTTCGGGCACTGCCTTGGCCACCGCGCGCGCAATGCGCACCTTGCTTTCGGCATTGAGTACCTGCCGCTGCCGGTAGGTGATGTTTTCCGTGGTCGAACCCTCGACCCGCACGCCGCCGTGAAATCGCGCGAGCATGCCGCCTTCCGCCAGCAGATTCACGTCACGGCGAACCGTCTGCAATGTCACGCCGAACTTTCGCGCAAGCGCGTCAATGGAGGCGAAGCCCTGGCTGCGGACTTCTTCGAGAAGGGCGGTCTGGCGGGGGTTCAGGGTCATGCGGGGCATTCTAGTTCAAACACAAACGAAAACAAATGATGCGGTGCACTATTGTTTTCTGTTCGTTCATTTACTAAAACGAGCATAAGCCAAACATTGTGCGTCCGCAGCGCGCTGGCTCCCTGGGTGGAAGGGCATGTCGAACATGGAGATCGGATGCAGCTGAGTCTTGAGGGCATTGCGCAGCAGGCGGGCTCGCAAGCCTGCCTTTATCCGATGTCGCTGGCGCCCGTGCCGGGTGCGGTGACAGTGCTGCTTGGCGCCACGCAAGCCGGCAAGACTTCCCTGATGCGCGTGATGGCCGGACTGGATCGTCCCAGCGCCGGCCGCGTGCTGGTGGACGGCGCCGACGTGACCGGTGTGCCGGTACGCGAGCGCAATGTCTCGATGGTGTACCAGCAGTTCATCAACTATCCGTCGATGCGGGTGTTCGACAACATCGCGTCTCCGCTGCGGCTGCAGCGGCAGGCCAAGCGCGAGGACATCGGGGCACGGGTGCGGTCGCTGGCTGCCAGGCTGCATATCGACCACCTGCTGGACCGCTACCCGGCCGAGCTCTCGGGCGGCCAGCAGCAGCGGGTGGCGCTGGCGCGCGCGCTGGCCAAGGGCGCGCCGCTGATGCTGCTGGATGAGCCGCTGGTCAATCTCGACTACAAGCTGCGCGAGGAGCTTCGCGAGGAACTGACCCACCTGTTCGCGCAAGGCGATGCTACCGTGGTCTACGCCACCACCGAGCCGGCCGAGGCGCTGCTGCTCGGCGGCTACACCGCAGTGCTCGACGCCGGCGAACTGCTGCAATACGGCCCGACGCCCGAAGTTTTCCACTATCCCGATTCGCTGCGCGTCGCGCGCGCGTTCAGCGATCCGCCGATGAATCTCGTAGAGGGCACGCTGCAAGGCGGCTGGGTCACGTTGTCGGACGACATCTCGGTGCCCGTGCCGGAAGCTGGCCGCCACGCCGGCCCCGTTACCGTGGGGGTGCGCGCGGCCGCACTGCGGCTCGATGGCGTGCCGGGATCGGTGCCCGTACCTGGCCGCGTGGCACTGGCGGAGCTGTCCGGCTCCGATACCTTCGTGCACGCCGATACGCCGGTCGGCAACCTGGTGGCGCAGTTCGCAGGCGTGTTCGATCTCCGGCTCGGTGCGCCGCTGACGCTGCATCTCGACCCGGCGCAGCTCTACCTGTTCGATGACAGCGGCCAGCGCCTGTGCGCGCCGCGGCGGCCCGGCGGGCTGGCGGCCAATGTTCTGCCTGCCGGCGCAGTGACGGGGGGCTGAGATGACGCGCATCGATCTTGATCTCGCCCATTCCTATGTGGCCGATCCACGCTCCGATGACGACTACGCGCTGCTGCCGCTCAGGTTCAGCTTCGAGGATGGCGGCGCCTATGCGCTGCTGGGACCATCGGGGTGTGGCAAGACCACGCTGCTGAATTGCATATCGGGGCTGCTGCGGCCGTCGCAGGGCCGCATCCTGTTCGACGGGCGGGACGTCACGGCCGAATCGCCGCAGGCGCGCAATATCGCGCAGGTGTTCCAGTTCCCGGTGATCTACGACACCATGACCGTCGGCGAGAACCTGGCTTTTCCGCTGCGCAACCGCGGCGTGCCGGCAGCACAGGTACGCGAACGGGTAGGGCGCGTGGCCGAGATGCTCGAACTGTCCGCCTCGCTGGACCGGCGCGCAAGCGGGCTGGCAGCCGACGCCAAGCAGAAAATCTCGCTGGGCCGCGGCCTTGTGCGGCAGGATGTGTCGGCGATCCTGTTCGATGAGCCGCTGACCGTGATCGATCCACAGCTGAAATGGCAGCTACGGCGCAAGCTCAAGGAGATCCATCACGAATTCCGGCTGACGCTGATCTACGTGACGCACGACCAGACCGAGGCACTGACGTTTGCCGACCAGGTCGTGGTGATGTCGCGCGGCAAGGCCGTGCAGGTTGGGTCCGCCGACGCGCTGTTCGAGCGGCCCGCGCACACCTTTGTCGGACACTTCATCGGTTCGCCGGGCATGAACTTCCTGCCGGCGGACTGGCGCGATGGTGGCGTGGAGGTGGCCGGGCGCCGCTATCTGCCCGCGCTGCCGGATGCGGTGGCGGGGGCTTTGCGCGAAGCCGGCAGCTTCCGCGTCGGCGTGCGGCCCGAGTACTTGCGGCTGGCCGGCCAGGGAGACGCGCAGGCAGTGCCCGTGCGCGTCGAGCGCGCCCAGGATATCGGGACCTACTGGCTCGTGACCGGCACCTTGCAGGAAGCCGGCGGGCAGGCCGGCACGCTGCGCGCGCGGCTGGGCGCCGAGGCCGCGGCGCTGCGTCCTGGCGACACCGCGTGGCTGTCCGTCTTCAACCGCCATACCTGCTACTACGTGAACGAAGTGCTGGTGCCCGGGAGTCCGCAATGAAACCCATCAACCAGAAGGCCTGGCTGCTGGTGTTGCCGGTGGTGCTGTGCGTGGCGTTCTCGGCCATCCTGCCGCTGATGACCATCGTGAACTACTCGGTGCAGGACATTATCTCGCCCGAGCGGCGCGTGTTCGTCGGCACGGAGTGGTTCCGCACGGTGCTGCGCGATGGGGAACTGCATGACGCGCTGCTGCGCCAGCTCGGGTTCTCGCTCGCGGTGCTGCTCGTGGAGATTCCGCTAGGCATCCTGCTGGCGCTGTCGATGCCGGCGAAGGGATGGAGGGCATCGGCCGTGCTCGTCATCGTCGCGTTGTCGCTGCTGATCCCGTGGAACGTGGTCGGCACGATCTGGCAGATCTTCGGCCGCACCGATATCGGCCTGCTCGGCGCCGCGCTCGACGCCATGGGGTTTGACTACAACTACACCGGCAGCGCCTTCGACGCCTGGGTGACCGTGCTGGTGATGGACGTCTGGCACTGGACGCCGCTGGTCGCGCTACTGTGCTACGCGGGCCTGCGCGCGATTCCCGACGCCTACTACCAGGCCGCACAGATCGATGGCGCGAGCCGCTTCGCCGTGTTCCGCTACATCCAACTGCCCAAGCTGCGCGGCGTGCTGATGATCGCGGTGCTGCTGCGCTTCATGGACAGCTTCATGATCTATACCGAGCCGTTCGTGCTGACCGGTGGCGGTCCCGGCAATGCCACCACGTTCCTGTCGCAGTACCTGACGCAGAAGGCCGTCGGCCAGTTCGACCTGGGACCCGCCGCGGCCTTCTCGATCGTCTACTTCCTGATCATCCTGCTCCTGTGCTTCGTCCTCTATAACTGGATGCAGCGCGCGGGCACCGCCGGCAGCGAGGACATGCCCCATGGCTGATAAAAGCGATCGCGCCACATGGTGGCGCCCCGTCTTCCTGCTGGTCTACCTGCTGTTCGCCATCCTGCCGATCTACTGGATGGTGAACATGTCGTTCAAGACCAACGAGGAAATCCTGTCGACATTGTCGCTGTGGCCCGCGGCATTCACGCTCGAACACTACCGGACCATCTTCACGGATGCGTCGTGGTACTCGGGCTATATCAATTCGCTGATCTATGTCGCGATGAACACGGTGATCTCGATCAGCGTGGCGCTGCCCGCGGCCTATGCGTTTTCGCGCTACCAGTTCATCGGCGACAAGCATGTGTTCTTCTGGCTGCTGACCAACCGCATGACGCCGCCGGCGGTGTTCCTGCTGCCGTTCTTCCAGCTCTACAGCACCATCGGGTTGATGGATAAGCACCTTGGCGTGGCACTGGCCCACCTCGTATTCAACGTGCCACTTGCGGTATGGATCCTGGAAGGCTTCATGTCCGGCGTGCCGCGCGAGATCGACGAGACCGCCTATGTCGACGGGTACTCGTTCCCGCGATTCTTCCTCACCATCTTCCTGCCGCTGATCAAGGCCGGTGTCGGCGTGGCGGCGTTTTTCTGCTTCATGTTCAGTTGGGTCGAACTGCTGCTCGCGCGCACGCTGACCTCCGTCAACGCCAAGCCGATCGTGGCGACCATGACGCGCACGGTGTCGGCGTCCGGCATGGACTGGGGCGTGCTGGCTGCAGCGGGCGTGCTCACGATCGTGCCCGGCGGGATCGTGATCTGGTTCGTGCGCCACTACATCGCGAAGGGCTTCGCGATGGGCCGCGTGTAGCGTAGATGCCGAGCGAAAGGAGATCGCCATGCTGAGCTGGATGGTCTGGACCACGCCCGTGGCCGTGTTCTTCGCCTGCATCGTGGTCATGCTGATCGGCATGACGGTCTGGGAAGTCCGCTCGCCGGCCGTGATGCGCAAAGGCTTCCTGCCGATTGCCACCACGCGCGGCGATCGCCTGTTCATCGGCCTGATGTGCGCGGCCTGGATCAACCTCGCGTGGGTGGGGCTGGGTGAAAAGATCACGCAATGGCTGTCGCTGGCCGAGGAGCCGTCTATCTGGATCAGCTTCGGCTTGTCGATGCTGGTCTTGCTGCTGGTCATGCGCAAGGGCTGAAAGCGCAGCACGACACGCGACCGTAATCATGGGACATGCGGCTTATCCCTTCCCCGGGGCCGCGCCCGGACAGCAAACGGGGAGGGGACTCTTGAGGAGACACTGATGAACGTGCACGTGAAGTCAGGAATGACAGTCCTTGCCTGCGCGGCCGCGCTGGCATGCGGCCACGCCTGGGCTGGCGAGGCCGAGGCGAAAAAGTGGATCGACAACGAGTTCCAGCCCTCGTCGCTGTCGAAGGACAAGCAGCAGGCCGAGATGAAGTGGTTCATCGACGCGGCCGCCAAGCTCAAGGCCAAGGGCGTTACGCAGATCAGCGTGGTGTCGGAAACCATTACCACGCACGAGTACGAGTCCAAGACGCTCGCCAAGGCGTTCGAGGAGATCACCGGCATCAAGGTGAACCACGACATCATCCAGGAAGGCGATGTCGTGGAGAAACTGCAGACCTCGATGCAGTCGGGCAAGTCGATCTATGACGGATGGATTTCCGACTCAGACCTGATCGGCACGCACTACCGCTACGGCGCCATCCTGCCGCTGTCGGACTACATGGCCGGCGCCGGCAAGGAGTGGACCAATCCAGGGCTCGACGTGAAGGACTTTATCGGCACGAAGTTCACCACCGCGCCCGACGGCAAGCTGTACCAGCTTCCCGACCAGCAGTTCGCCAATCTCTACTGGTTCCGCGCGGACTGGTTCGCGCGCAAGGACCTGCAGGACAAGTTCAAGGCCAAGTATGGCTATGACCTCGGCGTGCCGACCAACTGGTCCGCGTACGAGGACATTGCCAACTTCTTCACGAACGACGTGAAGGAGATCGACGGCAAGAAGGTGTACGGCCACATGGACTACGGCAAGAAAGACCCATCGCTCGGCTGGCGCTTCACCGATGCCTGGCTGTCGATGGCGGGTACCGCTGACAAGGGTCTGCCGAACGGGATCCCGGTCGATGAATGGGGTATCCGCGTGGCCGAGGACAAGTGCACGCCGGTGGGTGCGTCGGTATCGCGCGGCGGCGCGACCAACAGTCCGGCAGCAGTCTATGCGCTGACCAAGTACATCGACTGGATGAAGAAGTTCGCGCCGTCGCAGGCCATGGGCATGACCTTCTCGGAAGCTGGCCCGGTGCCGGCACAGGGCCAGGTCGCCCAGCAGATCTTCTGGTACACGGCCTTCACCGCCGACATGACCAAGAAGGGGTTGCCTGTGGTGAACGCCGACGGTTCGCCCAAGTGGCGCATGGCCCCGTCGCCGTATGGCCCGTACTGGAAGCAGGGCATGCAGAACGGCTACCAGGACGTGGGTTCGTGGACATTCTTCAAGAACACCGATCCGAACCGGCTGGCAGCAGCATGGCTCTATGCGCAGTTCGTGACGGCCAAGACGGTGTCGCTGAAGAAGTCGCTGGTCGGGCTGACGTTCATCCGCGACAGCGATATCCATCACGAGTACCTGACCAAGAACGCGGCCAAGTATGGCGGGCTGATCGAGTTCTATCGCAGCCCGGCGCGCGTGGCGTGGACGCCGACCGGTACCAACGTGCCTGACTATCCGAAGCTCGCACAACTGTGGTGGAAGAACGTGGCCACCGCCGTGACCGGCGAGAAGACGCCGCAGGCGGCCATGGACAACCTGGCCGAGGAGATGGATCAGGTCATGGCACGGCTGCAGCGTGCTGGCATGACCAACTGCGCGCCGAAGCTCAATGCGAAGAGCGACCCGTCGAAGTGGCTGTCGAGTGAACACGCACCGTGGAAGAAGCTCGACAACGAGAAGCCGAAGGGCGAAACCATCGCCTACGACAAGCTGCTGCAGGCCTGGAAGGAGGGGCGCGTGCGTTGAGGCGAGGAAGCGGGGCCTGTCCGGATGGGCAGGCTCCGGTGTCGCAGTGGATCAGGCCGTCGAATCTTCCAGCGGCGCCGCGTAGCGGGCCTTGCCATTGCGCTTGGCCTCATACAGCGCCATGTCGGCCCGCATGAACAGCTCGCTCACGGACATGCCCTGTCCGGGGCGTTGGATCGCCGAGCCGACGCTGACCGTGGCCGCATGTTCATGCCCGTCGATGACAACCGGTGCCAGCGCAGTCTGCACGATGGTGCTGGCGATGCGCTCGACTGCGCGGACATCGCCCACGTTTTCGAGGATCACCGCGAACTCGTCGCCGCCGATGCGCGCCACGGCATCGTTCTTGCGCACACTGCGGGTCAGGCGCTGCGCGAAAGCGACCAGCAGGCGATCACCGATCGAATGCCCGTGGCCGTCATTGACGGCCTTGAAGTCGTCCAGGTCAACCAGCAATAGCGCTGCCGCCTGACCGCTGTCATTGGCGCGCGCCAGCGCTTCGGCAAAGCGCCGGTCGAAGCCCTTGCGGTTCAGCAGTCCGGTCAGGTGGTCCGACACGGTCTGCGCTTCCAGGCTGCGCAGCTTCTGGCGTTCGCTCGTGACATTGCGTGCGAACAGGTGCAGGCCATGGATCGCGTCATGCGTGTCGTTCCAGGCAGGCTGGCAGGTGAACTGCATGCATTCGGAGCCGTCCGGGCTCTCGCGCGTAAACTTGACGACCTTGCCCGCGAGCGCCTGCTCCAGGTAGGGCCGCGACGCCAGATAGGCTTGCGTGCCCCACAGCTCGCGCAACGTCAGGCCGGTGATCTGCTGCGCTGGCAAGCCGAAATGGCGCGCGTAGGCCTGGTTGACGAAGACGAAGCGCTCGTTCATGTCGATGAACGAGACAAAGTCCGGCACATGGTTGGCAATCGCCTCGATGCGCTTTTCGCTCTCGGCGGCATGATCCTTGGCCGCCTTCAGCGCGGCTTCGCGCTCGGAAAGCTGGTGCATGACTTCAGCGAACGTGGCAGCCAGCTCGCCAATTTCGTCCTCGCGGCCGACCGGCAATTCCGCGATGGCGGCGGGGTTGGCGGCGATGCCGCGCACGACGCGGTGCAGGCGCTGCAGCGGCGCCAGCAATCGCCACATCGCCAGCCACATCAGCGCACCGGCAACCAATAGCGAGAGGCCGGCAATGGCGAGCGTCCGGCGCCTTGCGTCGAGCAGCGCCGCATAGGCTTCGTTGGCAGGCAGCACGGCAACCAGCTCCCAGCCATTCGATTCCAGCAGGTAACGCCCCACGATCGGCTGGCGCGGAAGAACAGTCTCCCAGAACGAATCGGGCTGCTCCGCGCCGCACGCCTCGCCGTTGGCCCGGGCTGGCGTCAGCAGCCTGGCGGGATCCCGGTGCATGGCGTATCGGGGGCTGGGGCCGGCGGAAACCAGGCAGTAGCTGCCTGTGACGCCGACCGGACTTCGCGCCAGCTCGCGCAGGAAATTGTCGAGGGAGAGGTTGATCACGCCGCCGAGCACCGCGCGCAGCTCGCCGCCGGGGCCGCGCAGCGGAACGGCCAGCACGACACCGGGCGACCTGGTGAGCTTGCCCTGCAGCAGGTCGGATACGGCAAATGGGGCACCGCGCACGATCGCGCGGAAATAGTCTCGGTCACTCAGGCTCATGCGCACGCCTTCCGGTACGGCGGTGCTGAAGATCATTTCGCCTGTGGGCGCGGCCATGAAGATGGCGTTGAAGGTGTCCGGCAAATCCGGCATCTGCGCCGCCATGCGCCGGAGTTCCGACGGGCGATTGCCAAGCACGGGGGCGAACTGCTGGGCCATGTGGCGCAGCATCGACGCCCGGATCTCGATCTTCCCATCGAGCTGTTCGGCCACCATCCTGACCTGCGAGTCCTGATGGTTCTGCAGCAGATCCTTCAGGGTGTGGTAGGCGTAGTACTGCGAGTAGAGGGCCCGCAGCACGATGATCAACGTAACCACCATGGCGGTTGCTACTGCCATCCGTAGCTTGATTGAGTGACGCATGATTTACTTTTTCTTCTGCGCACTGACCCGTTTTTCGGTCCCAGGGCATATGGAAGGACGACCCCGCCCTATTTGTACGGAACCAGGCGTTCAGGGTAGCAGATGTCCTACTCATCGCCACGCACCGGGATGCTCGCCGCGCGGCATTGTGGGGCATGCGGCACTCCGTCTGTCCAATGGGTGGCAACGACGCGACGGTCGGGTGCGCTATGCGCCGCCGATGGGCCATTGGCGGATGCGCAGGATGGTTCGGTCGGCGACCCGTACGACCAGTTCCAGCAATGCAGGCACCCGTTTGCGCGTGATGCCGGCCGTGTATCGCGCGGTGGCGGTGTCTTCGTGATCGGTCGATGGCTCACAGCAGCCGCATCGCATCGCGAGCCGAAGAATATGCAGGGGCACGAAGCGCTCAGCCTGCTGCATGTCGGCCAGGGCGGCCATGGAGAAATGCAGGGGCAGCCGCGATAGCTCGATGACGCGTTCGCGCAGGCTGGCGCCCGTGCGCGCGCCCAGTGCAGCGCCCTCGGCATGGAAGCCGGCGCGCGTCACGCCAGCGGCGCCGGGCTGCCAGAGTGCGCCGATGGCGAGATAGGGCGCCCCGGCTTGCTGCAATCCCGCTTCGCCGACTTCATCGATCGCCACGAAACCGCCAAGCAGGTCATACGTGAGCGCGGTTCGCCCGAAGTGGCGGTGGTAGCCAGTGATGCAGTCGAAGTCCTCGTCGTAGACCGGCCTCGCGTCGCGAGGAATGCGCACGGGGCGGATTTCGAACCAGCCAGGGGATACGGGGTAGCGTCCGGCCCAGGCGAATGCTGGTTGTGTGGCACGTTGTGCGAGTGAGGGAAGGGAAGGCTGTGGCATGAACCCGCTCCTGCTCGTTGGTGGAGGGGGCTACCGTATCGACGCAGGATTGGAGCTGGAATGAGACGACGCCGTTTAGTTGGAACCGGGGCGTTGCAGAGAGGGGAGGCGGAAATGAAAAAAGCCAGCACAAGGCTGGCTTTTCCGGAATCTGGTGGGTGGTACAGGGATTGAACCTGTGACCCCTGCCGTGTGAAGGCAGTGCTCTACCGCTGAGCTAACCACCCCAGGCTGCTTCGATTTTGCGTCGACACTGTCGTGCAGCTGAGAAACGAGATTATGCAGAGGTTCCTGTATCTTGTAAAGCCCTTTTCTCAGATTTTTTCTGAAAGAGGGATGCCAGCGTGCTACTGCGCGGCCGCAAGCTCCTGCCATACCGTCTTGCCGCCGCTTGCCTTGTCCAGTTGCTTGAGCACCGCGAGATGCTCGGACACTTCGGCTTCGCTCGCATACAGCACGGGCAGGACGATGTGCGAAAGGTCTGATTCCGCGACGGAACCGTCTGCGGCTTCGGCGCCGTCGAGCATGTCGATGACCAGCGAGTTCTGGCCGCGCGTCATGGCCAGGTAGACCTCGGCCAGCAGTTCCGCATCGAGCAACGCACCGTGCAGCGTACGGTGCGCATTGCTCACGCCAAGCCGGTCGCACAGCGCGTCGAGCGAATTGCGCTTGCCGGGGAACATCTGGCGCGCTTCGAGCAGGGTATCGATCACGCTGCCGATGTGTTCGCGGAACGGCGGCAGGTCCAGCCGCCGGAACTCCATGTCCAGGAAGCCAAGGTCGAACTGGGCGTTGTGGATGATCAGCTCGGCGTCCTGCACGAAGTCGCGGACCTCGTTGACGACCTCGGCGAACTTTGGCTTGTCGGCCAGGAATTCGACGGTGATGCCGTGCACGGCGATGGCGCCTTCATCGATGTCGCGCTCGGGGTTGACGTAGAAGTGCAGGTGGCGGCCCGTGAGGCGGCGGTTGACCAGTTCGACACACCCGATTTCGATCAGGCGGTCGCCCGTGGCGGCATTCAGGCCGGTGGTTTCGGTGTCGAGAACGATTTGTCGCATGGCGCGCATTCTAGCGGACGGCAGGGCAAGGTCAGGAGGCGAGCGATGCAACGCCGCGGTTGGCAAGTGCGTCGGCGCGCTCGTTGCCAGGGTGGCCATTATGGCCGCGCACCCAGTGCCAGCTGATCTTGTGCGGCTGCACGAGCGCATCGAGTTCCTGCCACAGGTCCGCGTTCTTCACGGGCTTCTTGTCGGCGGTCTTCCAACCGCGCGCCTTCCAGCCCGGCAGCCATTCGCTGATGCCCTTCTGCACGTATTGCGAGTCGGTGTACACCTGCACGGTGCACGGCCGCTTGAGTGCGCGCAGTGCCTCGATGACCGCGGTCATCTCCATGCGGTTGTTGGTGGTGTTGGCCTCGCCGCCGAACAGCTCTTTTTCGTTCGTGCCGGCGACGAGCACTGCGCCCCAGCCGCCACGGCCGGGATTGCCCTTGCAGGCGCCATCGGAATAAATGATTACTTCTTGCATGTGTCGTTTGTCAGGGCAGCCCGTATGGGCTGCCACAGGAGTTATGTGTGCGCCGGCCAGGTCAGTTTTCGTCGTCCGGCGTCTTGCCGTGCGTGCCCGTAGGCGTAGCCACCGGCGCGGCGACGGGCGCGAGTGCCGCCTTGGCAGTCTTCCAGGCCGGCCCGACCAGGCGGATATTGCGCACGCGCTTGACCGCGGAAATCATGTAAACCGCGCCGAAGATCGGCCACCAGCGGTCGCCGGCCTTTTCCATGAACGCGGCGCGCTGCAGCCAGCGCTCGGTACGGTAGGGCGGGCAGTAGCAGCCGAACCGGCCGCGAATGATGTCAAATCCAAGCAGCTTGAGCCAGTCCTTGATGCGCACGAAGCCGATCGACTGCGCATCGGTCGGCAGGAACGGCATGGCACCAAGGCGGTTCAGGCCCTGGCGCGCGCCCCACAGGCTCATCGGGTTGAAGCAGGTCACCACCACGCGGCCTTCAGGCATCAGCACGCGCGATACCTCACGCAGCACTTCGTGCGGGTCCTCGGCGAACTCGAGTACGTGGGGCAGAGTGGCGAGGTCGATGCTCTGGGTGTCGAACGGCAGTTCGTCGAAGCGGCACAGCAGCTGGCGCGCGTCCGGGTGTGCCGCGCGCGGCCCGTGCGGGCCGCTGACGGGGTCGAGCGCGAGCGCCGAAAACGGCATCCGGTTCTCGCGCAGGGTATCGATGGCGGGCAGGCCCATCTGGACCGCGTGATAGCCGAAAATATCCGGCACGGTCCGGTCGTATTGCCGCGCCTCCCACTCGAGCATGTATTGCCCGGGGGGCGAAGCCAGCCAGTCTTCCCAGCTTACAATCGGACGGTCAGCCATAGGAGCACGCGCAATGTTGAAAGTGGAGCCGATCCCCGCATTCCAGGATAACTATATCTGGGCCATCCACGACGGCCGCAGTGCCGCCGTGGTCGATCCCGGCGAGGCGGCGCCGGTGGAGCGGTTCCTGAAGGACAAGGGCCTGGCTCTGGGCGCTATTGTAATCACCCATCACCATGGTGATCACCAGGGCGGCGTGGCGGAGTTGCTTTCGGCCCATCCGACTACGCACGACGGCGCGCCGATGCCCGTGATCGGGCCGGCCGGGGAACGCATCGACGGACGCACACAGGCCGTGCGCGAGGGCGATACGGTGACGCTGCCGGCGCCCGCGCTGCAATTTCGCGTGCTTGACGTGCCCGGCCATACCGCCGGCCATGTTGCCTACGCCGGCGACCTCCCAGGCGTTGGCCCGGTGGTGTTCTGTGGTGATACGCTGTTCGCCACCGGCTGCGGCCGCCTGTTCGAGGGCACGCCGGCGCAGATGCTCGCGTCGCTGGACAAGCTGGCGTCGCTGCCGGGCGAGACGCGTGTGTACTGCGCCCATGAATACACGCGCAGCAATGTGCGCTTTGCGCGCGCAGTGGAGCCCGGCAACGCCGCGTTGGCTGACTGGGAAGCGCGCGTCGAGTCGCTGCGTGAAGCGGGCCAGCCGACTGTGCCATCCACGATCGAACTCGAGCGCCAGGTCAATCCATTCCTGCGCTCGCGCGAGCCCGCTGTGCGGGCGGCGGTCAAGGCCCAAGGCGGCAGCGTGGCAGGCGATGCGGAAGCTTTTGGCGCACTGCGCGGCTGGAAAGACAATTTCCGCTGAGTATGGTTGTCCTACCCCAGGAGCGCGCTAGCGCCCGTGCGGCAAGGGTCTGCGACAGGTCGAAGGCCAATTGTCTTCTGGAAAATCTCATTGACGTGAAAGCCTGTTTTTTTTAGCATCACGCAACCTTTTAGCGTCACAATTCGAGAACTTAATGAAATTTGGTCGATTACTGGCGGTGTTTGCAAGCGTGGCGCTGCTCGCAGCCTGCGCCAGCACGCCTACACCGCCCGGCGCCAATGCGTCCGGCGCCCCGACCGCCCTGACCTCCACGCGCAGCGGTAAGGATCCGCTCAACTCGCTCAGCGTCGACAAGACGCTCGCCCCTGGCGCAGCCAGCATGAACCCTGACCAGCCCGGGCTGGACTGGCTGCGTGGCCCGTCCTCCGACATCTGGGACCGCATCCGCCGTGGCTTCGCCATGCAGGACCTGGAAGGGACGCTGGTTGACGACCGCACGCAGTGGTATTCGCAGCGACCGGAATACATGGAACGCATGGTGGCGCGTTCGAGCCGCTATCTGTATCACATCGTGGAAGAGCTGGAGCGGCGCAATATGCCGACCGAGCTGGCGTTGCTGCCGTTCGTCGAGAGCGCGTTCAACCCGCAGGCGCAGTCGAGCGCCAAGGCGGCTGGCATGTGGCAGTTCATCCCGAGCACGGGCAAGACCTACAACCTGAAGCAGAACATGTTCCGGGACGAGCGCCGCGATGTGCTGGCGTCGACCGACGCGGCGCTCGATTACCTGGCGCGCCTCTATGACATGTTCGGCGACTGGCATCTGGCGCTGGCCGCGTACAACTGGGGCGAGGGCGCGGTGTCGCGCGCCATTGCGCGCAACCAGGCGCGCGGCCTGCCGACGGACTACGCCAGCCTGACCATGCCGAACGAGACACGCTACTACGTGCCGAAGCTGCAGGCGGTGAAGAACATCATCGCCAATCCGGCCGCGTACGGCGTCAGGCTGCCCGAGATTCCGGATCATCCGTATTTCGTCACGGTCACGACTAGCCGCGATATCGACGTCACGCTGGCGGCCAAGCTCGCCAATATGTCGCTCGAGGAATTCAAGGCGCTGAACCCGTCGTTCAACCGGCCGGTGATCCTGGGTGCATCCAACCCGCAGATCCTGCTGCCGTTCGATAACGCCGAACGCTTCCAGTACAACCTGAACACCTATCGTGGCGGGCTGTCGAGCTGGACCGCGGTGACCGTGGACAACCGCGAACGCGTGGAAGCGCTCGCGGCGCGCCTGAACGTCGATCCGGACACGCTGCGCGAGATCAACAGCATTCCGCGCGGCATGCGGCTGAAAGCCGGGTCGACGGTGATGATTCCGCGTTCGGGTCACCACGACCAGGACATCAGCGCGACGCTGGCCGACAGCGCCATGCTGGCGATGGAGCCTGACTTGCCCGATGCGCGCCGCCTCGTGGTGCGTGCCGGGCGCCGGGACACGGTGACTTCGGTGGCGCACCGCTACGGTGTATCGCCGGGCCAGGTGCAGTCGTGGAACAAGCTTTCGGGCACCAAGCTGGTCGCAGGGCAAAGCCTGGTGCTGATGGTGCCGGTTCGCGCCGGCGGCGCGGGCAAGGCCACGCGCACGGCACGCGCGGAACCGGAGGCAGACAAGCCCGAAGTCGTGCGCGTCTCCGCTTCCGGCAAGGGCAAAGGCAAGGCCGAAGGCCGCAAGCGCATGACGGTGGAAGCCGCGCCGCGCCAGGCGGCAAGCAAGGGCGCCGGTGCCTCGCGCTCGGCCGCCGCCAAGTCCGCGCCGGCGGTGAAGGCCTCCTCCAAGGGAACTTCGAAGGCTGCCAAGGCGCGATAGGCGTCGGCGTGGCCGGATGAAACGGGGCGTGCCTGGGGCACGCCCCGTTTTTCATTGCGCCGCGGCGGTTGCCCATCTGGCCGAAGGCGCACAGGCGGCCGTGCCGGTGGCAAACTAGCAGGACGATAACTACCGCAGACGCGGAGGAGACCTGCCATGACGGCAAGCCATGCCGTGCATGCCCGTTCGCTGGCCGACCCCGAGGGGTTCTGGGCCGAACAGGCGCAGCGCATCGACTGGGAAACCCCGTTCGGACAAGTGCTCGACAACAGCCGCGCACCGTTCACGCGCTGGTTCGTTGGCGGACGCACCAACCTGTGCCACAACGCGCTGGACCGGCACCTGGCCGCCCGCGCGCAGCAGCCGGCGCTGGTCTGGGTGTCCACCGAAACCGACCAGCAACGCACCTACACCTACGCGCAGCTGCACGACGAGGTCAACCGCATGGCGGCCATCCTGCAGGGGCTGGGCGTGCAGAAGGGCGACCGCGTGCTGGTCTATATGCCGATGATTCCGGAGGCTACGTTCGCGATGCTGGCCTGTGCCCGCATCGGCGCGATCCACTCGGTCGTGTTCGGCGGTTTTGCGTCGGTCAGCCTCGCCGCGCGCATCGATGATGCGCAGCCGCGCGTGGTGATCAGCGCCGACGCCGGTTCCCGCGCCGGCAAGGTGGTGCCGTACAAGCCGCTGCTCGACGAAGCCATCCGCCTGTCCGGCCACAAGCCCGAGAAGGTGTTGCTGGTCGACCGCAAGCTGGCGGACATGCCGCGCGTCGATGGTCGCGATGAAGACTACGCAGCCTGGCGCGAACGCGTGGCCGGTACGCAAGTGCCGTGCACGTGGCTGGAGTCGTCCGAGCCGTCCTACGTGCTGTACACCTCCGGCACCACCGGCAAGCCCAAAGGCGTGCAGCGCGACACGGGTGGCTATGCGGTGGCGCTGGCCACTTCGATGGACTACATCTTCTGCGGCAAGGCTGGCGACACCATGTTCACGGCCTCGGACATCGGCTGGGTCGTGGGGCATAGCTACATCGTCTATGGCCCGCTGCTCGCGGGCATGACCACGCTGATGTACGAGGGCACGCCGATCCGCCCGGACGGCGGCATCCTGTGGCGGCTGGTGGAGCAGTACAAGGTCAACCTGATGTTCAGCGCGCCCACGGCGATCCGTGTGCTCAAGAAGCAGGATCCAGCCTTCCTGACGCAATACGACCTGTCGAGCCTGCGCCTGCTGTTCCTGGCCGGCGAGCCGCTCGACGAACCCACCGCGCAGTGGATCCAGGATGGCATCGGCAAGCCGGTGGTCGACAACTACTGGCAGACGGAATCGGGCTGGCCGATCATTGCGATCCAGCGCGGCATCGAGGCGCTGCCGCCCAAGCTCGGCTCGCCGGGCGTGCCAGCGTATGGCTATGACCTGCGCATCGTTGATGAGAGCACCGGCGAGGAGTGCGCCCCCGGTCAGAAGGGCGTGGTCGCCATCGACGGTCCGCTGCCGCCGGGATGCATGAGCACGGTATGGGGTGACGACGAACGTTTCGTGCGCACGTACTGGTCGGCGGTGCCGAACCGGCTCTGCTATTCGACGTTCGACTGGGGCGTGCGCGACGAAGATGGCTACGTGTTCATCCTCGGCCGGACCGACGATGTCATCAACGTCGCCGGCCACCGCCTGGGGACGCGCGAGATCGAGGAGAGCCTGTCTTCGCACCCCGGCGTGGCCGAAGTCGCGGTCGTTGGCGTGCAGGACGCGCTCAAAGGGCAGGTGGCAATGGGCTTCTGCATTGCTCGCGACACCGCGCGCACGGCCACGCCGGAGGCCCGGCTGGCGTTCGAGGGCGAGCTGATGAAGACTGTCGAGCAACAGCTGGGCGCGGTGGCGCGTCCGTCACGCGTGCTTTTCCTGAACGTGCTGCCCAAGACGCGCTCGGGCAAGTTGCTGCGGCGCGCCATCCAGGCCGTTGCGGAAGGGCGCGATCCGGGGGACCTCACGACGATTGAAGACCCCGCAGCGCTCGAGCAATTGGTTTCAGCCTTGAAGGGCTGAACAGGGCCGGGCGTCCGCGCCCGGACGACGATATCTGCAATGTGCGCCGGTCGGGGCACATTGCAGATACACCTTGCAACGGCCGGGCATGCAGACTAATATTTGAAGCATAAAATATTTAAACCTGATTTAGATGTGCTCCCTGCCTATGCGGGGTGCCCGGCAGGAGACGACAGATGCGAGTGCTTTGTATTGGCGGCGGCCCAGCGGGACTGTACTTCGGGCTGTTGATGAAGCTGCAGGATCCGGCTAATGAAGTCATCGTGGTGGAGCGCAACCGGCCTTATGACACCTTTGGGTGGGGCGTGGTGTTCTCCGACGCCACCATGGACAACCTCAAGGTTGCCGATCCCGTCAGCGCCGCCGAGATCAACGAGGCGTTCAACCACTGGGACGACATCGATGTCCATATCGGCGGCCGCACCATCCGCTCGGGTGGCCACGGCTTTATCGGCATCGGCCGCAAGCGCCTGCTTAACATCCTGCAGGCGCGCTGCGAAGCGCTCGGCGTCAAGCTGGTGTTCGAGACGGATGTCTCGGACGATCAGGCGCTGGCGATGCAGTACCAGGCCGATCTCGTCATTGCCTCGGACGGCCTGAACAGCCGCATCCGTACCCGCTACGCCGACACTTTCCAGCCGGATATCGACACGCGCCAGTGCCGCTTCGTCTGGCTCGGCACGCACAAGCTGTTCGATGCGTTCACGTTTGCGTTCGAGAAGACCGAACACGGCTGGTTCCAGGCGCATGCGTACCGCTTTGACGACAACACCTCGACCTTTATCGTCGAGACGCCGGAAGAGGTCTGGCGCGCTGCAGGCATCGAGCAGATGAGCCAGGAAGAGGGCATCGCGTACTGCGAGAAGCTCTTCGCCAGATACCTCGACGGCAACAAGCTGATCAGCAATGCCACCCATCTGCGCGGCTCGGCCAACTGGATCCGCTTCCCACGCGTGATCTGCAAGCACTGGGTGCACTGGAACACGCTGCCCGACGGCCGCCGCGTGCCGGTGGTGCTGATGGGCGATGCCGCGCACACGGCGCATTTCTCCATTGGCTCGGGTACGAAACTGGCGCTGGAAGACGCGATCGATCTGGCCACCGATATCGCGGCTTCGGGCCCGTCCGCGCATGACGCGCTGCCTGCGGCGCTGGAGCGCTACGAGGCTACCCGCAGCGTGGAAGTGCTGAAGATCCAGAACGCCGCGCGCAATTCCACCGAATGGTTCGAGAATGTCGAGCGCTATGCGGGACTCGCGCCCGAGCAGTTTGCATATTCGCTGCTGACGCGTTCTCAGCGCATCTCGCATGAGAACCTGCGTGTGCGCGATGCTGGCTACGTGCAGAAGTTCGAGCACTGGCTGGCCGGAGAGGCCGGCGTGCCTGCCGAATCGCTGCGACTGCGCGAAGACAAGCCCGTTCCCCCGATGTTCACGCCGTACCGCGTGCGAGGTGTCACGTTGAAGAACCGCGTGGTGGTCTCGCCGATGGCGATGTACTCGAGCGTGGATGGCGTGCCGGGCGATTTCCATCTGGTGCATCTCGGCTCGCGCGCGCTCGGCGGGGCCGGCATGGTCGTGGCCGAGATGACCTGCGTGTCGCCCGATGCGCGCATCACGCCGGCGTGCCCGGGTTTGTGGAACGACGCGCAGCGCGATGCGTGGAAGCGCATCGTCGATTTCGTGCATGCGAACAGCGACGCGCGCATCGCCATGCAGATCGGTCATGCCGGGCGCAAGGGGTCGACGCAACTGGGATGGGAGAAGATGGACCATCCGCTGCCGCAGGGCAACTGGCCGCTGCTGTCGGCCTCGCCGATTCCGTATCTGCCCGGCGAATCGCAGGTGCCGCGTGAAATGACGCGTGAAGATATGGACCGCGTGCGCGATGATTTCGTCGCTGCTGCACACCGCGCAGCAGAGGCCGGATTCGACTGGCTTGAGTTGCACTGCGCGCACGGTTACCTGCTGTCGAGCTTCATCTCGCCGCTGAGCAACCAGCGCGCCGACGAATACGGCGGCACGCTCGCCAACCGGCTGCGCTACCCGCTCGAAGTGTTTGCGGCCGTGCGTGCGGTATGGCCGGCCGACAAGCCGATGTCGGTCCGCATCTCGGCGCACGACTGGGTCGAAGGCGGCATCACGCCCGATGATGCGGTGGAGATCGCGCGTGCGTTCAAGGCAGCCGGCGCCGACATGATCGACTGTTCATCGGGCCAGGTCAGCCCGGACCAGGCGCCGGTCTACGGTCGGATGTACCAGACGCCGTTTGCTGACCGCATCCGTAACGAGGCAGATATTCCGACGATTGCGGTGGGCGCGATCTTCGAGGCTGACCATGTCGACAGCATCATCGCCGCGGGTCGTGCGGACCTGTGCGCCGTGGCGCGTCCGCATCTGGCCGATCCGGCGTGGACGCTGCATGAGGCGGCGAAGCTCGGCTACCGCGACGTGAGCTGGCCGCGGCAGTATGAGGCCGGCAAGCGCCAGCTCGAAACCAACCTGGAACGCGCGGCGGCTTTGGCCCGCGCCGTGGTGGAGCACTGACGATGGCAGCCGAGTTTTCCCTGCAAGGCCGGCACGCACTGGTCACCGGTGGCGGGCGCGGCATCGGCGCGGCAATCGCGCGGCGGCTGCTGGCTGACGGCGCGAGCGTCACGCTGGTTGGACGCGACGTGCAGGTGCTGGAATGCGCCGTCGATGAACTGCGTCCGCTGCTGGTCGGTGCTGCGGTGCTGACTGCGGTGCCTGCCGACATCAGCGATGCCGACAGCGTCGCGGCCGCGTTTGCCGCGGCCGTGGCCAAGGCCGGCCCGGTAGGCGTGCTTGTGAACAACGCCGGCCAGGCGCATAGCGCGCCGTTCGGCAAGACCAGCCTGGCGCTGTGGCAGCGCATGCTGGACGTCAACCTGACGGGCACCTTCCTGTGCACGCAGGCTGCGCTGCCCGCGATGACGGCAGCGGGGTGGGGGCGCATCGTCAATGTCGCAAGCACCGCGGGCCTGATCGGCTATGGCTACGTCAGCGCCTACTGCGCGGCCAAGCATGGCGTGATCGGTCTCACGCGTTCGCTGGCGCTGGAAACGGCGCGCAGTGGCGTGACCGTCAATGCGGTCTGCCCGGGTTATACGGAGACCGACATCGTGCGCGACGCCGTGGCCAATATCGTCGACAAGACCGGCCGTAGCGAGGCGGAGGCGCGCGCCGAGCTCGCGGCACGCAACCCGCAGCGCAGGCTGGTGCAGCCCGACGAAGTCGCGGACGCGGTGGCATGGCTGTGCCAGCCATCGGCGAGCGCGATGACGGGGCAGGCGATCGCCGTGGCGGGCGGCGAAGTGATGACCGGATGAACGCAAGCCGCAGGTATGCGGCAGCGCAAGCGAACAGGGCAGCGGAACGCGCTGCAGACCGAATCAGACAGAGAGAAACCATGACCGATATCGCGCTCGACATGCGCCACCACAAGCGCAGCTTTGCGGACTACTCGCCGAAACACTTCCTGTGGTCCGTCTCGGACGACGGCAAGGTGGGCACCATCACGCTGAACCGCCCGGAGCGCAAGAACCCGCTCACGTTCGATTCCTATGCCGAGCTGCGCGACCTGTTCCGCGCGCTGTGCTATGCGAGCGATATCAAGACCGTGGTCGTGACTGGCGCGGGCGGCAATTTCTGCTCGGGTGGCGACGTGCACGAGATCATCGGGCCGCTCACGAAGATGACCATGCCGGAGCTGCTCGACTTCACGCGCATGACCGGCGACCTCGTCAAGGCCATGCGTGCGTGCCCGCAGCCGGTGATCAGCGCGATTGACGGCATCTGCGCCGGAGCTGGGGCAATGATGGCACTGGCTTCCGACATGCGCGTGGGCACGGCACAGGCCAAGACCGCTTTCCTGTTCGTGCGCGTGGGTTTGGCGGGTGCCGACATGGGCGCGTGCTCGTTGCTGCCGCGCGTGATCGGGCAGGGCCGGGCCAGCGAACTGCTTTACACCGGCCGCGTGATGACCGCGGAAGAAGGCCTGCAGTGGGGCTTCTTCAATGCGCTGCATGCGTCAGACAAGGTGCTGGCCGAGGCGCACGCGCTGGCTGCGCAACTCTCCGCCGGTCCGACCTTTGCGCACGGCGTGACCAAGAAGCTGCTGCACCAGGAATGGAACATGGGCCTAGACGAAGCCATCGAGGCCGAAGCCGAAGCGCAGGCCATCTGCATGCAGACACGCGACTTCCGGCGCGCCTATGAGGCGTTCGTCGCCAAGAACAAGCCGGTGTTCGAGGGCGACTGAGCGCAAACGAAGGCGCAACCAAAAGGATTTCCGATGTCCGACAAGACTTACCTCGACCTGCCGCTGCTTGACGATTCGCACCGCACGCTCGAACGCGACCTGGACGCCTGGTGCGCGGCGAACCTGAAAGTTGACCACAGCGATACCGATGCCGCATGCCGCGCACTGGTGCGTCAGCTTGGCCAGGCCGGCTGGCTCCGTTACTGCGTGCCGGCCGCGCATGGCGGCGCGTTGCCGGCGCTCGATTCGCGTTCGCTGTGCCTGTTGCGTGAAACGCTGGCCCGTCATGATGGGTTGGCCGATTTTGCATTCGCCATGCAAGGGCTTGGATCGGGTGCGATCTCGCTCGCTGGCAGTGACGCCATCCGCGAACGTTACCTGCCGCGCGTGGCGCGTGGCGAGGCCATCGCAGCGTTTGCGCTGTCCGAGCCGGACGCCGGTTCCGATGTGGCAGCAATGCAGTGCAGCGCGAAGCTCGATGCCGACGGCACCCACTATGTGATCGACGGCGCCAAGACGTGGATCTCCAACGGCGGCATTGCCGATTTCTACTGCGTATTCGTGCGTACCGGCGAGGCGCCGGGCGCGCGCGGCATCTCCGCGTTCGTGGTCGATGCCAACACGCCGGGCCTGAGCATCGCGGAGCGTATCGACGTCATGGCGCCGCACCCGCTTGCCACGCTGCGCTTCGAAAATTGCCGCGTGCCGGTGGGCAATCGCCTCGGCGAAGCGGGGCAGGGTTTCAAGGTGGCGATGATGACGCTGGACATCTTCCGCGCGTCAGTGGCGGCGGCCGCGCTCGGCTTCGGCCGCGCCGCACTCGATGAGGCGCTGACACGTGCGCGTGCACGGCCGATGTTCGGCGGCGTGCTGGCCGACCTGCAGCTCACGCAGGCGGCGATCGGCGACATGGCCACCGCCATCGACGCGGCAGCGCTGCTGACCTACCGTGCGGCATGGCTGCGCGATGTGAAGGGTGTACGCACCACGCGCGAAGCGGCCATGGCCAAGATGGTGGCCACCGAAAACGCGCAGCAGGTCATCGACCGCGCGGTGCAGATGTTCGGCGGCCTCGGTGTCAAGGTCGGCACGCGCGTGGAAGGGCTCTATCGCGAAATCCGCTCGCTGCGCATCTACGAAGGCGCGACGGAGGTCCAGAAGCTCATCATCGCGCGCGAAACGCTGGCGGCCCAGGCCGTCTGAACCGGCTCGGCCCGACACACATCATCAAGTCAGCGATACAGCAGACAGGAGACAAGTCATGGCGATCACCGCCCACCTCGATACCTTCGCCCGCGACCGGCTGCCCCCGCCGCAGGCGTGGCCCGAGTTCCGCTTCAACGCGGATACCGACTACCCCGAGCGCCTGAACTGCGCCGTGGAACTGGTTGACCGGCACGTGCGAGAAGGGCGCGGCGAACGCGTAGCCATCCGCCAGCGGCGCGGCGACGGCATCGAGACGATCACCTTCGCCCAGCTCGCGGCGCTGAGCAACCGGATCGCCCATGTGCTGACCGAGGATATGAAGCTGGTGCCGGGCAATCGCGTGCTGCTGCGCGGGCCCAACAACCTGATGATGGCGGCGAGCTGGCTCGCGACCATCAAAGCGGGCCTGATCGCGGTGCCGACCATGCCGTTGCTGCGCGCCAAGGAGCTCAAGCAGATCCTCGACAAGGCGCAGGTCACTGCGGCGCTGTGCGATGTGCGGCTGCGCGAGGAGCTGGAGGCGAACCGGCAGCCGGGCGTGGAGCATCACTGCCCGAGCTTGGCTCAGGCGCTGTACTTCAACGGCGAGGGCGAAGGATCGCTGGAAGCTGCCATGGCGGGCAAGCCGGACACCTTCGATGCGTGCGATACGGCGTCCGACGATATCTGCCTGATCGCCTTTACCAGCGGTACCACGGGCCAGCCCAAGGGCACGGTCCACTTCCATCGCGACGTGCTGGCGATGTGCGACCTGTTCCCGCGCCACGTGCTGCGCCCGGAACCGGACGATATCTTCTGCGGCACACCGCCGATCGCCTTCACGTTCGGGCTTGGCGGCATCCTGTGCTTTCCATGGCGCATCGGCGCCAGCACCGTGCTGGCGGAGAAGCTCACGCCGGACAGTCTGCTGCAGCTGATTGCGGACTTCCGCGCGACCATCGTGTGCACTGCGCCGACCTTCTACCGTCAGATGGCCGCGCTGGCGTCACGCTACGACTTGCGCAGCCTGAAGAAGAGCGTGTCGGCCGGCGAGGCGCTGCCCGATGCCACGCGCCAGGCGTGGAAGGCGGCAACCGGTATCGAGATGACCGACGGCATCGGCGGCACGGAGATGATGCACATCTTCATCTCCAGCGCGGGCGCCGACGTGAAGCCCGGATCCATCGGCAAGGTCGTGCCGGGCTACGTCGCCCAGATCGTCGACGAGAACATGCAGCCCGTGCCGCCCGGGACCGTGGGCAAGCTCGCAGTGCGCGGACCGACGGGGTGCCGCTACCTGGACGACCCGCGCCAGGCCAACTACGTGAAGGCCGGGTGGAACCTGCCCGGCGACACCTTCGTCATGGACGAGGACGGCTACTACTTCTACCAGGCGCGCTCCGACGACATGATCATCTCGGCTGGCTACAACATCGCCGGCCCCGAGGTGGAGGGCACGCTGATGCAGCACAAGGACGTGGCCGAATGCGGCGTGGTCGGCGCACCGGACGCGGAGCGCGGGCAGGTCGTCACGGCCTACGTCGTGCTGCGCGAAGGCGTGGAGGCCAGTGAGGCCACGCGCGCCGCGCTGCAGGACTATGTGAAGCGCGAGATCGCGCCGTACAAGTATCCGCGGCGCATCGTCTTCGTGCCGGCGCTGCCGCGCACAGAAACCGGCAAGCTGCAGCGCTTCCGGCTGCGCCAGATGGCGGAGCAGGGCAACGGCGCCGCGCCGGGGGCAGGCCAGCCATGAGCGCCGTATTCCGCAACACCGTGCTGGTGCGCTTCAAGCACTGCGATGCCGCCGGCATCGTGTTCTATCCGCGCTACTTCGAGATGCTCAACGACTTCATTGAGGACTGGTTCGCGCAGGCGCTGGACTGGCCCTTCGATGCGATGCATGGCGCAGGGCATGCTGGCGTGCCGACCGCCGACCTGCATTGCCGTTTTGTCGCACCGAGCCGCCTTGGGGAGTTGCTCACGCGGGAGTTGCGCGTGGTGAAGCTCGGGCAGTCCAGCTTCACGGTGCAGGTGCGGTTCGTGGGCGCTGACGGCGGCTTGCGGCTGGAAGTGATGCAGCGGCTGGTCTGCGTCGATACGGGCAAGATCGCGCCACGACCGCTGCCGGAACCCGTGCGGCAGGCGATGGCGCAGTACGTGGATGCAACCCTGGCCGCACCCGGCGGCCTGGGCGTCTGAAGATTCAAGGCAATTCGAGTAACCGAAATATCAGGAAGCAATCATGAAAATTCTGCAGCCGCCCGACTGGGCCGCTCCGCGCGGCTATTCCAACGGCATCATGACCGAGATGCAGGCCGGCAGCCGGCTCATCTTCGTCGGAGGCCAGATCGGCTGGAACGGCCAGTGCGAGTTCGAGACGGACGACTTTGGCCTGCAGGTGGCGCAGGCGCTGCGCAATATCGTCGCCGTGCTGGAAGCCGGCGGCGCCAGGGCCGAGCACATCACGCGCATGACCTGGTATGTGAAGGACAAGGCTGAGTACGTGGGCGCGTACCCTGTCATCGGCCAGCATTACCGGGACATCATCGGCCGCCATTTCCCGGCGATGACGGCAGTGGAAGTGGCCGATCTGGTCGAGCCTCGCGCGAAGGTGGAGATCGAAGTGACAGCGGTTGTGCCGCCGGCGGCATAGGGCGGGACGCCAGGACGATGGCGGGCGGACCGGGCGGCGCGAGCGCTGCCCGGTCGCACGCAAGTCCTTGAAAACTTGAGAAATTGGCCGGCGCGGGATATAATCCGAAAGTTTCGCTTTCAGAACCCTTCACCCTAGCGCCAACCGCTTTCCACCTTCCGCCGCCCCCGTCCGCGCAGCCTTCGCCAGCATTGAGATATGTGATGCAAAGAGCATGCAGCGACCGAGTTGCGCCGCTTGGCACAGTGCCAATGCAGCCGTACCGGGATCTCAATGGGGCACGAGGCGTTGATCAGGTCGGTCACGGGGTGAGTCCAGCAGGAGCCTACCCGTGTTACCGTCTTTCCCGTCCGCCATTCTCGCGCTTGCAGACGGCACGGTCTTTCGTGGCTATTCCATCGGCGCTTCCGGCCATACCATCGGCGAAGTGGTGTTCAACACCGCCATCACCGGTTATCAGGAAATCCTCACCGACCCGAGCTATTCCCGGCAGATCGTCACGCTGACGTATCCGCACATCGGGAATTACGGCGTCAACCGTGAGGATGTTGAAGCCACGAAAGTCCATGCCGCCGGCCTGATCATCAAGGATCTGCCGATTCTGGCCTCGAATTTCCGCAAGGAGCACACGCTCGGCCATTACCTGAAGCAGGAAAAGGTCGTCGCCATTGCCGGCATCGATACCCGCAAGCTGACCCGCATCCTGCGCGAGAAGGGCGCCCAGAACGGCTGCATCCTGGCTGGCGAGGACAACGTCCAGAAGGCCATCGACCTGGCCCGCTCGTTCCCCGGCCTGGCCGGCATGGACCTGGCCAAGGTGGTGTCGGTCAAGGAGCCGTATGACTGGACGCAGTCGGAATGGGAACTCGGCCAGGGCTACGGCAAGCAGGACAAGCCGCAGTTCCACGTGGTCGCCTATGACTACGGCGTCAAGTTCAACATCCTGCGCATGCTGGCCGAGCGCGGCTGCAAGGTGACGGTACTGCCGGCGCAAGCCACTGCAGCCGACGCTCTGGCGCTGAATCCGGATGGCGTGTTCCTGTCCAACGGCCCCGGCGATCCGGAACCGTGCGACTACGCGATCAAGGCTACGCGCGAGTTCATCGAGCGCGGCATCCCGACCTTCGGCATCTGCCTGGGCCACCAGATCATGGCGCTGGCCATCGGCGCCAAGACGCTGAAGATGAAGGCCGGCCACCACGGCGCCAACCATCCGGTCAAGGACCTGGACGATGGCCGCGTGATGATCACGTCGCAGAACCACGGTTTCGCGGTGGACGCCGAGACGCTGCCCGCCAACGCGCGCGTGACGCACGTGTCGCTGTTCGATGGCACGCTGCAGGGCTTTGCGCTGACCGACAAGCCGGCGTTCTGCTTCCAGGGTCACCCGGAAGCGTCGCCTGGCCCGAACGACGTGGCTTACCTGTTCGACCGCTTCACGAAGATGATGGCGGACGCGCGCAAGTAAGCGCGGGCCCATCACGAGCAGCGAAGAACAGAGACGAGCAGGAAACAAGGACACGCCATGAACGCCTTCATGCATACCGCCTTCGGCATCACCGATTTCTGGACCTATGTGCTGGGCACGATCTTCATCGTGCTGCTGCCGGGCCCGAACTCGATGTATGTGCTGTCGGTGGCGGCTCAGCGCGGCGTGCGCGCGGGCTACAAGGGTGCGTGCGGCGTGTTCCTCGGCGATGCGGTGCTGATGGTGCTGTCGGCGGCGGGCGTGGCCTCGCTGCTGAAGGCCAGCCCGGCGCTGTTCTACGTGGTGAAGTACATCGGCGCGGCCTACCTGGGCTGGATCGGGTTCAACATGCTGCGCGGAGCCGTCCGTAACTGGGCGAGTGCCGGCAAGGCGGAGCGGGCTGCGGCGGAAGCTGCCACGGCCGCGCCGGCGGACCAGTCCAACCCGTTCCGCAAGGCGCTGGTCATCAGCCTGATGAACCCGAAGGCCATCCTGTTCTTCATCTCGTTCTTCATCCAGTTCGTCGACCCGGGCTTCGGCTATGCCGCGCTGTCGTTCCTGGCGCTGGGCGTGGTCGTGCAGATCTTCAGCTTCCTGTACCTGACGACGCTGATCTTCGTCGGCGTGAAGCTGGCCGCCGCATTCCGCCGCCGCCGACGCCTGTCGGCGGGCGTGTCGAGCGGCGTGGGGGCCATGTTCATCGGCTTCGGTGCGAAGCTGGCGACGGCCACCCTGAACTGAACTTTCCGAATCCTGCTGGATTCCTGATTTTCCGGCCGCCGGCCCAAGTGGCCGCCGGACCAAAAAAGAGACAGTGCAATGCCAAAACGCACAGACATCAAGAGCATCCTGATTATCGGCGCCGGCCCCATCATCATCGGCCAGGCGTGCGAGTTCGACTACTCCGGCGCCCAGGCCTGCAAGGCGCTGCGTGAAGAAGGCTTCAAGGTCATCCTGGTCAATTCGAACCCGGCGACCATCATGACCGACCCGGCCACGGCCGACGTGACCTACATCGAGCCGATTACCTGGGAAGTGGTCGAGCGCATCATCGAGAAGGAACGTCCGGACGCGATCCTGCCGACCATGGGCGGCCAGACCGCGCTGAATTGCGCGCTGGATCTGCATCGCCACGGCGTGCTGGACAAGTACAAGGTCGAACTGATCGGCGCGTCGCCCGAAGCCATCGACAAGGCCGAGGACCGCCAGAAGTTCAAGGACGCGATGACCAAGATCGGTCTTGGTTCGGCCAAGTCCGGCATCGCGCACTCGATGGAAGAAGCGCTGGCCGTGCAGACCCGCATCGCGCAGGACACCGGCACCAGCGGCTATCCGATCGTGATCCGCCCGTCGTTCACGCTGGGCGGCACGGGCGGCGGCATCGCCTACAACCGCGAGGAATTCGAAGAGATCTGCAAGCGCGGCCTGGACCTGTCGCCGACGCGCGAGCTGCTGATCGAAGAGTCGCTGCTGGGCTGGAAGGAATACGAGATGGAAGTGGTCCGCGACAAGGCGGACAACTGCATCATCATCTGCTCGATCGAAAACCTGGACCCGATGGGCATCCACACGGGCGACTCGATCACCGTGGCCCCGGCCCAGACGCTGACCGACAAGGAATACCAGATCCTGCGCAATGCCTCGCTGGCCGTGCTGCGCGAGATCGGCGTCGACACCGGCGGTTCGAACGTGCAGTTCTCGATCAATCCGACCGATGGCCGGATGATCGTGATCGAGATGAACCCGCGTGTATCGCGTTCGTCGGCACTGGCCTCGAAGGCCACGGGCTTCCCGATCGCCAAGGTCGCGGCCAAGCTGGCCGTCGGCTACACGCTGGACGAGCTGAAGAACGAGATCACCGGCGGCGCGACCCCGGCTTCGTTCGAGCCGTCGATCGACTACGTGGTCACCAAGATCCCGCGTTTCGCCTTCGAGAAGTTCCCGCAGGCGGACAGCCACCTGACCACCCAGATGAAGTCGGTCGGTGAAGTGATGGCCATGGGCCGTACCTTCCAGGAATCGTTCCAGAAGGCGCTGCGCGGCCTGGAAGTCGGCGTGGACGGCCTGGACGAGAAGTCGACCGACCGCGACGAGATCGTCGAGGAAATCGGCGAGGCTGGCCCGGACCGCATCTGGTACGTCGGCGACGCGTTCCGTATCGGCATGTCGCTCGAAGAGGTGTACGCCGAGACCGATATCGATCCTTGGTTCCTGGCCCAGATCGAGGACATCGTCAAGACCGAAGGCCAGATCAAGGCCCGTACGCTGGAAGCCCTGTCGGCTGCCGAGCTGCGCTACGTGAAGCAAAAGGGCTTCTCGGACCGCCGCCTGGCCAAGCTGCTGAAGACCGACGCCAAGGCCGTGCGCGAAGCGCGCATCGCCCAGAACGTGCGTCCGGTCTACAAGCGCGTGGACACCTGCGCGGCTGAGTTCGCGACCAACACCGCCTACATGTACTCGACCTACGAGGCCGAGCATGGCGAATGCGAAGCGAACCCGACCGACAAGAAGAAGATCATGGTGCTGGGCGGTGGCCCGAACCGGATCGGCCAGGGCATCGAGTTCGACTACTGCTGCGTGCACGCCGCGCTGGCGCTGCGCGAAGACGGGTACGAGACCATCATGGTCAACTGCAACCCGGAAACCGTGTCGACCGACTATGACACCTCGGACCGCCTGTACTTCGAGCCGGTGACGCTGGAAGACGTGCTGGAAATCGTGGCCATCGAGAAGCCGGTCGGCGTGATCGTCCAGTACGGCGGCCAGACCCCGCTGAAGCTGGCGCTGGACCTCGAGCGCAATGGCGTGCCCATCATCGGCACGACCCCGGACATGATCGACGCCGCGGAAGACCGCGAGCGCTTCCAGAAGCTGCTGCAGGACCTGGGCCTGCGCCAGCCGCCGAACCGCACCGCGCGTGCCGAAGACGAAGCGCTGCGCCTGGCCGAGGAAATCGGTTACCCGCTGGTGGTGCGCCCGTCGTACGTGCTGGGTGGCCGCGCGATGGAAATCGTGCACGAGCCGCGTGACCTCGAGCGCTACATGCGCGAGGCCGTCAAGGTGTCGAACGACTCGCCGGTGCTGCTGGACCGCTTCCTGAACGACGCGATCGAATGCGACGTTGACGCGCTGTCGGATGGCAAGCGCGTGTTCATCGGTGGCGTGATGGAGCACATCGAGCAGGCTGGCGTGCACTCGGGCGACTCGGCTTGCTCGCTGCCGCCGTACTCGCTGTCGGCCGAGACCGTGGCCGAACTGAAGCGCCAGACCGCCGCCATGGCCCGCGCGCTGAACGTGGTCGGCCTGATGAACGTGCAGTTCGCGATCCAGCAGAACAACGGTGTCGACACCGTCTACGTGCTGGAAGTGAACCCGCGTGCGTCGCGTACCGTGCCATACGTATCGAAGGCAACCGGCCTGCAGCTCGCGAAGATCGCCGCGCGCTGCATGGCTGGCCAGTCGCTGGACTCGCAAGGTGTCGCCGCCGAGGTGGTGCCGCCGTACTTCAGCGTCAAGGAAGCGGTGTTCCCGTTCAACAAGTTCCCGGGCGTGGATCCGGTCCTCGGACCTGAAATGCGTTCCACCGGCGAAGTGATGGGCGTGGGCAAGACTTTCGGCGAGGCCCTGTTCAAGAGCCAGCTGGCTGCCGGTTCGCGCCTGCCCGAGAAGGGCACCGTGCTGATCACCGTGAAGGACAGTGACAAGGTTCGCGCCGTCGCCGTGGCCCGCATGCTGCACGACATGGGCTACCCGATCGTCGCCACGCGCGGCACGGCTTCGGCCATCGAAGCCGCCGGCATTCCGGTCAAGGTGGTCAACAAGGTCAAGGACGGTCGTCCGCACATCGTGGACATGATCAAGAACGGCGAACTGGCGCTGGTGTTCACCACGGTGGACGAGACCCGCGGCGCGATTGCCGATTCGCGTTCGATCCGTACCTCCGCGCTGGCCAACCGCGTGCCGTACTACACCACCATCGCCGGCGCGAGCGCCGCGGTGGAGGGCCTGAAGCACATGCAGAGCCTGGAGGTCTACGACCTGCAAGGTCTGCATGCGTCGCTGGCGTAACATTGCGGCACGGCGGGGCGCTTGCGCTCCGTCAAGGCCACTGAGCCCGCCGGTGTTGCTGTCAGCGGGCTTCTTGGCCTAAACTACTCCGAATTCGTCGATCGGCGCCCGTATTCCGGGCGCCTTTCCCATCCGAAAGCCGCGGTTGAGCGGGAGTGCCCTGGCCAGTTGCCAGGCACGGTTCCAGCTCCGCTGCGGCTCATTTTTTTGTTGAACGAAGACATGAGCACCATTCCGATTACCAAGCGCGGCGCCGAGCTCCTGAAGGAAGAGCTTCACCGCCTGAAGGCCGTCGAACGTCCCGCGGTGATCAATGCCATCTCCGAGGCCCGCGCGCAGGGCGACCTTTCCGAAAATGCCGAGTACGACGCCGCCAAGGAAAAGCAGGCCTTTATCGAGGGCCGCATCCTGGAAGTCGAATCCAAGCTGTCTACCGCGCAGGTGATCGACCCGACCCAGCTCGACACGGATGGCCGCATTGTGTTCGGCGCCACCGTTGACCTGGAAGACCTGGAATCCGGCAAGCCCGTGAGCTACCAGATCGTCGGCGATGATGAGGCCGATCTGGATAGCGGCAAGATCTCCGTCAGCTCGCCGATCGCGCGCGCGCTGATTGGCAAGTTCGAAGGCGACGTGGCCACCGTGCTGGCCCCGGGCGGCGAACGCGAGTACGAAGTCATCACCGTCCGTTACGTCTGAGGCCGCAAGGCTCACGGAACCGGATAGTGTTTTCGTCCTCTTACTCCAGTCTGCCGCCGCTGCCCCACCGTATCTTCCTGCTGCTGACGGTCGTCTGGGCCGGCAGCTTGTGGACGGTGGGCTACATGGTGGCCCCCACGCTGTTTTCCGTGCTGCCCAGCCGCGAGACGGCGGGCATGATCGCCGGCCACCTGTTCCAGACCGAGGCCATCCTCGGCGTGACCATCGGTGTGCTGCAGCTCGTGCTGTGCAATGTGCTGATCCGCCGTGGTGCCAGCCGCTATCGGGCGCTGCGCTGGCTCGTTCTGGCGATGCTGGTGTGCGTGCTGGTGGGCTATTTCGGCACCCAGCCGTTCATGGGCAGCCTCAAGGAGAAGGCGACGGCGCTCGGCGTCGGGGTGTCGGAGTCGCCGTTCCGTGCGCAGTTCGGCATGCTGCACGGCGTGTCCAGCGCCTTCTATCTGCTGCAGAGCGTACTGGCGCTGGCGCTGGTGTGGCGCGCTTCGGCGCCGCGCTCGGCCGGCGAATAGCCAGCCGGGAAGGGAGGGCGGCCCGCACGGGCCGCCGTTGTTTCAGGCCAGTGCCTTCTTCTTCTGGCTGGTGGGCCGGGCGCGCGAGCGCTTGACGTTGCCGCCAGCCGTAACGCGTTCATTGCCGAGCACGGTCACATCCTTGCGGGTCGGGCGGCGATTCGGTGCACCGCTCGGCTTTTTCACCGTGACGGTACGCGGCGCGGCGCCACGGCGGGCGGGGGTGTGACGGCCCAGGTCTTGCGGCTGGTTTTCCTTGAGGCGCGCCTCGCCGGGGCGCCAGACGACCAGCAGCTTGCCGATATGCTGGATCGGCGCGGCGTCGAGTTCATCGCAAATGGCTTCGTAGATGGCGACGCGGGCTTCGCGGTCATCACCGAATACGCGGATCTTGATCAGGTCATGGGCCGCCAGGCTGCGGTCGATTTCGGCCAGCACCGCGCGCGTCAGGCCTTCCGCGCCAATCATCACGACCGGATTGAGGCCATGGGCACGGGAGCGGAGTTCGGAGCGCTGGGCTGGAATAAGTTGGAGTGCGGACATAAATAGGCGCTGACGGCGCAGGCAATAAGTGCTGCCAGCGGCCCGTGTGGGCAATGGCGAGCCGGAGTGGCCGCCGCTGGCATGCGATTGGCGCGTATTATCCGCCAAACCAGTACAGGTTGGCGGCAAAAAACGGCAAAACAGGCAAGAAATTGCGGCGCGCCCGTCTTCGCGGCGCCGGCAGACAGGAAACAGGCGTAATCAGAATGGCCAAAGGCAAGTCCAAGAACAAGTTCAACCAGTCGTGGCTGCACGACCACATCAACGACCCGTATGTGAAGATGGCGCAGCGCGAGGGTTATCGTGCCCGCGCGGCTTACAAGCTCAAGGAAATCGACGAGCAGGACAAGCTGATCCAGCCCGGCCAGGTCATCGTGGATCTGGGAGCAGCGCCGGGAAGCTGGAGCCAGTACGCGCGCAACAAGCTGGCAGCTTCACCGCGCGCGACCGGCGGCAAGCCAGACGGCGCCGTAGTGGCCATCGATATCCTGCCGATGGAGCCGGTCGCGGATGTCACGTTTATCCAGGGCGATTTTCGCGAGGAAGACGTATTCCGCCAGTTGGAGGAAGTGGTCATGGCCGCTTCCGGTGGCGCAAAAATCGATCTTGTATTGTCGGACATGGCCCCCAACTTGTCCGGTGTAGCCTCTGCCGACTCTGCGCGGATCGAATATCTGTGTGATCTGGCCTTGGATTTTGCCCAGACCCACCTGAAGCCGGACGGCGCATTGCTGGTAAAGTGTTTCCACGGCAGTGGCTATAGCCAGATCGTCGAGAAGTTCAAACGACAGTTCAAAGTGGTCGCCCCACGCAAGCCCAAGGCGTCGCGCGACAAATCCTCTGAAACTTTTATCCTTGGGCGTTACCTGAAAGTGGTGAATTGACGGATCCGGCAGGTGGAGGGCAGTTCTGGGCCCGGGGCTATCGGCTCCATAGTTTCGCTGTTTCCCCTTCGGGGCGGGCGCTGCATTACAATGCAGCTATCCGTTGGCAAGGCAATCGCAAAGGAGTTCGGCCTTGAATAACAACCTGTTTCAAAAGGCGGCAATCTGGCTCGTGATCGCGCTGGTGTTGTTTACCGTCTTCAAGCAGTTCGACAAGCCCCGTGCACAGGACGGCGTCACCTACTCGCAGTTCATGGATGACGCCAAGAACGGCAAGGTGTCGCGTGTCGACGTGCAGGGCCGCAACCTCGTGGTGTCGCCGAAAGAGGGCGCCAAGTACACCATCATCTCGCCGGGCGACATCTGGATGGTCGGCGACCTGATGAAGTATGGCGTTCAGGTGACCGGCAAGGCTGACGACGAACCTAACGTGCTGGTGCAGGCCCTGTATTACCTCGGGCCGACCCTGCTGATCATCGTGTTCTGGTTCTACATGATGCGACAGATGCAGGGCGGCGGGAAAGGCGGTGCCTTCTCGTTCGGTAAATCCCGTGCGCGCCTGATCGATGAGAACCAGAATGCCGTCACGTTCCAGGACGTGGCCGGCTGCGACGAGTCCAAGGAAGAAGTGGTCGAACTGGTCGACTTCCTGAAGGACCCGCAGAAATTCCAGAAGCTGGGCGGCCGTATCCCGCGCGGCGTGCTGCTGGTCGGCCCCCCGGGTACCGGCAAGACGCTGCTGGCCCGTGCCATCGCCGGTGAGGCGAAGGTGCCGTTCTTCAGCATCTCGGGTTCCGACTTCGTGGAAATGTTCGTTGGCGTGGGCGCGGCCCGCGTGCGCGACATGTTCGAGAACGCCAAGAAGCAGGCGCCGTGTATCGTGTTCATCGATGAAATCGACGCGGTCGGCCGCCATCGCGGCGCCGGCATGGGCGGCGGCAACGACGAGCGCGAGCAGACCCTGAACCAGATGCTGGTCGAGATGGACGGCTTCGAGGCCAACTCGGGCGTGATCGTGATCGCCGCGACCAACCGCTCCGATGTCCTCGACAAGGCGCTGCTGCGTCCGGGCCGCTTCGACCGTCAGGTCTACGTGGGACTGCCGGATATCCGCGGCCGTGAGCAGATCCTGAAGGTGCATATGCGCAAGGTGCCCATCGGTAACGATGTGGACGCTTCGGTGATCGCACGCGGTACCCCGGGCTTCTCGGGCGCGGACCTGGCCAACCTGGTTAACGAAGCCGCCCTGTTCGCCGCCCGCCGCAGCAAGCGCGTGGTCGACATGCAGGACTTCGAAGACGCGAAGGACAAGATCTACATGGGCCCGGAGCGCAAGTCGACGGTCATGCGCGAGGAAGAGCGCAAGGCCACGGCTTACCACGAGTCCGGCCATGCGGTGGTCGCCAAGCTGCTGCCGAAGGCCGATCCGGTCCACAAGGTCACCATCATGCCGCGAGGCTGGGCGCTGGGCGTGACCTGGCAGCTGCCGGAGCATGACAAGTACTCGAAGTACAAGGACAACATGCTCGAAGAGATCGCCATCCTCTTCGGCGGCCGTGCGGCGGAAGAGGTCTTCCTCAACGCCATGAGCACGGGTGCATCCAACGACTTTGAGCGCGCCACCAAGATCGCCCGCGACATGGTGACCCGTTTCGGCATGAGCGATGAGCTCGGCGCTATGGTCTACGTCGACACTGAGCAGGACGGCATGTTCGGCAAGCTGTCGTCGAAGACGGTCTCGGAAGCTACGCAGCAGAAGGTTGACGCCGAGATCCGCCGCATCATCGACGACCAGTACGGCCTGGCCAAGCGCCTGCTCGAAGAGAACCGCGACAAGGTCGAGGCCATGACCTCGGCGCTGATGGAGTGGGAAACGATCGACGCCGATCAGGTCAACGACATCATGGCTGGCAAGCCTCCGCGTCCGCCGCGTGGCGTGTCGGGCCCGAACGGTGGTGGCAATGCCCCGTCCGGTGGTTCGCCGGTGGCGCCGACCAACGCGCCTGCCACGGCCTGATGGCACGGATCGCACTGTCAGCGAGACGGTGACGACCTAGCTGTTCCGACAAGCCGGTGCCCTTGGCACCGGCTTTCTCGTTTCTGCGCGGTCCGTGCGCAGATCTTCTCTTTTCATTTCCAGCTTTCTACCTTGCAGCAGACTTCGCAATCCAGGCATTTCCAGTGCGGCCGCTTTCGCTTTGCGCTGGATCGTCGCCCGCTCGTCATGGGCATTCTCAACGTAACGCCTGATTCATTCTCCGATGGCGGCAAGCACGCCACGCGCGACGCTGCGCTCCGGCATGCCGAGCAACTCATCGCCGAAGGCGTGGACATCATCGATATCGGTGGCGAGTCGAGCCGTCCCGGTTCCGATGCATTGCCGCTTGATGAAGAACTGGCGCGCGTGATCCCCATCGTCGAGGCCCTGCGCGATTGCGGCAAGCCGCTATCGATCGATACCTACAAGCCCGAGGTCATGCGCGCATCGCTTGCGGCCGGTGCCGATCTCATCAACGATATCTGGGGCTTCCGCATGCCTGGCGCTGTCGAAGCGGTGGCGAAGGGGCAGGCCGGCCTGTGTGTGATGCATATGCAGCGGGACCCGCAGACGATGCAGGAGGATCCGCAGTACACCGATGTGGTGGCCGAGGTGGTTGCTTTCCTCGACGAACGCGTGGCCGTGCTGTGCCAGGCTGGTGTCGATACGGCCCGCATCACGCTCGACCCGGGATTTGGCTTCGGCAAGACTCCGGATCATAATTTGCGCCTGCTTGGCCAGTTGCCCGCGCTTGCGAAAGCCGGGCTGCCGTTACTGGTGGGCCTGTCGCGCAAGTCGACGCTTGGCGCCATCCTGGGTGGCCGGCCGCCGCTGCAACGTGTGGCGGCCAGCATTGCCGCGGCGGTATGTGCGGCAGAGCGCGGAGCGTATATCGTGCGCGTGCATGATGTGCAGGATACGGTGGATGCCCTCAAGACCTGGTGGGCAGTCCGGAATGAGACCGTGACAGTAGTGGAACCGCAGTAGTCACTATTCATAGTTGCCAGACAGAGCAAGCAAGAAAGGATCTAAGGGAATGACGCGCAAGTATTTCGGGACTGATGGCGTACGCGGCAAGGTCGGCGAGTCGCCGATCACGCCGGATTTCGTCATGCGGCTGGGACACGCCGCTGGGAAGGTACTGGCACATGGTGCGAGTACCGGGCAGGGACGGCCCACCGTGCTGATTGGCAAGGACACGCGGATTTCGGGCTATATGCTTGAGGCGGCACTTGAGGCTGGCTTTACTTCGGCCGGTGTCCATGTGCTGCTGACCGGACCGTTGCCGACGCCTGGCATTGCCTACCTGACGCGCGCGCTGCGCCTGTCGGCGGGCGTGGTCATCTCGGCCAGCCACAATCCGTACTACGACAACGGCATCAAGTTCTTTTCGGCCGACGGCGACAAGCTGCCTGACGAGGTCGAGGCCAAGATCGAGGCAGCGCTTGAAGAGCCGATGACCTGCGCGCCGTCCGATGACCTGGGCCGCGCGCGACGCATCAACGACGCGCCCGGTCGCTATATCGAGTTCTGCAAGAGCACGTTCCCGAACAGCCAGGACCTGCGTGGTCTCAAGCTGGTCGTGGACTGCGCGCACGGTGCCGCCTACCACATCGCACCGCACGTCTTCCATGAACTCGGCGCCGACGTCGTCGCGATCGGCAACCAGCCTGACGGCCGCAACATCAACGATGGCTATGGCGCTACCGCTCCCGGCAAGCTGATTGAAGCCGTCCGGGAGCACGGCGCCGACCTGGGTCTCGCGTTCGACGGCGATGCGGACCGGCTGCAGGTCGTGGACAGCGAAGGGCGCCTCTACAACGGCGACGAACTGCTGTACCTGATCGTGCGCGACCGCATGGCGGCAGGATTTGCGGTCGAAGGCGCGGTGGGCACGCTCATGACCAACATGGCCGTGGAGCTGGCGCTCAAGCGTATCGGCGTGGACTTCGTGCGCGCGAAAGTCGGCGATCGCTATGTCCTGGAAGAGCTGAACAAGCGCCACTGGACGCTGGGCGGCGAAGGCTCCGGCCATCTGCTGTGCCTGGACCGGCACAGCACGGGCGACGGCATCGTCTCGGCGCTCCAGGTGCTGGCGGCGCTGCGCCGTAGCGGCAAGACGCTGGCCGGCTTGCTCGACGGCGTCAGCCTGTTCCCGCAGAAGCTCATCAACGTTCGGGTCGAAAAGGGATTCGACTGGCAATCGCATGCGGGCCTGAAGGCGGCCCGCGCGGTCGTGGAGCCGGAGTTGGCTGGGCGCGGCCGTGTGCTGATCCGCGCGTCGGGCACCGAGCCCGTGGTCCGTGTGATGGTAGAGGCCGAGCACGCCGAGACGGCCGAACGGGCTGCACAGACGCTGGCGGAGGCATTGCGCGCCTGACAGCGGCCAATCGGAAACGCTACTTCATCATCATCACGCCGGGAATGCCCGGCGTTTTTTTTTGCGGCATTACGCAATTAACCGACTGCCCTTTCCCCACGGCGGTGGGGGATTGCATGTCGGGTCCGCCCGCGTCCGTACGGGCTTCCAAGAAGATTCTGCGATGTCACGGAATTGTCATGTGCGGAGCATACAGTTCGTCTTGTCAAAAATTTGTCATTCCCAACCAATGTTCTCTGGAGGACATATGAAGCTGGTCAAGACTGCCGTGGCAGGCATCGTTTCGATGGTCGTAGCGGGTACTGCGTTCGCGGCGGAAATTACCGGTGCAGGCGCTTCCTTCCCGGCGCCCGTCTATTCCAAGTGGGCCGACGCATACCAAAAAGCAACGGGCAACAAGGTCAACTATCAATCCATCGGTTCGTCGGGCGGCATCAAGCAGATTGGCGCCAAGACGGTCGATTTCGGCGCCTCTGACGCTCCGCTGAAGGACGAAGACCTGAACAAGCAGGGTCTGGTCCAGTTCCCGACTGTGATCGGCGGCGTGGTGCCGGTGATCAACCTGCAGGGCGTGAAGCCGGGCGACCTGACCATCACCGGCGAGGTGCTGGCCAATATCTACCTGGGCAAGATCAAGAAGTGGGATGATGCGGCCATCAAGGCACTGAACCCGCACGCCAAGCTGCCGAACCAGGACATCCTGCCGGTGCGCCGCGCTGACGGTTCGGGCACCACCTTCATCTTCACGAACTACCTGTCGAAGGTCAGCCCCGAGTGGCAGAAGTCGGTGGGCGAAGGCACCACTGTCAACTGGCCGGGCGGCGGCACGGGCGGCAAGGGCAACGAAGGCGTGGCCGCTTTCGTGCAGCGTCTGAATGGTGCGATCGGCTACGTCGAGTACGCCTACGCCAAGCAGAACAAGATGACGCACGTGAACATGAAGAACTCGGCCGGGGCCGTGGTTCAGCCGGGTGACGACGCCTTCAAGGCCGCCGCCGCCGGTGCGGACTGGAGCAAGACCTACTACCAGATCCTGACGAACCAGCCGGGCAAGGCAGCATGGCCGATCGCCGGCGCTACCTTCATCCTGGTCCACAAGAACCAGGAAAAAGCTGCGCAAGGCGCGGAAGTGCTGAAGTTCTTCGACTGGGCCTACAAGAGCGGCGCCAACATGGCCGCCGACCTGGACTACGTGCCGCTGCCGGAAGCGGTCGTGAACCAGATCCGCACGACCTGGAAGACCAGCGTCAAGGACGCTTCGGGCAAGGCGCTGTACTAAGCCACTGTCCGCATGGCAGCCCGCTGCGGCATGCGCCGCGGCTGGCTGAGTGGCCCGGCGGCTTGCCGCCGGCGCCTGCCAAACCATCGACCGTATTCTCTGCACCATGGCGACTTCGTCCGAAATTTCAGCCGTCCGGCCCCCCAGCCGCACTGGCGACATCCTGTTCGGCGGCCTGACACGCGGGGCTGCCATCGTGACGCTGCTCCTGCTGGGCGGCATCATCGTGTCGCTGGCCATCAGCGCATGGCCTTCGATCCAGACATTCGGCGCCCGATTCCTCTGGACTGCGGAATGGGATCCTCCCGCTGACGTCTATGGCGCGCTTGTGCCGATCTACGGCACGCTCGTGACTTCGCTGATCGCACTGATCATCGCTGTGCCGGTGAGCTTCGGCATCGCACTGTTCCTGACCGAGCTGTCGCCGGCCTGGCTGCGCCGTCCGCTTGGCACTGCCATTGAATTGCTGGCCGCCGTGCCGTCGATCGTCTACGGCATGTGGGGTCTGCTGGTGTTCGCGCCGATCTTCGGCGAGTACTTCCAGAAGCCGCTGGCTGCCACCATTGGCCAGGTGCCGGTGATCGGCAAGCTGTTCCAGGGTGCGCCGCTTGGCATCGGCCTGCTGTGTGCGGGCGTGATCCTGGCAATCATGATCATTCCGTACATCGCCTCGGTGATGCGCGACGTGTTTGAAGTCACCCCGGTGCTGCTGAAGGAATCCGCCTACGGCGTAGGCTGCACGACCTGGGAAGTGATGTGGAAAGTGGTGCTGCCCTACACCCGCGCCGGCGTGATCGGCGGCGTCATGCTCGGCCTTGGCCGTGCGCTGGGCGAAACCATGGCCGTCACCTTCGTGATCGGCAATACCAACCTGCTCGACAGCGCGTCGCTGTTCTCTCCGGGCAACAGCATTACGTCCGCGCTGGCCAACGAATTCGCGGAAGCGGGCGCCGGCCTGCATACGGCCGCGCTGATGGAACTGGGTCTGATCCTGTTCTTCATCACGTTCGTGGTGCTGGCGCTGTCCAAGCTGCTGCTGTTGCGACTGGCCAAGAATGAGGGGGCAAAATGAACCAGGCGAGCCACGCTGTGTCTTCCGCATCGATTCCTGCTGTACGGCCCGACGCCGATGCCGTGCGCACGCGCCTGCAAGCGCGCCGCCGCCGCACCAACCTGATTGCACTGGCCGCGTCGCTGGGCGCCATGGGTTTCGGCCTGTTCTGGCTGGCCTGGATCCTGTTCACCACGGTCACGCTGGGTGTGGGCGGCCTGTCACTGGACCTGTTCACGCAGATGACGCCGGCGCCGAATACCGCCGGTGGCGGCCTCGCCAACGCGATTTTCGGCAGCTTCGTGATGGTGGGCATCGCCACGCTGCTCGGTACGCCACTGGGCATCCTGGCGGGCATCTACCTGGCCGAGTATGGCAAGTCGTCGCCACTGGCCAGCCTCATCCGCTTCATCAACGACATCCTGCTGTCGGCGCCGTCGATCGTGATCGGCCTGTTCGTCTACGCGCTGGTGGTGACCCGCATGGGGCACTTCTCGGGCTGGGCGGGCGCGTGCGCACTGGCACTGCTGCAGATTCCGATCGTGGTCCGCACCACCGAGAACATGCTGAACCTGGTGCCGAATGCCCTGCGTGAAGCGGCCTTCGCGCTCGGCACGCCGAAATGGAAGATGGTGCTGTCGATCACGGTGAAGTCGTCCTACGCCGGCATCGTTACCGGCGTGCTGCTGGCCATTGCGCGTATTGCTGGCGAAACCGCGCCGCTGCTGTTCACCGCACTGTCCAACCAGTTCTGGACCAGCGACCTGAACAAGCCGATGGCAAACCTGCCTGTGACCATCTTCCGCTTCGCCATGAGCCCGTTCACGGAATGGCAGCAACTGGCCTGGGCCGGCGTGTTCCTCATTACGATCGGTGTGCTCGCGCTCAATATCGTGGCGCGCATGCTGTTCAAGAAGTAACCGGCGCGCGATTCCAGGAATCGGACCGGAACCCGAATATCTAGCGAGATACCAGCATGACTTCGACTGTCATCGACATCCCCGACTCGGTGCGCGCCAAGATCGACGTGCGCAACCTGAACTTCTACTACGGGCAGTTCCACGCCCTGAAGAACATCAATATGTCGATCCCGGACCGCAAGGTCACGGCGTTCATCGGCCCGTCGGGCTGCGGCAAGTCCACGCTGCTGCGCACGTTCAACAAGATGTACGGCCTCTACCCGGAGCAGCGCGCCGAGGGCGAGATCAACATGGACGGCGAGAACCTGCTGACCAGCCGCCAGGACATCGCGTTGCTGCGCGCCAAGGTGGGCATGGTGTTCCAGAAGCCGACCCCGTTCCCGATGTCGATCTACGACAACATCGCGTTCGGCGTGCGCCTGTTTGAAAAGCTGTCGCGCTCCGAAATGGACGATCGCGTGGAGTGGGCGCTGTCCAAGGCTGCGCTGTGGAACGAAGCCAAAGACAAGCTGCACCAGTCGGGCTACGGCCTGTCGGGTGGTCAGCAGCAGCGTCTGTGCATCGCGCGCGGCATTGCGATCCGCCCTGAAGTGCTGCTGCTCGACGAGCCGTGCTCGGCGCTGGACCCGATTTCCACGGGCCGCATCGAGGAACTGATCGCCGAGCTCAAGGACGAATATACGGTGGTGATCGTGACCCACAACATGCAGCAGGCCGCCCGCTGCTCGGACTACACGGCCTACATGTATCTGGGCGAACTGATCGAGTTCGGCGAGACCGAGAAGATCTTCATCAAGCCGCACCGGAAGGAAACCGAAGACTACATCACCGGCCGGTTCGGCTGATGCCGTCCGCCGTGCCACGCCAACGCCCCGGAAACCCACAGCGGTCTGGAGATACCCATGACTGACAAGCACCTGTCAACGCAATTCGACGCCGACCTCAACGCCATCAATACCAAGCTGCTGCAGATGGGAGGGCTGGTCGAATCGCAGATCGAACTCGCGATGCGTGCGCTCGCCGATTTCGACAGCTCGCTGGCCGACCAGGTCATTGCGCGCGAACAGCAGCTCAACGCGCTGGAAGTCGAGATCGACGCCGATTGCGGCAACATCATCGCGCGCCGCCAGCCTACCGCACGCGACCTGCGCCTGGTGATGGCCATTTCCAAGACCATCACGAACCTGGAGCGTGCGGGCGATGAAGCCGAGAAGATCGCCAAGCGCACCAAGCACATCATGGAAGATGCGGCGGCGCATAATATCAACTATGCCGAAGTGAAGCTGTCGGGCGAAATGGCGATCACGCTACTGCGCCAGGCACTGGACGCGTTTGCGCGCCTGGACACGGTGGCGGCCGCGCGCATCGTCAAGGACGACAAGGCCATCGACGAGGAATTCCGCGGCTTCGTGCGCAAGCTGATCACCTACATGATGGAAGATCCGCGTACGATCTCGGTCGCGCTGGACTTCCTGTTCGTGGCCAAGGCGATCGAACGCATCGGCGACCATGCCAAGAACATTGCGGAATTCATCATCTACATCGTCAAGGGGACGGATGTCCGCCACACTTCGCGCGAGGACATGGAGCGTGAAGCCCTGAGCTGAGCGGCGTTATCTCCGGAGAAACATACACATGCCAAGCAGTATTCTCGTTGTCGAAGATGAACCGGCGATCGCTGAACTGATCGCCGTCAACCTGCAGCACGCGGGGCACTATCCTATCCGGGCCTACAACGCCGAGCAGGCGCTGTCGCTGATGAGCGACGTGCTGCCTGACCTGGTGCTGCTGGACTGGATGCTCCCGGGCAAGTCAGGCGCTACCTTCGCCAAGGAGTTGCGTGCGAACGATCGCACCAAGCAGATTCCCATCATCATGCTCACTGCGCGCAGCGAAGAGCAGGACAAGGTGATGGGACTGGAAGCCGGTGCGGACGACTATGTCACCAAGCCGTTTTCGCCCAAGGAATTGCTTGCCCGCATCAAGGCCGTGCTGCGCCGCCGTGCGCCGCAGCTCACCGACGATGTGGTGGCGATCAATGGCCTGCGTCTGGATCCGGCCACGCACCGCGTGACCGGTGAAGACAACGCCGGTCCGATCAAGCTTGACCTCGGTCCGACCGAGTTCCGCTTGCTCCACTTCCTGATGACGCATCCGGAACGCGTGCACAGCCGTTCGCAACTGCTGGATCAGGTCTGGGGCGATCACGTGTTCGTCGAGGAACGTACGGTCGACGTGCATATCAAGCGACTTCGCGCCGCGCTGACGCCGGGCGGCTACAGCAATATGATTGAAACCGTACGCGGCAGCGGTTACCGGCTGGCCCGCACGCCAGGCATCTGAGATTGGCCCTGGCCATCTCCGTGCGTGGCCAGTTGACATGGATTCCGTGGCAAACTCTGCCGCAAAACGGCGGTTCTACCGCCACTTGCCCGCATCGCGGGTTCCTGAGTCTCCTTTGCGCGCATGAATGTCATCTGGGCCCGCTCCGTGGCCATCCTGATCAGCCTGGTGGTGGTTTCCGTCGGGGTCTTTTTCCTGGCGGGCGCAGGTCCTGCGCTGGCGGTGATGAGCGTGTCGCTGCTGTGCCTGCTCGCATTCCATCTCTACCAGATCAACCGGCTGTGGAAAGTGCTGGACGCGCCGGCGTACGGTGAAATTCCCAGCGCGCTGGGTTTATGGGGCGAGGTCTATTACCGCCTGCACCGGCTGGTCAAACGCTGGCGCCTGCAGGTGCTGCAAGTCGAGCAGCAGCACACACGCTTCATCCAGGCGATCCAGGCTTCACCCAACGGCGTGCTGATGCTCGATGATGCTGACCAGATCGAATGGTGCAACAGCGTGGCCGAACTGCACTTCGGCCTGAATGCACGGCGCGATGTGCGCCAGCGCATTACACACCTGATCCGCCGTCCCGAGTTCGTCCACTACCTGACACGCCAGCGCTTCGACGAACCGCTGGCCATGCGCGACATGGGCGAGCACAAGCAGGGCGTGATCTCGGTGCAGGTGCTGCCGTACGGCGACAATCGCAAGCTGGTCATTACGCAGGACATCACCAAGCTCGAGAATACGGAAGCCATGCGGCGCGACTTTGTCGCGAACGTTTCGCACGAGTTGAAGACGCCGTTGACCGTACTGACCGGCTTCCTGGAAACCGTGCGTGACCTGCCTGTTTCCGAGGAAGACCGTCAGCGCTATGTCGATATGATGCTGGTGCAGTCCATGCGTATGCAGAGCATCGTGGAAGACCTGCTGGCGCTGGCCAAGCTCGAAAGCGATGCGCAACCGCCAGGGCAGGACCTCGTGCCAGTCCGCGAGATGGTGGACCATCTCGTCCACGATGCGCAGGCGCTGTCACAGGGCCGCCACCATATCGCCGCGGAGATCGATCCGACCGTGGAGTTGCGCGGCACCGAGTCGGAGCTGATGTCGGCGCTGGGGAACCTGGTATCGAATGCCGTGCGCTATACGCCCGCAGGCGGGCGAATCACGGTCCGGCTCGGCTGGGATGATGGGCATGCCGTGTTTTCGGTCGCGGATACCGGGCTTGGCATCGCGCCCGAGCATATTCCCCGGCTGACCGAGCGTTTCTACCGCGTCGACCGCAGCCGGTCGCGTGACACCGGCGGTACCGGCCTTGGCCTGGCGATCGTCAAGCACGTGGTCTCGCGCCACCATGCCGAACTGCGCGTGAACAGCGAAGTGGGGCGAGGCAGCGTGTTTCGGATCATTTTTCCGATCGAGCGCAGCGTGCGCGAGGTGGCCGACGCGACCGATCCCTCGCGCCGCGCCGCCTGAACGCGCCTGGCGGCTATTTGACGCCGGCAACATCCTTTCCCTTGGAAAATTGGCCCGCATAAGCGGGCCATTCTTTTCTGCTGCGCCTTGGTTTATGCGCTTCCGAACGATGCCAGCAGGTCGTTCTGGCTGACGTGCGGATGCTTGGAACGCGTCTGCTTGCGTACATAGTTGCCGTCGGGCTGCATGATCCACGCCGAGGCGTTGTCGCGCAGGTGCACCTGCAGGCTTTCCTTGATCACGCGCGCCTTGAGCGCCTTGTCGAGGACCGGGAACGCGACTTCTACGCGGCGGAACAGGTTGCGGTCCATCCAGTCGGCGCTCGACAGGTAGAGCACTTCCTCGCCGCCGGCCAGGAAGTAGTAGACGCGATGGTGCTCCAGGAAGCGACCGACGATCGAGCGCACCGAGATGTTTTCTGACATGCCGGGCACGCCCGGCATCAGCGCGCAGACGCCGCGCACGATCAGGTCGATCTTCACGCCCGCGCGCGACGCCTTGTAGAGCTCGTCGATGATCGACGGTTCCAGCAGCGCGTTCATTTTTGCGATGATGCGAGCAGGCTTGCCGGCGCGCGCATTACGCGCTTCGGCACGGATATGCTCGACCAGGTTGCTATGCATGCTGAACGGCGACTGCCACAGGTGGTTCAGGCGAATCGTGCCGGCGGTGCCCGTCAGCAGCTGGAAGACGTGATGGACGTCTTCGCAGATCGCCTCGTTCGCGGTCAGCAGGCCGAAGTCCGTGTACAGGCGCGCCGTGCGCGGATGGTAGTTGCCGGTACCGAGGTGGGCATAGCGGCGCAGCTTGACCTGCTTGGCCTTTGCTCCGGCCATTTCGCGCCGCACGATCAGCAGCATCTTGGCATGGCATTTGTGGCCGACCACGCCGTAGATGACATGGGCACCCGCCGACTCCAGGCGCTCGGCCCAGTTGATGTTGGTTTCTTCGTCGAAGCGTGCGAGCAGTTCCACCACGACCGTGACTTCCTTGCCATTGCGCGCTGCGGTCATCAGCGCTTCCATGACCAGCGACTCGTTGCCGGTCCGGTACACCGTCTGCTTGATCGCCACCACGTTGGGGTCGGTCGCGGCCTGTTGCAGCAGGTCCAGTACGGAGTTGAAGCTTTCGTACGGGTGATGCAGCAGCACGTCCTGCTGGCGAATGACATCGAAGATCGGTGCGCCGCTCGTGAACGGTTTGACCGGCGCCGGCACATGCGGCGGAAACTTCAGCGCCGGGCGGTCCACCATGTCGGGGATCTGCATAAGCCGCACCAGGTTCACCGGCCCCGACACGCGGTACAGGTCCTGCTCGCCCAGGCCCGATTCCAGCAGCAGGCGGCGCGACAGCGCGGGTGGCGTGTCTGACGAGACTTCGAGCCGCACGGTATCGCCGAAGTGCCGCGTCGGCAGTTCGCCCTGCAGCGCTTCGCGCAGGTCCGTGATCTCGTCTTCGGAAACGAAGAGGTCGGAATTGCGCGTGACGCGGAACTGGTAGCAGCCCTGGACTTCGATGGAGGGAAACAGTTCATGCACGAAGCCCTGCATGAACGACGACAGCATCACGAATCCGAACGGATAGCCCGACAGCTTTTCGGGCATCTTCACGACGCGCGGCAGCGCCCGCGGCGCCTGCACGATGGCCAGATCGGCCTCGCGGCCAAACGCGTCCTTGCCCGAAAGCTCGACGACGAAGTTCAGGCTCTTGTTGAGCACCCGCGGGAAAGGGTGCGCGGGGTCCAGCGCGATCGGTGTGAGCACCGGCCCAAGCTCGCGCACGAAGAAGTCCCGGGCCCACTCGCGCTGCGCGTCGGTCCAGGTGGTCGTCAGGTGAAAAAAGATGCCTTCCTTCTCAAGAAGGGGAAAAATGACGTTCTGCAGCATGTCATACTGCGAAGCAACAAGTTGCTGCGTCCGCGCCGTGACAAGCTGGTAGGCCTGCTGGAACGAGAGGCCGTCGGGGGTAAGGCCGGAGGCGTTGTCTCGCAGCTGTTCCTTCAACCCGGCCATGCGGATTTCAAAGAACTCGTCCAGATTGCTGGACACGATGCAAATGAATTTGAGCCTTTCCAGCAGCGGGACCTTGGGGTCGGCAGCCTGTGCCAGAACGCGTGCATTGAATTCCAGGATGCCCAGCTCGCGATTGAGCAGCGTGCTGGACGGTGTCGTCGACATGGTCATGACCTTCTTTTGGTAATGTGGCGACTTTTTCATACATTCATGTCACTTTTATGACACTTCGATTTTGTCATGATGATGACATGCCGAGGACATAATTTTCTGGGGTGTCAGCCGTCACTCCGGTGGAGCGTCCGTCGCTCCTGCGTTTCAGTTTTCCAGATACCGAATGAACAACACTCCACGCCTGCTGGCCGCCGTCGACATGGGTTCGAACAGCTTCCGCCTGATGATCGGGCGGGTGGACGAGACCCCCACTGCCAACGGACCGGCCAGCCAGATCTTCCAGGTCGACGCGCTGCGCGAGCCGGTGCGGCTCGCCGCAGGCCTGACCCCGGACAAGTACCTCGACCAGCCGGCACGGCGCCGTGGCATCGACGCGCTGCGCCGCTTCGGCGACCGGCTGCGCGACTTCGCCCCGGACCAGGTGCGTGCCGTCGCGACCAACACGCTGCGCGTGGCCAAGAATGCATCGGAATTCCTGATCGAGGCCGAGTCCGCGCTTGGCTTCCCGATTGAAGTCATCGCCGGTCGTGAAGAGGCGCGCCTGATTTACCTGGGCGCATCGCACGATGCGCCGGTGTGCCAGGGCAATCGCCTGGTCGTGGACATTGGTGGCGGCTCGACCGAATTCATCATCGGCAGCGGCTACCAGTCGAAGCTTATGGAAAGCCTCTATATCGGTTGCGTGTCGCACAGCCGCCAGTTCTTTCCGAGCGGCAACGTCGACGAGTATGCGATGAAGCAGGCCGAACTCGCCGCGCGCCGAGAGATCCAGGTGCTGGTGCGCCAGTATCGTGCGGCAGGATGGGAGCAGGCGGTCGGCTCATCGGGCACCGCGCGTGCGCTGGCCGAACTGATCGAGCTCAACGGCATGAACGACAGCGCGGCCGAGCATGGCATCACGCGCGAAGGGCTCGAGCGGCTCAAGCGCGCGTTGGTCAAGGCCGAGAACACCAACCGCGTCAAGCTGACCGGCCTGAAGGCCGACCGTATTCCGGTGCTGCCAGGCGGGCTCTCGATCATGCTGGGCGTATTTGCCGAACTCGACATCGATCGCATGGACGTGACCGACGGCGCGTTGCGCCTCGGCGTGCTTTATGACCTGCTGGGACGCAGTCATCACGAGGACATGCGCACCGTGACGGTGGACCAGTTCATGCGGCGCTACGGTGTGGACCGGGCTCAGGCGACTCGCGTGCGCCGTGCGGCGACCACCTTGCTGTCGCAGTTTCCGCAGCCGCGCCATGAGCGGCGCGAGGACAACCTCGGGCTGCTGGGCTGGGCCGCGAGCCTGCATGAAGTCGGCATGTCGATTTCCCATAGCGGCTACCACAAGCACTCGGCGTATATCGCGACCCATGCCGATATGCCGGGCTTCTCAAAGACCGACCAGGCTCGCCTGGCGGCACTGCTGCTTGGCCATGCCGGGAAGCTGGGCAAGCTCTCCGGCAGCGGCAAGTTCCTCGACTGGCGCATGCTTTTCAGCCTGCGGCTTGCCTTCGTGCTGTGTCGGCGGCGCTCGGACTCGCCACTGCCCGACATCAAGGTGTCGCAGCGATCGGACGCACTCGACGAGGGCTTCGAGGTGCGTGTGCCCAAGGTCTGGATCGAAGCCAATCCGCTGGTCGAATACAGCCTGGCGCAAGAATCTGATGAATGGCAGCGCATCGGCAAGCGCTACAAGGTCGTGTACGCCTGAGTTGGGGCGCCAGACGCCAAACGGAAAACGGCGGCCATTGGCCGCCGTTTTCATTGCGCCGCAGCGCTTCAGGCAGCTTGTTTCAGTCGGTCTTGTTCAGTCCCAGGAAGTGGCGGGCGTAGCGCGGATTCATGTCGTTCACGCGCAGCAGCGTCAGGAAGTCGGCCACGTTGAAGTCCGGATCCCAGGCTGGCAGGCCGCAAATGCGGGCGCCGAGGCGCAGGTAGCCCTTGATCAGCGCGGGCGGCTCGACATCGAGCTGCTGGTTGAGGTCTTCCACGGGCAACGGCAGGCGCGGGAACGCATGGTATTCGATCGGCGCCAAGAAGCGCTCGCTGAACAGGCGGTGCAGGCTTGCGGCATAGTGGCCGCCATCGCTCATCGGCACGCTGGCGCAGCCCAGCATCGACTCGATTCCCCAGCGCTGCAGGTATTCACCCAGCCCGCCCCAGAGTGCCATGATGACGCTGCCCGAGCGGTAGTCGCGATGCACGCAGGAACGGCCGAGCTCGAGCATCTTCGGGCGCAGGTGCGACAGGCGGACCAGGTCGAACTCCGATTCGGCGTACAGGCAGCCGATGCGCTTGGCCTGGTGCGGCGGGAGTACGCGGTAGGTGCCGACGACCTTGAGCGTCGCCATGTCCCGCACGATCAGGTGATCGCAAAAGGCGTCGAACATGTCGACGTCCAGTTCGGGCACCTTCGACGTCAGGCGTGCGCCCATCTCTTCGGCGAACACCTTGTAGCGCAGGCGCTGCGCTTCGATTACTTCATCCTGGTGGCGCGCCCACGCCACGCTGAGAACAGGCGGTTCACTTGCCGGTGTATCCGACGGGCGATGAAGACGCCTCCGCGCCGACTGGCCGCCGAGGCCATTGGGCAGGGAGTCGAAAAGCGGCTGGGTAGGCGTCGGAAGGTCTCGCATCAGTGTGTCCTTTTGGTGACGAAACTGCTGCGAAGCAATGTAGTCAGTGGCGGTGACAGTGCCGTGAACCGGTGATGACGCTTCCATGACGCACCCCGGGGCGGTGGGGTCGCGTGGCCCGGCCGCCGGCAAGGGCTCGGCCTGGGCAGGGCAAAGTGGCGGGGCGGGCGGGTGGGGCATGCTTGTTTCTCCGGGTCACCAGTGCCGGATGGGCCGGCGAACCACGCGACTCTATTGAGCGGAGAAACAGGGGGCTATCGCACTTTCTTGAATTTCCAGGGCGGCACGGCGGCGGCCGGCTCGCCCACGTCGCCATGGGCGGGAATTCGGAATCGACTTATCGAATGTCGTCAGAGGAACTCGGGATTGATGACCGCCCGCAGCACGGTTTGCGCTTCGCTTTCGCGGGTACGGCTGGTCAACCACCAGATGCCGCTCTTGCGCACGCTCCAGTCCATTTCCGTGCCGGCCAGCAGCAGGCTTGCGATCCGTCCGATCCACGGCTGGTGGCCCACGACCACGACATGTTCGTCGCCCTGTGGCCAGCCGATTGCGGCGAGCACGGCGCTGACGTCGGCGCCGGGAGCCAGGTCACCCACGACCTCGCTGTGGCTGCTGAACGCCGCCGCCGTCTCGCGCGTGCGCAGCGCAGGGCTGCACAGCACGCGGGTGCCACTTGGCAAATGGGCGCGCAGCCATGCCGCAGAGGCGTCCGCCTGCTTGCGCCCGCGGCGCGTGAGCGGACGTTGCAGGTCCGCATGCCGGCTGAGGCTGAGCGGATCAGGGAGTTCTTCGGCTTCGGCGTGACGCCACAGGATCAGGTTCATGTCGGAGCGAGGCAAAGGTCGTGCTTCGAGTATGGTGAAGCCGTCCGACAGGCGCAATCGGGGCAGGACGCGGTGGCGCGCTGCCCAAACAATGCGGGCTGCCGGTGGGGCAGCCCGCAAGTGTCTCCAAGCGTGGTGTCAGGCGCGTGACACACGCTGGTGCGCACTCAATGTGCTGACGCCGGCGGAAGCGGGCATTGTTCCGCTGCACCGGCGCTGGCAAAGACTCAGGACTTGTGGCGGAAGTTGATGCGGCCCTTGGTCAGGTCGTACGGCGACATTTCCAGGGTGACGCGGTCGCCCGCCAGAATGCGGATTCGGTGCTTCTGCATCTTGCCCGACGCATAGGCCCAGATCTCGACGCCATTCTCCAGCAGGACTCGGTAACGATTGTCGGGCAGGGCTTCCGACACCACACCGCCAAATTCAATGAGTTCTTCCTTAGCCAATCTATCTTCCTCTTTCGGCAGCCCGGGGGCTGCAATGGTTACGTTTTACCGATCCGTTGTGACGCGACGCGCGGGCATGCCGGTCCAGCACATGTGCACGGGTTTGCCGCACGGCGGCGGGTCGCGCCTTGGATGGTCCCCGGCAAGCTGACAGGGCCGGGCGACGCAGCAGGCCACGTGCCATCCGGTCCAGTTAGGGAATCGTCCAGGGGGCGCAGTCTGCCCGGCCGATCTGTCTTGCCGATTGCGGCCGCAGAACCTCGGCCGTGCGAGTCGCGGATGCGCGCGCACCGTGTTACCGGTCGCTCGCCATAGTTGTGCGTTGCGGAAGGATCTGAAGGGCCGGCCTTCACGCTGGAGAGAACGCCCGGTGACAGGGATGCGCGGAACACCCCGGGCTAACGATATATTGTAGCACGTGCAGCAATTTTCAATGAGCGCAGCGTTGCGTGAGCGCGAAAGGTGTGCATTCTGCCGGCACAAGCTGTCGGACTCGCTTATTGCAATCTATAAGGCACTTTCGGTGTGCGGGTAGCCTTGGTATTTGCGCGATATGAGCTAGAACTAACTCACTGGCCTGCGTCCGCAGAGGCCTTTGCAAACCGGAGGTGTCCATGGAACTCCACTTGCAATCGCACCATTATGTGCGCTGCCGGCCCGACTGGCGGGCGGCTGTCGTCGCTGGCCTGATCGCAGGCACGGCTTACATGGTGCTGGAGCTGCTGACAGCGCGCTTCCTGTTCTACCTGGGTGCCTGGGACACCGTGAAAATGGTGGCGGCCATTATCCTTGGCCGGGAAGCCTTGTCGTCTCCCGATGCCTTCAACTGGACCATTGTGCTGGCGGCGGCGACCGTCCATTACGCGCTGTCCATCATCCTGGCTGCTGCACTGGCGCTGATCCTCGGCTCTTTCCGTCTGGATTCCAGCATGGGCCTGGCTTCCGTCGTTGGCATCGTGTTCGGCGTGGCGGCCTATTTGCTGAATTTCTACGTGTTGGGCCGCTACTTCAACTGGTTCGATGAGGCCCGCGGTTGGGAAAGCCTGTTTGCCCATGCCTTGTTCGGGCTGGTGGCTGCGGACGCCTATTGCCATTTCGAGCGGCGCAACGCGGCGGCGGGGGCCCCTCAGAGCAGTTCGCCGCCGTAACACGCGATCCGCAAAAGAAACAGAAAGGCGGCCAAGAGAAGAACGGCTTATGTCTTTGCGACGTAAGCTGTTCTTTTTCGTTCATAGCGCGTTGATCCCAAAACCGAAAGCACCCCCGCTGTAGGAATCGAGCCTGCGACGGGAGCCTGCTTTCCTACATTCGAGCCTGACTCCGGGGCATAAGCTGAAAAAGGGATCGAAGGACGAACAGGAGAGCCTTATGAAGACCATTCTTGTTTTGCTTGCCACGTCCGTTGCATTGCTGAGCGGCTGCGTTGTGGCACCTGATCACGACGGATACCGGGACGGGTATTACCACGGAGACGGCCGGGTGGACCACGACCGCGGTCATTGGGACCATGACCGGGGCGATCATCGCGACTACGGAGACAGAGATCATTGGCAAGGAGGGCCGCGATACTAAGGTGGCGTGTTCCTTGGAGGCAAAGAAAAACGGCCTGGACATTGCTGTCCAGGCCGTTGTTCCATCAAGCCAAAACTGGTCGGAGCGATAGGATTCGAACCTACGACCCTCTGATCCCAAATCAGATGCGCTACCAGGCTGCGCTACGCTCCGAAGCCGGCGATTGTAGCTGGCTTCTCACCCAACGGTCAATCCATACGTAAAGGTGCCGCCTGCGGCGCCCCGATGCCTGCTGGCACGAGCGCCGGCCTTGGGACGTGCCAACTTCGGCTTGACTTGCCTTCGCGCCCGGCGATAATCGCCAGACCGCCGGAATCCGTTGCCGTTGCTGTGTTCGACGGCCGGGCCATTGCTGGACGGACTGATCTGACCATCATCAAAAAGGCGCCTCGTTTTAGAAGGGCGCATCCGGACGCGTCAGCACCCTTGCGTAGAACGTCCGGACCCGGTGTGGCGGCAAATTGAAAACAACGGTCCCAAAGCAGGACCGACAAAAAAGGGGCGGTGGCGTCGTGCGGGGCGCTGCTTGTCGCTGGACGGGAATGAAGATGTTTCAGTCGCACTTGATTGTGCTCATTGCAGGCTTGTTTGCCCTGCAGATGGCGGTAGTTTGCGCCGTGCTGCGCCGCACGCCGGGAATGGCGATGAGCGGCCTGACTTCCTGGGCGATCGGCGATCTGTTGGCCGCCCTGGCGGCAGCGATGCCGGTCGCGGCGGGGTTCGCCGGGTACTGGCTGGCGGCAGATGCCGTCGATATGGGCCTGTTCTTGGCAGTTTCCCTCATGGCCGTGGGCACTCGGCATTTCGCCGGAAAGCCCGGGCGTGCCTCCGTGCTGCTCGCCGTGAATGTGCTGCTGGTTGCGGCGATCGCCGGCGGCACATGGTTGACGCATGTGGACTGGCTGGAGACGTTGCGTCCATGGGTGCCGTTAGTGCTGAAGTTTGGGCAGGTGCTGCTGCTGCTCGACCTCGCGCGCAGCGTTGCGCCGTTGTTTGCCCAAAAGCGCGGAACAGGCAGGTTGGCTGCGCTGTCGCTGGTGGTGATTGCCGCAGCTTGCGCCGGGTTGAACGCGTGGAGTCTCGCCGGTTCGATCGGCGAGTCCGGCGTTGCCGGCCCGTTGCTGCGCGACGGATCCCTTGTCGTACTGAATGTGTTTGCCGTGGTGGGGTTGTCGGTGAGCTTTGCATTGATGGCTCATGACCGTCTGCGCCGGATGCTGGAGCACAAGGCCAGTCACGATGATCTCACCGGCCTGCTGGCGCGCACCGCATTCTGGCAGGCGCTCGAGGCAGCCAGCACGCACGCGGACCGGCACGGCAAGCCATTGACGGTTGCCTTTGTCGACCTGGATCACTTCAAGGCCATCAACGATGTGTACGGACATCTGGCGGGCGATAGTGTGCTGAGGCATTTCGCCGGCTTGCTGCGCAAGACGGCGGGGGCAGAGGACATCATCGGCCGGCTCGGCGGCGAGGAGTTCGCCGTGGTCATGCCGGACACCACGCTCGAGCGCGGCCGTGCGGTCAGCATGCATCTCAGCACGACCGTGAGGAACACCCCGTGCCCGTCCGAGCCGGACGCCATTGCCTATACCGCCAGCATCGGCATGGCACAGCGCGAGCCGGGGGAGGGTGTAGACAGCCTGATGCGCCGCGCCGACCAGGCGCTCTACGATGCCAAGCAGCGGGGGCGCAACTGCGTATCGCTGCATCGCGCGACCAAGCCGTCGCATGGCGCAGCCCTTGACGACTCCGCGCACTGGCAACAGCAGGCGGCATCCTGATCCGCCGTGCGGCATCGCACTGCGGTAGAATGCTGCCCTCCGCGTCCTTAGCTCAGTTGGATAGAGCACTCGCCTTCTAAGCGAGCGGTCAGAGGTTCGAGTCCTCTAGGACGCGCCAGTCCTGGCGCGGGTTTGCGGGCGATCGGCCCGTACGGGACGCACCCCGGCTGCGGCCCCAGTGACAGCCCTGAGGGGAAGCCGCCCTTGCGATGGTTTCCTTGCTCCCGTCCGGTTCGATCCGGGTGAGCCTGCCGGCGGCGATCTCGACGACGATCACCGACCCGTCCTGCATCCAGACGTACCTTCGGGAAACCGAAGGCCTCCGGCGACAATTTCGTAGTTCATGCGGTGTTCTCCGTCTGGAGGTGGGCGTGAGACGGGACCGCACCGGTCAGTCGTCGCAGAGTTCGCGGCGCAGGATCTCGGCGAGGGCGTCGCTCAGTCCATCGAGTTCCGTGTAGGTCAGCGCGGCGTCGAAGTAGTGAATCGCCACGGCGTCAGGCGTGCGCAGGACCGCCGCGCGGAACATGTCCAGTTGGAGATCAGCCACTATCAGTGCAATGCATGATGGCCTGTCGGCCCACGCATGACCTGAATCGCTCACCCAGTACGGGATTCCCAGGAACTTGCTACATTGCTGACTGCCGGCAAAAACAGCTCCACGCTGCAGCCCCGCTCACCGCAAACCGACAGACCAGGGAGACATCGAATGCACAGTGCACTTCAACTTCGTTCGCGAATCAAGGGCAGCGGTGAACTCGAGCTGTCGCTAGACAGCATCGACACGCCGCACCCTGGCCCGGATGAAGTGCTCATCCGCATTGAAGCGTCTCCGCTCAACCCGTCGGATCTCGGCCTGCTGTTCGGTGCTGCGGACATGAGCACGGCCAAGGCCAGCGGCACGGCCGAACGCCCCATCGTCACCGCACGCGTTCCGGAAGGCGCGATGCGCAGCATGGCGGGCCGCCTGGATGCGTCCATGCCGGTTGGCAACGAGGGCGCGGGAGTGGTCGTCGAGGCGGGCTCGTCCACAGCGGCGCAAGCACTGATGGGCAAGACTGTGGCTGCCATCGGCGGCGCGATGTACTCGCAGTACCGCTGCATTTCCGCGGACCAGTGCCTGGTTCTTCCCGAGGGCGCCACACCTGCCGACGGCGCGTCGTCATTCGTCAATCCGCTCACGGCACTGGGCATGGTCGAGACCATGCGGCTCGAAGGACATAGCGCCCTAGTGCACACCGCCGCGGCCTCCAATCTTGGCCAGATGCTCAATCAGATCTGTCTCAAGGATGGCATCAAGTTGGTGAACATCGTGCGCAAGCAAGAGCAGGCGGACCTGCTCAAGGCACAAGGTGCGGTCCACGTCTGCAACGCCGCGTCGCCCACGTTCATGCAGGACCTCACCGAGGCACTCATCGCCACTGGTGCAACGATCGCGTTCGACGCCACGGGCGGCGGCAAGCTCGGCGGCCAGATCCTCACCTGCATGGAAGCGGCCTTGAATAAATCGGCCCGCGAATACAGCCGCTATGGCTCGACCACCCACAAGCAGGTCTACCTCTACGGCGGCCTGGACACAAGCCCGACCGAGTTTAGCCGCAACTTCGGCATGGCGTGGGGCATGGGCGGCTGGCTGCTGTTCCCGTTCCTGCAGAAGATCGGGCGCGAGCGCGCCAACGCGCTGAAGCAACGTGTGGTCGCAGAGCTGAAGACCACCTTTGCCAGCCACTACTCAAAAGAGATCTCGCTGGCCGAGGTACTGGATCTGGACATGATCGCCCTCTACAACAAGCGAGCGACGGGGGAGAAGTACCTGATCAATCCGAACAAGGGCTCGGCTGGATAAATCGCCCGTGGGCGCCTTTGGCGCCCAGATGCCACGGCCGTCTCTGGTCGACCCGTCTCTGTCGTTCTCCTTCGCTATATCGCATGGCTGCAATGATCTTGCGAAGGGCCTTTCGATCTGCTCGACAGGAAAGAGGGTTGCAGACAGAAGCAGTCGCCGACGTCGCAAGTCGACCAACTATTGCTCGGTGCCGCTTGTTCGAGGCCCCATGGCGATGATGACGTCGCATCGGTAAGCCGAGCGCTCGGCGGCTGCCTGGGAACCTCAGCACTCCATGCCAGCTCAGGGATCAGGAATGCGGGAATAGCATTCCCTCAGTTCTTGTGACGATAGTTGATGCGGCCCTTTGTCAGGTCATATGGCGACATCTCAAGCGTGACGCGATCGCCTGCGAGAATCCGTATGCGATTCTTCTTGAGCCGGCCAGACGAGTAGGCCCAGACCTCGAAGCCATTCTCCAGGGTGACGCGAAAGCGGCTATCCGGGAGGACTTCCGAAACCCTGCCGCCGAACTCCACTAGTTCTTCTTTTGCCATGGGATGCTCCTTTGGGCGTTAGCGAGTGCCACGCGACAACGTGGATACGAGTGTCGTGTGCCGGTAAGGGGATGGTTGGGACCGTATGCGCGCGACAGCGCTTTCCCCTGCCCGGCGGGCGGCATGCCGGGCTTTGGCTTCGGTGTGGTGCGTGGCATGACGCATCGAGACGTTGGCGACGACGCATTCAGCGCCGTCTTTGTACTCGGAGATCATGTAGTTCGCGAACCATACGCCGGGCTCTTGTTGGATGGGGTACACCGAAACGGTGAACGGGGTCGTGCTTTGATTCAAACTGTTTCCTGCTCGGTAGGCGCGCGGTTGGGGGTGCGCGTCTGGTCCTTCCTTGTGGAAGCGGCGCGCGTGGTCCCGGCAATCGGTGGCCATTGAAAATGTCAGTGTCGCGTCCCGCGCGCTAGCGCAGACGGAGAAACTGGTATGGGATTGACCGTTCTTGCATCAGCCAGCGCGCCTGGTACATGTGCGGTGGCTGCGGAGCGGACGTGCCGCGGGTCGGAAATGGTTGCGGCCGGTTGTTGCCGCGAAAGGTTCGGGTGTACACCCGTGCTGCCGCCAGTACTCTTTTAATGATGATCTTTGGCGGACGGCGCAAATCGACGATCTGTCGACAGGGGCGAATGGTACCACGCCTGGGAATTTCTTGCCTGAGGATGTCCTGCGCGGGCAAGCACCACGGATCCAGGATAGCTCCATGGAGCGCAGGATCCATCAAGTCGGACCGCCGTTACCGGATCATGCTTCGGTCAGAGGCAGCAGGATGTCGGCATACCAGGCGGTGTTCAAGCCCAGGGCTTCATCTAGTACAAAGTCCCGGGGGCCCACGTCGAGTCGCGCCGAGTGTGTGCCAAGCAGCATCCATGGCAGCGCGCGCGTGGATGCGTCGGTTCTGGGCATGCGCATGACCACCGGTGCTCCACTCGTGCCGCGATGCGTCCTCGCATCGGTCAGGAAGTAGCCATGCCCTTGAAAGCGCATGCCGAACGAGGATGAGATGATTGCCTGGCGCACGACGGGCAAATGATGAAGCGTGTCATGGAATCCCAGCGGGAAGCCGGCGATCAGCACAGGCGTGCCTGCTTCGATGCGGTCGCGTGGCCGGTAAAGGTGGGTGGGCGTAAAGGCACGATAGACCATGCTCGGCGGCAGCGCGGCGCGGTCGAGTTCGATCACGGCCACGTCGATGCCGCCGCCGCCATCGAGTCCGTCACGCCAGACACTCTTGCTGTCGCGATACAGCGGAATCGAGAAGCCGGTGGACGCTCCCATGTTGTCCGGATCGACATGCAGTTCTATCTCGATCCGGTCGGGAAAGTGCTTGGTCGGCTCATCGATCAGCACATGCCGGCTCGTGACAACGAACAGTCGCTGCGCTCGTTCGAAGAAAAAGCCAGTGGCGTTGGTCTTGGCTTGTTGGCCCTCGAATGTGGCAACACGCGTGACGGCCAGCAGGATTGGTTCGATCATGATTCGCCGGTATCTCCTGCTCGCTCGACCGCATGGTCGAAATGCGCCGCGATTACACGCCTGCCAATTCGGTCGCTGTCACTGCTTGAAAAGATCGTGCCGGGGTTGGCATCCATCGACTACAGGCGCTGATGGGAATGTGGGCGGTGCAAGAGACCGGTTATCTCCCCGAGTCTGCGCAAGTTACCCGCATCGGTCTCGGGTATCAGCCACCATCGCTTGTTTCGTCGCTGGGCACCAGCGCCCAGCCTTGCGGACCGCTGTCCTTTGCTTCGCGGTAGCGCCAGATTGCGCCGCAGTCCGAGCAACGGAATGTGCTGATAGTGACCGTGACGGATCGAGGAATCTTGCTCCGCCGCGTATCGATGATGCGCAACGAGAGATGTCCAGGGGCACCGGAGGCGTCACGCAACACTGCAAGACAAGTTGCGCAGAGCAACATACCGACCTCTTGTGCTGAAGGAATCCGACTGTAGCATGCATCGCTGAAGAGTCAGGAACTCTTTCACCGGAAGTCTTCATCACGTTGGCGTCTGGCGAGCCTGGCGACGGAGTATCGGTTGCAGTGAGATCTTCGTTGACCGCGATGCGGCATGCCTGTATAAGAATCGGTGCAGGATCTTCAAGCGTAACCTCGAAGTGTTAGGTACACGCCCCGGCGGCGCCACTTTCTCTCCATGTTTCCTCCTTGATCGTCATGCCTCGCTTGCTCTTTCGGCTGGGCGAGAATCTTTTATGGAGTCCTCACATGGAAACCGGTACGGTAAAGTGGTTTAACGATTCAAAGGGTTTTGGCTTTATTACACCTGATGCAGGTGGAAACGACCTGTTCGCGCATTTCTCTGAAATTCAGGGAAACGGCTTTAAGTCACTTCAGGAAGGACAGAAAGTGCGCTATGTGGCTGGTGTCGGCCAGAAGGGTCCGGCCGCTACCAAGATCGAGCCGATCTGAAGCATCCGCCCAAGTTGTGCAAGAAGCCCCGTCGGGAAACCGCGGGGCTTTTTCATTGCTGGTTTCACCGTGAGGGGTGCGGAAGGAGTAGAGTCGGAAGCAGGTCTTGAAGCTGGAGACTCTCCCTAAACTTCTCGCGCTCCCGTCATGCATAGTGCAACCTCGCCATCCAGTTTTCTCTGCACGCTGATCGCTGATGGCAAGGGTCTCGCCTATCACGTGTCCGTCAGCGTCCGCGACAGCTCCCATGCCGCGGGCATCCAGTTCACCAGCTTTGTCGGCACGGGAAGACGTTCTTTTACTGTACGAGGCGTCGCTACCGATCTGCAGTCTGCAATCGACCAGCCCGCTGAAGTGCTGTGTCGAATCGCGATTGGCCAGGTTGTACGAGACCATCTCTATGACAGGGCCACGGAAGGAGAGCACGTGCTGGATCCGGAGGCATTGCCATGGGAGGGCGAACTCAGACCCGTGGGGACCAGCAGTACTGCAAAGCCTCCACGGCGGCGCTGGGCCGGCTCGGGCGATTGATCCAGGGGCAAGCAGGAAGCACCGTTTCCATGTGAACGTGCGCGTCGGTGTGCCGGCCCAGTGCATCAAGTACGCGAGCAGACCGTGTTCAGATGCTTGCGGCACGGGCGTCGTGAGCGGGCAGGCTCGGTTCCCTCAACGTTGTTGATCAGCGCAAAGCACTGGGGAATGCGATCGTGCTGCCGGGCAAGGAGAGCGCGTGGAAGTGTAGCCTGCACGCTTGTACCGTCAGGTGCAATTGGCGCGGTATGTCTCCTGCAGGTCCTTCCGTGTCGTGCCCCGTTCGATCTTCGGGACGGGTCGGCCCTGTGCGTTTTGCGTTGACGTGCCCGACGACTCGTAGGTTCTCTTCTTCGACGTCGCGTTGAACTCTTCCTTCAGTGCCTCGCATTTGGCGCGCCTGGCTTCTTCCGGATCGGTGCTGCCGCCTGACGGTGGGCGATAGGGGTTGGAGCCCTCCTGCACGGCATCCGATATGGCGTTAGCCGCGCCGGTGCCCGGGGCCGACTGCGCCTGGGAGGTGGTGGCCACGCCCAATGTCATCAGGGCGGTCAGCAACAGCGGCAAGTGCTTGCGCATAGGCTCTCCGGAATGTGGCAGCGCCGCCGGCGAAACCGTCGGGCAAGACGAAGGGTAGCGAAGCCGGGCTCAGTCTGTCAAAGCGGCGTGCGTTGCCGCGGAATGCGGCCACCCCAAGAAAACAGCCTTGTACTTCACCAAGGATGATCTAGAACATACGAGGACGCGGCCGCGTGCGCCGCTGCGAATGGGAGCTCATCATGGCTGTCTTGTATCTCGGGAATGTTGATGCTGCCGCCACTGACGAGGAGGTCCGTGATTTCCTGGTCAAGTACGGTTTGCCCGCTTATGACGAAATCGAGCATGTCGCGGGCGATGGCACGCATCCTGGTGTGACGGTGGTCTTCAACGAACTCGACCCCGATGCGCTGCGCAAGCTCCAGCCCCGTATCCACGGCATGTTCTGGAAGGGACACAAGATCAACGCCATGGTGATGGCCGAACGCTTCCGGTGATCACGGGTTCTCACGGTTACGCGCGCTATGGGCTTTCTGCAGTGGATCCGACGGCGAGGCGATACCCCCCGGCGCCGCGACGACCAGGAACTGGCCGGACTCACCGAGCGCCTGACAGCGCTCAGCCCGCGCTTGCGCCTTGTCCCGCACTATGAGAAGCGGCTGGCGTCCCGGCTCGCCACAGCGCTCGAAGCAATCCGGCCGACCGTGACGAGCCTGCCCGCGCCGCGCGAGGCGAGCGAGGCCGCATGGGCGACCGATCCGCATATCCATGCGTATTTCGGCACGCCTGCCGATGTCCCGCGCGCCTTCAGCCGTTGCCCCGATTTGCGTGAATTCTTCGAACGTACGCCCGAAGCGGACCACGCCTATGCCGTGCTTGGCATGGCCATGAACGAGCGGCGCACGCTCGGGGTGGCGCTGGAGGGCGATGTCATGCGCGCCGACGTGCCCCAGACCCTCGTGTCTTTCACCGACCACCAGGTGAGGATCTGCGCCGACTCGGATGCGGGGCTGCGTGCCGAGATCCTGCTGCGCATGCTGGATCAGCTTGCCATCGAAGCCATTGCGCAGTTTGCCGCGGGCAAGGGCCGGCGCGACACACTGGAGCGCGAAATCACCTTGCTCAAGGCGCAGCTCAAGCTCTATGAGCGCCAGGGCACCGGCCTGCGTTCGATGGTGGGCGGCGCGATGGCCGATGCGTCGGCCATCCAGGCCGTCAAGGACGAGATCGCCAGCAACGACAGCGAACTCGCGGCGCTGGGCCACGGCGGCGATACGCTCGAGCGGCAGCTCGAATGCCTCGGCGAAGTGCTGGCGGACGCCGCCAACCGCATGCATGTCGACAGCCGCACGGTACGGCTCAGCCAGGTGAACGTGCTGTTGTCCGCGGACAGCACCGTGCCCGGCGAAGACCTCGAACTGCTGTGTGCGCACGTGCCGGGCGATCCGCCGCTCGTGCGCTGGTTTTCCCTTGTGCGGTACGCGCGGGCCGACATGTTGTCGCAGGCTACGCTGCTGGACGAGGCAGCACGCATGTTGTAGCCCCGCGGGCGCCCACCGCCGCGGTTTTCCTGAACTCCCGCAAGGAGCAAAGCATGAATTCCAGCAAGCTACTGGTAGCAGCCGCCCTGGCCGCGGCATCCCACCTGGCCATGGCCCAGCCGGAAGCCCGCGTGGAAATGGCATCGGGCGTCGGGGCCGCGATGGTGACCGGCACCGTCAAGTCCACGGCGACCATCACGGCGATCGATGCCGCCACGCGCACGGTGTCGCTGAAGAACAAGCAGGGCAAGGTCACGGACCTGCAGGTCGGCGACGAAGTGCGCAATTTCGACCAGCTCCGCGTTGGCGACGTGGTCACCGCCGAATACAAGGAGGCGCTGTCGGTCAATCTGAGCAAGCAGACCGGCATGCGGTCCAGCACCGAGCGGCAGATTGAGGACCGGGCCGCGCCGGGCGCCAAGCCCGGCGGCATGGTCGGGCGCGAGGTGACCGTCACGGCTGATGTCGTCGCCGTGAACCAGAAGACCGGCAAGGTCACCCTGAAGGGCCCGAAAGGCAAGACGGTGGACCTGCATGTCGACGATCCGGCCCAACTGAAGGGCATCCGCAAGGGTGACCAGGTGCAGGCTGTCTACACCGAAGCGCTGGCCGTCTCCGTGACACCCAAGGCCAGCCGTTGACGCTCGGCGCCTGCCGGCGTTACAGCGTGCCGTGCGCCGGCTGCGCTGGCTGCCGGGGGCGGCCGTCGTGCCGGCGCCGCCAGAGCAGCGGCGCTTCGCCGAACTGGGCGGAGAACCACCGCGTGAACGAACTTGCCGAGCCGTAGCCCAGCAATTCGGCTACGCGCAGCAAGGAATACTGCGGGTTCTCGACATAGCGCTGCGCCAGTTCGCGTCGGACTTCGTTGAGGATGTCGGTGAAGGTTTCGCCGGCATCGTCAAGCTGGCGCTGCATGGTGCGCAGGCTCAGGCCGAGGCCTTGAGCCACGCCTTCGCAGGTGGCGCGGCCCATGGGCAGCATCAGGTAGACGGCGCTGCGCACGTCGCGTCCGATCGACGGCGCATTGACGCGCGGCAGCGTATCGACGAAGCGCTGCGCATAGCGTGCCATGCCAGGGTCCGCAGTCGGGATGGCGGCATCAAGGTCTGCCGCGAGACAGGAAATCCCGTTGAACTCGCTTTCGAACTCGATCGGGCAGCCGAACAGGCGCCGGTGGACCTGCAGGTCTGCCGGAGCCGCGTGCGTGAAATTGACATTCAGGGGGTGCCAGTGCGGCCCAAGCAGCGCGCGGCACAGGCGGAACGCCACGCCGACGGCCAACTCGCTGGCCTGCCGCGAAGGCGTATCGAGCACCACTTCCTGACGGATGATGACGATCTTGCCGGTCTCTTCGAGCAGGATCGCAAGGGATTCATTGACCAGGTGCCGGTAACGGATGATCGTGGCCAGCGCCGCGCGCAGCGTGGGCTGCTGGCTGATCAGCAGGCTCATTACGCCGAAGTCGGACAGCTGGCGCGATTCGGCCATGCGCAGGCCGAAGGTCTCGCAGTTCGCCGCTTGTGCCGCACGTTCCAGCAGCCGGGCGCAGGCATTGACCGACACGCGCTGATCCGGATCGCCGAGCAGTGCGCGGCTCAAACGGACCTCGCTCAGCAGTGGCTGCGGGTTAAGACCCAGGTCCCGGGCGACTTCAAAGAAATTGGTCAGCGCGCCCGCGCGCACCAGTGTGTCCAAGGCATGTCTCCATCTCGCTCTTTGTGCAGTGCGCGCCGTTGCGGTGCGCCCGCTTTGTCCATGCAGCCGCATGATAGGCGGCCGTGGCATGAAATGCAAAGTTGGCGGAAGCCAATGCAAAGCGGTGCGTTCCGGCACCCCCTACATTTCACTGCATGAGCGGCGCCCCTTCGCGCCGACACAGATTTCGGAGACGAGCAAGATGGCAAAAGTCGTGCGCATGTATGAAACCGGTGGACCGGAAGTCCTTCGCTATGAGGACATGGACGTTGGCGAGCCGGGACCGGGACAGGTCCGGATCCGCCATGTGGCGGTCGGCCTGAACTACGCCGACACCTACTTCCGCAATGGCACGTACCCGGTGCCGCTGCCTGCCGGCATGGGCGTGGAAGCGGCCGGCGTGGTGCAGGCGATCGGTCCGGGCGTGACCAATGTTGCCGTGGGCGACCGCGTGACCTATACCGGCTTCATCAACACGCTGGGGGCATACAGCACGGAACGCCTTGTGCCGGCCGCGCCGCTGATCCGGCTGCCGGAGACCATCGGCTTCGAGACTGCTGCCGCCATGACCATGCGCGGACTGACCTCGGCGTACCTGATGCGCCGCATCTACAACTTCAAGGCGGGTGACACCATCCTGCTGCATGCTGCCGCCGGCGGTGTCGGCCTGATCGTGTCGCAATGGGCGAAGCTGCTCGGCCTGACGGTGATCGGCACGGTATCGAGCGAGGCCAAGGCTGAAGTGGCGCGTGCCCATGGCTGCGACCACATCATCAACTACAGCCACGAGGACGTGGCCAAGCGCGTGCGTGAGCTGACCGACGGCGTCGGCGTGTCGGTGGTTTTCGACAGCGTGGGCAAGAACACCTTCATGGCTTCGCTGGATTCCCTCAAGCGCCGCGGCACCCTGGTTTGCGTGGGCACGGCCTCGGGCCCGATCCCGCCGTTCGATCCCGTACTGCTGGCAATGAAGGGCTCCCTGTTCCTGACGCGCCCGGCCCTGGCCGACTACATCGCGGATCCCGCCGAGAAGGCCGAGCTGGCCGGCGAGATCTTCGGCCATGTCGGCGCAGGCCGGATCAAGATCGAGATCAACCAGCGCTATGCCCTGGAAGACGCGGTGCAAGCCCATCGGGACCTGGAGTCGCGCAAGACCACCGGTTCGTCGATCTTTGTCATCTGAGGGAGCGCGTCATGCAAGTCAAGCAAATCACCTGCTCGCTGGGCGCCGAACTGGTCGGCGTAAACCTCGCTGACGCTGTCAGGGACGATGGCCTGTTCGCGGAAATCCGCGCACTGCTGCTGCAGCACCGCGTGCTGTTCCTGCGCGACCAGAACATCAGCCGTGCCGATCACGTCGCGTTCGCACGCCGTTTCGGCGAGCTCGAAGACCACCCCGTTGCCGGCAGCGATCCGGAGCACCCGGGCCTGGTTCGCATCTACAAGACGCCTGACCAGCCCAACGACCGCTACGAGAACGCGTGGCACTCGGACACCACGTGGCGTGAGGCGCCGCAGTTCGGTGCCGTGCTGCGCTGCGTGGAATGCCCGCCGGTCGGTGGCGACACCATGTGGGCGAACATGGCACTGGCCTATGAGCGCCTGCCCGAACACATCAAGACGCAGATTGCCGACCTGCGCGCGCGCCACAGCATCGAGGCGAGCTTCGGTGCGGCCATGCCGATCGAAAAGCGCCTGGCGCTGAAGGCGCAGTATCCCGATGCCGAGCACCCGGTGGTGCGCACGCATCCGGAGACCGGCGAGAAGATCCTTTACGTGAATGCGTTCACGACGCATTTCACCAATTTCCATACGGCGGATCGCGTGCGTTTCGGCCAGGACGCCAACCCGGGCGCGCCCGACCTGCTGCGTTACCTGATCAGCCAGGCGTACATCCCCGAGTACCAGGTGCGCTGGCGCTGGGAACCCAACAGCATGGCAATCTGGGACAACACCGCCACGCAGCACTATGCCGTGATGGATTACCCGCCTTGCCACCGCAAGATGGAGCGTGCCGGCATCATCGGCAGCAAGCCGTACTGACCGAACGCTGGAGGAAGACTTACATGCAACAAAACCTGATCGTATCCACGCCGTCGGCGTACTCCTATCCGCTGCTGGTCAAGCAGTTGCTGATCCACTCGATGAGCCTCTACGGCGACCAGGAGATTAGCTACCGCGGCGAAATGCGCTACACATATCGCGATTTCCGCCGCCGTGTCGGCCAGCTCGCTTCGACGCTCGCATCGCTCGGCGCGAAACATGGTTCCACTGTGGCCGTGATGGATTGGGACAGCCATCGCTATCTCGAGTGCTACTTCGGCGTGCCGATGATGGGCGCGACGCTGTTCACCGTGAACGTGCGCCTGTCACCGCAGCAGATCCTGTACACGCTCAACGATGCTGACGCGGACATCGTGCTGGTTCATCCGGATTTCGTCCCGGTGCTCGACCAGATTCGCGACCAGCTCACCTGCAATCCGCGCTTCGTGCTGCTGGCCGACGGCCAGGCCACGCCGCAGACGGAACTGCAGTTCGCGGGCGAGTATGAAGCGCTGTTGGCAGATGCCTCGCCGGATTTCGACTTTCCCGAGTTCGACGAGAACACCAAGGCGGCAACGTTCTACACCACCGGTACCACCGGCGATCCGAAGGGCGTTTGCTACAGCCATCGCGACATCGTGCTGCACACGTTGTCCACGTCGGCCAGCCTCTGCTCGCCGCGCGACGGGCAGCGCATGCACCGCGAAGACGTGTACATGCCGATCACGCCGATGTTCCACGTGCTGGCGTGGGGCATTCCGTACCTGGCCGTCACGCTGGGTTTGCGCACCGTGCTGCCTGGCCGCTACGCGCCCGACGTGCTGCTGAAGCTGCGTGAAGCGGAAAAGGTCACGTTCTCGCACTGCGTGCCGACCATCTTGCAGATGCTGCTGCAGTCCTCGCAGGACAGCGGGCAGGATCTCTCCGGCTGGAAGATCATCATCGGTGGCTCCGCACTGCCGCCGGCACTGTGCGAAGCAGCGCTTGATCGCGGCATCGACATCTTCGCCGGATATGGCATGTCGGAGACCGGCCCGATCGTCTCGCTCGCGCAACTTCCGCCCAACGTGAAGCCGGCGAATCGCGCCGAAGAAGTTCGCATGCGCTGCTCGACGGGCCGACCGGTGGTGATGGCAGATTTCCGCATCGTCAGCGAAGACATGCAGGACCTGCCGCGCGACGGCCAGAACCGCGGCGAGATCGTGCTGCGTGCGCCTTACCTGACCCAGTCGTACTTCAAGAAGCCTGGCGCCTCCGAAGAGCTGTGGGCGGGTGGCTATCTGCATACGCAGGACGTTGCAGTCATGGGCAAGGACGGCTTCGTGCAGATCGTGGATCGCATCAAGGACGTCATCAAGACCGGCGGCGAATGGGTGTCGTCGATCGAAGTCGAGAACCTCATCTCCGAAGTGCCGGGCGTTCAGGAATGCGCGGTGATCGGCGTGCCGGATGACAAGTGGGGCGAGCGGCCGATGGCCTTCGTCGTCCGCAAGGCCGGCGCGGAAGTCGGTGCGGACAGCATCCGCGAAAAGCTGCTGGGACATGTCGATTCGCGTCGCATCAGCAAGTACGCGGTGCCCGAAGCGGAACGGATCGCCTTCGTCGCGGAGATACCGAAGACTAGTGTCGGGAAGATCAACAAGAAGCAGCTGCGGGAACAGGCAGCCTGAAGGGAAAGGTAGGAAGGGATTGTGCGCTGGCTCTTTGAAGGGGGAGTCAGCGTGTTTTTTTTGGGGGGGGTGGATTTAGAGGGCTAAGGTTTTTGGGGGGATGTCGTTCTTGGCATGCGCTGCTGTTTCGCCGGCGTAGCCGGCGAGTCACTTTTTGTCCGAGCGACAAAAAGTAACCAAAAAGCGCGTCGTTGCCGCTGGCCATCAATTCCACGACGGCAGTGGTTCAAACGGCTTTGGACGCCTGCGATGGTGGTCGGCCGTTCGACCCTGCTACGCCATGTGAGTCAGAACCTGTGCCTTGCGCGGCACGGCTTTTGGACGATCCCCAAGACGGACTCGGGGACAGCGTTTCAACCAGGTCGGTGGTGGGACGCCTTCGGCTGCGCTGCGCGCACGTCGTCGTCTGGGCGCAAGCTGATCAACCTCGCTGGCGCCCGAGGTCTGCATTCTTCTCGCCCCTCTCTCTACTCCGCTCATGCATTGGCAGGCATCGTCACCGAGGAGTAGTTCACCCTGGGCCTGCGTGCTCAGACTTGGGCTCTGCGCATAGCGCAGCCGAAGGCGATCACACGATATCGCTCGCAGCAGGGTCCACAGACGCTTGCAGGGCTCGTTCAATCATCGCCGTATTCCCGACCACGGTCGTGCACCACGCGGCAGGCAGCCTGACGGACTCTGAAGCCCATACCCGTACAACACCCCTGGCACACTACGATAAAAATTCGCCCCTTTGGGGCAACCAAAACGCGTTTTTGGTTACTTTTGTCGCTCGGACAAAAGTGACTCGCCGGCTACGCCGGCGAAACAGAGGCGCCTGCCAAGAGCGCCATCCCAATCCCAACCACAAACCCCCCAACGAAATCGCCCTCCAAAAAGGAGGGCGATTTCAAATCCATCCAAACCAACACCTCAGGCAACTGCCCGCGTGGCGATTTGCTTGGCCCGTGCGAGCGCACGAAGCATGGCTTCGAGCAGCGCTTCAGGCGGCCGCGAGCCGGACACGCTGTGCGTGCCGTTGAAGATGAAATGCGGTACGCCAAGGCCGGCGCGCGGTGGCGGATCGTCTGGGCCGTTCAGCGGTGGCAGCCAGTCCATGTCGTGCTGCACAGAGGCACCTTGTTCGAGCGGGGATTGAATGCCGCACTCGGCCAGGGCTTCCCGGAGCACATGTCCATCGCCGATGTTCGCGCCGCGCATGAAGTACCGCGTGAACAGGTTGTCGACCAGCGTGGCGGCGGCAGCTGCCCCGTCCTGCGTGCGCACGAAGCGCACCAGGCGATGGGCCAGCATGGTGTTGGGGAAGGTCTCGATGCGGTCCAGTGCGAGCGTGAGGCCGGCTTCGCGTGCCGCGGCAATGACCTGCGCCTGACGCACGGCCACGGCCTGCGGACTGCCGAGCCGCGCTACGTAGAAATCGCGGTAAGGAATGCCATCGGGCGGCGTGGCCGGAATCAGCGGATAAGAGCGCCACTCCAACTGCACGGTAACGTCGGGGCGTTCGCGCGCGAGCAGGTCGATGGCGGTTTCAAGATGCCGTTTGCCGATCAGGCACCACGGACAGATCAGGTCGAAATACGCTTCGACCGAGAGAATATTGGAAGGGGTCATGGCTACTGCGGGAGGGCGCAGGGAAATATGCGCGCGGCGCTCAGGCGCAAGACACCGGGACGCTGCGCCGCGGGCGACGCGCCGACACCGCGGCCATCACCTCGGCACGCTCGGGTTCGGTCATCTGCTCCCAGCGGCCAATCTCCACCAGGGTCCTGCCGCAACCCTGGCAATACTTGCCCGCCTGGTCCATTCGGCAGATGTTGATGCAGGGGTTCGCGACGGAAGTAGACGGGGTCATGATGTCCTTTGCGTGAGACGCCGGTTACGACAAAGGCCGACGCAGGGGCGATGTGCCCCGGGTCGGCCAGCTGGGCGTGTCAGGCTGCCTTGCGCAGCGGAAGGTTCTTCTGGCCGGCCTTGCGGTTCGGCACCATGCCGTGGGCTGCCAGCGTTTCTTCGGCGCTGTCGTACCACGTGCCGATGCGATAGATCTCGCGCGCTTCCTTGCCCGAGGCAATCTCGCGGCCCAGTTCCTTGGCCACGCGCACGCACTGTTCGATCTGCTGCACCGAGGTCATGCGGTTGCCGTGCTGGTCGATGATGGTGTCCTCGATGCCGCAGCGCGGATGCAGGCCCATGGCCATCGCCATCATGTTGAACGGCAGCACGTTCTTCAGCAGCGACTCGGCGGTCAGCGTGCAGCCGTCCGGAGCGCGATGCACGAAGTTGACGAAGTTGAACGGGTTGGGACCGTCGAAGCCGCCGCCGATGCCGATCCACGTCAGGTTCAGCGGGCCCTTGTACTTGCCGGCGCGCACCATGCGCTCCAGCGTTTCCATCGCGTGGATGCCGGTGAGCTGGAAGTGCGGCTGGATGCCGGCGTTGCTCAGGCGGCGCAGGTGCTCTTCGACCCAGCCCGGGCCGGCCGGCACGGTCATCTCGCGATAGGCCTCGACGTAGGCCGGGTGGGACAGCGACGTACCCGCGAGGTATTCGGGGTACAGCAGTTCCATGATGTTCATCTGGGTGGTGTTGATCGCCACGGTCACCTGGTCCGGCTTCGGGTCGAGGTCGGCCAGCATGTGGCGGGTGTCGTCCGACAGCCACTTGGCGGCCTGGCCGTCATCTTCCGGTGCAAACGAGATCGAACCGCCGACCTGGATGATCATGTCGGGCACCGCAGCGCGCACGCCGGCGATCAGCTCGTTGAACTTCGACAGTCGCTTGGAGCCCTTGCCATCCAGTTCGCGCACATGCAGGTGCAGCACGGTGGCGCCCGCGTTGTAGCAATCCACGGCCTTCTGCACCTGTTCTTCCATGGTCACCGGAATGTCTTCCGGAAAATCTTGCGGCATCCACTCGGGGCCGTACGGGGCCACGGTGATGACCACTTTGTCCTGGTTTTCGGGGTGCAGGGAATCGTCGAGGAATTGCATTGCGTTGCTCCTGAATGTATTTGGCTGCCGGCTATGTTTGCTGCCGTCCTGCCTTGTCCTGGGAACCGTTGTTCCGATGGTCAAAGTATCGGCGAATGGTGCGCAGTAATTTGACGATTCGGGACGCACGATTTACATTTCGGGACAGTCAGGGAAAACGCGATGTCCTACTACCTTCGCAGTGCCAGCCTTACCAATTACGTGGAAGTGGCCCGCGCCGTGGGCCTGGATCCGCATCAGTATCTGCGCGCGGCGAAGATCAGCCGCGATGTGCTGCTCGATCCCGATATCCGCATACCAGCCAAGAAGGTCGGCCGCCTGCTGGACGACTCCGCGCGCGCTGCGCACGTGGATGATTTCGGCCTGCGCATGGCGGAACTGCGCCAGGTCTCCAACCTCGGGCCGCTCGCCTTCGTCGTGCGCGAGCAGCCGACGTTGCGGCGCGCGCTGGAGTCGATGGTGAGGTACATGGGCGTCCAGAATGAAGCGCTGGCGATGCGCATGGAAGAGTCCGAAGGATTGCTGATGATCCGGCTGCATATCCTCAACGACCAACCCGGTACGCTACGCCAGGCCACCGACCTTGCGGTCGGCGTGGTCTACCGCCTGCTGAGCGTGTGCCTGGGAGCATCGTGGCGGCCGCGCAGCATCTGCTTCACGCACGCGGCGCCCGCCAGCCAGGCGACTTTCCAGCGCGTGTTCGGCATGCCGTGCGTGTTCAACCAGGACTTCGACGGCATTGTCTGTGTTGCCGCGGACCTCGAAGCGCCGCTGCCTTCGTATGACCCGGTCATGGCGCATCAGGTCAAGCGCTACCTCGGCACCTTGCTGGCCCAGGCAAACACCACGTTGCCTGACAAGGTGCGCGAACTCGTCCACGTGCTGCTGCCGTCCGGCATGTGCTCGGTCGACCGCGTGGCGCAGCACCTCGGGGTGGACCGCCGCACGGTACACCGGCGCCTGGCGCAGGAGAAGACGAGTTATTCCGATATCGTCAATGCAGCGCGTGCGAGCCTGGTCGTGCGCTATATCGACAACCGCGAGCGGCCGCTGTCCGAAGTGGCCACATTGCTGGGCTTCTCGTCGCTGAGCGCGTTTTCGCGCTGGTTCGGCAGCCAGTTTGGCTGCAGCGTGTCGAAATGGCGCTTGCAGCATGAGGGCCAGGCGAGGGACACCGCGTAGCTGACGGATTCTCACGGCGCGGCGGCTGTGACAGAATGCACCAGCCGCCACCTTTTCATCGCACGCATTGCCAGTGCCTCGTGTGAATGACGTGAACGACTTTTCCGCTACTGTCCCCATCTCTGTCGTCAACGGCTTCCTGTCCGGTGCCGATCCTGCGGCCATGGCACGGCTGGCCGAATGCTCCGGTATCGCATCGGAATTGTTGTCGGAGCCTGCCGCGCGGGTCACGCAGGAACAGTTTTCGACGCTTTACCGCCTGCTCGCGAAAGAGCTGGACGACGAAATGCCGGGCATCTTCAGCCGGCCCTTGCGCAATGGCGTGCTCAAGTACCTCTGCCTGAGCCTGCTCGACGCGCCAAGACTGGAAGTCGCGCTGCGCCGCTTCGGGCAGTTCTTCCATCTGATCCTTGACGACTTCCGCATGGAGTCCCGGCGCGACGGTCCGAGCGGCATCGTCGAGTTGGCGGACAACCCGGCCGGACCGGCCGCGAGCATGCTGGGGCGCGAGCTGATGCTCAAGCTCGTGCATGGCGTGGCGTCGTGGCTGATCCGCCAGCGCATACCGCTGCAGGCGGTCGAGTTGCCGGATACGCGCCCAGCGCTCGCCAGCGACCATCTGTACCTGTTTCCGGGACCCGTGCATTTCGATCGGCAGCACACGCGCATCGTCTTCGATGCTGCGTATCTCGATCTGCCGGTCCGGCAGCGCAAGCCCGATCTCGAGAAATTCCTCGCGCGCGCACCGGAGGACTGGATCTTCGTCTCGTTCGCCGAGGAGATGACCTGTCACAGGGTCCGCCAACACGTGGCCGACTGCCTGCCGGCATCGCCGACCATCGAAGAGGTGGCACAGGCGCTGCACCATTCGGTGCGCACGCTGTGCCGCCGGCTGTCGGCGGAAGGGACCACCTTCCAGGCCATCAAGGACGAGGTGCGGCGCGATATCGCCATCCGGCGCCTCACGCGCTCCGAAGACCCCATCGCGGCCATTGCGTTCGATGTGGGTTTCGACAACCCCACCGCGTTCCATCGCGCGTTCCGCCACTGGACCGGCAGCACGCCAAACGCCTACCGACGCGCGTTGTGAGCGTACGCGGCGGCTGGCAAGACTGGCCGCCCACTGACAAATCCTGCCACATCAGGCGCCTGTAACGCCGCACTATGCATGCCTCGGTCGTGGCATGGTGCAATGCGGCAAGATTTGTCATTCGAAGGGCGGGTTTGGGTAATAGCTTTCGCGTAGATGGCCCTTACGATCAGGGCCATCAATGATGTCGCAGCGCCGCAGGGCATAGAGCCGGAGCCGACGCTGCATCTCCGCGAGAGGAATGAGATGAGCTATACCGCGCCCACCAAGGACATGCTGTTCGCCATGCGCGAACTGGCCGGACTGACAAAGATTGCCACGCTGCCCGGCTACGAAGATGCCACCCCCGAGACAGTCGAGGCGGTGCTCGAGGAAGCCGCGAAATTCCACGGCGAGGTGCTGGCACCGCTGAACGCCGCTGGCGACCGCCAGCCCAGTAGCTGGCACGAAGGTCAGGTCACCACCACCGCGGGCTTCCGTGATGCCTTCCGCCAGTTCGGCGAAGGCGGTTGGCAGGGCATCGTCCATCCGGCCGAGTTTGGCGGCCAGGGCCTGCCCAAGCTGGTGGCGACGCCGTGCATCGAGATGATGAACGCGGCCAACATGTCGTTTGCGCTGTGCCCGCTGCTGACCGATGGCGCCATTGAAGCGCTGCTCACGGCAGGTTCGGACGAACTCAAGCAACGCTACCTGCCGCGCCTGATCGCCGGCGAGTGGACCGGCACCATGAACCTAACCGAGCCGCAAGCCGGCTCCGACCTGGCCCTGGTGCGCACCCGCGCCGATCGCCAGGAGGACGGTTCCTACAAGGTGTCCGGCACCAAGATCTTCATCACGTACGGCGAGCACGACATGGCGGAGAACATCGTGCACCTGGTGCTGGCGCGCACGCCGGACGCGCCCGAAGGCGTGAAGGGCATCTCGCTGTTCCTGGTGCCGAAGTTCCTGGTCAACGACGACGGTTCGCTCGGCGCGCGCAACGACGTGGAGTGCGTGTCGATCGAACACAAGCTCGGCATCAAGGCGAGCCCGACCGCGGTGCTGCAGTTCGGCGACAACGGCGGTGCCATCGGCTACCTGATCGGTGAAGAGAACCGCGGCCTCGAGTACATGTTCGTGATGATGAACGCCGCACGCTTCGGCGTGGGTGTGCAGGGCATCGCCATCTCGGACCGTGCCTATCAGCAGGCTGTCGCCTATGCGAAGGAGCGCGTGCAGAGCCGCCCGGTGGATGGCTCGTCGAAGGACGCTGTGACGATCATCCAGCATCCCGACGTGCGCCGCATGCTGATCGAGATGCGCGCGCTGACGGAAGGCGCACGCGCACTGGCACTGGTGGCGGCAGGCTATTCCGATCTGGCGCACCAGTCGCCGGATGCCGAGACGCGCGCCCACTATGGTGCCGCGTACGAATACCTGGTGCCCGTCATCAAGGGCTGGAGCACCGAGATGTCGCTGGAGGTGACCAGCCTCGGCGTGCAGGTGCATGGCGGCATGGGCTTCATCGAGGAGACCGGCGCGGCGCAGCACTATCGCGATGCGCGCATCCTGCCGATCTATGAAGGCACGACGGCAATCCAGGCGAACGACCTGATTGGCCGCAAGACCATGCGCGACGGCGGCGCGGCGGCGCAGGCCGTCCTCGCGGAAATCGACAAGACGCTGGAAGCGCTCAAGGAATACGCCGACGGCTGCCGCAACGGCGCGTGCAGTGCCATGCTGATGCGTCTTGGTATTGCGCGACTGGCGCTCGGCAATGCGGTGGACCACGTGGTCGAGAAGGGCCGCAAGGACCCGAACGCGGTGTTCGGCGCCAGCGTTGCCTATCTCAAGCTGACCGGCATCGTGCTGACGGGCTGGCAGATGGCGCGGGCGCTGATCGTCGCCACGCAGAAGCGGAGTGAAGACGAAGCGTTCTACGGCGCAAAGATTGCGACGGCCGAGTTCTTCGCCAACCACATCCTGCCGCGCGCCTCCGCGTTCGAAGCGGCAGTGATCAGCACGACCGGCCAGGACGGATTCCTGGGTCTGGACGAAGCCTGCTTCTGACGCAGCGCTCGGCACACAAGATCAGGAAGGAATAGAGATGGCAATCGAAGGCTACAACATGGCCACGCTCGGCGCGTTCGTTGGCAAGGAACTCGGCGTATCGGCGTGGGAAGAGATCGACCAGGCGCGCATTAACGCATTCGCGCAGTGCACCGGCGACCACCAGTGGATTCACGTGGACGTGGAACGCGCCCGGCGGGAAAGCCCGTTCGGCGGCACCATCGCCCACGGCTACCTGACGCTCTCACTCGTGGCGAGCCAGCTTACCGAATTGGGCGTGGTGCCGCACGACGCGAGCGCCGCCGTGAACTACGGGCTGGAGAAGACGCGTTTCCTGACGCCGGTGAAGGCCGGTGCGCGCGTGCGCAACCGCGTGGTCCTGCTGGCTGCCGACAGCAAGGGCGATGGCCGCGTGCTGGTCAGGACGCAGAGCACGGTGGAAATCGAAGGCGAGGGCAAGCCCGCGCTGGTGGCCGAAGCGCTTGCGCTGCTGGTCGCCTGACGCCTGACGAAAGCAACGAACAAAGTACGAACAAGCAGGACGAGGAGTAGCAGCATGACGACAGCCGTGAGTACAAAAACGCCGGCGAAGACAACAAAGAAGGCGAAGAAGCCGGCAGCAGGCGCAGCCGCTGCGGCGGCAATCGTCAACGACGTGCCGGCCATGACGGGACCGAACCCGTTCGTGGGCCTGCGCCCCGAAGATATGGTCAGCACCGCCCAGCAGATCGGCGCGCAGTGCGTGCAGGAACCGACCTTGCTGCTGCAACAGCAGACCAAGCTCGCGCAAGACCTGTTCGCGGTGGTGGACGGCTCCGCGCCGCCGCCGTGCACGCGTGACCGTCGCTTTGGCGATCCGGCATGGCAGGACAACCCGATCTATCGCATGGCCCTGCAGGGGTACCAGGCCTGGCGCGATGCGCTGACTGGCTTCGTCACCGGCTCGGTCATGGACGGTCGCAGCAAGGAGCGTGCGCAGTATTTCACTGACCTGCTCATCGACGCCGTGGCTCCGACCAATACGCTGCTGGGCAATCCGGCCGCATTGCGGAAGACCTTCGAGTCGGGCGGGCTGAACCTGGTCAGCGGCTTGGTCAACCTGTTGACCGATACGCTGACGAACCAGGGCATGCCGTCGCAGGTGGACAAGAGCGCATTCCGTATCGGCAAGGACCTGGCCGCCACGCCGGGCGCGGTGGTGTTCCGCAATGATGTCCTGGAACTGATCCAGTACACGCCGGCCACGGCCAACGTGCATGCCCGTCCGCAGCTCATCGTGCCGCCGCAGGTCAACAAGTTCTACGTGTTTGACCTGTCGCAGGGCAAGAGCATGGTCGAGTACCTGTTGCGCAACGAGATGCAGGTGTTCATGGTGAGCTGGCGCAATCCCACTTCGCTGCACCGTGACTGGAACCTCGACACCTACGTGGGTGCGCTGATCGAAGCGATCCACGCGATCCGCGACATCACCGGCAGCCCCGACGTGAACCTGCATGGCGCGTGCTCGGGCGCCATGACGATGTCGGCGCTGATGGGCTACTGCGCGGCGCGCGGTGAAAAGCTCGTGCATTCGGCCACGCTGATGGTGTCCGTGTTCGGCCTGGATTCGCAGTCCCAGCTTGGACTGTTTGCCACGCCGGAAGCCATCGATGCGGCGCGGCAGGGCAGTCAGGCGCGCGGCGTGCTCGATGGCGGAGAACTGGGGCGCGTGTTCGCCTGGATGCGGCCCAATGACCTGGTGTGGAACTACTGGGTCAACAACTACCTGCTGGGCAAGGCGCCGCCGGCGTTCGACATCCTCTACTGGAACAACGACACCACGCGTCTGCCTGCCGGCCTGCATGGCCAGTTGCTGGACATGCTGACGCTGAACCAGTTCTCGACACCGGGCGCGCTGCGCGTCCTTGGCGAGCCGATCGACCTTTCGGCCGTCGATTGCGACAAGTACGTGCTTGCCGGCATGACCGACCACATCACGCCGTGGAAGGGCGTGTACCGCTCGGTGCGCGCGTTCGGCGGCAACACCGAGTTCGTGCTCAGCTCCAGCGGCCATGTGCAGAGCCTGATCAACCCGCCGGGGAATGCCAAGGCGAAGTTCTTCCTGAACGACGCGCAGACGGCGGACCCGGAAGCCTGGCTGGAGGGTGCCGCGGTCACCCCGTCGTCCTGGTGGGAGCACTGGAGCGAGTGGCTGAAGGCGCGTTCTGGCCCATTGGGCGCAGCGCCGTCCCGCCTGGGCAGCGACCGCCATGCGCCATGCGCCGACGCGCCGGGGCGCTATGTGACCGAGGCGTAAGCCCGGCTACCCGATTTCTGTAACGTCAACTGTAATCTGTAAGGAGAGTAAAGATGGAAGCCACCAATGCCGCAGCCGCTGCGTCACGCAAACTGTTCGACTTCGTCAAGCAGAACCGGCTGGATCCGGCCGCGATCCTGGAATCGCGCCGCAAGGACATCGAGGCAATCGCCAGCGTCAACGCCACGCTGCTGGGCGGCCTGCAAACACTGGTGCGCCAGCAGGCTGCGTTCATGACCGACACCGCTGCCGAACTGCAGTCGCTCGCCCGTCGCGACCAGGCCGCAGAAGGCCAGGTCGCCAAGGTCACGGAAGTGCTGCCGCGTTCGCTGCAGAAGGCCGTTGATGGCCTGCGCAACCTGACCGACACCGTGTACAAGGTCCAGGCCGACAGCATTGCCACGGTGGGCAAGCGCCTGGCGGAAAACGTCGAAGAGGCAAAGGGGATCCTGCGTCCCAGGCAGTAAGCGCAAGGAAGCATGGCCGCCGGTGGCCATGCTTCACCGCCAACCTCTCCGGGACGACTTGATGACAACTAACAATGCCAGCCCCGAAGCTGGACATATCATGCAGACCCGTACGGTAGACCTTGACGGGCAGGCACTCAGGGTCGGCATCCGGCCCGGCAGCGGCGATCATCCGCCGCTGCTTATTTTCAATGGCATCGGCGCCAACCTCGAACTCGTCGAACCTTTCGTCGATGCGCTGCCGGATGTGGAAGTGATCATCTTCGACATCCCCGGTGCCGGCGGCTCTCCGGCGCCCCTGTTCCCCTATCGCTTCTCCAATCTTTGTGTGATGGCAGACAAGCTGCTGTCGCACCTTGGCTATGCGGGGCCAGTCGATACGCTCGGCGTTTCATGGGGCGGCGCACTGGCACAGGAATTCGCGCGGCTGTATCCCCAGCGCTGCCGCCGCCTGGTGCTGGCCGCCACATCGCCTGGCGTGCTCATGGTACCGGGCAGCCCATCCGTCCTCACCAAGATGATCGGCATACGGCGTTACACCGATGCGGAGTACCTGCGGCGGGTCGGTGCGGACATCTACGGCGGCGCCTTTCGCGACGACCCGTCATTGCTCGATGTCCATGGGTGCCATATGCGTCCGCCACGGGGGCGCGGCTACCTGTATCAACTGCTGGCCGCATGGGGCTGGAGCAGCCTGCCGTGGCTGCGTGCGCTGAAGCAGCGTACGCTGGTCCTGCACGGCAGCGATGATCCGATCGTGCCGCTGATCAATGCAAAGATCCTGTCCGGTTGTATTCCGGACTCGGCGCTGCATGTGTTCCACGACGATGGCCATCTCTTCCTTCTGACCGCCGCACGCGAATCGGCGCGGGTCGTGGGAGAGTTCCTGCGCGAAGGCCGCTGACACAGCGCCCCGTCCATGACGGGGCGTTTTTGCTTTCACGCCTGGTAGCGAAAGGGCGGCGCGCCAAGTGCCGGTACGCGAGATTTCGCTCCCCATCTGTACGGGTCATCCGGAGTGGCGCCCAGACCCCTTTGCGGGCTGCGGACGTTGCGGACGGCAGATGGAAATGGCTAACGCTGTCGGGATGTACCATACTCCATGCGTTGAGCCCAGGCTCCATTCTCAATACCAAGAACTGAAATTGAGGAGCTCTGTCATGAAGCCCTATCGCATTGCAGCGTTGACGCTTGTACTCGCGGGATGTGCCATGAATCAGGGCACGCCAGGCACCGCAGGCACTACAGGCACGACAGGGAGCACGCAGGCGTTGCGCACGGAAAGCTGCAAGGCGACGTCGGAGCAGGAGATTTCGGCGCTGTTTGATCGATGGAATCGCTCATTGCAGACAGGCGACCCGCACAAGGTGGCAGCCAACTATGCAGATCGCTCCATTCTTCTTCCGACGGTATCGAACAAGCCCCGCTTGACGGTCGCGGAGAAGGAAGACTACTTCCAGCACTTCCTGCAAGACAGGCCATCCGGGAAGATCGACTTCCGCACGATCGAAATCGGATGCAATTCCGCCGTGGATGCCGGCCTCTACACGTTCACCTTCGCGCGGACGGGCGCCGTGGTCAAGGCACGCTACACCTACACGTATCGGTGGGATGGCTCGCAGTGGCTGATTACGAGTCATCACTCGTCGGCCATGCCGGAGAAGATGTAGCCGGTTGTCGTTCCTGGCTGGCGCTTCGGCAAAAGCGTGTCATGAGTGCCCTCGGGGGCGAGCAGTGGTAATGCCGATCGCACCCCGACTACGACGTGCGCGCAGCGCAGCCGCAGGCGTCCCACCACCGACCTGATTGGAACGCTGTACCTGAGTCCGTCTTGGGGATCGTACAAAAGTCGTGCCGCGTGAGGCATAGGTTCTGACTCACATGGCGTAGCAGGTTGGAACGGCTGACCACCGTGACAGGCGTCCAAAGCCGTTGGAATCACTGCCGCCGTGGAATTGATGGCCAGCGGCAACGACGCGTTTTTCTGCTTACTCTTTTGTCGCTCGGACAAAAGAGTAAGTCGCCGGCTACGCCGGCGAAACAGCGGCGCCAGCGAAGAGCGATCACCTCAATCCCAACCACAAAACCCCCGCCGGCTACGCCGGCGAAACAGCGGCGCCAGCCAAGAACGATCACCTCTAAATTCCGCGAAGAACCAAAAAAAAGCCATGCCAAGTTTCCCTGGCATGGCCAAACGAGCATCAGTTGAGACCTGCTGCGCTCAGAACTTGTGGCGCACGCCCACAGCCGCACCCAGCATCGAATTCTTCCCATTGGGCAGCGCGTAGCTGTTGCCCGTGGCAAGGCTGGTGGCGTAGAAGTTGGACGCCGAGTCGAGCGCGAGGCCGGCGTTCTTGGCGTAAGCCGTGCTCAGGTACACATCGGTACGCTTGGAGAACGCGTAGTTCGCGATAAACGCAACCTGCCAGGGGTTGGCGAGGCTGGTATTGCCGAACTGGTTCTTGAGGTTGTCGTAGTCGTACTCGAGGGACAGGGCGACGGCGGGCGTCACCTGGTAAGCGGCGCCGATCCAATAGAAGTCATCACGCCCGATCAGGACGTCTGCCGCATTCTTGCTCTGCCCCCAACGGTAGCCGCCCATGACCTTGGCCGGTCCGTAGGTGTAGCTGGCAGCGATGACAGCCTTCCTGGCGGTGCCACTGCTGGTGCCAATGGTCGGATTCCACTGGTCATAGCCTGCGGTCACGCCGAAGGGACCTTGTGTGTAGGCCAGTGCCGCCCCGTACGCGCTGTCGCGACGGGCCTGGCCCGGGACTTCGCCGTTGCCGCCGATCGGCGTTGCCACGCCGACAAAGGCCGGCAGTGCCAGGCCGGTGCCGAACGAGTAGTGAGCCAGCGCCGTGACCGGACCAAACTGGCCGGTGTACTTGACCGTGTTGTCTTCACGGAAGTTCGCACCCGTCAGCAGTGCTGCGGGCTCGTACTGCGTGGCATAGGCACCCGGCACGAAGTTGGCGAGCGCTTCGAAGATCGAGGTGTACTGGCGGCCAAGCGTGATCTGGCCGAGGCTGCTGCTCTGCACGCCGACGTACGCCTGGCGGCCGAACATGCGGCTTTGCTGCTGCAGCGCGCCCGAATCCAGGCTGAAGCCGTTTTCCAGCACGAACAGCGCCTTCACGCCGTTGCCGAGATCCTCGGTGCCGCGCAGGCCCCAGCGCGATCCGGAAACGCCGCCCGAGTCCATGCGGAACACGCTGTGGGCCGCACCCGGATTGAACTGGTTGGCTGCCGTCGGAATGGCGCCGACGTGGTTGACATACTCGATGTTGATGTCAGCGACGCCATAGAGCGTCACTGTCGACTGCGCGAATGCACTACCAGAACAGGCAAGCAATGTGGCCAGGGCCATGCTCCTGAGCTTCATGGGGTAAATCTCCTTCTTTTCCTTTGGGGATGGGGTTGTGAGGCGGGGCTTCCCGTCGAAATGGGTACTGCTGGTGACGGCATGGGAGCTTGCGGGGCCGGAGCGGCCCCTGCGGTCTGCAGCCGGCTTCTTAGGGGCCGGCTTCAGTTCTTGCGGAGCAGCTGATCGATCAGCGCGGTGGCGCGCGGCCACGGCCCGAAGCCGGCAGCCGGATTGAGGTGGCCGACTTCGCCAAGGTCGACCAGTTCGCTGCCCCAGTCGCTTGCCAGTTGCACGGCGCGCTCGTACTTCGCCAACGGATCATTGCGACTGGCCGCGAGGATGCTGGGGAAGGGCAGCGGCTTGCGCGGTACAGGCAGCCAGCCGTGGTCGGCCAGTGTCTCGGGCTGCGGATAGCCGGCCGGCATCGGGGTTTCGAGATCGGCTGGCGTCGCCAGCAGTGCACCGCGGATCTTGCGGTGGTGCTGCGCGGCCCAATGCACGGTGATCATCACACCGGCGCTGTGCGCGACCAGGACCACGGGACCGTCGATCTGTGCGAGCGCGGCGTCCATGGCGGCCACGCGCGCGTCCCGGCTCAGCTTGTCATGTTCCAGCGGCGCCACGGAGCGGGCGTTCGGCAGCTGCGCCTGCAGCAGGGTCTGCCAGTGCTCGGCGACGTGATCGCGCAAACCGGGAACCAGCAGGACGGTGGTGTCAGGGGTAAGGCTCATTGAATTTCCGGAGATCGAGTGGGTCGGGTATTGAGTTACTGGGCGCCGCGCTGACGTTCCAGGCGCTGCAGGTCAGCCGCGTAGTAGCGGCGGCCGGCGATGAAGCACACTGCGGCGAGCAGGCCGGTCAGCGGAACCCATTGCAGGGCGCCGAGCAGGCCGATGCGGTCGGCGAGCACGCCGGTGACGAACGGGCCCGGGGCCAGGCCCAGCAGGTTGTTGGCCAGCGTGAGCGTGGCAAACGCGGTGGCGTGGATGGCAGGACGCGTCAGGTTGGCCACGACGGCGCTGGCGGGGCCGGCCGTGCCGCCGACCAGCAGCATGCCCGCACCGATCAGCGCAAGCTGCGCTGCACCGGCCGGCAGCCGGAACGCCACGGCCAGCAGCACGCAGCAGGTGACGCTGTAGCCGATGGCCATCAGCCATTTGCGTGACGGCGAATGACGGGCGACCCAGTCGGTCAGCGCGCCGCACACCACCATGCCCGCGCCGGCGGCCAGCACGAACGCCGCAGCGGTAATGCCTGCACGGTCCGTGGCCATGCCGTAGTAGCGGGACAGGAAGCTGGGCATCCAGGCGAGCAGTGCGCCCATCACGAGCAGTTGCAGCGCGCTGCCTACATAGGCGCAAAGGATGGACCGCGCCGAGAACAGGGCCGACAACAGCGGACGAATGGCCAGGCTCTCGCGCTGTGCCCCCGGGGCTGCATCTTCGCCCAATGCGCGGCGCTGCGCCTGCAGGCGCGGTTCGGTGATCAGCGCGCGATAGATCACCACGAGCACGAGTCCGAAGATCGCCATGCCGGCGAACGCCCAGCGCCAGCCGAACTGGGCCGACAGCGTGCCGCCAGCAGCCATGCCGAGCACGGAGCCGAACGCGCCGCCAGCGATGAAGGCAGAACTCAGGCTGGCGCGCAGGTGGCGCGGAAACACCGACAGCACCACGGCGATGCCCACGCTGCCGTAGGCTGCTTCGCCGATGCCGACGCACAGGCGGGCGATGAACATTTCGCCGAAGTTGTTGGCCAGCGCGCAGCCCAGCGTCGCCACGCTCCAGAGCGCGGCCATCAGCGTCAGGCTTTTGACGCGGCCCCACCGGTCAGCAAGGATCGACAGCGGAAACGTCAGCAGGCCGACCATCAGCGCCACGATGCCGCCCAGGGCGCCGAGTTCGGTGTCGGTGAGTGCCCATTCCGCTTTCAGCAGCGGGAATACCGCGTTGAGCACCTGGCGCGACATGTAGTCCGACAGCAGCAGGCCAAAGCTGAGCGCGAAAACCAGCCATGGATAAAAGCGGGATGCGGCCACGGTCTGCGTGCCGGTCACCATGGCGGGTTGAGTGGAAGAATGTCCAAGCATGAATGCTTCTCCTGAGAATCTTGATCGCCCGTTCGGACCTGCCGGCCGGGCGGCCCGAGGCTCAGACATGGCCTCGGAAGCGACTGGCGAAGTATCGGAGATTGGCAGGGCGCGGTTTGACTATGCGGGACAACCTGTTTGCATCTCGGGACAGTCGGGGAAAACGCGTAGGGCGCGACCGGCGGCGGTCTCAGGCGTGCGGAAAGAGGCATTGCGCCAGGGTCGCGAGGCATGAGGCGACCCGGTGTTTCCCCATATTAGGCAGGGAGTAGGCACATGGCAGGAAAAGGGCGACGACGACTTGGGCTGGGAAGGGAACGGCGCGCGGATTGCGCAGCGGCAGGCCGCGTTGTCGCAGTAGAAATTGAAAAAGTGGCAGCGACGCACTAAGGTCGTATCGGGAACAGCACTCGGTCCGGTCCGGACGAAGGTGGCGCCATGAAACGCATCCTGCTGGCAGTGTTTGCCGTCGTCCTGCTGCTCCTGCAGGGCGGGTGTACCTACTATGGCGTTCCCGCACCCGGGGCGCCGGCGAGTTTCGATCGTTCCTTCGATGCCGCGGCGGGCGCCATGCGCGATGAAGGGGTGGCCGTCAGCGTGCAGGACTACGCGAGCGGCTCCATTGCGGGGAACTACGGCAACACGGTCGTCCGCGCCAGTGTGCAGCGGCAGGCCGACGGCTCGGTGCGCGTGCAGTTCGATGCGAGCGACTCGCGCGATCCCAACCTGCTAGGCCGCATATCGAATCGCTACGATCGGCGCATGGGCCGCTGAGGCTGGCGGATGTGCCCGTGCTGATCCAATGAAAAAGGGGTGCCAGCAATGCTGGCACCCCTTCAGGGCCGGTTGGCGAACTGCAGCTTGCGTTTATTCCGGCAGACCCGCGCCAACAATGTTGAAGCCGGCGTCGACGTAGGTAATCTCGCCGGTTACGCCGCTGGCCAGGTCGGACAGCAGGAAGGCCGCGACATTGCCCACTTCGTCGATGGTCACGTTGCGACGCAGCGGGGCCGAATTCTCGAAGGCATTGAGCAGCTTGCCGAAGTCCTTGATGCCGGACGCAGCCAGCGTCTTGATCGGGCCGGCCGAGATGCCGTTCGCGCGGATGCCGCGCGGGCCGACCGACGCCGCCAGATAGCGCACGCTCGCCTCAAGCGCTGCCTTGGCCAGGCCCATGGTGTTGTAGTTCGGAACCACGCGCTCGGCGCCGAGATAGGTCAGCGTCAGCAGCGAAGCCTTGTCCGACAGCATCGGCAGCGCGGCCTTGGCCAGTGCGGGGAAGCTGTAGGCGGAGATGTCATGCGCAATGCGGAAGCCTTCGCGCGACAGGCCTTCCAGGAAATCGCCGGCGATGGCTTCGCGCGGGGCGAAGCCGATCGAGTGCACCAGGCCGTCGAGCTTTTCCCAGCGCTTGCCGAGGCCGTCGAAGGTCGCGGCGATCTGCTCGTCGCTGCCGACGTCGCATTCGAAGACGAGATCGGTGCCGAATTCCTTGGCAAAGTCGCTGATCCGGTCCTTGAACCGTTCGCCGACGTAGGTGAAGGCGAGTTCGGCGCCTTCGCGTTTGCAGGCCGATGCGATGCCATAGGCGATCGAACGGTTCGATAGCAAGCCGGTGATGAGGATCCGCTTACCTGCCAGAAATCCCATAAATTCTCCAAGGTGTTGTATCGGGCACGCTTCGTGCTGTGGCCACACGGCCGTGGCATGCCGCGGTGTCCGACGGCCACTTTATTGCGCCGAGTAGAGGGAATGTCCGGATGGCTGGAGCCTACCCGGACGCATGTAAAATTGTCTCACAACTTGGCCCGGCCGCAGAACGCCGGACCCCAGAGTCATATTGGAGGAATCCAGCGGGATGCCTATACAAGCACGTTGGCCGCTTCAGGCGGCATGGCAGTGCTTCCGTCGAGACACGGTACTGCGGTTCGGGCTGGCGCTGGCGCTCGCTGCGGGCATTCCCGCAACGGCGAATGCGGCGCATGGCTTTGCGTTGCACGGGGATCTCAAATACCCCGCCGATTTCAAGTATTTCGATTACGTCAATCCGGACGCTCCGGTGGGCGGCACGCTGGTGCTGGCCAACCCGGACCGCCGCACGAGCTTCGACAAGTTCAATCCATTCACGCTGAAGGGCACCGCCGCGCCGGGGCTGAACGCGCTGATGTTCGAGTCGCTGCTGATCAGCAGCGCCGACGAAACCGCCAGTTCCTACGGCCTGCTGGCCGACGATGTCACGGTGGCGCCGGACGAGCTTTCGGTCGTCTTCCATATCCGGCCAGAAGCGCGCTTTTCCAACGGCGACCCGGTGCTGGCATCGGACGTGAAATATTCCTACGACATGCTGATGAGCAAGGCGTCCAGCCCGGGCTACCGCAGCATGTGCATGGACGTGAAGTCGGTCGTGGTCACGGGCGAGCGCAGCGTGCGCTTTGATTTCAAGCAACGCAACCGCGAACTGCCGCTGATCGTCGGCTCGTTGCCCGTGTTCTCGAAAAAGTGGACCCAGGCCGTGCCCTTCGAGAAGCTGACGTTCGAGGAGCCGGTGACCAGCGGCCCGTACATCATCGATCGCTATGACGCGGGCCGCGGCATCATCTTCAAGCGCGACCCGAACTACTGGGGCAAGAAGCTGGCCGTACGGCGCGGCACCTTCAATTTCGACCGCGTCATCTACCGGCTCTACAAGGACGAAACCGCCAAGCTCGAAGCCTTCAAGGCGGGCGAGTTCGATGCGATCGTCGAGTACCGCGCCAAGAACTGGGCCAAGAGCTACCAGGGCACGAAATTCAGCAAGGGCGAGTTGATCAAAACGGAGTTCCCGCACCGCAACGGCGCGGGCATGCAGGGCTTCGTCATGAACATGCGCAAGCCCATCTTCAAGGACGTGCGGGTCAGGCAGGCGCTGATCCTCGCGCTGGATTTCGAATGGCTCAACCGCCAGCTTTTCTATGGCGCATACAAGCGCCTGGACAGCTGGTTTTCCAACAGCGAACTCGCTGCCAGCGCCGCGTTCGGGGGCAAGCCGGGGCCGGGCGAACTGAAGTTGCTGGAGCCGATGCACGCCAAACTGGCGCCCGAAGTCTTCGGCCCCGATGTCGTGCAGCCGTCCACGAACCCGCCGCGAACGCTGCGTGACAACCTGCGCGAGGCGCGCCGCCTGCTGGCGCAGGCCGGCTGGACCTATACCGATGATGCGCTGCGCAACGCCAAGGGCGAGCCGATGGTGTTCGAGTTCCTCGACGATGGCGGCGCGATGAGCCGGGTGATCACCACCTATGTCCGCAATCTCGAGAAGCTCGGCATCCAGGTGAACCAGCGCACCACCGACTACGCGCTGTACCAGAAGCGGCTCGAGGATTTCGATTTCGACATGGTGTCGATCCGTTTCCCCGATTCGCAGAGCCCCGGCAACGAACTGCGTGACCGGTTTTCCAGCGAGGCGGCCGACACACCGGGCTCGGACAACCTGTTCGGGCTGAAGTCGCCGCAGGTGGACCAGCTTGTCGACAACGTGCTGCATGCCAACACGCGTGAAGAACTCGTCACTGCGGGCAGGGCGCTGGACCGTGTGCTGATGCATGGGTACTACATCGTGCCAAACTGGTACAGTGCCTCGCATCGGGTGGCGTATCGCAAGGAACTGGGCTACCCCAAGGACCGGCTGCCTTATTACTACACGGCCGAAGGCTGGATTCTGAGCAACTGGTGGCGCACCGACGTGCAACCGAAGGCTCGCTGAGCAAAAGGAACGGCGATGCTTGCCTATCTGTTCAAGCGCATTTTGCTGATGATCCCGACGCTGATCGGCGTCATCACGCTGACCTTTGTCGTCATCCAGTTCGTGCCGGGTGGCCCCGTCGAGCAGATGATGCTGGAACTGAAGGGGCGTGGCGGCGGTGGCGGCGAAGCCAGCGGCGGAGGTGCCGAGTACCGTGGCCGGCGCGGCGTCGATCCCGAAAAGATCAAGGAAATCCAGGCGCTGTACGGCTTCGACAAGCCGCCGCTCGAACGCTACTTCCTGATGCTCAAGCGCTTTGCGCGCTTCGACCTTGGCCAGAGCTACTTCCAGCACCGCAGCGTGTGGGAGCTGGTCAGGTCCAAGCTTCCGGTTTCGGTCAGCCTCGGGCTATGGACGTTCTTCCTGACCTACCTGATATCGGTGCCACTCGGCATTTCGAAGGCAATCCGCGCGGGCAGCCGCTTCGACGTGGTCACCAGCATGATCGTGCTGGTCGGCTACGCGATTCCGGGCTTCGTGCTGGGCGTGCTGCTGCTCGTGCTGTTCGGCGGCGGCACCTTCGTGCAATGGTTCCCGCTGCGCGGCCTGACTTCCGACAACTGGGACCAGCTCTCGCTGATGGGCAAGGTCATGGACTACCTGTGGCACCTGGTGCTGCCGATCACTGCGTCGGTGGTGGGCAGCTTTGCCGTAGTGACCATGCTGACCAAGAACGCGTTCCTTGACGAGATCCGCCGGCAGTATGTACTGACGGCAAGGGCCAAGGGTTTGTCGGAGCGCCGCGTGCTGTGGAAGCACGTGTTCCGCAATGCGCTGATCCCGCTCGTGACGGGGTTTCCGGCTGCGTTCATCGGCGCGTTCTTCACGGGCTCGCTGCTGATCGAAACGCTGTTCTCGCTTGATGGCCTCGGGCTGTTGTCCTATGAAGCTGTACTGCGGCGCGACTATCCCGTCGTGCTCGGCACGCTCTACCTGTTCACGCTGATCGGCCTGGTGACCCGGCTGATTTCCGACGTTTGCTACGTGCTGGTCGACCCGCGCATCCACTTCGAGGCCCTGCACAAATGAAAGTCCTCTCGCAATCGGTGCCGAACGGCCTGCCGCATTCGCCGTCCCCGCGCCAGCGGGCGTGGCAGCGTTTCCGGCGCAATCGCCTGGGCTACTGGAGCCTGATCCTGTTCGTCGCGATCTTCGTGCTCAGCCTGTGCGCGGAAGTCCTGTCGAGCAATCGCCCGCTCGTGGTGCGGTACAAGGACGCGTGGTATTTCCCGATCGTCAAGGTCTATCCGGAAACCGCGTTCGACGGTGATTTCGCTACGCCTGCGGATTACCTGGATCCGTATATCCGCGACCGCATCACTACCAATGGCAATTTCGCGGTATTCCCGCTGAACCACTATTCGTACGATTCGCTCAATTACTTCGCCAAGGAGCCGAACCCGGCGCCGCCGTCGGCCGAGAACTGGCTCGGCACCGACGATCGCGGCCGCGACGTGCTCGCGCGCCTGATCTATGGTTTCCGCGTGTCGGTGCTGTTCGGGCTTGCGCTTACGCTGATCGGCGTGGTCATCGGTACCCTGACTGGCGCGCTGATGGGCTTCTTCGGTGGGCGGTTCGACCTGTTCTCGCAGCGGGCCATCGAGATCTGGAGTTCCATGCCCGAGCTGTACCTGCTGATCATCTTTGCCTCGATCTTCGAGCCGAGCCTGGCGCTGCTGATTATCCTGCTGTCGCTGTTCGGGTGGATGGGCCTGTCGGACTACGTACGCGCGGAGTTCTACCGCAATCGTTCGCTCGACTATGTCAAGGCGGCACGGGCGCTGGGTTTGTCGAACGTACAGATCATGTGGCGCCATATCCTGCCCAACAGCCTGACGCCGGTCATCACCTTCCTGCCGTTCCGCATGAGTGCGGCGATTCTCGCGCTGACCAGCCTGGACTTCCTGGGCCTGGGCGTGCCGCCGACCACGCCGAGTCTCGGCGAGCTGCTGGCGCAGGGGAAGGGTAATCTCGATGCGTGGTGGATTTCGCTGTCGACCTTCACGGTGCTCGTGGTCACCTTGCTGTTGCTGACGTTCATGGGCGACGCGCTGCGTGATGCGTTCGATACGCGTCTGGGCCTGGCCGCGCTGCGCGGCCGCGTGGCGCCGAAAGTGCCGGCCGGCGCGCCGGCAGGGGTGACGCCATGAACGTGGTGCCGAAGCTGCGCGAAGCAGAGGCCATGCCGCTGGAGCCGACGCCGTCCCCGGCGCCAGGCAGTACGCTCATCTGTGTGGACAAGCTGTCGGTGACGTTTGGTCACGGCGACGACGCTACCCGTGCCGTGCGCGAGGTCAGTTTCGACCTGCGTGCCGGCGAGCGCTATGCGCTGGTGGGCGAGTCGGGTTCCGGCAAGACGGTCACCGCGCTGGCCATGTTGCGGCTCGTCGAGGATGCTACCTACCAGGGTGCGATCCGGTTCGAGGGCCGCAACCTGCTGGACGTATCGGACCGTGACATGCGCGCCATCCGCGGTGCGGAGATCGCCATGATCTTCCAGGAGCCGATGACCGCGCTGAATCCGCTGTACACGATCGGCAACCAGATCGTCGAAACGCTGGCGCTCCACGAAGGGCTCGACCGGCGCGCAGCGCGTGAACGCGCGATTGCATTGCTGGAACGCACCGGTATCAGCGATGCGGCGCACCGCTTCGACAGTTTCCCGCACCAGCTTTCCGGCGGCCAGCGCCAGCGCGCGATGATCGCCATGGCGCTGGCCTGCCGCCCGAAGCTGCTGCTCGCGGACGAACCGACCACCGCGCTCGACGTCACCATCCGCGCGCAGATCGTGGACCTGTTGCGCGACCTCCAGGCCGAATTCGGCATGGCGGTGATGCTGATCACCCACGACCTGAACCTCGTGCGTTCGTTCGCGCAGCGTGTCGGGGTCATGGAGAAGGGTGTGCTGGTCGAGACCGGCGAGACCGCGCAGGTGTTCGCATCGCCGCAGCATCCGTATACTCGCAAGCTGATCGACAGCCGTCCGCGGCGCGAGGTGCTGCCGCTGGTGCCGCTGGCGCCTACGCTGCTGGAGGCGCGCGGCCTGTGCGTCAACTACGCGCGCAAGCGCAAGGGCATGGCAGGGTGGTTCGGCAAGGATCAGTTCGCCGCGGTAAAGGATGTCGATTTTCAGCTGCGCGAGGGCGAAACCATCGGCATCGTCGGCGAATCGGGCTCCGGCAAGACCACGCTGGCTCATACCGTGCTGGCGCTGCAGCGCAAGAGCGCGGGCACGATCCATTTCCTGGGTCGTAGCTTCGACGACGCCACGAGCAAGGACCGCTGCAAGTTGCGCGCGCGCATGCAGGTGGTGTTCCAGGATCCGTTCGGGTCGCTGTCGCCGCGCATGACAATCGAGCAGATCGTTGGGGAGGGGCTGGCGCTGCACCAGCCGGACCTGAAGCACGACGCCATGCGCGAGCGTGTCATCGAAGCGCTGCGCGAAGTCGGGCTGGACCGGACCGCGCTAGGCCGCTATCCGCACGAATTCTCGGGCGGGCAGCGGCAGCGCATCGCGATCGCGCGGGTACTCATACTCAAGCCGCAGATCCTGGTGCTCGACGAGCCCACCTCGGCGCTCGATGTCTCGATCCAGCAGCAGGTGCTCGGCCTTCTTTCCCAGTTGCAGCACAAGTACAACCTCAGCTACCTGTTCATCAGCCACGATCTGGCGGTCATCCGTGCGATGGCCCATCGGGTCATCGTCATGAAGGCCGGCGAGGTGGTAGAGGCGGGGGAGACCGAGGCCGTTCTCGGCGCGCCGCAACATCCTTATACGCGCAAGCTGATGGCCGCTGCCCAGATTGGTGCAGTCTGAATCCATTGCCGTGCAGCAAGGCGCCGCCTTCGGGCGGCGTCACGCATTTGTCATGCAAAAAACGATAATCCAGATGCGAAAATTGAAGTAGGTCATTGATTGCAAAGCGCTTTCCGTCGAATTTGTAACGAACTTTGACAGACGGGTGACAAGCCTATACCATCCCGCGAGGACTATTTTTTGGGGTGGTCGCTCGTCCGCTTTGCGGCGAGACCTGCACGGTTTCCGTGCTCATATGACCGGCGCGCTTCTTGCGTACGGTTATCCCCGCAATGATTCAGGCATCACCATCCGCGCCGCGGTATTCGTCCGGCGTGATGGGGATGATTCGAACGATTCATCAGGAGAACCAATGCAGCGATCGGTACTTCATTCCCTGGCACGCGTTGCCGCAGGGATTGCCATTGCCTGCGGTGCGACTGTGTCGAATGGAGTGCTGGCGGATACGGTCTTCAAGGACCCCGATGCCCGCATCGACGCTTCGGCCCAACTGGGCGCGGACACGCATGTGGAAGGCAAGCGCGGCTTGCTGTCGTCGGTCGTGACTTCCACCAGCAACGTCGCCAGCAAGGCTGGCGACCTGGTCATGAACGCGCTTGGCCTGATCGGCGTGCGTTACCGCTTCGGCGGCAACAGCCCCGAATCCGGCCTGGACTGCAGCGGCTTTGTCCGCTACGTGTTCCATGACACTTTCGGCTTCATGCTGCCGCGCCGTTCCGTCGAAATCAGCCAGGTCGGCACCAACGTGGCCGCCAGCGACCTGCGCCCGGGCGATCTGGTGTTTTTCAACACCATGCGCCAGACGTTTTCGCACGTCGGCATCTATATCGGCGACAACAAGTTCGTGCATGCCCCGTCCACGGGCAGCAAGATCCGCGTCGACGACATGCGCGCCGCCTATTGGGTGACGCGCTACAACGGCGCGCGCCGCATCGACGACAACCAGTCGTCGAACCGTGGTGACAGCCTTGGCAACATGGTCGAGACCCTCAAGCGATTCGACCCGAACGCGAGCACGCGCACGCTGTACGGCGGCTGATCGTCAGTCATGCGCCAAAAGAAAAGGACTGCCAAGGCAGTCCTTTTTTGTCTTGTGCGGCAGGCCGGCTATTGCGCCGCCACGGTGCCGGCTGGCCGCAGCCGGGCCTGTTCCAGCTTCTGGCGCAAGGTTGCCATCATCGCCGCCGTGGCCTGTTCTCCCGCCAGTACGGCGCGGTTGCGGGAGTTGAAATCGCTGCCGCCCATGTCCGGCAGTTCAGGGCGGATGACCACGTCCGCACGCGCGAGCGCCATCTTGTTGATCGACTGCCCCATGATGGTCGTGGTCTGCAGCAGCACGCCGCTCTGGCCGCCATTCTTCTGGCTGGACGGGTCTGCCGAGATGTTGACGGCGATGACGAAATCGGCGCCCATGCTGCGCGCCGAATCGACCGGCACGGGCTCGACCAGGCCGCCGTCCACATAATCGCGGCCCTGGATGGAAACCGGCTGGAACACGCCTGGTACGCTGCTGGACGCACGTACGGCCTGCCCGGTATTGCCGCGTCGGAACAGGATGCGCTCCCCGGTCTTGAGATCGGTTGCCACGATGCCTAGCGGCAGCTTCATCGCCTCGATCGGACGGTTCGAAACCAGCCGGTTCACGTAGTTCTGCAGGGCCTCTCCCTTTAGCCAGCCGCCGAAGCGGGTCCCGAAGGGCAGGGCCCAGTCGGCGATGGCGGCTTCATCCATCGTCAGGGCGAGCTTGTTGAGCTCGAAGCCGCTCATGCCGGTGGCATAGAGTGCCGCGACTACCGAGCCGGCGCTGGTGCCCGTGACCAGGTCCGGGTGGATGCCCTGTGCTTCGAGCGCCTTGATTACGCCGATATGGGCAAAGCCACGCGCGGCACCGCCACCGAGCGCCAGGCCGATCTTGATGGGTCGCGGTGCTGGCTGCGTGGCCACCGGGTTGGCAGGCTCAACGGGTGTGGAAGGGCGCGGGCCAAACGAACACGCGGAGAGCAGGGCGACAGCGGAGGCGCCGAGAAAATGACGTCGTTGCATGAATCGGGTGCCAGTGGGTAAGCAGAGGCGGGCGGAATCTGAAATGTGACTTGATCGGCTCAGCGATGAAAAATTTCCGCGCCGGCCGTTCCTGTGACCGCCCGAAGCATAAATGATTCCGTTCGGGATGGTGGCGGGTCAACTGGCCACCATCCTGGCGGGCGGGGGTCGGCGGCTTCGCTTGCTATAATGCAGCACCGACATATTCCAGCCTGCGCGCGTCCGCGCGGGCTTTTTTGTTTGTTCCCGACCGCCATGACCCAACGCGTCCGCACCCGCTTCGCGCCGAGCCCGACCGGCTTTATCCACCTCGGCAATATCCGATCCGCGCTTTATCCGTGGGCGTTCGCCCGCCGCATGAAGGGCGATTTCGTGCTGCGCATCGAAGATACCGATGTCGAGCGTTCCTCGCAGGAAGCCGTCGACGTGATCCTCGAAGGCATGGAATGGCTGGGCCTGGATATTGACGAAGGCCCGTTCTACCAGATGCAGCGCATGGACCGCTACCGCGAGGTGCTGGCCCAGATGGTCGACAGCGGGCTGGCCTATCCGTGCTATATGAGCACGGAAGAACTGGACGCCCTGCGCGAAGCCCAGCGCGAGCGCGGCGAAAAGCCGCGTTACAACGGCTTCTGGCGCCCGGAGCCGGGCAAGGTATTGCCGGAGCCGCCGGCCGGCGTGAAGCCGGTGCTGCGTTTCCGCAATCCGCTTGACGGCAGCGTAGTCTGGGACGACGCGGTCAAGGGCCGTATCGAGATCTCGAACGAGGAGTTGGACGACCTGGTCATTGCGCGGCCGGACGGCACGCCCACCTACAACTTCTGCGTGGTGGTCGACGATCTTGACATGAAGATCACGCACGTGATCCGTGGTGACGACCACGTCAACAATACGCCGCGTCAGATCAATATCATCCGCGCGCTTGGCGGCACGCAACCCGTCTACGCGCACTTGCCCACGGTGCTCAACGAGAGTGGCGAGAAGATGAGCAAGCGCCATGGCGCCATGAGCGTGACCGGCTATCGCGACGAAGGTTATCTGCCGGAGGCCGTGGTGAACTATCTGGCCCGGCTGGGCTGGGCGCACGGCGACGCGGAAATCTTCAGCCGCGAGCAGTTCGTCGAGTGGTTCGACCTTGAGCACCTGGGCAAGTCGCCGGCGCAGTACAACCCCGAGAAGCTCGCCTGGCTGAACAATCACTACATCAAGACCGGCGACAACGCGCGTCTGGCTGAGCTTACGCGTCCGTTCATCGAAGCGCTTGGCGGCACGGTGGAGGGCGCAGACCTGGTCGGCGTGATCGCGCTGGTCAAGGACCGGGCCAACACGCTCAAGGAAGTCGCGCAGACGGCACTGCTGTTCTACCGCGGCGAGCCGCAGGCCGATGCTGCACTGAAGGCCGAGCACCTGACGCCGGAAATCCAGCCGGCACTCAAGGCGCTGGCGACCCAGCTGGCGGCATTGCCCGAGTGGAAGCGCGAGGCCATCGGCGCCACGTTCAAGGCGGTGCTGGCCGAGTTCGGGCTGAAGATGCCGAAGCTGGCCATGCCGGTGCGCCTGCTGGTGGCCGGCCAGCTCCAGACACCAAGCATCGACGCGGTGCTCGAGCTGTTCGGCCGGGAAACCGTGCTGCGCCGTATCGGCGCGGGTGTCGAGGCATAAAAAGCTGCGAAAAACTCCTGGCAGGGGCTTGCGCTCTGGCTAGGAGTTCGCCATAATCTCGTTCTCCCTGCAGCGCGGTCATGACCAAGCGGGCGGATCTGGAAAGATCTTGGGCCGAGAGGCCAAAATCTGCGAAAGCAGCAAGAAAAAAGACAGATTAGGAGCTTGCAAAAAATCGAGGTTGATATATAATCTCGGCTTCGCTTGAAACGGTGGATTATCTCCGGTGCGGCGAATCAGCAAGTTGCAGTAAATGGCAGTACCATGGGGCTATAGCTCAGCTGGGAGAGCGCTTGCATGGCATGCAAGAGGTCAGCGGTTCGATCCCGCTTAGCTCCACCAAGTTTTAGGGATTATCTGTAGTTTGGATGGTTCCAGACGGAACGTGTTGAAAGACAAGTTTCTGTCCCCTTCGTCTAGAGGCCTAGGACATCACCCTTTCACGGTGAGTACAGGGGTTCGAATCCCCTAGGGGACGCCATAACATCGGGCGTAATCAAATGCCTGAATATGCTGCGTCGAGCGAAGCTCGATGTAGCAGCCGACTAAGGAGTGGTAGTTCAGTCGGTTAGAATACCGGCCTGTCACGCCGGGGGTCGCGGGTTCGAGTCCCGTCCACTCCGCCAAAACTAAACCCACATGGTTAATGCCATGTGGGTTTTTTCTTATAAGTGAGAGGATTATCTGATAATCACCGCGATGGCAAATAACTGTTGCGGTTTATATCGAAGCTGTATATAATCCTTTTATTCGCTGAACACGGTGTTAATGCCGAAGACGGTGAAATGCAGTAGCGAAGTAAATGCTGTAATACGGGGCTATAGCTCAGCTGGGAGAGCGCTTGCATGGCATGCAAGAGGTCAGCGGTTCGATCCCGCTTAGCTCCACCAGAATTCAGGAGGCATCGCAGTAAAAAAGATGCTTCCAAAGCGCAGAGAAGTTTGTTAGAATAACGGACTAATCAGCGCGAGACGGAACGTGTTGAAAGACAAGTTTCTGTCCCCTTCGTCTAGAGGCCTAGGACATCACCCTTTCACGGTGAGTACAGGGGTTCGAATCCCCTAGGGGACGCCATAACATCGGGCGTAATCAAATGCCTGAATATGCTGCGTCGAGCGAAGCTCGATGTAGCAGCCGACTAAGGAGTGGTAGTTCAGTCGGTTAGAATACCGGCCTGTCACGCCGGGGGTCGCGGGTTCGAGTCCCGTCCACTCCGCCAAAACTAAACCCACATGGTTAATGCCATGTGGGTTTTTTCTTTTGTACCTGGCTCAATATCAAGTACCGGACCAGTGCCAGTAGCGCGGGCCATTCACTCTCCATCCGGGCAGAGAGCTAATACCCACCCATTAATGCTCAGTGCCGTTCCGCTGCACTGATGCGCATGAAATACCGCACCAGGAAAAAGCCGGCCACTGCCAGGCTCGCACTGTTGGCGATCCAGAAGCCGGAGGCGCCGCGCGTGAACGGGGGCAGGGCATCGATCAGGCCGAATCCCAGCACATAACCGCCGCCAATCCCGATGCCCCATAACGAACCGGCGTAGATCAGCGTCGGGATCAGCGCAATCTTGTAAGCGCGCAGGATAAACGCCGTCATGACCTGGACGGCATCGAAGGCCTGATAGAAGGCGATAAACAGCACCAGCGGCAGTGCCGCGGCCACTACTGCGGCATCCTTCGTATAGGCGTGCAGCATAGGCTCGCGCAGCAGCCATAGCAGGCAGCCGGTCAGCATGGCCAGGATTGCTGCCAGGCAGATGCCGCGCCAAGCAAGGCGGCTGGCGCCAGCCATGTCGCGCGCGCCAATCGACTGGGCGACCAGCGTCGAGGTGGCGATGGCCAGCGAAAGCGGCAGCATGTAGGCCACGGCACCCAGGTTGGCGATGATCTGGTGTCCGGCAAGCATGACGGTGCCCATGCGCGTGATAAAAATGGACATCAGCGTGAACGATGTGATCTCGATCAAGTAGGTCAGCCCCATCGGCACGCCTAGCCGCAGTAGCGCCCGCAACTGCGCGGCCACTGGCCAGCTCCAGGCCGAGAAAATCTTCAGGGACCGATAGACCGCGCTGTAGCGCAGGATCAGCAGCCCCGCAATGCACCAGGTCCAGCTGATCAGTGTCGAAGCGAGCGCGCAGCCGGGGCCGCCCATGGCGGGCACGCCAAAGCCACCGTTGATGAACCACGCATTGAGCGGCACTTTCAGGGCCAGGCCGACGATTTGCAGCATCGTCACCATGACCGGGCGCGACAACGCATTGTTGAGCGCCGAATAGATGCGGAAGCCGAGCGCGGCGGGCAAGCCGAACGCGCCGATATGCAGATACTGGCTCGCCTTGCCGACCAATTCCGGTGGCGCCTTGGCGAAGGCCAGCAGCGGCTCCGGGAAGGTGAGCAGCAGTACGCCGGGGACGGACAGCGCCAACCCGAGCCAGGCGGCTTGCCGGACTTCGCTTCCGATCTCCTCGCTGCGTCCCGCGCCATAGAGCTGGCCGGCAATCGGCGCTAGCGCCTGCAGGACGCCCATCAGGCTGATATAGACGGTGATATAGATTGAACCGCCGAGGCCGACCGCTGCGAGGTCGCTGGCCGACGCGCGGCCGGCCATGACGGTGTCCATGACGCCGAACGCAATGACGGCTAGCTGGCCAACCAAAACTGGCGCGGCAAGATGGGCGATGCGCCGCAGATCGTGGAGCAGGTTCATGCCGGATTCATACAAGCGCGAGAGAGCGCGTAAGTCAGCCGGCAGTGGCGGCGCGGCCGCCAGCCATGCCGCCGGCAGGAAGGTTCAGGGTTACTGGGGCAGACGGCGCCGCGGCAGTTCAGGGCGTGCGTGCGTGGCGTGCGAAGTATCGACCAGGCGATACATGCGGAAACGCTCGTCACGGTCGGCCGGGCGACGGCCTTCCCATATCAGCCGCCATTCGAAATGCGAGATCTTGCTCGGCTCGCCGTAGTCGGCGCTGTCGTGCCGCAGCAAGATGTCGCAGCCATCATCCGGACCGCCGAAGCGGAAATGCCCAAAGTAGGCGAACGACGCGAGCTGCGCATTGCCCATGCGGATCGGCTGCACGCACTGATAGGTGGAGGGCAGCGCCATGGACGCCGCTTCGACGACATCACGGTAAGTCTTGCCGTAATTGATCGACGGTAGCCACAGGGTCATGGCCATGACCCACATCAGCGTGGTGCCGGCCGCGGAAATCACCACGGGGCGCCAGATCTGCTTGGGCGCGCGTGACAGGCGCCAGCGCACCACCAGCACCCATGCCACCGTCGCCAGCAGCGCGAAGATGACCGCAGAAAGCGTGAAGTGATGCTGGAAGCCGGGCAACTGTCGGAACACGTTGCGCGCGATGCGCGGCGGCCAACCTGTCGTCTTGGCAATCCAGAGGAACCACACCGTGCCGCCGAAAATGGTGAAGAACAGCAGGGCGAACCAGTCGATCGCGTTGATCACGCCTCGTGCGAGCGTCGGCAGCGCAAATGCGCCGAGGATCGCCATCGGCGGCAGCAGCAGGATGAACTGCACATCGCTGGCGTTGGTCTGCAAGAACAGCAGTACCAGCGTCGGCAACAATAATGCGAGCGGCAGCGCCACATGCGGCGCGCGGCGCATGCCGGCCCAGGCAACCCAGGCCCAGCCTGCGATCGGCCAGACCGGCCACGCATACAGGAACAGGTTGCGCATGTTGAAGCCGAAGGTCTGCATGTTCGGCGCGCCGTAGCTGCGGCGATCATAGCGTGCCCACTCGCGGATGTAGGTCACCGCTTCGGTCCGGTCCGCCGCGCTGAAATAGGCCGCCGCCAGCCACGCCGCGACGATCACGAGCGCCATGGGCAGGCCAATCGCGGCCAGGCGCCGCCAGGACAGCGGGGCGCAGATCGCTGCACAGACTGCAGCCGCAAGCAGCAGGGCCAGCGGCAGGATTGGTCCGCTGGCGAGCGTCAGGGCACCGAGGCCAACGCCGAACAACAGGCTGCCCTGCACGGGCATGTCCAGGCTGCGCACCAGTCCGTACAGGATCATCGCGATCAGAGCGACCTGGCCAACTTGCGCGGTCGTTTCATGGCCGCGGACGGCCAGGCCGACACAGGCCAGGAACACGAGCAGCGCACCGTCGGCGAGCGTGCGGCCATAGTCGCGCGCGCTGGGTTGCCCGCCGAACGCATAGGCGAACGGCTGGACTTCGTCACGGCGTCCGAGCAGGTAGGTCGTGTACCAGATGAAGGCGCAGGTGGCAAAGAAGCACAACGCCGTGGCCAGGCGCGACGCATCGGGGGCGCCGAGCCAGCCACCGAACAGGCGGATCATGGTGGCGCCGATCCAGAACACTAGCGGCCCGTCTTCGGTGAACGGGCGCCCGGCGATGTTCGGCATCAACCAGTCATGCACGCCGCCCGTGGCCAGTTGCCACATCACGCCGAAACCGGCCGCATCTTCGTTCTTCCACGGGTCGCGGTCGAACAGGCCGGTCAGCCCGTAGATCAGACAGATGGCCAGCAGCAGGGCGCGCGGCAGCGCACCGGTTGCGGCGGCAGTCAACTGGACGGGGGAAGTCTTGGCTTCACGCATCGGCGGATCGGGTCAGCAGTGCGGCGACGGCCGCTGCCGCAAGCGAAACGGCGGCGCAATTGTCATGACGGAGGGAAAAATGCAAAGAGGCAGCCGCGGCTGCCTCTTTTGCTGGTTTGCATGGTACCGGAACATCTGTCCCCGGGCACCACGCAAACGGAAGTTCGCCGGAGCGATTACTTCGCAACCTTGCCCAGCTTGCTGCCGAACTTCTGGCGGAACTTCTCGACGCGGCCGGCCGTGTCCATGATCTTCTGGGTGCCGGTGTAGAACGGGTGCGATTCCGACGAGACTTCGATCTTGGCCAGCGGGTATTCCTTGCCGTCCTTCACGATCGTGTCCTTGGTCTGGATGGTCGAACGCGTAATGAAGCTGAAGTCGCAGGACATGTCCTGGAACACGACTTCGCGGTAATTCGGGTGGATGCCTTCTTTCATGGTGATTCCTTACTGGTTGGGTAGCCAGTCCGTTGCGCGCTGCCGGCACAATGCCGCGGCGGCCAACGAACCACTTGCCGATTACGGGCAAACCGGAATTATGGCAGAAAAACAATAGCTTGGGGAAGCGCAACCGCAATTTGCGGCGGACCGTCTCCTGCCCGTCGGCGCTGGTTACGCCGAGGTGCCAGCCGGATCCTGCCGGAAGAAAGTTGCCAGGCATTGGTATACCACCGGCCAGTGGCGCTTCAGGCCCACGGGCTCGACAAAAAATGCTTCAGCCGTCACGGCAAAGAACTCGCTGGGCGCCTCGCAGCCGTAGGGATCAATCAGACGCAGTTTCGGTGGCAAGCGCTCGGGATGCTCCCAGGCGTCGGCCGGATGCTGGTCCCAGGTCTCGGCGAAGCGATCGTATTCGGTCAGGAACGTCTCGGCCCATGCTTCGGCGTCGACGCCGGGGTGCAGCACGCGCGAGAACGGTGGCACGCCGTCCGGCTCGCCGTCGAGCATGTCCAGCTTGTGCGCGAATTCGTGGATGACAACGTTGTACGTGTCTGCGGGAACGTCGTGCTCGGTATCGAGCCCTCCGCCCGGGGAATCGACGTCGGGCCAGGACAGGATGACCGGGCCGTGTTCCCAGGCCTCGCCGCTCGCCTCTTCGACGATGCCATGCACGAGACCGATCTCGTCTTCCACCGTACGCCGGATGATGAATTCGCCCGGATACAGCACGATGCCACGCCAGCCGCGATACCACTCGATGCCAAGCCGGAGGATGGGAACGCATGCCTGGACGGCGACACTGACGACCATAGCGTCGCTCAGCGGCAGATCGTGCGCGGTCGAGTATTCCTTTTCGGCGATGAAGAGCGTGGCGAGTTCGCGCAGCGCACGCAGGTCATCTTCCGGGTAGCGTTGGACGAACGGCAGTGCCGACACCGTGTGGTCCCACAGCGCATCGGGAATCGCGTAGTGCTCCAGCTTGCGGGCTTTCGAGCGGGTGCGCAGGAATTGGGTCAGTTTGCCGAGCATGGTGCGAGGGGCAACGTTGCCGCGGGCAACACGACAATAAACAAAAAGGCGTGCCGCGGCACGCCTTTTGTTCGCAGGGCGAAGATGCCGAAGGCTTAGCCGCCTCTGCGCATCATATCGAAAAACTCTGCGTTGTTCTTCGTCGCCTTCATCTTGTCCAGGATGAATTCCATCGCCTGCACTTCGTCCATGTCCGAGATGAACTTGCGCAGGATCCAGATCTTCTGGAGGATGTCCGGCTTGATCAGCAGTTCTTCGCGGCGCGTGCTGGACTTGTTCAGGTTGATCGACGGGTAGACACGCTTTTCCGCCAGGCGGCGTTCCAGGTGCACTTCCATATTGCCGGTGCCCTTGAACTCTTCGTAGATCACGTCGTCCATGCGGCTGCCGGTTTCGATCAGCGCGGTGGCGATGATGGTCAGCGAACCGCCTTCTTCCAGGTTACGCGCGGCACCGAAGAAACGCTTCGGGCGTTGCAGCGCGTTGGCGTCGACACCACCGGTCAGCACCTTGCCCGAGGCCGGCACCACGGTGTTGTAGGCGCGGGCGAGACGCGTAATCGAGTCCAGCAGGATCACCACGTCGCGCTTCAGTTCGACCAGGCGCTTGGCCTTCTCGATCACCATTTCGGCGACCTGGACGTGGCGGATGGCCGGTTCGTCGAACGTGGAGGCGACCACTTCGCCGCGCACCGAGCGCTGCATTTCGGTCACTTCTTCCGGGCGTTCGTCGATCAGCAGCACGAACAGGTCGGCTTCCGGATGATTGTTGGCAATGGCGTGCGCAATATGCTGCAGCATCACGGTCTTGCCGGACTTCGGCGAGGCCACCAGCAGCGCGCGCTGGCCGCGGCCGATCGGCGCGATCATGTCGATGATGCGGCCGGTGATGTTTTCTTCCGCCTTGATATCGCGTTCGAGCTGGAGCGGCCGGTTCGGATGCAACGGCGTCAGGTTCTCGAACATGATGCGGTTCTTGACCGCTTCAGGCGGGTTGCCGTTGACCTTGTCGACCTTGACCAGTGCGAAGTAGCGCTCGCCGTCTTTCGGCGTGCGGACTTCACCTTCGATCGAATCACCGGTATGCAGGTTGAAGCGGCGGATCTGCGACGGGCTGATATAGATATCGTCCGTGCTGGCCAGGTACGAGGTTTCCGGCGAGCGCAGGAAACCGAAACCGTCTGGCAGAACTTCCAGGGTGCCGTCTCCGTAGATGGTTTCGCCCATCTTGGCGCGCTTCTTCAGGATCGCAAACATCAGTTCCTGTTTGCGCATCCGCTGTGCGTTGTCGATCTCGAGCGTTGCCGCCATTTCGAGAAGCGCAGACACGTGAAGCGATTTGAGTTCTGTCAGGTGCATAGACAAGGGGTACAGAAGGCCCGGACGGGCGAGACCTAGAGGGAAGGGGGAAGAAATGAGCGAACGCTCGGGGAAGTTGTTGGTGGCATCTTAGCACAATCCGACCGGCGCGCCAGGACGTGGCGCACGCACATCGGATCGTGGGAAACCCGGAGCCCGTGTCAGGGCTCCGGCAGGCAAACGCTTACAGGTTGCCGTCGAGGAACGCCGTCAGTTGCGACTTGGACAGTGCGCCGACCTTCTGGGCCGCGACCGCGCCGTTCTTGAACAGGATCAGCGTCGGGATGCCGCGGATGCCGAACTTGGCCGGCACTTGCTGGTTCTCATCGACGTTGATCTTGGCGATCTGCAGCTTGTCGCCATAGTCCTTGGCCACTTCATCCAGAATCGGGGCGATCATCTTGCACGGGCCGCACCATTCCGCCCAGAAGTCGAGCAGGACCGGCTTGTCGGACTGGAGGACGTCGGCATCGAACGAGGCGTCGCTCACATACTTGATTTGTTCACTCATGGCGGAAAACCTCTGGTTTCGCTCAGTTTGTCAATGGCTGGGAATGGCCGAACCGTTACCTTACACGAGAATCCCCGGATTCGCCTGACGGCACTCCGGCGGGATTCGGCAGGGCCTCGGTCGCCTCTGTTTCGCGGATATGGTACCAGTTTGCGGATTTTCAAGCGTCCATCCGCAAAGAGCCTAAAACCCTTCCGGAAAATCGTCGGCGTGGAGATATTCTGCCTTGAATCCCCGATTTGCATGAATGCTTGTTTCAATGGCGCCAAGAGATTTCGTCAATCATTCATGTGAGGCGCCCCTCACATTGCGGCGGGCAGCCAGCGCCCGGATTTGCCCGCATAAGTGCCTGATGCGCGGACCGGGCGCGTAGAATGGAAGGGCAGCACTTCCTGCGCGCCATGCGCCATCGACAAGGCCATCGACATGACTCCCGATTCCCGCAAGCCCACAGAGCCCGACGCCGGACAACCGTCCCCGGATGTGGAACACCTGAGCGACGCGCTGGATCACATCAGCAGCGCGGTCGAGACCAACAGTATTGCCAGCGGCGCGGCCAAGGGGCTGGTGTACAGCATCATCGAGACCCTGGGCACGCTGGTCGGTGATCCGGATCTGCCTGAGCACGCGCGCTCCGGCTACGAAGGCCTGCTGGAAACCGCTCGCGAAATCCGGGCGCGGATCGAAGGCGGCCCGCACTGAGCTAAGCCAGCGCGCGCCCCCGACCGCGCATTGCGCGGATTCCCGTCGAGACCCCGCCGCCGGCATTCGCCGCGGCGCGTGGACCATTGCGCTTTTGTTGTTTTTGCTATTGCCGTTGCTTTCTCTTTCGTTGTTGTATCCCTTTTTCCCACGCAGTCCGCGTAACCCGCGGCAGGTGCGCCCATGACGCCACTGCGCTTTCGTCCCGGACCGGATTTCCTCGATCAGGCAGCTGCGGCTGCCTGGTTTTTCCTCGACCGTTGCGGTGCGCCCGAAGCCGGCGCGCACGTGATCGTGCCAACGGCGGCGCAGATTCCCGGCGTGCGCATGGCGCTCGATGCCGCGGCGCGCGCCGCCGGCCAGCCGCGGCTGCTGCCGCGCGTGCTGACGCTCGGCCACTGGCTGCTCGACCTGCCGCCTGAAGGCGCGCCGGTGCGCAGTCATGCCGCGAGATTGCTGGCCGTGCAGCAGGCCGTGCGCGCGCAGGACTGGCTCAGGCGATCGTTTGGCGCACAGACGGAATCTGCCGCTTGGGGCCTCGCGCAGACGCTGCTGTCGATCTGCGATGAACTCAATACGCGCTGGCTCGAGGATGTCGCCGTCAGCGACGGCGAAGCCATGGACGGCACTGACCGCGCGGCGCTGCTGCAGGGCGCGCTCGAACGGACCTATGCGCACCTGTCCGAGCGGATGCTGGGCGAGGAGTCGCGCATCGTGCTCGCGTTCTGGCAGGCGCTGTCGGGTCCCGACGATCCGCTGCCGTCGCGCCGGCGTGCGCTGCGCCGGCTCGCGCAGCAACTGTCGGGGCCGGTCGTTTGGATTGGCCCGACGCCGCCGACGCCGATCGAGGGTGCCTTTTTGCGCGATGCCGCCGAGCTTGTGCCGGTGCTGGAGATCGGCTACGACTGGTCAGGCGCCGGCGATGCCCAAGCGCCGGGCTGGTATGACACGCTGGTTTCACTCTGGCCCGAGGCACGGATCGCCGACGACGACGCCGCCCCGGCAGTCGCTCCGGCCTTGCCTGCATTGCCCGAAGCGCGGCCGGCGATCCGCGTCATCGGTACCGCCCGTTTCGAGGATGAAGCGGCCGCCGCGGCGGACCAGCTCGTGCAATGGCTCAACGCCGGGCGCCGCAATATCGCGCTGGTCGCGCACGACCGCGTCGTGGCCAGGCGCGTGCGTGCGTTGCTCGCGCGCGCCGGTGCACCGGTGCGGGACGAGACCGGCTGGAAATTGTCCACCACGCGCGCGGCAGCGGCACTGATGCGCTGGTTCGACCTGCTCGTGCGCGATGGCGACACCGCCGTGCTGCTCGACTTGCTGAAAAGTCCGTTCTGCCTGCCCGATTTCGCGGACCGCGGTGCCGCCATCGCGCTGATCGAGCGCCAGGTGCGGCGCGACAATGTCAGTGGCGGATGGGACCGGCTGCGCCATTTGCCGCGCCCATTGCCCGCTGCGTTGGCTGACGCCGATGCTTCCGACTTGGAAGTCCAGCGCGCCGAGGCGGTGCGCCGCAGTGCGGGCGAGCTGCTCGCCGCGCTTGCCGACGAGGCAGCACGTTGGCCGCGCGGCCTTGCGCAGCATCCGTTGTCGATGTGGCTTGGCTGCCTGGACGGAATGCTCGACGCGCTCGGCATGCGGGCCGCGCTGGCAGCCGATGAAGCCGGCCGGCAATTGCTCGATGCACTCGCGCGCTTGCAGGACTTGCCCTCGGATGAAACCAGCTCGCACGCCACGCTGAGCCAGGCCGAGTTCCGCGCGATGCTGTCGGCCTTGCTGGAGTCCGTCGCATACAAGGAGCCATCGGCGGCCAGCACGGCGCGCATCACCATTCTGCCGCTGAACGGCGCGCGCATGCGCCGGTTCGACGGCGTGGTGGTGGTGGGCTGCGACGACGCGCAACTGCCGTCGAGCGCTGCGGAACTGATGTTCTTCTCCAACCAGATGCGCCGCGAACTGCAGCTCGAGGACCGCGAAGCGCGCTTTGCGCAGCAGGCACGGGACCTCGCCGAAGTGCTGCTCAACAACGACGACGTGGTGCTGACCTGGCAGCGCCTGGGCGGCCGCGGCGAGCCCAAGCACGTATCCGGCTGGATCGAGCGGCTGTCCGCTTGCTGCGCGCGCGCTGGCGTCGCCATTGAAGCCAGCATGGCGCCGCTCGTTCATCAGACCTTTGCCGAAACGCAAGGCATGCCCGCACCCGCTGCACCCGAACTGGTGCCGGCACGCTGGAGCGCGCAGGCCTACAACATGCTGCGGCGCTGCCCCTATCAATTCTTCGCCGGCCGCATGCTGGGCCTGGCCGGGCTCGACGCTGTCAGCGACGACCTCGAGAAGCGCGATATCGGCGAGTTGCTGCACCGCGTGCTGCTGCGCTACCACCGCGAACTGCTGGCGCGCCGTGAACGCGGTGAAACGGTCCCCGAAGCGGAGCGGCTCGACAGATTGCGCGAAATCTCGGACGAAGTGTTCGGCGCGCTGATGGCCGAGGACGGCAATGCCATCGGCTACTACCGGCGCTGGTGTGAAGTCCTGCCGTCCTACGTGACCTGGCAGACCGAGCGCGAAGCGCAGGGATGGTTCTGGCGCGGCGGCGAAATCGATGCCGGCGTGGACCTGCCCATGCCGGATGGCAAGCCGATCCGACTGAACGGCCGCATCGACCGGCTCGACCAGGGGCCGGATGGCGCGCATGCCGTGCTTGACTACAAGACGCAGAGCGCGACGCGCCTCAAGCGCAAGACCAGCGAGGTCGAGGAAGACTGCCAGCTGCCGTTCTATGGCCTGCTGCGTGCCGATGCGGTAGGCGGAAGTTGGGTGGCGCTGGAGGGCGCGCGTGACGGCGCTGCCGGCCCGCAGCGCGAAGTCGACCTGCCAGACTTCGACGCCGCTGTCGCGTGGCTCGAGCGGCAACTGCGCGACGACGTCATGCGCCTGCGCGAAGGCGCGCGGCTGCCGGCGTTTGGCGACGCCTCCGCGTGTACGTATTGCAGTGCCCGCGGGCTGTGCCGCAAGGGCTTCTGGGAATCCACCGCCGTGCCGGCGCTGACAACATGACAGTTCACGCCTACCTGCGCGACGGCCAGTCCGTCAGCGAGGCCGATTTCACGCGCGCCGCCTGCGATCCCGCCAGTTCCGTCGTGGTCGAAGCCTGCGCCGGCAGCGGCAAGACCTGGTTGCTGGTGGCGCGCCTGGTGCGCTTGCTGCTGGCCGGCGCCGCCCCGCACGAAATCCTGGCGATTACGTTCACGCGCAAGGCCGCCGAGGAAATGCGCGAACGCCTGCTGGAGGTGCTGGCGCAACTGGCACGCGACACCGACGAGGCCGTGATCGAAGCGCTGGTCATGCGCGGCATGACCGCGCAGGCTGCCCATGAAGCGCTGCCGCGCGCGCGACGCCTGCACGCGCAGGTGCTGGCCGCACCGGGCCGCATGGCTATCGACACGTTCCACGGCTGGTTCGGCACGCTGCTGCGCGGCGCGCCGCTCGCGTCGGGCGTTGTGCCGGGTGCATCGTTGCGCGAAGACGCGCTGCGCATGAGGCGCGAAGCCTGGGCGCCGGTCTGGCGCTCACTGGCGACGCCGAAGTACGCGGAACTACGCCAGGCGTATGAAGCGCTGGTCGATGCGGTTGGCGAATTCCAGGCGCGCGGGTTGCTCGATGCGATGTTCCACGCGCGCAGCGAATGGTGGGCCATGCGCGAAGGCGGCGATCCGGCCCAGGCGCTGGCCGAGTGCCTCGGCGAAGATGCACAGGGCGACGTGCTCGTGCAGGCCTTGTGCGATGAAGCCTTGCTCGAGCGTTGCCAGTCGCTGGCATCGCGCCTCGGCACGGCTGGCAGGACGGAGCAGACCCATGCGGGCCGCATCCAGGATGCGCTGATTGCTATCGGCGCGTGGCGCGAAGCCGACGCGGTGTCCGGCAAGCCGTGCGAGCAGGCGTTTGCACTGCTGCGCGCGGCGTTCTTCACGGCCGCAGGCAGTGCGCGCTCGCTGCGCCGGACCAGTGCGCTGGTCAAGTCGGCCGGCGGGGAATCGCAGGCGGAAGCACTGCTGGCCGAGCACGGAGAACTGTGCGCGATGCTCGAAGAGATCAGCGCCCGGCGCTGCGAAGCCGTGGTGCTGGCGGTCAACCTGGCGCTTTACCGTCTCGGCAATGCGCTGCTGGAACGCTACCAGCAGTACAAGAGCGAGCAGCGCGCGATGGACTTCGCCGACCTCGAATGGCAGGCGGCCTGCCTGATGGCCGACGAGGAGACCGCCACCTATCTGCAGGTGCGTCTCGACGCGCGCTACCGCCATCTGCTGCTCGACGAGTTCCAGGACACCAACCCGCTGCAGTGGCGCATCCTGCAAGGCTGGCTGGCCGGCTATGCGGGGTTGGGGGAGCGCCCGACGGTGTTCCTAGTGGGCGACCCGAAGCAGTCGATCTATCGCTTCCGCCGTGCCGACGCGCGCCTGTTTGGCGCCGCCAGCACCATGCTGCAGGCCGAGTTCGGCGCCACGGTACTGCGCACCAACCGCACCCGGCGGAACCGCGCGGAGGTGCTCGCGTGGGTCAACGCCGTGTTTGACTTGGCGCGTGCCGACGGGCGATATCCGCTCTACGAAACGCAGACCACGGCGCTGCCGGAAGGGGGCGGTCCGGTCTGGTTGCTTCCTCTCGTGGAAGCCGAGGACAAGGCGGATGAGGCGCTCGAATCGTCGGACGACGCAGCATCCGAAGCAGGCCATCGTGACACGCTGCTGCAACCGCGGCGGCAGGAGGGCGACTCGCTGCGCCTCGAGGAAGGCCGCCGCGTCGCGGCATGGCTGCGGCACATCCATGACACGGTCCCTGTGCACGAAGGCGGCGAACAGCGGCCCGCGCGTTGGAGCGACATGCACTTGCTGGTCCGGCGCAAGACCCATCTGGCCGACTACGAGCGTGCGTTGCGCGAGGCCGGCATTCCGTGCCTGAGCCCGCGCCGTGGCGGGTTGCTGGCTACGCTGGAGGCGCTCGACCTGTCGGCGCTGCTTGCGTTCCTGATGACGCCCGAGTCGGACCTGGATCTCGCCCACGTGCTCAAGAGCCCGCTGGTCGGCGCCACGGACGATGACCTGATCGCACTATCGCAGCTGGAAGGTGAGGGCGGCTGGTGGGCGCGCATCGAGACGGGCGGTGTCCCGCCATCTTGCTCCGACGCGGTACGCGATGGCGTGGCGCGGCTGCGACACTGGCTGCGGCTTGCGCCGCACCAGCCCGTGCACGACCTGATCGACCAGATCTTCCACGGCGGTGAAGTGCGGCGGCGCTATGCCGAGGCCGCGCCGCCCGATATCCGCGAGCAGGTACTGGCGAACCTGGATGCCTTCCTGAAGCTGTCGCTCGATCTCGACGGCGGCCGCTATCCGAGCCTGCCGAAATTCATCGACGAGTTGCAGGAGATCCGCCGCGGCGACGAGCAGGAAAGCCCGGACGAAGGCGGCATGGCCGAAGATGCCGAGCCCGCTGACGAAGATCCCGCGCAGGCCGGACTCGATGCCGTGCACATCCTCACCGTGCATGCCGCCAAGGGGCTGGAGGCGCCGTTCGTCGTGCTGCTGGACGCGAACCATAGTGATCCCGCGCCGGATCGGGGCGGCATCCTGATCGACTGGTCGCCGGAATCGCGCGTGCCGCGGCATTTTTCCGCGTATGGCAAGCGCAGCGAGCGCGGGCTGGCCCGCGCGCCGCTGTTCGAAGCCGAGGCCGCGCTGGGCGAGCGCGAGAACTGGAATCTGCTTTACGTGGCGATGACGCGGGCCCAGCAAGGTCTGCTGGTCAGCGGGGTCAAGGGGCGCGCCAGCCGCAATGCCGATGGCGAGGCCGGTAGCGAGATCTCGGGGAGCTGGTATGCCAGGCTGCAGGCAGCCGGCGTGGGCGAGGCGGTAGCCGATCGTCCGCCCGTGGAACCGGACACGCTGCCAGCGGTGTCGCGCCTGACCGAGTCCGTGCGCTTCACGGACTTCCGGTTGCGTTATCGCGATGCGGCCGACGTGGTGGCGTTTGCCGATGATGCGGACGATATGGGTGATCCGTTGCTCGAAGCATCGGGCGACGAGACCGAGGGCATCGTCTTCAATGCCGCCGCGGCGCGTCACGGGGAACTGATCCACGCGTTGCTGGAGCGGATTACGCGCTATCCGGACGCGTTCGATGCCGTGCCGGACGTCGAGACCGTGCTGCGCTGGTTTCCGCTTGCGGGGGCTGGCTCGCCGGGTGCGAAGCAGGCATGGCAGGTCCAGATCGAAGAGGCGGTGGGCGCGGTGCGTGCGATGCTATCGGCCGAGGCGCTGTCGCCGCTGCTGCAGGCTTCCGATGCCATGTCCGCGCGCAATGAGGTCGAACTGTACGATGGCCGCGGCCGCCTGCTGCGTATCGACCGGCTGGTCGAGTTTGACGACAGGGTCGTCATCATCGACTACAAGCTGCGTTTGCTGCCGCAAGAGCATGCCGCTTATCGCGCCCAGCTCATGCGCTACGTGGCGGCCGTGACGCCGATGTTCCGCGGCAAGCGCGTGGATGCCGGCGTGGCCACGGCGGATGGCGAATGGATTCCCGTTGAAGCGTTGTCCGTGCCGGCGGCTCAGCCGGTGCAGGGATCGTTGTTCTGATGACTTGCGGGCCGAGTCAGCTCGCTAGATTGCCCCAGATGTTGCAAGTCGTGGCTGGTCTGTAGCGACCAGGTGGTATGTATGCCTCTTCTCAGGCTGGTTTGGGCGCAAACATGAGGCGGAACTATCTGAAGAAGGGCGACAGATCAACAATGGGCGGTGTCGTGGTCGAAGGCATTCGGTCCATGACCCACCACGGAACCGAATTGACTTTTCTCGGTGCAAGGGTTTCCTGTCCCGCTTGCGGAACAACGGGAGTCATCATTCCGAAGGGGCCGCGATGGCCCGATAACCTCATGGGCAAACACGCTGCATTGGACGGTGATCTTTGTCTGTGCAAATGCCATCCGATGCCGACTATGCTCTCCAGTCAATCGGACATGTTTGAAACGTTTGACGCCCATCATTTGTCGGAAATGGGGTTCTCGCCGAAGGGCGGCGCCTTGGAACCGGTAGCTGTGGGTCCTTTCGATGAGCAGGTGCGTGTACTGGATCGCGATGGTCGCCCGCTTTCAAACGTCCCGTACCACATTAGGGCAAGGAATGGCGTCACTTATAAAGGGCTGACAGACTCTCAGGGTCACTGCGAGCGCGTTCACACAGATAAACCAGAGGACATGGAGATTGCTGTTGGACACAGGGCGTTGGAGCGCTGGAACTCATGACCGAGTATGCGTACAAAGTGACGACAAACGGGGAAGCAGATTCCCGAGTCGATGTGCTGGGCCATCCTATGCCCGCACACATGTTTGTCTTCGTGGTTGTCGATGAGGTTGGCAGGGATGGATTCCTTGTTCGCAACTGCTACGCGTCGGTCGATAGCCCATGGCTCAAGCCACTAGATCTCGGGCGAGCGGGAGAATACAGAGAAGTTTTTCCCGAAAGGCTCGGCTTGTGGGGCAAGGGGCCCGACTCAACAGCGACGATTGCGGAACATGTGATGGGCGATGTGAAGGTAACCAGCTATGCATCCGTCAGTGGCAACTTTCCTCATGGGGCGAACCGGTTCGAAGGCAAGACGGTCTACATCGATATCGCGGCTGCAAAGCGATCCGGAGCGAGAATCATCACGCCGGAGGAGATCGGGATAGCCCTTGATGACTACCAACGACAGTTTCCACACCTCAAGGGGCGTATCGCTCGAATCAAGAACTACTCGCTCAATCTGGACAATGAGTTTCTCATTCAGCCAAACCGCCGTGTTCCGCCGTCCGGAATCTTCACCAGGCGTGGCTTAGGCCTGTCGCTCGGCATCGTAAAGTATGCTCGCGTGATCCAAGTGGTTGGCATTGGCTTCACTGCCTACGATATCGGCGTTGCCACCGGGCAATCGTTCTCGACAAGGAGTATTCGTCCCATCGAGAAAGAGGTTGTCAGGCAGATTGGTGGTTGGGGCGGGGCGATCGCTGGCATGAAAATGGGGGCTTCTGCTGGTGCCCTTGTTGGCTTGGAGACGGGGCCAGGCACAGTCATCACCGGCCTGATCGGCGGCATTGTTTTTGGTGCAATCGGCTACTTCGGCGGCGCCGTCGTGGCAGATGAGCTTTGATGAAGTTGGGAATGCTCTCCCTTGTTCGCATGATTGAAGAGTTTGGACTCAGAATGCAGGAGAGGCGCCTTGCGCGACTAATCAGGCGGCAGAGGCTGCACGCGCTTCCGCAGGTCTTCGGCGAATCTTTAGCCGCTTTGCAGGCGGTATTCGCTGACACTCCGGTTGACCTCCGGGGCGCGAACTCTCCCAATGGCTATCCGGCGAAGGAACATTTGGGCGAACTTGGCCTCAATGCCATCCTTCTGACTCAGAACATAGAGATCAATCAGTTTCCGCAATACCTGAAGATGCTCGGGGGCGGCCGGGATCAGGTAGCAAACCATCACTATGAGAGCGATGGTTTGCACACATTCATTGCCTACGATGACGAGTGCGGAGGGAGGAACGTTCGCCTTCTGAGCAACGATGTCGAGCTACTGGCGAAAGTCTCGACATCGACCTTTCACCCGCCACCACCGTGGATTGCCTGGTATGAGCTCGGACCATATAGACCAGCACTCCAGGGGAACGCCGAACATTGGTTCTGCCATGTATGGGACCCATTCTGGGAAAGTCTGAGTCTGGAGGCGCAGGACAAATTCATCGAGGCGTCGAGACTGCGAACACAGGCCCACATTTCCAATGAAGACTGGGAGGAGGGCTGGGTCTACCTGGTTAGAATGCGGGATCCGCGGTATCGCGCAAACCCGTCGTAATCTGTCTCAGATGTACGGGAACCGCTAAGGGCGAGTCGTCTGCGGGGCTTCCTGGTTCTGACGTAAGATGGCGGCAGGACAAGGAATAGAGAGAAGGTGGACGAGCCTGGCCCTCGGCACTGGTGGAAAACGGCTATGGCTGCTTCGTTCCCGACCTGACCAGGTTGACCGCGCCACCATGCGAGGAGGCCCGTCCGACCGCTATTGTAACCCAGAGTGGCGCACTGCGTCGAAATTGCATCGGATTGATCTTGCGCAGGCGCGATTGCCTGCCGTGGCCGGAGCATACCGGCTGCCCAATCGGACATGAATGGTGAGCCAAGACATGAACGCAAACGACCAGATCCTGCGCGGCGCGCTGGCGCCGCAGGAAATCTCGACCGAAGTCCTGCTGGAGAAATACGCCAAAGGCGAGGAGCAGAGCGTCACGGATGTGCGCGAGCGCGTGGCGCGCGCACTCGCGCAGGCCGAGACCGAGGGCCAGCGCGAAAGCTGGGCCGCGCGTTTCCTTTGGGCGCAGGAGAGCGGCTTCGTGCCGGCAGGGCGCATCAATTCGGCGGCGGGCACTGGCATTCAGGCCACGCTGATCAATTGCTTTGTGCAGCCCGTGGGCGATTCGGTGTCAGAGCCGCGCGATGGCAGGCCCAGCATCTATACGGCGGTCGCGCAGGCAGCCGAAACCATGCGGCGCGGAGGCGGCGTCGGCTATGACTTCTCGGCCATCCGGCCGGCCGGTGCGCTGGTGCGCGCCACGCATTCGCGCGCGTCCGGGCCGGTGTCGTTCATGAAGGTGTTCGACGCGTCGTGCGCGACGGTCGAGTCAGCCGGCGCGCGGCGCGGCGCGCAGATGGGCGTGCTGCGTTGCGACCACCCCGATATCGAGAGCTTTATCCACGCCAAGGACAAGGGCGATCTCAGTAACTTCAATATCTCGATCGGCGTTACTGACGAGTTCATGCGCGCGGTCGAGAGCGATGCAGAAGTGGAACTCGTGCACGAGGCCGAGCCCGGTGCCGACCTTATCGCCGGCGGGGCCTACCGTCGCGACGACGGCCAGTGGGTCTACCGGCGCATGCCTGCCCGCCTGCTATGGGATCAGGTCATGCATGCGACCTACGACCACGCCGAGCCCGGCATCCTGTTCCTGTCCCGCATCAACGCCGACAACAACCTCTATTACTGCGAGACCATCGAGGCGACCAATCCGTGCGCCGAGCAGCCGCTGCCGCCGTACGGTTGCTGCTGCCTGGGCTCGATCGACCTGACGCGCTTCGTGCGGCAGCCGTTCACGCCGGACAGCGAGTTCGACTTCGACGCGTTCGCGGAAGTCGTCCGGGTGTCCACGCGCATGCTGGACAACGTACTCGACGTGACCTTCTGGCCGCTGTCCGAGCAACAGGCGGAAGCGCAGGCCAAGCGCCGCGTCGGGCTCGGCTTCCTTGGGCTGGGCAGCGCGCTCGTGATGCTGGGCCTGCGCTACGACAGCGAGCCGGCGCGCGCCTTGGCCGCTCGCATCGCCGAACGCATGCGCGATGAGGCGTACCTTGCATCGACGGCGTTGGCCAAGGAGAAGGGCGCCTTCCCGTTGTTCGATACCAATGCCTACCTGCAAAGCGGCTTTGCAAGCCGGCTGCCCGAGCCCGTGCGCCAGGCGATCGCGCGCAATGGCCTGCGTAACTCGCATCTGCTGTCGATCGCGCCAACCGGCACCATCACGCTGGCCTTTGCCGACAACGCCTCGAACGGCATCGAGCCGGCGTTCTCTTGGACGTACCAGCGCAAGAAGCGCATGCCGGACAACAGCTACCGCACGTACGAGGTGGCCGACCACGCTTGGCGGCGCTACCGTCACACGGGCGCGGACATGGACAAGTTGCCGGATGCCTTCGTGACGGCGCTGCAGATGTCGGCGCTGGACCATATGCGCATGCTGCAGGCGGTGCAGCCGTATATCGATACCAGCATCAGCAAGACCGTCAACGTACCAGAGGACTATCCGTACGAGGCGTTCCGCAATCTCTATCTGGAGGCGTGGAAGGCAGGGCTGAAGGGGCTGGCGACCTACCGGCCGAACAGCGTGCTCGGTGCCGTGTTGTCGGTCGGCGCGCCGGCTGCCGCCGCTGCCCCGACTGCGGCGGCAGCGGACGACCCGCTGGCGCGGCCGTACGGCAGCCGCCCCGTGGGCGACCTGGAAGGCGTGACTTCCAAGCTCGACTACATGACCTACGAAGGGCACAAGACCGTCTACCTGACCGTGAACTTCATGCGGGTCAGTGGCATGGTGGACGGAAAGCCGGTCGAGATCGAGCGGCCGATCGAGTTCTTCATGCCGGCCGGGCAGCGCAGCGAGGGGCAGCAGTGGATTACGTCGACCATGCGCCTGTTGTCCATGGTGGCGCGTTCGGGCGGCTCGGTGGCGAAGGCGCTGGCCGACATGCGCAATGTCGTGTGGGACAAGGGCACGGTCCGCTACGGCACGCTCGCACGGCAGGACGGCACCGAGGTGCCGCGCTTCCATGATTCCGAGGTGGCGGCGATCGGCTATGCGCTCCAGCGCATCCTGATCAAGCGCGGCTTTCTCGATGCCGAAGGGGGGCAGGTGCCGGTGGCCGAACTGGCGGCGCGCCTGGCCCGCCGCGAGAATGGCGCTGCCGGGGCGGAGATCGGGCAGGGCAACGCGGTTGCCGCCGCTCCTGTCAATCCGGCCCTCGGCACCGGAAAACCATGCCCCGAGTGTGGCGCGCACGCCCTGCACAAGGTGGATGGCTGCGCCAAGTGCGCCAACTGCGGATACGTGGGCGAGTGCGGCTGAGCGGGCCCGGCGCGAGCCCAGGCGGCGCCAAGGCTGGCGGGGGCGGCGGTTGCCGTGGCGGCCGCCGTCGCCGCCCCGCCTTTTGCTACAATCGCCGCCATGAGTTATCAAGTTCTAGCGCGCAAATGGCGCCCCAGGGATTTCACCACGCTGGTCGGCCAGGAGCACGTGGTCCGCGCGCTCACGCACGCGCTGGAACAGCAACGGCTCCACCACGCCTACCTGTTCACCGGCACGCGTGGGGTCGGCAAGACCACGCTGTCCCGGATCCTGGCCAAGGCCCTCAACTGTACCGGCGCTGACGGCAACGGCGGCATCACCGCCCAGCCGTGCGGCCAGTGCAAGGCCTGCACCGAAATCGACAGCGGCCGCTTCGTCGACTATATCGAGATGGACGCGGCCTCAAACCGCGGCGTCGACGAAATGGCGCAGCTGCTCGACAAGGCGGTGTACGCGCCGTCGGCGGGGCGCTTCAAGGTCTACATGATCGACGAAGTGCACATGCTGACCAACCACGCCTTCAACGCGATGCTGAAGACGCTGGAGGAGCCGCCCGGCCACGTCAAGTTCATCCTGGCCACCACCGACCCGCAGAAGATTCCGGTCACGGTGCTGTCGCGTTGCCTGCAGTTCAATCTCAAGCAGATGCCGCCGGCGCAGATCGTGTCCCACCTGGACAATATCCTGGGGCAGGAAGGCATCGGCCATGACGGCAATGCGCTGCGGCTGCTGGCCCAGGCGGCCCACGGCTCGATGCGCGACGCGCTGTCGCTGACCGACCAGGCCATTGCCTACAGCGCGGGCGATGTGTCCGAGGAAGCCGTGCGCGGCATGCTCGGCGCCATCGACCAGGGTTATCTCGTGCAACTGCTCGACGCGCTGGCGGCCGAGGACGGCGCCGCGCTGATCGGCATTGCCGACGCCATGGCTGACCGCAGCCTGTCGTTCGCCGGTGCGCTGCAGGATCTTGGCTCGCTGCTGCACAAGATCGCGCTGGCCCAGGCCGTCCCAGCTTCGGTGCAGGACGAATGGCCGGAAGCCGGCGATGTGCGCCGTCTGGCGGGCGTGTTCGACGCGCAGGAAGTCCAGCTTTTCTACCAGATCGCGAACCTTGGCCGCAGCGAACTCGCGCTGGCGCCCGACGAGTACGCGGGCTTCACCATGACGCTGCTGCGCATGCTGGCGTTCCGCCCGTCGTCGACGCCGGAACCGCTGCCTGCGACGGCGCCGGGGCAGGGCGGTGGCGCTACGCCGCGCGCCCGCGCTGCGGCAGCCGCCGCGCCGGTCGTGGCTGAACCCGTGGCGCGCTATGCGGAATCTGCTGCGTCGCCTGCACCTGCGCCCGCTCCGGCAGCGCAGGCCCCAGCGGTTGCTGCGCCTGCCAGGCAGGACGCCGGCGGCGATGCACCGATGTCGCCTGCCCGGGCCGCCCTCGCGGCAGCGCG
>NZ_CAJPVI010000007.1 GCF_905397435.1 Cupriavidus numazuensis
GCACACTACGATAAAAATTCGCCCCTTTGGGGCAACCAAAACGCGTTTTTGGTTACTTTTGTCGCTCGGACAAAAGTGACTCGCCGGCTACGCCGGCGAAACAGCCGCGCCTGCCAAGAACGACACCCCCGCAATTCACCAAAGCACCCCTCAAAAAAAACGGCACACCGAAGTGCGCCGCTCGTGAGCCAGCCAGGCCCAGCCTTACTGCGTGACCGTTCCCACCGGTGCTGCCGAAGCCGAAGCCGGCGCCTGCGCCACCTCGCCGTTCTCCTTGAGCCCGCCGCCAAGCGAACGATAGAGATCAATCGAGTTGTTCAACCGCAGTTGCCGCGCCTGAATCAGCGCCTGCTCAGCGGTGAACAGCTGACGCTGCGCATCGAGTTCATCCAGATAGCTCGCCACGCCGCTACGGAAACGCATTCGCGCCAGCTCATAGCGCGCCGCTTCCGCATTGCGCACTTGCTCCTGGCCGGCCACCTGGTCTTCCAGCGTGCCACGTGCCACCAGCGCGTCAGCCACTTCCGCGAAGGCCGTCTGGATGGTCTTCTCGTAGTTCGCCACCTGGATGTTCTTGCGCACATTGGCCAGGTCCAGGTTCGACTTGTTGCGACCGTAGTCGAAGATCGGCAGCGTCAGCTGCGGCGCGAACGACCATGCCTTGGTGCCGGCATCGAACAGGTTCGAGAACGTCGGGCTGATGGTGCCGATACTCGTGGTCAGCGTGATGCGCGGGAAGAACGCCGCACGTGCCGCGCCGATGTTCGCGTTGGCAGACAGCAGTTGCTGCTCGGCCTGGCGGATATCGGGACGTTGCTCCAGCAGATCCGAAGGCATACCTGCAGGGATGTCGCTGATGATGCGTTCGTCCGACAGCCGCATCGGCTCGGGCAGGTTTTCGATCGAGCCGATGGGCTTGCCCACCAGCACTTCGAGCGCGTTCTGCGCCTGCGCGCGCTGGCGTGCAAGCTGCGCCGCGGAGACGCGTGCCTGCGCCACCAGCGATTCGTTGTCGCGCAGGTCCAGCGCGGACGTCGCGCCGACGTCGAAGCGCTGCTTGGCCAGTGCGTACGTGCTCTCGCGCGCCTTCAGCGTGTCACGTGCGATCTCGTACTGCTCGGCGAACGAACGCTCGGACAGGTAAGCCTTGGCGACTTCCGACACCAGCGAGATGTACGCCGAACGATGCGCTTCTTCTGTGGAGAAGTACTGCGCCAGCGCTGCGTTCGACAGGCTGCGCACGCGGCCGAAGAAGTCGAGCTCGTAGGACGAGATGCCGACATTGGCCGTGTAGACCTCGGTCACGCTGGGCTGGCCGAGCACGGTCGACGAGCTGAGCGCGCTAGTACTGCCGCGCGTGTAGCCCGCATTGGCATTCACCGTCGGCAGCAGGTCCGCACGCTGAACCTGGTACAGCGCGCGCGCTTCCTCGATGCGCAGCGCGGCCTGGCGCAGGTCGCGGTTGTTTTCGAGTGAAGTGCCAATCAGCGCCTGCAGGCGCGGGTCGCGGAAGAACTCGCGCCAGCCGATGTCGGTGGCGCGGCGCGTCTCGCCGCTCTTCACTTCGGCCGTGGCATAGCCTTCCGGCGCGGCCGGGAAACCAGCGGCCACCGGCGGCACCGGGCGCTCATACTTCGGCGCCAGCGTGCAGCCCGTCAGAACGCCGGCCACCAGCAGCAGTGTGGTCAGTGTCTTGGTCATATCAGTTGTCCTCCTGCGCTGCGGACAGGCGCGCACGTTCGAACTCGTGCTGGCGCTCGCTGCCCTTGAAGCGCTTGCGCACCACCACGAAGAAGACCGGCACCAGGAAGATCGCCAGCGCCGTGGCCGTGATCATCCCGCCCATCACGCCGGTACCAATCGCGCGCTGGCTGCCCGAGCCCGCGCCGGTGGCAATCGCCAGCGGCAGCACGCCCAGGATGAACGCCATCGACGTCATCAGGATCGGGCGGAACCGCAGGTGCACCGCTTCGAGAGTCGCTTCGACCAGGCCCTTGCCCTGCGCCTGCAGGTCCTTGGCGAATTCCACAATCAGAATGGCGTTCTTCGCCGACAAGCCAATCGTCGCGATCAGGCCCACCTTGAAGTACACGTCGTTGGGCATGCCGCGCAGCGTCACGCCGAGCAGCGCGCCGAGCACACCAAGCGGCACCACCAGCAGCACCGAGAACGGGATCGACCAGCTCTCATACAGCGCGGCCAGGCACAGGAACACGATGATCAGCGACAGCGTGTAGAGCATCGGTTCCTGCGAACCGGCCAGGCGTTCTTCGTACGACTGGCCCGACCACTCGAAGCCGAAGCCCGGCGGCAGCTTGGCGAAGTTCTCTTCCATCACCCGCATCGCTTCACCCGTGCTGTGGCCCGGTGCGGCCTGGCCCGCGATCTTCACCGCCGGCATGCCGTTGTAGCGCTCCAGGCGCGGCGAGCCCATGACCCACTTCGAGGTCGCGAACGCGGCAAACGCCACCATGTCGCCATTGCTGTTGCGCACGCGCAGCTTGGTGAGATCGTCGGGCAGGCGGCGGTCGGCGCCTTCTGCCTGCACGATCACCTTGCGCACGCGGCCTTCATAGATGAAGTCGTTGACGTAGTTGGAGCCGAACGCAATCGACAGCGTCGAGTTGATGGTCGCCACCGTCACGCCGAGCGCCTTGGCCTTCTCGCGGTCGATGTCGATCTGCAACTGCGCCGCATCTTCCTGGCCCTCGGGGCGCACGCCCACCAGCACGGGGTTCTTGGCAGCCATGCCGAGCATCATGTTGCGCGCTTCCATCAGCTTGGCGTGGCCCTGGCCCGAGCGGTCCTGCAGGCGGAAGTCGAAGCCCGACGAGTTGCCGAGTTCGGAAATCGCCGGCGGGTTCAACGGGAAGATGATGGCGTCCTTGATGAACGACAGCGCGCCGAACGCACGGCCCACCAGCGCCTGCGCGGTTTCGTTGGCGCCGGTACGTTCCTTCCAGTCCTTCAGGCGCACGAACGCGATACCGCCGTTCTGGCCGCGGCCGAAGAACGAGAAGCCCGCCACGGTGATCATCTGGTCCACGACCTTGCTTTCCTTCTGCAGGTAGTAGTCCTCGATCTGCTTGAGCACGCCGATGGTACGGTCTTGCGTCGCGCCATTGGGCAGCTGCACCACGGTGATCATGTAGCCCTGGTCTTCGTCAGGCAGGAACGACGACGGCAGGCGCTTGAACAGCACCACCACGCCGACGATGATGACCGCGTAAATGATCAGGTAGCGCCCGCTGCGCGCGAGGATGCGGCCCACCACGCCCTGGTAGCTGGTGGAAGCCCGCGCGAAGGTGCGGTTGAACCAACCGAAGAAGCCCTTCTTCTCGTGATGGTGACCCGCCTCGACCGGCTTGAGCAGCGTTGCGCACAGAGCCGGCGTCAGCGTCAGCGCGAGCAGCGCCGAGAACGCCATCGATGCGATCAGTGACAGCGAGAACTGGCGGTAGATGTTGCCGACCGAGCCCGAGAAGAACGCCATCGGGATGAACACGGCGGTCAGCACCAGCGTAATGCCGATGATGGCGCCCGTGATCTGGCCCATGGCCTTGCGTGTGGCCTGGCGTGGCGAGAGTCCTTCCTCGCTCATGATCCGCTCGACGTTTTCCACCACGACGATCGCATCATCCACAAGGATACCGATCGCCAGCACCATGCCGAACATCGTGAGCACGTTGATGGAGAAGCCGAACGCCAGCAGCGCGCCGAAGGTACCCAGCAACGCGATCGGCACCACCAGCGTCGGGATCATGGTGGCGCGGAAGTTCTGCAGGAACAGGTACATCACCAGGAACACCAGCACCACGGCTTCGAGCAGGGTCTTGATCACTTCCTCGATCGATATCTTGACGAAGGCCGACGTGTCGTAAGGCACGCTGTACTGGTAGTCCGCCGGGAAGTACTTGGACAGCTCTTCCATCTTGGCGCGCACGGCGGTGGCGGTGGCCAGCGCGTTGCCGGTCGGGGCCAGCTTGATGGCGATGGCCGCCGACGGCTTGCCGTTGGTGCGTGCGAGCGTCGAGTAATCGGCGCCGCCGAGTTCCACGCGGCCCACGTCCTTGATGCGCACCGACGAACCGTCCGGGTTCGTGCGCAGCAGGATATTGCCGAACTGCTCCGGCGTAGTCAGGCGGCTTTCGGTGGTGACGGTGGCGTTCAGCTCCGTGCCCTTCGGCGACGGCGTGCCGCCCAGTTCGCCCACGGCGACCTGGATGTTCTGCTCCTGCACCGCGGCGGTGACGTCAAGCGGCGTCAGGTTGAAGCCGGTCAGCTTGGCCGGATCCAGCCAGACACGCATGGCGTATTCCGTGCCGAACAGATCGGCCTGGCCCACGCCCGGCACGCGGCGGATCGAGTCGATCACCTGCGACGAGACGTAGTTGCCCAGCTGGATGGCGTCGGCCTCGCCGGACTTCGACGACACCGTCAGGAACATCATGTAGTTGTTGCCCGCCTTGTCGACGCGCACGCCCTGCTGGCGCACTTCCGCCGGCAGGCGCGCCTCGACGCGCTTGAGGCGGTTCTGCACTTCGACCGAGTTCAGGTCGACGTTCGATCCCGGCGCGAAGGCGATGGTGATCGACGCCAGCCCCGACGATTCGCTGGTCGACTGGTAGTACAGCAGGTTGGGCGCGCCGTTGAGCTCCTGCTCGATCACCGAGGTGACCGAGTCCTCGAGCGTCCTGGCGGATGCGCCCGGGTAGGTCGCGGTGACCGAGATCGTCGGCGGGGCGATATTCGGGTACTGCGCGATCGGCAACTGCGCGATCGACAGCAACCCGCCCAGCACGATGATCAGCGCGAGCACCCACGCGAACACCGGCCGGTCGATGAAAAACTTGGCCATAAAACTGGCTCCCTCTGTCTGATGCGCTGGGTTTAGCCTTGCTTGGCGTCGGACTTGGCGTCAGCCTGGGCTTCTGCCTTGGCACCGGCCTTGCTGCCCGAAGCCGGTTGCGGCTCCGAAGCCTGCTTGGCAGGCGCCGGAGCACCGGCCGGCTGGAACGGCACGGCCTTGGCCGGCGCGCCGACCTTGACCTTCTGCAGGCCCTCGACGATCACCTTCTCGCCGCCCTTGAGGCCTTCGGTCACGATCCAGCGGTCGCCGATCGCCTGCGGCGCCTTCACCGGCAGCGCGGCCACGTTGCCGTCGTTGCCCACCACCAGCACGCTGGCGCCCTGGGCATTGCGGATCAGCGCGCGCTGCGGCACGGTCATCGCGTTCTCATCCACGCCCTGCTCGATCTTCACGCGCACGAAGGTGCCCGACAGCAGCTCGCGCTTCGGGTTCGGGAACTGCGCGCGCAGCGTGATGGCGCCGGTGGTCGGGTCCACGGTCATGTCCGAGAACAGCAGCTTGCCGGTCTGTTCGTACTCGCGGCCATCCTCGACATACAGGTGCACCTTGGCGCCGCCGTCCACGCCCTTGACCGCGCCGGATTCGATGGCACGGCGCAGGCGCGTCACTTCGGCGGCTGGCTGCGTGAACGTCACCCAGATCGGGTCCACCTGCTCGACCAGGGTCAGCTTGGTGGCTTCGCCCTTGCCAACCAGCGCGCCTTCGGTCACCAGCGCGCGGCCGGCACGGCCGCTGATCGGGGCAGTCACGGTGGTGTAGCCCAGGTTGATCTGCGCGGTAGTCACCGCGGCCTTGGCCGCGGCGATGTCGGCATTGGCCTGGCCCGCGGCGGCAACGGCGTCGTCATATTCCTGCTTGCTGACGGCGTTGGCGGCCACCAGCGGCTTGTAGCGCTCGGCCTTCTGGCGTGCCGACACGGCGTTGGCCTCGGCACGCTCGAGCTGGGCCTTGGCCGACGCAAGCTGCGCCTGGTATGAGGCGGGATCGATGCGGAACATGACCTGCCCGGCCTTCACTTCACCGCCTTCGGTGTAGTTGCGCGACAGCACGATGCCTTCGACACGCGCACGGACTTCCGCGGTACGCACGCCTTCCAGGCGGCCCGGCAATTCATTGACGATGGCGACGGCCGATGGCGTCACGGTGACTACGCCCACTTCCGGCGGGGGCATGGCGCCGCCTTCAGGCTTTTTCTCGCCACAAGCGGTCAGCGCCAGCGCCGACAACGCGGCGACGGCAACGCAATGGATACGTTGGGACTTCCTCATCGATAACCCCATGATGAAATTTTGAGATCTGCCGCGCCGGCCCGGCATGCCTGGTGGAAATAGGGGGCAATCGGGGCGCGATGCGGTCCGCTGCGTGCCTGGCAGCGGAAAAAGCGTGATGCTAGCCAAACGGTATGTCGCGACAAGGACGAAGCGACGAACGTGGCCTTTTCTTTGATGAACAGCATTAATGACCGACCAGTCAGCAACGACGCTGGTGCGTCTTTGTGCACATACCTGGCGTGCTGGCCGAATGTCGGGCAGGCGAGTATTATATATACATTCAAGCATGTATGTTAAGCCTATTCCGCAAAGCGGGCTTTTCGGCGCCTGGCTTGCGTATTTCGGGAGACTGTGTGCAACGGAATCCGAATTCAGGCGTTGAAAACAAGCACGGCGCGTTCCTGACGGGTTAGGATGCGCGCCGGTCGCCCGCGGCAGGCTCAGGCAAGCAGCAGTCTTGAAGCAAATCGAAGTGACGATAACGACCCGCCGGTGCAGGGCACCAAAACGCTGGGCTGCTGCCGCAGTCACGCCAGGGGGAGGAAAACGGACTGGTCATTGACGCACTCATGCATCGTCAAGGCCGGCACCAGAGATAGAAATGGTCAGACGCACCAAGGAAGAGGCGCTCGAAACGCGCCACCGGATTCTCGACGCGGCCGAAACCGTGTTTCACGCGCGCGGCGTGGCGCGCCCGTCGCTGGCGGACATTGCCGAGGCGGCTGGCGTCACGCGCGGTGCCATCTACTGGCACTTCAAGAACAAGAGCGACGTGTTCGCCGCCATGTGCGACCGTGTGAACCTGCCCGTGGAAGCGCTATGCGATCCCGAGCGCATTGCGCGCCAGGAAGACCCGCTGGGCGGCGTGCGCGACATCTGCGCCTTCGTGATGCGCCAGACCGTGGTCAATCCGCGCTGGCGCCGGGTGTTCGAGATCATCTTCCACAAGTGCGAGATGGTGCAGGACAACGGCGCCATCTTCGAACGCCAGCGCCAGTCGCATCAGGAAGGCATGGTGAAAATCCGCGAACACCTCCGATTCGCGGTGGAGCGCGGCCAGTTGCCGGCCGACCTGGACCTGGACCTGGCCGTGAACGCGTTCCATGCGGCAATTGGCGGCGTGCTTGCGCACTGGCTGTTCTCGCCACAGGACTTCGACCTCGACGCCAATGCCGAGCGCCTGTCGGACGCCTTCATCGATACGCTCAGGTTTTCCCCGGCGCTGCGCCATGGCTATGTGCCGCGCCCGATGGCCGAACTCGATCGCGAGCTGAGCACGCTTTGCGAAAAAGCCTGCCAGGAAGCCAACGGTGCGCCGTAACGGCGCTCGCTGGCCGACTAACCGCGCATGGCTTCGCGCCAGCGCTCCAGAAAGGCACGCTTGCGCAGCGTGTCCTGCGCCGCCAGCAGTCCGGGGCCGACGCTGATCGGCCGGAGTGCATAGCCGAGCCGTTCCGACAGCGCCGACGCCGTATGCGGACTGTCGGTGTCGGTACGCACCGTATAGAGCTGCGAGGTGGACTTGCCGAGCAGCGCCTGCCCCTCGCGCGAGAGCAGGAAATCGAGCCAAAGCCGCGCCGCGTTCGGCCGCGGCGCGCGCCGGGCGATGAAGGCGACGCGCGACATTACCAGCGTGTAGTCGCGCGGCGCGATGACGTCGATGCCCGCACCGCGCTCCATCAGCGACAGCGCGTAAGACCCCAGCAGGTTGTACCCGAGCACGTATTCGCCGCTGGCGATGCGCTCGATCATGTCGGCTGTCGACGCCGACAACCGCGCTTGCGTGCGCCCCAGCGCCTGGGCCAGGTACCAGAATTCGCTGCCCATGCGCGCGTCCTGCTGCGCCAGCAGGTAGCCCACGCCGGACCGCTCCACATCGTAAGTGACGACCTTCCCGCGCCAGCGCGGCGCGTGCTCCTGCAGCACGCGCGCCAGGCCGCTGCGGCTGCCCGGCGGCCGGTTGCCGGCAAAGTGCTTGCGGTTGTACACAATGACCGCCGGCTCGAACGTCGTGCCCCATGCCTCATCGCGCCACACCGCCCAGCCTGGCAGGCCGCTGCGTTCCGGCGAGTGATAGCGCTGCGCGTAGCCGTCATTGACGAGCTTGATCTGCAGGTCCATGGCCGTGCTCCACAGCACATCGGCATAGGCGGCGTCCGGGGCCGGCTGCGCCTTGCCGAGTGCCGCGCTTTCGGCCAGGAAGCGCTCGTGCAGATCGATCGTGTTCAGGTCCTCATAGCGCACGCGGATGCCCGGGTAGCGCACCTCGAAAGCGCGGATCAGCGGCTGCGCGACATCCAGGTCGGTCGAGGCATAGACATGCACCGCGCCCTCGCGCATGGCGCGTGACACGATTACCTCGTACTCGGAAGGGTAACTGGCCGGCGGCGCCGGCATGGCATCCTGCGCCAGCGTCCGGCCCGCAAGCGGGGCCAGCGCGGCACCGGCCAGCAGGCGGCGGCGCAGCGTGGAAGCCGGGGCACTCGCGGTATCGGGTTCGGACGGTGATGTCAGGCGCTGGGACAAGATTGTGCGGAGCGGCAACGGATGGACGGGGCGCAACGCGCTCCGGTAACGGCAGGGCGGAGTTATTATAGGCGCCCGCGGTCTGTGGACCGCATGGCCAAAACCGGCGGAGGAGAACCAGCATGCGCATTCTGCTGGTGGAAGATGAAGTGGAACTGGCGCGCTGGGTGGCCCGCGCGCTGGAGCAGGGTGGCTTCGTGATCGAACACGTGGCCGACGGCCTGCAGGCCGAGGCGCGGCTCGTGGCTGAAGAGTATGACGTGGTCGTGCTCGACCTGCGCCTGCCCGGCAAGGACGGCCTGGCCGTGCTCAAGGCCATGCGCGCGCGCGACGACCGCACGCCGGTGCTGATCCTGACGGCACAGGACACGCTCGACGAACGCGTGCGCGGCCTGAACCTGGGCGCCGACGACTACTTGCCCAAGCCCTTTGCGATTGCCGAACTGGAAGCGCGCATCCTCGCGCTGATCCGCCGCAGCCGCGGCCGCGCGCACCCACGCCTGCAATGCGGCACGCTAGTGTTCGATGGCGAGTCCCGCGGCTTTACGCTCGACGGCCAGCCGCTCGCGCTGACGCCGCGCGAATCCACGCTGCTCGGCGCGCTGCTCGCGCGCAGCGGGCAACCGCTCACCAAGGCCCAGTTGCTCGACAAGGTGTTTTCGCTCGACGCCGATGTCAGCCCCGACGCCATCGAGGTGCTCGTGTACCGCCTGCGCAAGAAGCTGGCCGGCCATGGTGTGACGATCGTCACGCTGCGCGGCTTCGGCTACCTGCTCGAGCCCGAGACACCGGCCGCCTGACATGTGGCCTCGCAAGCCGCGCCAGGGCGCGCGGCGCCCGATCCCGCTGTGGCGGCGCGGCAGCCTGCGCCGCCAGTTGCTCCTGCTGCTGGTGCCCGCGCTGGCGGCCATGATGGCGATCGACACATGGCTCACCTACGGCACGCTGCGCGATGCCGCCAACACCGCGTACGACCGCTCGCTGTACGGCTCGATCCGGGCGATCGACAACGCCATCGGCATGACCGGCGAAAGCCTGCAACTCTCGTTGCCGGACGCCGCCATGGAAATGTTCGAAACCGCGGCACAGACCCATGTGTACTACCGCGTCTCGCTGGAGCGCGCGGGCACGATCGAAACCGTCACCGGCTACGAAGACCTGCCGCTGCCGAAGGGCCCGCTCACGAACAACCAGCCGCGCTTCTACGACGATGACGACTACCGCGGCGATGCCGTGCGCATCGCCGCGATGGCGCGGCCCGTGTACCGGCCCGATGCGCGCATGCGCGTCATCATCCAGGTGGCCGAAACCGCCGAGCCGCGCACGGCGCTGATCGGCACGGTCTGGCGCAGCGCGCTGGCGCGCGACCTGCTGCTGATCGTGCTGAGCGCGGCGATCCTCGTCGGCGGCATCACCTACGTGCTGCGTCCGCTGGGACGGGTACGCGATGATGTGGAGGCGCGCTCGCCCGAAGACCTGACACCGCTCGCGTTCGACCGCGTACCGATCGAAGTGAGTCCGCTGGTCGACGCCGTGAACCTGCATGTCGCGCGCTCAGAAGCGATGGCGCAGGCGCAGGCGCAGTTCATCGCCGATGCTGCCCACCAGTTGCGCACGCCGCTGGCCATCCTGAAAACGCAGGCGGAGTTTGCACAGCGGCAGCTGTGTGCGGATGGTGACGATCCCGCATCTCGCCAGGCGGCCGGCGAAGCGGTCGGCGGCATCGTTACGCAACTGGAGCAGGCCGCGCGATTGACCAACCAGCTGCTGGCGCTGGCACGGGTACGGCAGCACCACGGCGAAGCGGCCGCGCAAGCCGCAGATACCGTCGAAGTCTTCGATGCGGTCACCGTGGCCGAACAGGTCGCGCTCGACTACCTGCCGCTCGCGCGCGGCAAGCAGCAGGACTTCGGCTGGGAGCCGACGCCGGGGCTGAAGCTGCCCGTGCGCGCCGATGCGGCGCTGCTGCGCGAGGCGCTCGCCAACCTTGTCCACAACGCCATCCAGTATTCGCCCAAGGGCAGCCGCATCACGCTGTCGGCGCGGCGCATCGACCAGACCGCGTGCCTGATGGTCGAGGACGACGGCCCCGGCATTCCCGCCGGCGAGCGCGAGAAGGTATTCGCGCGCTTTTACCGGCGCGTCGGCAACACCGAGCCGGGCTCGGGCCTCGGACTGGCGATCTCGCGCGAGATGGCGGCGCGCTTCGGCGGCACGGTGACGCTGACCGAAGGATCGCAGGGGCAGGGTGTCAGAGCGCTGCTGAAGCTGCCGGTCAGCGAACAGGACCTGTGACGCCCGCGCACGCCACGGCCTGTTGCATTCACCTTACTCTCAACCGAACAGCTCTTCGGCCACTGTCGGATGCAGTTGCAGGGTTGTCTCCAGATGGGACTCCCTCACCCCGAGCCGCAGTGCAACGGCCATGGCCTGCACGATCTCCGGCGCCGCGTTGTCCATCAGATGCAGGCCGAGCACGCGCCCGGTACGCGCATTGAGCACGAGCTTGAACACCGATTGCATGCCATTGCCACCGAAGCGGTTCTCCAGCGAGACAAAGCGCTTCACCACGGTACGGACGCGCTCGGGCTTGCCGGCCTCTTCAATGGCCTGCGCTTCGGTGAGCCCCACTGCACCGATCGCCGGCTCGCAGAACACCGCGGTCGGCACGAAGTCGAAGTCCGAGCGTTCGCCGCGCCGGCCGAACAGCCGGTCCGCCAGCCAGCGGCCCTGCGAGGTGGCGACCGGCGTCAGGTGCAGGCCCTCTATGGCATCGCCGATCGCATGGATCGAGCGCACCGAGCTGCGGAACTGGCGATCCACCTTGATGCCACCCTTGTCGCCAAACTTGACGCCGATTGCATCGAGGCCAAGCCCATCCACGTTGGAAATACGCCCCACCGCCGCGAGCGCCGCTTGCGCGCGCACCGACTCCGTCTGTCCGGACTTGTTGCCGGCGCGATAGCAGATTTCGAGCGCACCATTGGCCTGGCTGATCAGGTTGACGCCGGCATTCAGGTGCAGCCGCACGCCCTTGGCTTCCAGTGCGCCCGCCAGCGCTTCGGCGATTTCCGCATCGAAATGCGGCAGCAGCCTGTCACCGGCGACCAGCAGGTCTACCTTGACCCCGTAGCGCGACAGGATCGACGCCTGCTCCACGCCGATATAGCCACCGCCGATCACCGCGATCGATCCCGGCACGGTCTGCCACGTGAACACATCGTCGGAATTGCTCGCGAGTTCGCCGCCGGGAATGTCGAGCGTCTTCGGCCGCGCGCCCGTGGCGATCAGGATGCGCTTGGCGCGGATGACTTCGTCGCCCACGCGCACTTCATCGGGCGCCGTCACAACCGCGTCGCCGCGCAGGATGTCGACGCCGGCCTCCAGCAGGCGCTGCGCGTAGACCACGTTCAGCCGTGCCACTTCCGCATTGACGCGCACGATCGCGTCGCGCCAGTCCTCATGTCCGCCGGTGTGGGACAGGCAACCGGACAAGATGGCCGCCCAGGTGGCGCCGTACGACAGCATCTTCTTCGGCACGCAGCCGCGATTGACGCAGGTCCCGCCGATCTCGTCGCGCTCGATCAGCACGACACTGGCGCCATGCGACGCCGCGCGCCGTGCGCAGGCGACGCCGGCCGAGCCGCCGCCGATCACGACGAAATCCGCCTTGCGCGCACGCGTTGGCTTGCCACCCTTGCCGCGTGAGCGCGGCACGCGCTCCATCGCCGGCTCGGCACTGACTTGACGGGCCCGCCTTGGTCCGTTGTCGGACGTGGCGGTTGTTGTCTGGCGCTTGCTCATCCATGCCTCCTGTCGCGGCCGCGGCCGCATCGACAAACGATCAGGCCAGCGCCATGCGGCAGGCTAGGCGCCGGGCTTCAGTTCCGTATTCAGGATCGACGGCCACTCGCGCAGGAAAGTTTCCCCGTCACGGCGGCCCAGGTCATAGGCGTGCGTCATCGCGTCGGGCCGGGTGTAGTCCCAGCTCGAGATCGGCACACGCTGCGAAGGCTGCAGGTACAGGCGGCGCTGGCCGCCGCTTTGCATCACGAAACGGCGCGGGCGCGGATACAGCCGCGTCACCAGCACCAGCACATTGCCCGGCGTGGCGTCGAGCGCGTCCACTGGCACGTTATCCACAAGGCCGCCATCGAGCACGGCACGTCCGCCACGGCGCAGCACCGGCGTGAACGGTGGCGTGGAAGCCGACTGCAGCAGCAGGTCCGCAAGCTGCTCGGGCGAGCCGCAGTCCTGCGCGCGCACGAACTCCGGCCGGAAGCCAAGTTTGCGCCCGAGCCGCGGATGCAGCGTCTTGAGCACGTGCTTGTCGATGTTGTACGCGAGCAGTCCCGCCGCCACTGCCAGGCGTGGACCGCTCCAGCGCGGAATATGCGCGACGCCGATGCGGATCTCCGGCGCCTGCCGCAGGTGTTCGAGCCGGCCGTCGCCAAAGATCGACAGCAGCGCCGTGCGGTAGATGCCGTAATGCGGAAACACGCGTTCGTTGCGCAGCAGGTTGCCCCAGTACGCGTTGCGCTTGTTGCCGGACAGCACCTCGCGGTAGTACGCCATGGTCTGTTGCGAGTCGTGCGCATAGACCATGCAGGCTGTGGCCGCGCCCGCAGAGATCGCGGTGATCACGCGCGGCCGCAGGTGCAGCTCCGGTGCCACGGTGTCCCACCAGCCCGCCTGCCACCAGCAGCGGTTGCCGCCGCCGGCGAATACGATCTGGTCAAACGGAGTGGCGATGCCTGCGTTCATGCTGCGCTTTGCGTGTAGGGGGTGCGGGCCTGGCGCGCTCAGAGCAGCGCGTAGGTCGTAGTGGCCTGCACGGCGAGCTTGCCGTCAGTGCCGGTCAGTTCGATCTCGCCGAACACCACGGTCTTGCCGAGGCGCAGCACGTTGGCGCGCACCAGCACATCGCCGTCGATCACGGGACGCATGAAGTTGGTGTTCAGGGTGACGGTGGTCATCGGGCGGAATCCGCCCAGCGCGCTGGCCACGGCGACGATCATCGCCGTGTCGGCGGCCGACATCAGCACCTGGCCGCACACCACGCCGCCCGCATGGCGGAACATTTCCTGGAACGGCAGCCGCAGCGTGATGCCGGCGTCATCAACGGCCTCGGCGCGCAAGCCGAGCTGGCGCACCCAGGGGGCAAGCACGCGTTCCAGCGTGGCATCGATATCGGCAAGCGTCAGGCGGCGTTCGGCGGATTCGGACATGGCGATCCTGGTCTTGTTGTCCCGCGGGATGTCGCCCGGTGGCCGCCCGTTTTGTGCAGGGCTGGCCGCTACTCCGTCTCCTCCGGCGCGACGCGATGTTTGAGCCAATGATACAGGGGGCCGGTGGCCAGCACCACGAAGGCCATCCGGATCACATGGAAGGCGGTCACCAGCGGCACGCCGAGTTCCAGCACCTTGGCGGTAATGCACATCTCGGCGATACCGCCCGGCGTGGTGCCGAGAATGACCGTAGCCGGATGCGCGCCGGATATCGCTGCCAGTGCCCAGCCGAGCAGCGCCGACACCAGCAGCGCCACCACCGTGTACAGGGCCACGCCCGACAGGAAACGCGGCGCGGTATGCAGGAAGTCGCGCGAGAAACGGGAGCCGAGCGACACGCCGATCAGCAACTGCCCGGCACGGCTCATCCACGTGGGAATCGCGGACAGCTCGATACCCGAAGCGGTCAGCACCGCGGCCGCGATCAGCGTGCCAATCACGAACGGGTTCGGCATGTTCAACCGACGCACCAGCAGGGCCACACTTAGCGTGATACCGATCAGCACGAGCAGCCCCACGGCGTCCACTGTGCGCGGTCCTGGAATGTATGGGTCCAATCCATGGATGCCGCCGTACTGGAAGATGGCCGGCACCGTCACCACCACCATCAGCACGCGCAGCGAATGCGCTGCGGCAACCTGATCGATGCGCGCACCATTGCGCTCGGCGAGGTTGGCCATCTCCGATGCACCGCCAATCGCTGTGGAGAAGAATGCCGTCTTGAACGCCACGCCCGTGGTCCGGCGCAGCAGCACCGCGCCACCCGCGCCCAGCGCCAGTGCGAACAGCGAGCCCGCGACGATATAGGGCAGGAACTCCAGCAATCTCGCCACCACGTCTGGCGTGAAGTACAGCCCGAGCGATGCGCCGATCACCCACTGGCCGGCATTGCGTGCCTGCGTTGGGGCGCGCAGGTCGGCGCCGGCCATGCGCGCGCTCGCCACGGACAGCAGCGGACCGATCATCCACGGCAGCGGCGTGCGCAGCAAGGTGCAGAGCAGGGCAGCCGCCAGGCCGAGCAACAGCGTCAGCACGACCGGCAGCCAGCGGTGGGCGGAGAGATTCATGATGCAGCGGCCTGGCAGGGGCGCCGGCGCCTTTGTTGTGGTCACTACCAACGCTGCGATTGTTGTCTCCCCTCTCCCATTTATGGGAGAGGGGCGGGGGAGAGGGCAGGAGCCTCCACGAAGTGAGGCGTCACGGTGCTTGCCACACGCCTTCCCTCTCCCCCAGCCCCTCTCCCGCAAGCGGGAGAGGGGAGCAAACAATCTGGCATTCTGTCCTTGCCAGCAAACAGAAGCCCGACGCACGCGCCGGGCTTCGATCATCTCATGGCTGTGGACAACCTATCAGGCCGCATTGTCCGCCTGCGCGTGCGCCGAAGAGCGGTTGGCGTGCCAGCGCAGCAGGCGCGGGACGATCACGACCGCCACGGTCATCGCCAGGATGGTGGCCGAGATCGGCTGCTTCACGAACAGGCTCCAGTCGCCCTGGCCAATCGACAACGCGTTACGCAACTGCTTCTCGGCAATCGGCCCCAGGATCAGGCCGACGATAACCGGCGCGGTCGGGAAGTCGAAGCGGCGCATCACCATGCCCAGCAGGCCGACCACGAACAGCAGCAGCAGATCGAACCACGACTGGCGGATACCGTAGGCGCCCAGCCCGGCAAAGATCAGGATGCCGCCATACAGCAGCGGCGTCGGCACGCGCAGCATGCGCACCCACAGGCCGATGGCCGGCAGGTTTAGCACCAGCAGCATGACGTTGCCGATATACAGCGACGCCAGCAGGCCCCACACCAGGTCGCCCGAGGTCTGGAACAGCATCGGGCCCGGCTGCAGGTTGTAGTTCTGGAACGCCGCCAGCAGGATCGCGGTGGTGTTCGAGGTCGGGATGCCCAGCGTCAGCAGCGGGGCCAGCGTCGCGGTCACCGCAGCGTTGTTGGCGGCCTCGGGACCAGCCACGCCTTCAATGGCGCCAACCTTGCCGAACTCTTCCTTGTGGTCCGACAGCTTTTTCTCGGTCGCATACGACAGGAAGGTCGGGATCTCGGCGCCGCCGGCCGGAATCAGGCCGAACGGGAAGCCGATGATGGTGCCGCGGATCCAGGCCGGGACCGAACGCTTCCAGTCGGACTTGCTCATGTGGACCGAGCTCAGCTTGTTGAAGGTGCCTTCCGGCTGCGGGAAGAACGCGTTGAACAGCGCCTCGCCCACGGCGAACAGGCCCACTGCAACGACCACGATGTCGACGCCGTCGTACAGCTCCTGCACGTTCATCGAGTAGCGGGTCTGGCCCGACAGCGAATCCATGCCGATCAGGCCGATGCCCAGGCCCAGGAACAGCGCCGTCATGCCACGCAGCAGCGACGAGCCCAGCACGGCCGAGACCGTGGTGAACGCGAGCAGCATGATCATGAAGTACTCGCCGGGGCCGAACTCAAGCGCCACGTCCGCCGCCACCGGCGCGAACATCGACAGCAGCACGGTGGCGATGGTGCCGGCCACGAACGAGCCGATGGCGGCAGTGGCCAGCGCCGGACCGGCGCGGCCGTTCTTGGCCATCAGGTTGCCCTCCATGGCTGTGACCATGGTGGACGATTCGCCCGGCGTGTTCATCAGGATCGACGTGGTCGAGCCGCCGTACATGGCGCCGTAGTAGATGCCGGCAAACATGATCAGCGCAGCAGTGGGTTCGACCTTGGCCGTCAGCGGCAGCAGCATTGCCACCGTCAGGGCCGGGCCGATACCGGGCAGCACGCCGATGGCGGTGCCGAGGAAGCAGCCCACCAGGGCCCACATCAGGTTGATCGGCGTGATGGCCACGGCAAAGCCGTGCATCAACTGGTTCAGGGTATCCATTCGTGACTCCTAGCTGGTCAGGCGGGCTCAGAAGCCGGCGATGGGGAGCAGCGGCAGGTTGATGCCGAGCAGGAATTCAAACAGCGCCCACATCGGCACCGTGATGCACAGGCCGATCAGCGCGTCGCGCACGATGCGGCGGCTGCCGTAGCCGCGCGCCACGCAGATCATCAGCAGCGTGGACGACAGCACGAAGCCGAGCGTGCCGATCAGCGCCATGTTCAGCACCAGGCCGGCGGATACCCACAGGAAGCCCTTGAAGTTGTGCGGGGCGTCGGGCAGTTCGGCATCTTCTTCCGGCATGTTGCGGAAGCCGCCGCGCACGCCCTGCCAGGTCAGCAGCGCTCCGCACACGGCCAGGCCAATCGCCACCAGCGTGGGCGCGAAACGCGGCGACAGGCCGGCATAGCCTTCTTCACCCGAGATGCCCGACAGGCCCAGGAAGAAAAACAGCGAGATCGCCAGCACGGCAATGCCGATGGCGAGATGGGAGGGTTTCATGGAGACTCCTTGGCCTTTGTCGCCAGCACGGGTTAGCTGGCGTCCGCGACGCTGGCGTTCGATTTCCCGCGCGGTCACGGGGCCCGGCGACATGTAATTTTGGTTTGGGTATCGCAGGTGGCAGACACCGGGCCCCGTGCCGTTTCCCGGCCACCTTCTACATCGGTGGCTTCGGCAGGCACGACAGGTAACGCTTCAGTACTGCTCGGATCCGCAAGACTGCGGATCCTTACTGCTAAGACGGTTGCTAAAGCTTGAGCGACTTACTTGGCCACGCCCAGTTCACGCAGCGTGCCGCCCAGGCGGGCCGATTCGCTGTCGACGAACTTGCCGAACTCGTCGCCGGTCAGCAGGAACGGGGTCCAGTCATTCTTCTGCAGCGTTTCCTTCCAGGCCTTGCTCTCGGTCGCCTTCACGACGGCGTCGACCATGGCCTTGCGCTGCTCGGGCGTCGTGCCCGGCGCGCCGTAGACACCGCGCCAGTTATAGATCTCGACGTTCACGCCTTGCTCCTTGAGCGTCGGGATATCGGCGGTGCGGTCCTTGGAGGTCACCGCCAGCGCGCGCATCTTGCCGCTCTTGATGAACGGCAGGAATTCCGACACGCCGGCAATGCCGACGGTCACGTGGCCGCCGAGGATCGAAGCCGAGGCCTCGCCGCCGCCCTGGAACGGCACGTAGTTGATCTTCTTCGGATCCACGCCGATGTCCTTGGCGATCAGGCCGGCCAGGATATGGTCGATCGAACCCTTCGAGCCGCCGCCCCAGCTCACGCTGCCCGGGTTGGCCTTAAGCTGCGTGGTCAGGTCCTTGATGGACTTCAGCGGCGAGTTGGCCGGCACGGTGATGACCATCGTATCGGCGTACAGGCGCGCGATCGGCGTGGCGTTCTTCAGCGTAACGGGCGGATGGTTGGTCTCGATCGCGCCGACCATCACCGCGCCGACGACCATCAGCGCGTTCGGGTTGCCCTTGTCGGTGTTGACGAACTGGGTCAGGCCGATGGTGCCACCCGCGCCGCCCTTGTTGTCATAGGTGGCGGTCTTGCTGACACCCGAGGCGATCATCGCCGCGCCTAGCCCGCGGCCGGTCTGGTCATAGCCGCCGCCCGGGTTGGCGCCGATCATGAACTTGACGGTGTCCATCGCGAAAGCCGGCGCGGCAGCGACAGTGGCGGCAACGGCGGCCGAGGCCATGACGACGTGGGCGAAACGGTGAATCGAGCGACGCATAACGGTCTCCTTGATTGTGTTGCCGTATCTTCGGCTGGCCGTCATGGCATCGATGCGAAACCGGGAAGACACCGCCCCACGCGGTCACAAAGCAACCGTCGGCTCGCTGTCTCCTGGCCGTTGCACGCGTTGCATGCCGGCATTGTTGTTTGACTTCTGCGTGACCCGCTGGCGGATCATGAGCCGGATTCTAGGCGTTGCAAACTGTCAAAAGGCTGTCAGATTGACAGCTTTGGCATCGGGGTTTACGTGGATACATAAGACATTCAACGCGCCGCAGGCGCCGATGCGGCGGCCGGCATGGCCTTGCCCACGACGGCATCGCGGCAGGGATCACCGCGCTCGACTGGCGCCACCGTAACGACGCGGTCAAAGCCGGCCGGATTGCTTCGGCCGCGCTCAAGGTAACCCACGCTGATCGCCTTGCCTTCGCCGCCGCCGAGCCAGCGCGGCACGCCGATATCGTTGCGCACGTGGCCGTTGCCGGCAATCAGCACCGCGCCGCGCGCCGCGTACGGGCGCAGCGTGGCCGCCATCACGGCGTCGCGCGCTGCCTGTGCGTCGAGCATGCCGGGCAGCATGGCCTTGGGGAAGTTACCGCAATGGCTTTCGTCCAGTACTGCTGTCTGTGCGGCGACCAGGTCCGGTGGCAACGCACCGGTCAGGCCGAGTTGCGCACGCTGCGGCGGCGTGAACAGACCATCGAGGCCACCACGCACGATCTTCGCGGCATCGGCGCGAGACAGGTTCGCGGCCAGCAACGGCAGGTCGTACTGCAGCGCCAGCGCAACCACCGGCCGGTATTGTGGCCACTGCCATCCGCCACCGCCGGCCTGCGCAATCAGGTAGTCAGCATCGGTAGGGCGCTCGCGGCGCGCGCGGTCGATATCGGCCTGGCGTTCACGGTCGAACTGCTCCATCGCGATGGCGGGGCGCCAGCCTTGCTCGACGGCGCGGGTCAGGGCGGCAAGGCGCTGCTGCTGGCCGGCGGGGTTGTCGTGGACTTCGCCCAGGAGGATGTAGGAGTTGCCGGGGAAGGTTGTGCTGAGGGTGTCGGGGGACGGCGATTGCGGCGTGGTCGTGCAGCCGGCGAGGACTGCGGTGACGGCGATGGCGGAGCGAATGGAGCTGAAGGCGCGGCATGGCATGGACGGTTTTCCTTGGACTTCATGGTTGCGCGGGGCGAGCGGCCGGAGGAGCGTCGGACGTGTCCGCGGCACTCGCACCGCGTAGCGGCGGGGGATCGACAAACTCGACCGACTCAAGGATCGTCCTCATCCGATCAAGATCACTTCGCGCCTTGCGATCCGCGAGCCATTTAACCGGCGCATTTCCACACAACGCACGGACATTGTGGATCAGGCAAAAGTGAAAAATACGAGCCCGGCGCCGTTCGTCGCCAGTGGTGTCGTCCTCAATGTATGCAATTCCAGTCCAGTTTCTCCCCTTCATCGAGACCGTTCGAGCGTTCGCCTCCTTCTCGAATGGAACAAATTCAGGGCCACCATCCAATCTGTACCTCTGCCAGCGACCGTCAACATACTTCGCGTTCAGGGCAGAAGTAATCCGATCATTGGTAGCCTCAACGCAAAACATGCCGAAGCCACCTGCCAGAAAAGCTGTCGGGCCCGTTACGGGGAGATAGTACGTCCCCTGATGCGGTGGTGAGCTATCAGGACGAGGCGCCCGAAATTCCCCGCCATACATGTTCGCAATTCTAAAGCGACATGGTCCGACAATCTGTTCTGCCGTCGCTCCTCTCCACTTGGGCATATCCCGGCCGGAGTCCAGTGCTCCAGCAGCATTGACGGATTGGGCGGCTGCCAAGCTTGTTACACATAGGCCAAGGATCAGTTTTTTCATCTGGTTAATCCTTTCTACATTACCAGTCAGGAAGTTCTTTTTGCGCCCCGTGCGCGTCGGGGAACCGAATTCCATCCGTCAACATGACAAGCGCCGCGGTATAGGCCTGATATCGCGCCTGAAGACCATTAATTGCGGCGAAGCTATTTGATGGATACCCCACATTTACGGTGGCCGCGACGCTCCCAAATGGCTCACTGCTGTAGAACGGCTTGGACGTGTTACCCACCTGCTTCGTTTCACGTCGCAGAATCGGCGGCTGGTCGGCAGGTCGAGCCGCATCCGACCACGCCCAGTACGCGCCAGCACTATCAGAAGCTTCAAATTTTTTCGTCGCCACATCGTCCCGCCAACTCTTTAAGGTGGAGGGCACATGAGCTTCAGCCGCGACCAGTGCCGCATTGGTGCGCGCTTGATCCGACACGCGTGCAGCCTCGTGAAGGCGGCTTGCCAGTGCCTGATCGACCTGTCTACCACTGAAGCGCCAGTACCGGACATAGTTATCTGGCCAGGTTAGTTGCAGGAATCCACGGCCGAACCACGGAAAATATCGTGATTGCTGCGGCGCACCCTCTGCCAGCAATCGAAGCCATTGCGTCTCCTGTATTGCATTGCCGAGGAATGCTGCTTGCCGCAAAGACGTCCCGATGCCGAACTTTCGCATCGCCTTGTTCAGTTCGATGCCATATTCATCCACCGTATTCATCTGCGGGTGTACCGGCTCTGAAACCCATTGCGAGCCGGCCGCTTTTCGCAGAGCGGTTGGTGGAAACATCCTTTTCAGTTCTGCGAAGCTCAACCACCTGCATTTTCTGAAATGCCGAATGAAGGCGAGCGGATGGAAGAACCAAAATTTCTTGCCGGGGCCAAGCGACGTCTGATCTAGGAACTGTAGTTGTCTCACGAACCTGATGAAGTTCTCATACCCTTGCGGATCGAAATTCTTGCGCTTGCCGAAGAAACCGTCAGCTTGGTTCAGCCGAGAGTACCGGGATTCATTACCACTCGCATCCCATTCGCTCGGCGCATGGCAGACGAATCCCCTGAGTTTTCCCCGCACAGCATCATTGCCGTACACGTACGCAGTCAATTGGTCTTCTTGCTTGTATTCGGCTTCCCTCCGTTGCTCGGGAGTCTCTGATTCCTCCACAAGATCCACGATTCTGCGAAGCTCATCGAAGTCGCACACACCATCCTGGCTGAACGGCGTGTTTGCCTCCGCAATCTTTTGCCAGCCCATGAAGAACGGGAAATCCGCGTCCGAGAGCTTCTTGATAGCATCCTGGCTGATGTCGATATATCCTTGCGCGCCATTGGCGTCATACGTAATGGCAATCCATGTACGGCTTTCCGCACGGGAGAGTGCTGGTAATTCGGTACTCAGGACGCGACCAAAACGAAGTAGTTCGTATCCGGCGCTTGGGCACTTGGGATATAGGTCGGTGGCCCGCTGGTACAGCTTGTATTCGTAGTCGGCGTAGGGATCTCTGACCGGAGCAGGCGTCAACGCTTCAAGTTTGCCGTTCTTCTCGATCCATGAGCGCGTATAACGCTGTCCCTTATAAAAGTAGGCCTCTACATATAGCTTGTTCTGGGCACTAAGAGCGCCGGCTATCAGCGGCGGAAAATAGGGTGAACGGTCATGCCCAGGAGGTACGCTAACAATAGCTTCGCCGCCCTGAATCACGAAGTAGCTGTGGCCCCAGTAGTCTTTCGACACTGGCGTGGCTGGATTCTTCTCGCCAAGCTGCACGGTATGCCCGGCCTGAGAAAACCAAGCACGAAAATCCTCCTCCGTCATGAAGATTTCGAAGTGCAGGTGCGGCTGTCCATGGCAATGACCCCAATACCCCAGGATGTCCTTCCGATAGACCTTCTTGCCCCCACCGGCTTGCACCCCATCGGCCGGAGACAACAACCAGGCAGGCAAGGCGCTAGAGGTGCCGACAGCCGGCGGATTCGTTGGCTGTGGCGCGATGCGCTGCTGATTGTTGATGTCCAGCAGGTGCATATACAAGGAGTAGAAAGTGATCGTCCTTCCTTCGCCAGTGTCGGTCTTGTGCTTGAGCAGAACGAAACCGATATTGGAGTTCAGATCCGGGCTTCCATCTCTTTTCGTTTGCCCGTCCGAAATGGCCTTCTGGCTCACGCGGTACGCGATTACTTCGCCGTCGGCAATGGCCCGCACGCATTCGGTCTGTTCGGTTGGCGCGAGGTGCATGCCGCAGTGCCAGCGGCGGTCAAAGGCAATGGGGTAGACGCCGTGGTGTCCCAACTCGAACTGATCGACGGCATCCATCATTGGATCGTCCTTGGCCGGATCGGTTGAAGTCAGACCATTCTGTGGCAGGAACGGTGGGCTAATGATCATGAGTGGTGGTTGGAAAAGGGAACTGTCGTCGATTTGCGGGCCGGTAATCGCCCTGCCAGCGACATACCCTCTTGTGGCAGATCTCATCGCCCTCCTGCGGTTATGAGGGTGTCAAGGCGGGCGGCATTGCGATCGCAAAAACTCCGTGAACCGGCACAAGGCGCACCGGCCCCCACAGGATTTCAAAAGCAGCTACGGAAATATATGGAACGATTCCGAATGTGATATCGATTTATCGAAATCTCATCTCAGAATGTTTTATGACGTGAACGATGCCGAAGGGGTACGGCGATTCATCAACGGATACGGTTCGACAAGTGCGAACGCGCTTTGGCCCCTCCCACCGAACGGGAGAGGGACAGACTACAAGACCGAAAACTCAAGGCCGCGCCCGAAGCCGCGGCCATTGCCTCAATGCTGGTGCACCACCTCACCCTGCACCGCTTCCGGCAACCGATTCCCTTCCGAATCGATCTGCAACGGACCCGTGCCCGAGAACCGGTCCAGCGCCAGATAGATCACCGGCGTGATGAACAGCGTGATGACCTGCGAGAACAGCAGGCCGCCGACCACGGCCAGACCCAGCGGCTGGCGCAGTTCGGCGCCCGCACCGAGCCCCAGCGCGAGCGGCAGCGCGCCCATGACGGCGGCGAAGGTGGTCATCATGATAGGCCGGAAGCGCAGCAGGCAGGCCTGCCGGATGGCGCGCGCCGGCGGCATGCCCTGTTCGCGCTGCGCAGCCAGCGCGAAGTCGATCATCATGATGGCGTTCTTCTTCACGATGCCGATCAGCATCAGCACGCCGATGGTCGCGATCAGCGACAACTCCACGTCGAACAGGAACAGCGTCAGCAGCGCGCCGATGGCTGCCGACGGCAGGCCGGCCAGGATCGTCAGCGGGTGGATGTAGCTTTCGTACAGCACACCCAGCAGCGTGTAGATGACCGCGATGGCCGCCACCAGCAGCACGATCTGCGTGGCCTGCGACGACTGGAACACCGCCGCGTCACCGCCCCAGCTCGTGAAGATGGAGGTCGGCATGGCGATCTCTTGCCGGTAGCGGTCGATCTTCGCCGACGCCTCGCCCAGCGCCGCACCGGGCGCCAGATTGAACGACACTGTCACCGAAGGCAGTTGGCCCTGGTGGTTCACGGCAATCGGCCCGACGCGGCGCTCAGTGGTGGCGAACGCGGAGATCGGCACCATCTGGCCGGTCTTGCTGCGCACGTAGAGCTTGGTGAACGCGCTTTCGTCCTGGCGGTCGACGTCGGCCGCCTGCAGGATCACGTAGTAGTTGTCGATCGGCGTGTAGATGGTCGACACCTGGCGCTCACCGAACGCCGAGTACAGTGCGGTGCGCACGTCCTGCATCTGCACGCCGAGCGCATTGGCCTTGTCGCGGTCGATGGAAAGCTGTGCCTCCAGGCCCGACTGCTGCGAGTCGCTGGTGACGTCGCGGAACAGCGTGTCCGCGCGCATCTTCGCCATCAGCTTGTCGCTGAACTCCTGGAGCTGGCCGGCCTTCACGCTCTGCAGCGTGTACTGGTAACGGCTCTTGCTCTGGCGGCCGCCCAGGCGCAGGTTCTGCACCGGCGAGAAATACACCGCCAAACCGGGCACAGCCGACACGTCCTTGCGCAGCGACTCGACGACCTGCTGCATCTTCGGCCTGTCGCCGAGCGGCTTGAGTTCGACGAACATGCGGCCGGTGTTGATGGCCGGCGACGGGCCGCCGCCAATGGAGACCACGACGCTCTTCACCGCCGCGTTGGCGCGGATGCGCTCGGCAGCATCGCGCAGGCGCTCGGCCATGGCGTCGAAGGAAATATCCTGCGGACCTTCGGCGTTGACCTGGATCTGGCCGATGTCTTCCTCGGGAAAGAAGCCCTTGGGAATCTTGACGAACAGCACCGCGGTCACCACGAAAGTCAGGCCCGCGGCCACCAGCACCACGCGCCGGTGCGCCAGGCACCAGTCGAGCCCGCGCGCGTACTTGTGCAGCGTCCATTCGAACAAGTCTTCGAACCACTGCGTCGAGCGCATGCCCAGCGTCTGCTTCTGCACGACGGCCGGCGCGTGGCCCGCATGGTCGCCGTACGCATGCTGCGATTCGTCCACCGGCACGTTCTCGGCCGACAGGAAGCGCGCGCACAGCATCGGGATCAGCGTCAGCGACACCAGCGCCGACACCAGGATCGACAGCGACACCACCGCGGCGAATTCGTGGAACAGCAGCCCGATCACGCCCGGCATGAAGAAGATCGGGATGAACACCGCCACCAGCGAAATGGAGATCGACAGAATCGTGAAGCCCATCTCGCGCGAGCCGACCAGCGCGGCCTTGAGCGGCGGCACGCCTTCCTCGATATGGCGCACGATGTTCTCGAGCATCACGATGGCATCGTCCACCACCAGACCCACGGCCAGCGTGATGGCCAGCAGCGAGACGTTGTCCAGGCTGTAGCCGAACGCCTTCATCAGCGCCACGGTGCCGATCAGCGAGATCGGCAGCGACACGGTCGGGATCAGCGTGGCGGCGGCGCGGCGCAGGAACAGGAAGATCACCATCACCACCAGCGCGACCGTCAGCGCCAGCGTGAACTGCACGTCGTGGATCGATTCGCGAATCGAGTTGGAGCGGTCGTTGACCACCGACACGTTGACCGAGCCCGGCATCTGCGCGAGCAGGCGGGGCAGGGCGCCCTTGATGGCGTCCACCACGGCCACGGTGTTGGCGTCCGGCTGGCGCAGCACGGCCAGCACGATGGAGCGCTCGTTGTTGAGCCAGCTGCCGGTCTTGATGGTCTCGACGCTGTCCTCGACTTCGGCCACGTCGGACAGCCGCACCAGCACGCCGTTGGCCTGGCTGGCGACAATGATGTTGCGAAACGCGTCGGCGTTGGCGAGCTGCCGGTTGGCCTGGATCGTCAGCGTCTGGCGCGCGCTGTCGAGCGTACCGACCGGCGTATTCGCGTTGGCGCGGTTCAGCGCCGTGGCGAGCTCGTCGAGCGTGAGGCCACGTGCGGCAAGCGCATCCGGGTGGGCGCGCACACGTACGGCGAAGCGCTTCTGGCCGAACACCTGGACCTGCGCCACGCCGGGCAGCGTGGCCAGCGTCGGCGAGATCAGGTTGTCACCGAACGCATTGAGTTCGGCCAGGCTCATGGCCGGCGAGTTGATCGCCAGCAGCAGCACCGGCGCATCGGCCGGGTTGACCTTGCGGTACGACGGCGGCACCGTCATCTCGATCGGCAGCGAACGCTGCGCGCGGAACAGCGCGGCCTGCACGTCCACGGCTGCGGCATCGATGTCGCGGTCGCTGTTGAATTCGATGGTGATGCTCGAATTGCCAAGCGTGTTCGACGAGCTGATCACCGTCACGCCCGGAATCGTCGCGAACTGCTTTTCGAGCTGCGTGGCCACCGAAGCGGCCATGGTTTCAGGGCTCGCCCCGGGCAGCGTAGCGGTGACCTGGATCACCGGCGAATTGAAGCTGGGCAGCGCCGCGATCGGGATGGTCGGGTACAGCACGATGCCGGTCACGATGACGGCAATGCACAGCAGCACCGTCATCACCGGACGGCGGATACAGAGCTCGGACAGCGTCATGGCTCAGTGCCCCTGGGCGGCGGGCGCGCTGGCAGGCCCGGCGGAGGCGGCAGAGGCTCGCGGAACCTCCCGTACCACGGTGCCGGGACGCAGGTTCTGGGTGCCTTCGACGACCACGCGCGTGCCGGGCTGCACGCCTTCGATCACCGCCGACGTTGCGGTGGTGGTCACCATCTTCACGGGCACGCGGGCGACCTTGTTATCAGGCTGCACTGTGTAGACGAAGCGGCCTTCCGGACCCGTCACCACGGCCTGCGGCGGCACCGACAGCGCATCCTTCAGCGTCTGGACCACGGCGCTGACATTGGCATACGTCCCCGGCCACAAGCGCTGCTCGTCATTGTCGAACTGCGCCTTGACGCGGATGGTGCCGTACTGCGGATCGACCGTATTGTCGATGAACGTGATCTTGCCGGTCACCGGCGTCTTGCTGCCGTCGTTGGGCTGGGCCGTGACCTGCACGGGACCGCCGCGCAGGGCCTCGCGCAACGAGGCGAGCTGCCGCTCGGGCAGGCTGAAGGTCACCGCGATCGGCTGGATCTGGGCGATGGTCACCATTGGCCCGGTGCTGTTGGGCAGCACCATCGATCCCGGGAACACGTTGATCACGCCGGTCCGGCCACCGATGCTCGCGCGGATCGCGCCGTAGCTGACCGCGACGCGGCTGGCCTCGATGGCCGCCTGGTCCGCACGGATAGTCGCCTCAAAGCCGTCGACCTTGGCCTGGGCCGTATCGACCGCGCTCTTGGAGATGAAATTGCGTTCCAGCAGTTCCTTGCTGCGCGCCAGGTTGCGGCGCGCATCGGACAGGTCGGCCTGATCGCGCAGCAACTGCGCCTGGGCCTTGGCCAGGTTGGCTTCGTCCATGCGTGTGTCGAGCGAGAACAGCAGGTCGCCCGGCTTCACGGTCTGGCCTTCCTTGATATGGACGGTACGGACTGTGCTCGAGACCTGCGGGCGCACTTCGACTGTGGATAACGCCGTCACATTGCCGTTGGCGGTGAACTGCAAGGGCACGTCGCCTTGCTGCACGAGCGCGGTGGCGACCGCCACTGGCGCCGGCCCCTTGGCAACGGGCTTGGGTGCAAACCAGGTACGCCAGGCAAACCACCCCAGGCCGGCAAGCACCAGCACAGTCACCACCACCGCCCACGGCGATACCCGGCCCCGGCCGGTTCCCGTGGACGCGCTCCAGTTGCTGTCGACAAACCCCTTGGGCTGGTCGATCCTGTCTGTCTTCATCTTGTGTGGACCCTCTTAGCCGCAGCGCGCCCTCCCCGGGGACGTCCTGCCTCTGTTCCTGCCGTGGCCGCCCACGACGGGCGGCCCGGGGGTCGGGGCGGGTACGTGTCGCGCAAACCTCTACTAGTACAGCGGTTCGCCCCGCAGAGCCAGCGCCGAAAATTACAGCGCGTTACAGCAACAGTAACGGCGTGCTCCGGGCGTGGCTTGACGGGCAAACGAGGAGTGGGGCTTAGCGTGGCGGTCGCGGGGGCGATTGCTTGTATCGATAGACAAACATTATCAGAAAAGATGCCGCCGGCCATCGCGGCGCCAGCGGTTAATGCTGTCGATCGATAGTTTTCGTGGCCCATGCTGCACATAAATGCAGTCGCCGGCCCGGACTTCTCCGGTCTGGACCACGCTGAGGTAGACGCCGGAATAGCCGCTCTCGACCATATCGCGCGCGGCGTGGCGATAGCCGAGGACCGCATTGAACTTGCAAGACGGCTCCCGCGGCGACGCCACGCACAGCACTGCGGTGCCGATGCGCAGCACATCGCCGACCCACAGCTCGGTCTCTTCCAGGCCTTCGATGGTCAGGTTTTCGCCCATGGCGCCGAAGGCCAGGCCACGGTGTGCCTCGGGCTGTGCCGCGGCGCGACGGCGCGCGTTCCACCACGCGTAGTGCTCGGCCGGGTACGCATAGACGGCCTTGTCCAGGCCGCCGTGTGCAGTCAGGTCCGCCTGCTCGTCACCGGCTACGCCGAGCGGGCGCACCTGCACGCCCAGCGGGTGGACCAGCGTGCTGACCGGATGCTTGCGGATGCCAGACATCACCACGGCCTCGGTGCCGGCCCGCGCCACCACCAACGGGATAGCCTTGCCGATGCTGATTGCCAGCACGCGCGCGCCGGCCAGAGCTCCATGGGTTTCGCTCACGATGCCCCCGCTGCAGGAGTTGTGGATAACTCCGTGGATAACGCAGGGAACAGGTGGTGGACAGTGCGTTGAACAACACTGTGGAAAAGCTGTGGAGCGAGACGCCACTCAGAGGGTTGCGGGCAACGGCACGGCCCGGTTCAGGCCTGTTGTGGCGCTTGACGACGCGGCCACTGGCGGCCCAGCGCGCGCGCCCACTGCGAAACCGCCAGCGCCACCAGCGTCAGCGCCGCGGCACCCCAGTGCAGCGAGCCGGTGCCCGCCACCGTATAGATGGCCGCACCAGCCATGGCGCCCAGCGCCTGTCCGAGGTAGATCGACGATGAGTTGAGCGAGATCGATACCGATGCACTATCGGGCGCAATCATCACCAGCCGGGCCTGCTGTGCGCTGTTGGTGGCAAACCCGCCAATGCCCCACAGCATGAACAACAGCACCAGCGCTACGCTGCCCAGGCCCGCAAGCGGCCACAGCACCATCGCCGTGATCGACGTCAGCAGCGTGAACTGGACGATCCGGCTCGGCGTGATCCGGTCCATGCGCGAGGCCGCCACCGCGTTGCCCAGCACCCCGCAGGCACCATAGGCCAAAAACATCAGGCTCAGCGCGGCACCGGTGATACCGTGAACATCTCGCATCAGCGGCGCAATGTAGGTAAACATCGTGAACATGCCAGCCGACTGGATCATGGTGGCCGCCACCACGAGCATGATCGGCCGGTGGCGCAGCACCGCGCCCCAGGCTTCACGCCCCACGGCCGGCACATACAGCCCGCGCGGCAACGCACGCCACACCGCCGCTGACACCACCAACGCCAGCACGCCGACGACCGCCATGCTGAAGCGCCAGCCCAGCGTGCTGGCAATCCAGGTGCCCAGCGGCATGCCGACCACGCTGGCGATGCTCCAGCCAAGGAACACGAAGCTGATGGCGCGGCCGCGCGTCTGCGCGTTGACCAGCAGGGGCAGGGTGGCCGCGGTCTGCGGCGTATAGATGGCGGCGCCGATCGCCGTCAGGAAGCGGATCGCCATCAGCGTCGCGAAGCTTGGCGCCAGCGCCGCGGCCAGATGCATCACCGCATAGATCAGGAGCGAACCGGCCAACAGCAGGCGGCGATCGATGCGTGAACCGAGCGTGGCGAACAGCGGCGCACCCACGCACGTGGCCAGCGCGAACACCGAAATCAACTGGCCGGCACTGGCCACGCCCAGGCCGAAATCGGCGGCAATGTCGTTCAACATGCCGGTAACGATCATCGCGCCGGTGCCAATAATGAAATTGCCGACGCAAAGCGTCACGAGCCTGGGGTCCATTCCGGCCTTGCTGGAGGGGCGGCGCGCAGGCGCCTTGTTGTTGTCGGGGTGCGCCGCGGACCATGGACGGCCGGCGGTCAGGGAAGTCCCGAGTGTAGCGGTTTCGCTAGATTCGCGTCCGCGGAGGCGGAATCAGGGGGCGCGAGATGTTGCCTGCGCTGAGGAACCAGGCACCCCTCTCCCGCGAAGTGGGAGAGGGGTGCAAACCGAGCGGACCGTCCCCTCAGCGCGACAGCGCCGGCGTCAGCGCCTTCGGGTTGACGATGCTGTCGTGCTGGCCGGCCAGTACATCGAGGATGTTCTGGAACGCCGTGCGGAAGTACAGCTCGTAGCTGTCGCGCTCGACGTAGCCGAGGTGCGGCGTGCAGATGCAGTTTTCCATGCGCAGCAGCGCGTGGCCCTGCAGGATCGGCTCGGACTCGAACACATCCACGGCGGCCATGCCCGGACGGCCGCGGTTCAGCGCGGCGACCAGTGCGTTCTCTTCCAGCAGCTCGGCGCGGCTGGTGTTGACGAACAGCGCGGTCGGCTTCATGCGGGTCAGGTCGGTCAGCTTGACCAGGCCACGCGTGTCGTCGCTCAGGCGCAGGTGCAGCGACAGCACATCGCTGTCGGCAAAGAACTGGTCCTTGGACTCCGCCACCGCCAGGCCATCCGCGCGCGCGGCTTCCTGCGATGCCTCGCGCCCCCACACCAGCACATTCATCCCGAAGGCGCGGCCATATCCGGCCAGCAGGCGGCCGATCTTGCCGTAACCCCAGATACCGAGGGTCTGGCCGCGCAATACCTGGCCGAGGCCAAAATTCGGCGGCATGGTGGTCGACTTCAGGCCCGACTGCTGCCAGGCGCCGTGCTTCAGGCTCGCCACGTATTGCGGGATGCGGCGCTGGGCCGCCATGATCAGCGCCCAGGTCAGCTCGGCCGGCGCCACCGGCGAGCCCACGCCTTCGAGCACCGCCACGCCGCGGTCCGTGCACGCCTCGACATCGATATGCGTGTTCGGCGCGGCGCCGACGCGGCCGGTCTGGCTGATGATCTTCAGCTTGGGCAGCTTTTCGAGGAGCTGGCGCGTGATACGGGTGCGTTCGCGGATCAGCACGACCGCCTCCACATCAGAGAGGCGCGCGGCCAACTGGCCCACGCCCTTGACGGTGTTGTTGAACACCTTGACGTCGTGCCCTTCCAGCAGGCTGAAGCAGGGCAGCTTGCGCACGGCGTCCTGGTAATCGTCGAGTACGGCAATCTTCATCAGTAACTCTTTATTGTCGGCTGGCCTGGGGATCGGGAATGGTGCGCACGGCAACGGAAACCGCGAGCGCCAGGCGCTATTGTCGGGCATTGCGTGCCGGCACAATTGCTGCGTAAATCCCGGGCCGGCAATGCTGCGCAGCAAAAAACAGCGGGGTGCAGCAGTGGTATCCTTGCCCGTTCCGGTGCCGCCAGGGATCGTCGGTCGAGCCTTGCTCCCGACACCTCGTGTCGCCGGACAAAGCCCGCATGGCCCCGTGCAGCAAGCCCCGCGCGGGCGAAGCGCAACTTTAGCGCAGCCGCGGGGAATGCCGCGACCCTTTGCGTTGCCTGGGCCGCAGTGGAGTTGTAACGGGATGTGACGACCGGTGTGAGCCACAGGACACGCCGGCCTTGCCGGCCAAGGACCGGGCTTTGAAAAGATTTCCCCCTTCCTTCCCTTTACACATTGGAGTTGCAGTATGAACCACCCATCGATGCAAGGCACGACGGCGTTGAACGTCCCGGCCTGGGTCAAGAACCAGAAGCTGGTGGCCTGGGTTGCGGAGATCGCCGCGCTGACCAAGCCGGAGCGCATTCACTGGTGCGACGGTTCGCAGGAAGAATATGACCGCCTCTGCGAACAGATGGTCGCCGCCGGCACGCTCAAGCAACTGAACCCCGCCAAGCGCAAGAACTCCTACCTGGCCCTGTCCGATCCGTCCGACGTTGCACGTGTCGAAGACCGCACCTTTATCTGCTCGCAGAAGAAGGAAGACGCCGGCCCGACCAACAACTGGATCGCCCCGGCCGAGATGCGCCAGACGCTAAACGGCCTGTTCGACGGCTGCATGCGCGGCCGCACGCTTTACGTGGTGCCGTTCTCGATGGGCCCGCTGGGTTCGCCGATCGCCCACATCGGCGTGGAACTGTCCGACTCCCCGTACGTGGCCGTCAACATGCGCATCATGACGCGCATGGGCAAGGCGGTATATGACGTGCTGGGCACCGAAGGCGACTTCGTTCCGTGCGTGCACACCGTCGGCAAGCCGCTCGACGCCGGCGAGAAGGACGTGGCGTGGCCGTGCAACCCGACCAAGTACATTGTCCATTTCCCGGAATCGCGTGAGATCTGGTCGTTCGGCTCGGGCTACGGCGGCAACGCGCTGCTCGGCAAGAAGTGCTTCGCACTGCGTATTGCGTCGACCATGGGCCGCGATGAAGGCTGGCTGGCCGAGCACATGCTGATCCTGGGCGTGACCTCGCCCGAGGGCAAGAAATTCCACGTCGCCGCCGCGTTCCCGTCGGCTTGCGGCAAGACCAATTTCGCCATGCTGATCCCGCCCAAGGGCTTCGAAGGCTGGAAGGTCACGACAATCGGCGACGACATCGCGTGGATCAAGCCGGGCAAGGACGGCCGACTGTACGCGATCAACCCGGAAGCCGGCTACTTCGGCGTGGCCCCGGGCACGAGCGAGAAGACCAACTTCAACGCCATGGCGACGCTGAAGGAAAACGTCATCTTCACCAACGTGGCGCTGACCGACGACGGCGACGTGTGGTGGGAAGGCATGACCAAGGAAGCGCCGGCGCACCTGACCGACTGGCAGGGCAAGGACTGGACCCCGGAAATCGCCAAGGCCTCCGGCGCCAAGGCCGCGCACCCGAACGCCCGCTTCACCGCGCCGGCGTCGCAGTGCCCGTCGATCGACGAGAACTGGGACAACCCGGCCGGCGTACCCATTGATGCGTTCATCTTCGGCGGCCGCCGTTCGACCACCGTGCCGCTGGTAACCGAGGCGCGCAACTGGACCGAAGGCGTCTATATGGCCGCGACCATGGGCTCCGAGACCACCGCCGCGGCCGCCGGCCAGCAGGGCGTGGTGCGCCGCGACCCGTTCGCCATGCTGCCGTTCTGCGGCTACAACATGAGCGACTACTTCGGCCACTGGCTCGCCCTGGGCCAGAAGCTCGAAGCCGCGGGCGCGAAGCTGCCGAAGATCTACTGTGTGAATTGGTTCCGCAAGGACGCCGACGGCAGCTTCGTGTGGCCGGGCTTCGGCGAGAACATGCGCGTGCTGTCGTGGATGATCGACCGCGTGGAAGGCAAGGGCCAGGGCGCCGAGCACGTGTTCGGCACCAGCCCGCGCTATGAAGACCTGAACTGGAACGGCGTCGATTTCTCGGTGGCGCAATTCACGCAGGTCACGTCGATCGACGCCGATGCCTGGAAGCAGGAACTGGCACTGCACGACGAGCTGTTCACGCAGCTGAAGCACAACCTGCCTCAGGCGCTGGCCGAAGCGCGCGCAGCACTGGGCAAGCGGCTGGAAGGCTGAAGGCTCGCTGTCACGTTGCAGTCCCGCTGATTTGGGGACAGCAAGACAACGCCCGTCCCGCTCCGGAGACGGGCGTTTTTGTTTTTCTATCCGCCTTCGGTTTCGCCCGACTGCTCCACCGCATACTTCACGAGCCCCGCGCGGCCCTCGATCCCGAGCTTGCGCTTGAGATTGAGCCGGTGCGTTTCCACCGTGCGCACTGATACCCCCAGCTGCGTCGCAATCTCCTTGTTCGCCATGCCGCGGCCGATGCAGCCGAGGATGTCGCGCTCGCGCCGCGTCAGCGCGTCGAGCGGACCCGCTGCCGGCGTCTGTTCCGCCATGCCGCGCGCGATGCGGGCGCTGTAGAACACGCGTCCGGCCAGCACCGCCTGGATCGCGGCCATCAGCTCGTCCGCGGGTGCATCCTTGAGCACGTAGCCACGCGCGCCGGCACGCACCGCCTGGCGTGCGTATTCCAGGTTGTCGTGCATGCTGACCACGAGCACGGCGATTTCCGGGTACTGCTCGTGCAGCGCGGCGGTCAGCGCGATGCCGCCCATGCCGCGCATGCCGATGTCTGTGATGACAAGGTCCGGGCGCTCGCGTGCACCGGCACGGTCGAGCCATGCCAGCGCCGCCTCGCCGCCGTCGGCCTCGCCGACCACACGCAGGTCGGGCTGCAGCGTCAGGTGCATGCGCATGCCGTCACGCACGAGCGCATGGTCGTCGATCAGCAGCACGCGCGCGGGCGCATCGATGGAATGGCCTTCCGGTTCGTCGGGGTCCGATATCTGGGTCATGACTGCGAAGATTCTGCGGGAAGGGGAGTGGCGGGGCGGGCGGCCGCCTTCATGACCGGTAGCGTGGCCACCAGCTCGGTACCGCCAATGCCCGAAACAATGCCGAACTGCCCGCCCAGCGCCGCGATGCGCTCGCGCAGGTTGCGCAGGCCGATGCCGCGCTGCGGATCGACCTGCATGCGGGCCACGTCAAACCCGCGGCCATCGTCACGCACGGTCAGGCTGGTGGCATCCGCATCGAAGGAGAGCGCGACGGTCACCTGGCGCGCGCCGGCATGGCGCTCGACATTGGTCAGCGCTTCCTGCGCGATCCGGTACAGCGCGGTGGCCTGTTCGTCGGGCAGTTCACGCGGCGTGCCGCGCTGCGCCACGGTGATTTCGAGCTGGCTGCCGCCCTGCATCTCGCGTGCAAGGTGCTGCAGGGCCGCAAAGATACCGAGATCGTCGAGCAGCGCAGGGCGCAGGTTGCGGGCCACGCGCCGCACCTCGTTGAACACCGTATCGAGCCGGTTCAGCGCCATGCCGAGCACCGGCGCCACGGCCGCGCCTTCGGACGGCGCCAGGCGCAGCCGGTTGGCGGCGGCTTCCAGCACAAGCTTGACCGACACCAGCAGCTGGCTGATGCCGTCGTGGAGCTCGCGCGACAGCCGCGCGCGTTCCTCTTCCTGCGACTGCACCACGCGCTGCGCGAGCTGGCGCAGCTTGGCATCGGCCTCGCGGTGTTCGCTGATATTGAGCGCCAGGCCGCTGGCCGCCACCAGCAAGATGCTGACCGCGGCGATCACGCCGATCCAGGCCATGGTTTCACGGATATCGGTCTCGGCGCGAGCATCGAGTTGGCGCAGCGTGCTTTCCACGTCATCCAGGTAGATGCCGGTGCCGAGCATCCAGCCCCATTCGGGCACGGCCACCACATAGCCGAGCTTGGGCGCGAGCTGCTGCGACGACGGCTTTTTCCACAGGTAGCGCACCGAGCCGCCGCCCGCCTTGGCCGCCGCGATCAGCTTCTGGATGGTCAGTGCTCCCTGCGGGTCGCGCAGCGTCCACAAGTCCTGGCCGACCAGCTCCGGCTGGCGCGGGTGCATGAGGTTGCGGCCCTGCATGTCATACAGAAAGAAATAGCCGTCCGGTCCGTAGTCGAGCCGGGCCAGCGCTTCCATGGCGGCCTGGCGCGTGCCGGCATCCGTGCGGCCCGAACGCACCATCGGCGCGATGGCGCTTTGCGCCAGTTCTACGTAGTGGCGCAGTTCGGTTTCCTTGCTCTGGATATAGGCGGCCTCGACCAGCGCGCGCTCGTGCCGGGCCAGTTGCGTCGCCTGGAAACGCACGGCAAGCGCGATGCCGAGCATGGCCACCGCGAGCGGCGCGACGGCGAGCAACAGGATCTTCTGGCGGAGTTTCATCTTGGCCGGGGGTAAACACCGATGCCGCGCAGGCGGCATGTCACCGTCGATTTGCGTAGTACTACGCAGAAGTGCTGCGTAGTTTCGCGCTTGTGCGGGGTATGGCGGGTGTCAATACTACACGCCGGATGCATGCAGCCCCAGTGGCCAATGCATCGACGCAGTGGGTGGGCCGTGCAGACCGAACGGCGCACCGCCCGCCTGCCAGACGAGATCCGGAGCCAACAAGGCAAAACCGGGCGCACGCAGCACGATCCAGGAGACAACATCCCGCAGGATTGTCCGCACCCCGTGCGCCCGCCGGCACGCAGTTTGCTGCCACCCCTTGCCAGCCTCCGCCATTCGACGCCGCAGGCTTTCGATACCCCGGTCTGAGGAGACCTCACTATGAATCGCATCGGAGAACACCTGGTGTGGCTGGCCGTCGCCATCCTTGGCGCGTTTGCCTTCGGCACCGTCGCGCTCGCGCGCGGCGAGGCCGTCAGCGCGTTGTGGATCGTGGTTGCCGCGCTCTGCATCTACCTGATCGCCTATCGGTACTACAGCCGCTTCATCGCCGACAAGGTGATGCAGCTCGACCCGAAACGCATGACGCCGGCCTGGCGCCATAACGACGGGCTCGACTACGTGCCGACCAACAAGGCGGTGCTGTTCGGCCACCACTTCGCCGCCATCGCCGGCGCCGGCCCGCTGGTCGGCCCCGTGCTGGCCGCGCAGATGGGCTATATGCCGGGCATGCTGTGGATCCTGGCCGGCGTGGTGTTCGCCGGCGCAGTGCAGGACTTCATGATCCTGTTCATCTCCACGCGCCGCGACGGCCGCTCGCTGGGCGACTTGGTCAAGTCCGAAATGGGTACGGTGCCGGGCATGATCGCGCTGTTCGGCTGCTTCATGATCATGATCATCATCCTGGCGGTGCTGGCGCTGATCGTGGTGAAGGCACTGGCCGGCTCGCCCTGGGGCACGTTCACCGTCGCGGTGACCATTCCCATCGCGCTGTTCATGGGCGTCTACACGCGCTACATCCGCCCGGGCCGTATCGGTGAAGTGTCGGTGATCGGCTTCGTGCTGCTGATGCTGGCCATCCTCGGCGGCCAGTACGTGCACGAAAGCGCCGTGCTGGCGCCGCTGTTCACGTACGATGGCAAGGCGCTGACCTGGATGCTGATCATCTATGGTTTCATCGCCGCCGTGCTGCCGGTGTGGCTGCTGCTGGCGCCGCGCGACTACCTGTCGACCTTCCTGAAGATCGGCACCATCATCGCGCTGGCCATCGGCATCCTGATCGTCGCGCCGGAACTGAAGATGCCGGCCTTCACGCAGTTCGCCCAGGGCGGCGGCCCGGTGTGGTCGGGCAACCTGTTCCCGTTCCTCTTCATCACCATCGCCTGCGGCGCGGTGTCTGGCTTCCATGCGCTGATCTCGTCGGGCACCACGCCCAAGCTGCTGGAAAACGAATCGCACGCGCGCTTCATCGGCTACGGCGCGATGCTGGCCGAGTCGTTCGTCGCGATCATGGCGCTGGTGGCCGCTTCGGTAATCGAGCCTGGCGTGTACTTCGCGATGAACAGCCCGAGCGCCGTGATCGGCACCTCGCCGGAAGCCGTGGCGCAAGCCGTGTCGACCTGGGGCTTCGTGATCACGCCTGACGTGCTGATCCAGACTGCCAAGGACGTCGGCGAGAACACCATCATCTCGCGCGCCGGTGGCGCGCCGACGCTGGCCGTAGGCATCGCCCATATCTTGCACCAGGTGGTGGGCGGCCAGGCCATGATGGCGTTCTGGTACCACTTCGCGATCCTGTTCGAAGCGCTGTTCATCCTGACCGCCGTCGACGCAGGCACCCGCGCCGGCCGCTTCATGCTGCAGGACTTGCTGGGCAGCTTCGTGCCCTCGCTCAAGCGCACCGACTCGCTGCCGGCCAACCTGATCGCCACCGCGCTGACCGTGGCGGCCTGGGGCTACTTCCTGTACCAGGGCGTGGTCGATCCGCTGGGCGGCATCAACACGCTGTGGCCGCTGTTCGGCATCTCCAACCAGATGCTGGCCGCCGTGGCGCTGGTGCTGGGCACCTGCGTGCTGGTCAAGATGAAGCGCGGCCAGTACGCCTGGGTCACGCTGGTGCCGACTGTCTGGCTGCTGGTCTGCACACTGACGGCCGGCTGGCAGAAGCTGTTCGACGCCGACCCGAAGGTCAGCTTCCTGACCCACGCGAGCAAGTTCAGCGCCGCCATCGCCGAAGGCAAGGTGCTGGCCCCGGCCAAGAGCCTGGAGCAGATGCAGCGCATCGTCTTCAATGACTACCTGGACGCCGGCCTGTGCGCGCTGTTCATGTTCGTGGTGCTGTCGATCGTGGCTTACGGCTTCAAGACCGCCATGCAGGCACGTGCCGTGAACCGCCCGACCGACAGTGAAACACCGTTCGAGCCGCTGCCGGCGGCTGCTTCGGCACAGTCCTGATCTCGCGCAAGCACAAGGAGCCTGCCATGCTGGAACAACTCGGAACGATGGGCCGCTACCTCGGGCAATCGCTGCGGCTGATGGTCGGCCTGCCCGACTACCAGACCTATGTGGCCCACATGGAGAGTACCCACCCCGACCGCGAGCCAATGAGCTACGAGGAATTCTTCCGGGAACGCCAGGAAGCGCGCTACGGCGGCGGGCAGGGCAAGTGCTGCTGATCCCGCCACCCGCTGGCCGCGGCCGGCGGTGAGTGGCTGACGGGACGGGCAACCTTCGGGTTGCCCGTTTTTCGTTTGCCGTGGCAAAGCCTTCGCTCAACCACCTTGTCGCTCAAATAAGACGTTTCTGCAGGGGGTTACATGCCTTTACACGTGGTTACAGCAAGCCCGGGAATCGCTCTCTACACTTGCGGCACATCATGGCAAACAAAGGAAAAGATATGTCTCGCCATCCCGTTCGCAATATGACCCTGGCTATCGCCCTTGCGGCGTCGGCGCTGCCGGCGTTCGCGAGCGACATGAACAATGCCCTTGGCGGCGCCCTCGGTGGCGTGGCAGGGGCGGCCGTCGGCGGCGCGCTGGGCGGCAGCACCGGTGCCGTGATCGGTGGCGCGGTGGGCGGCGGCGCGGGCGGTGCGGTGACTTCCAATCGTCGCGAGCGCACCGGTGCCATCATTGGCGGCGCGCTCGGCGGTGGTGCGGGTACGGCAGCGGGCAATGCCATGGGTGGGCGCACCGGCGGGCTGCTGGGTGCTGCAGTGGGTGGCGGCGCAGGTGCGGCACTGGGCGGCAATGTCTCGCGCAGCAACTCCTACGACGATGATCGCCGCAACTATCGCGGCGGCTACTACAAGCACAAGAAGCACAAGCACCACCACCACTACGACGACTGAGCAGACGCTCAGCCGGGCAAGACGCAGGAACGGGCCGCTCTGGCCCGTTTTTCTTTGCATCGTCTGGCATAATGCCAGGGCAACGGGAGTAGTATTGGTCGGGCGCAGAAACAAAGAAGCCCGCAACCAGTGCGGGCTTCTTCTCCAATAAATACGGAGAGGTCTTTCAGACACTCTCCAAACGACCTGTGGAGACCAGGTTGAAGCGGGGGGCCGCATAGGGGAGATACGGCCCCGGACCGTAGCGGCAGTCCCTGCTTACAGGGGCATGCGGTCCGACGACAGATCGTACTTGGCGCCGTCGCTGTACGTGTCGAACTTGGCGGCCTTGGCACCGTCGCTATAGACGTCGAACTTGGTGGCCTTAGCACCGTCGCTGTAGACGTCGAACTTGGTGGCCTTGGCACCGTCAGCGTACGGGTCGAACTTGCCGGCCTTGGCGAACACCGGTGCGGAGCACAGGGCGGCGGCGAGGGTGGCAACGGCGATCAGGGTGTGACGGGTAGTTTTCATGGCTCAGTTCAATTTCTTCAAGCTGGGATGCCTGTCTCGGCAGTCTGACTTGCTGCATCGCGGCATCCGATGACTAGATATTAGGCGTTTCCCTCATATCAATAAATATCGGTTGCCACAATGATTAGTTCTGATTCCAACAATAAAGTCGCCTGAACCGGGAAAAATTCAGGGAAACGACGGGAGACTATGTCATGGATCGCCTGCAATCGATGCGCGTGTTCGCCAAAGTTGTGGAACTCGGCAGCTTCGCGCGTGCAGCGCAGCAGTTGGAGATGTCCAATGCGGTGGTCACACGTTATGTCGCGGACCTGGAGAGTCACCTGGGTACGCGGCTCCTGAACCGCACGACGCGCAGCCTTTCCCTGACCGACGCCGGCGAGACCTACCTGCAGCGCTGCCAGCAGATCCTTGAAGACGTGGAAGAGGCCGAGGGCGTGGTGACGGCCCGCAGCCAGTCGTTGTCCGGCACGCTACGGCTCGTGACCCCAGTGATGTTCGGCTTGCACCTGTTGCCGAATCTGATGTCGCGCTTCCAGCAGCTATATCCCGACGTCGTATTCGACGTGCTCCTGTCCGACCGGAACGTGGACATCGTCGAAGAGGGACGCGACGTCGCCGTCATGCTGTCGGACCTGGGCCTCGGTTCGCACCTGGTCGCCCGTCCGCTGATCTCGGCGGAGATCGTGCTGTGCGCCTCGCCGGAATACGTCCGCACGCACGCGCCATTGCGCCACGCGCATGAGTTGACCAGCCATCGCTGCATCGCGATGCGCCTGCCGAACGTGGAACACGAATGGACACTGCTGGGCCCGGAGGGCGAAGTGACCGTGCCGATCCGCCCCGGGCTGCTATGCAGCAATGCCGAACTGGCGCACCAGGCCGCACTGGCCAATATGGGCGTGGCCATGCTGTCATCGTACCTGGCCCGGCAAAACATCGAGGCCGGCAATCTCGTGCGTGTGCTACCGCAGTACCAGCTGCCGCGGCGCGATGTCAGCGTGGTCTATCCGAGCCGCAAGTTCCTGCCAACCAAGGTCCGCGCGTTCATTGACTTTCTGCTGGAAGAAGGCCAAGTCAGAGGTCGGGACGAGCCGTTTTCCTGAGCGGGCGGGCGCTACGGCTGAAACGCCGCCGCCCCCGCACCGCCTCGCCGCTTATTCCTCGGCTTCGACCGTCGCCTTGCCCGCGGCGCGGGTCTTCTTGGCCGCTACCGTCTTGGCGGGGGCCTTCTTCGCGGCGGTCTTTGTCGCCGCAGTCTTGGTAGCGGTTTTCGTTGCCGCAGCCTTCTTGGCCGGCGCCTTCGCCGGAACTGCTTCGGCCTCTCCAGTCTCGGCTGCCGCGCGAGATGCGGTCTTGCCCGACCCCTTGGCACCGGCCTTCGGCTCGCGGGCCTCGAATTCGAAGCCGATCTTGCCGTCCGCCTGCCTGACCAGGAAAGCCTTGAAGTTGCGGCCCGTACGCGACGACTTGAAGCCAGTCAGCAGATCGGTGCGGCCATCGTTCAGCAGCTTGCCGACCTGCTCGCGGCTGATTTCCTGCTGCAGGATGATCTTGCCGGTGGTGAAGTCGCAGCTCTTCGGGCTGGCCACGCTGTTTTCGCACACGTATTTCATGCCGTGCTCGAACACCGCACCGCTGCACTTCGGGCAGGTGCCAACCGGCTCCTGGCCACTGAAGTCGACCGGCTCGCCATCGCCCTCGTCATCGTTCTGGCCGAAGTCGAATTCCATCTTGAAATGGCCTTCGTCGTCCTTGGCGATCTTGAGGATGGCGGCAAACGGCCGGCCCATCTTGCTGCGGAAGCCCTGCAGCGGGCCGATTTCCCGCTTCAGCAGCAGTTCCTCGACCTCTTCGATCTCGAACTGGCGGCCACCCGGGATCTTGCTGATCGAGAACTCGCACGCCGTGCAGGCAAAGCGGCGGTAGTTTTCCTTCACCTGGCCGCCGCATTGCGGGCACGGGGTGTCCAGCGTGGCGTAGTCGCCCGGGATCGTGTCGCTGTCGTATTCCTTGGCGCGCTTGACGATCTGCTGGGTCATCTGCGCGATCTCGAGCATGAACTCGTCGCGCTTCAGGCGCCCGCGTTCGATCTGCGACAGCTTGTGCTCCCACTCGCCGGTCAGCTCGGCCTGCGTCAGCTCCAGCACGCCCAGCCCGCGCAGCAGCGTCATCAGCTGGAACGCCTTGGCGGTCGGGATCAGTTCGCGGCCTTCGCGGATAATGTATTTTTCCGTCAGCAAGCCTTCGATGATGGCCGCACGCGTGGCCGGCGTACCAAGACCCTTGCCGGCCATGGCTTCGCGCAGCGCGTCGTCGTCGACGAGCTTGCCGGCGCCTTCCATGGCGGACAGCAGCGTCGCTTCGTTGTAGCGTGCGGGCGGCTTGGTCGTCAGGCCGACGCTCTCGACCTTGTCGGTCTTGACCTTCTCGTCCTTGGCCACCGGCACCAGGTTGGCCGCATCCTTGTCACCCTGCGCCTCGCGGCCGTAGATCACGAGCCAGCCCGGATTGACCAGAACCTTGCCTTCCGTCTTGAAGTGGTGCCCGGCAACTTCCGTGATGCGGGTCGTGACCTGGAATTCGGCGGCCGGGAAGAACACCGCCAGGAAGCGGCGCACGACCAGGTCATACAGCTTCTGTTCCGGCTCCGACAGGTTCTTGGGCGCCTGCAGCGTCGGGATGATAGCGAAGTGATCGCTGATCTTGCTGTTGTCGAAGATCTTCTTGTTCGGCTTGACCCAGCCCTGCGACAGGATCTTCTTCGCGTGCGGCAGGTAATTGGGCGAGCTGTCGGCCAGCATGGTCATGGTCTGCTTGACCGTTTCCATGTAGTCCTCGGGCAGTGCGCGCGCGTCGGTACGCGGGTAGGTCAGGACCTTGTGCTTTTCATACAGCGCCTGCGCCAGGCCGAGCGTGTTCTTGGCCGAGAAGCCGAAGCGCGAGTTGGCTTCGCGCTGCAGCGTGGTCAGGTCGAACAGCGCCGGCGACTGCTGCGTCGACGGCTTCGATTCCTCGGTGACGGTGCCCGGCTTGTCGCGGCACGCGGCGACGATGCTCTTGGCCTCGGCCTCGCTCCACAGGCGCGATTCGCGCGCCTCGGGATCGAATTCGCTCTTCTTGAACTTCGGGTCGAACCAGCGGCCTTCGTACAGGCCGGCGGCAGCGATGAACTCAGCGTGCACTTCCCAGTAATCGCGCGGCACGAAGTGTTTGATCTTCTCTTCGCGCTCGACCACGATCGACAGTGTCGGCGTCTGCACCCGGCCCACGGTGGTCAGGAAAAAGCCGCCGCCCTTGCTGTTGAAGGCGGTCATGGCGCGCGTGCCGTTGATGCCGACCAGCCAGTCGGCTTCGGAGCGGCACCGAGCGGCATCGGCCAGCGGCAGCATGTCTTCGTCGGCACGCAGGCTCGCAAAGCCGTCGCGGATCGCCTGCGGCGTCATCGACTGCAGCCACAGCCGGCGCACCGGCTGCTTCGCCTTGGCCTGTTGCGCGATCAGGCGGAAGATCAGTTCCCCTTCGCGCCCCGCGTCGCAGGCGTTGATCAGGCCGGTCACGTCCTTGCGCTTGATCAGCTTGTTGAGCACCTTGAGCCGCGACTCGGTCTTGGCGATCGGCCGCAGGTCGAAGTGCGGCGGGATCACCGGCAGGTTGGCGAAGCTCCATTTGCCGCGCTTGACCTCGTATTCGTCGGGCGCGGCGATCTCCACCAGGTGGCCCACGGCGGACGACAGCACGAAGTCGTCACTTTCAAAGTACTCGTCGTGCTTGGTAAAGCCCCCGAGGGCACGGGCGATATCGGCCGCGACCGATGGCTTTTCCGCGATGATGAGGGCTTTTGACATTGAACGGGTCCTTGCGGGCTGCTTCCGGCAACACGCGAATTGCACTGCAAACTAAGTAGACAAACGCCCCGGAGGGCTTTGAGGCGCCAATCATAAGCGCGGTTTCGACGGCGGTGCAAGCCAGCACAGGCACCGCCGAATGCGGCGAATCCGCCGCTATGCCGCGCGCCTCCCCTCGGAAAGCAACCACTCCAGCACTTCCGGGACATCCTCCTGCGCACCAGGCATGGCAGCGCCACGCGCGAGCATCCGCTCGAGCACCTCGATGTGCGGCAGCAGTGTCCCGTAGAACTGCACCGGCCCCCCTGCTACGGGCTGGACCAGCAGCGTGGGGAAATTCTCGATATCGATGTCGCCCAGCCGGTCCGCGTGCGTCTCGATGTCGATCCACACATAGCAGTCCTCCGGATGGCGCACGGCGAGGGCGGAGAATGCCTTCAGGTAATCCTGGCATGTCCCGCACCACTGCGCGCACAGGCAGGCCACCAGCCGGCCCTGCGGGCGGGCGGACAGCGCTGCGCTGATGGCGGCAACGTCACGTTCGGGAAAGTAAACGGTCATGGCGGTTCAAACATGAGCCTCTTCGGGCACCAGGGACCGCCGATTGTATCGGCAATGGGCCTGAGGCCACTGGCGAAGTCTAGGACAGACTGCGGAAGAGGTTCCCCGGTAGACGCTCCGCGCGGCCCTCCAGTTCCAGTTCGAGCAGCCGGGTGGCCAGCGTCTCGGGTGCCAGGCCGCTACGCTCGCACAGCGTGTCGAGGGTGACCGGATCGTGCGTCAGGACGGCGAGGAGCGGATCGTCCGGGGCGCTATGTGCTGGCTGCACTGCATCCGCCACCTTTCCCGGCTGGCATGACAGACCGAACTCCTCCATGACGTCTTCCGGTGTTTCGACCAGCTTGGCGCCCTGACGGATCAGCACATGGCAACCGCGCGAGAGCGGTGCGTGAATGGAACCCGGGATGGCAAACACTTCCCGGCCAAGTTCCGCAGCAAGTCGGGCCGTAATCAGCGACCCCGACCTGGCAGCAGCCTCCACCACGAGCACGCCGCGCGCCAGCGCCGCGATCAGCCGGTTGCGCCTGGGGAAGTTTTCCTTGAACCCGCGCATGCCCAGCGGGAATTCGCTGATGATCGCGCCTTGCTCGGCGATACGCCGCGCCAGTTCAAGGTTGCTGGCCGGATAGACACGGTCGATGCCGGTGCCGATCACTGCGACCGTGCCACCGGCGCCCGCCAGTCCGCCTTCGTGGGCCGCGGCATCGACGCCAAGCGCCAGCCCTGACACCACTGTCTGGCCCGCCTCCGAGAACGACCTCCCGAACGCTTCCGCATCGACCTTGCCCTGTACCGTGGCTTCGCGCGCGCCGACAATGGCGAGCGCCGGCCGCGACAGTGCAGCAGGGTCGCCCTTGATATATAGCAGCGGCGGCGGATCCGTCAGATCGAGCAGGCGAACCGGATAGCGCGGATCGACCAGCGTCAGCAGATAATTGCCGGGCTGTTCGAGCCACGCCATGGTTTTTGCCAGCGCGTGGCTCATGGTGGCGCCGGGCGCGGCCAGCACCGCGCTGGCGAGCTTGCGCGGCACGACCGACGTCAGCGCCTCCATGCTTTGCGCGAACACCTGCTGCGGCAGGCCAAACGCCGCCAGCAGCAGTCGCACCGTTACCGGGCCGATACCCGGCGCTGCCACCAGGCGCAACCACGCCAGCGTGTCATCCGGGTTCCGCGCCACGTCCGGCCATTCGGCGGCCGGCGCCTGGCTGGCGGTCAACGCGGGGAAATGACGCGATCGCCGACCTCGATCACGTTCGAGGCATCGGTGACAAGCGCGTAGGACACGCCCGCGAATACGCGGAACACGAATGCCAGCCCGTAGCGCTCGTCAGGCAGCACAATATTGCGGTTGCGGTCGGTCCGGTCATGCACCACTTCGCCGGTACGCGACAGGGCAAGCACGTGTCCCGGCTCCAGCCCGGCATTGGAACCGACATTGAGCACCACTACCTGCTTGGCGCCACCGTACTGCACGCCGCCGTAGACCTTGGCGATACGGCCGTCGACCTGCGTCTCCGGCGCGCGCGGCATGTAGCGCACGGACTCGCGCATCGGCTGGGGCAGCAGCAGCGTGCCTACCCCCATTTCCTGCTGGGCCTGCGTCACGCGCAGCGTGGAAACCCCGCTCGGACCTTCGGGGCCACGGGTCAGGCGTACATTGCCTTCGTACTCGGCCTCATAGCCAAGGACCTTGCCGGTGACCGGATCGTACACAGGCGTGACCGGCCGGAACGCCTGCCAGTCGCCGCCGACCGCAGCTGCATCGGGCGCGATTCCCCGCGCATAGGCGGTATCGTCGCGACCGAGGTAGACATGCGATTCGGGCACGGCGACGATTCGCGCCGACGTGGCCAGCGTGCCCTCGTCCACCACCAGCGGGCGGATCAGGAACGGCTCGATATCCTTGGCCGGAATGCTGAGGATGGCGGCATTTTCGGCGTCGCCGCGCACGTGCGGCGTGAGCTTGACGGTGTCATTGGCGCCCGGCGTGGTCGACAGCCAGGCGCGGCCGTCACGCTGGATCAGGTACAGGACCTGACCCGGATAGATAAGATGCGGATTGCGGATCTGTTGCCGGTTCATGCCCCACAACTCGGGCCAGCGCCACGGCTGGCGCAGGTATTGGCCGGAGATGCCCCACAGCGTATCGCCCTTGCGCACCGTATACTGCGATGGCGCATTGGGTGCCAGAGCGGAAGTGGGAATCCCTTGCTGCGCCACGCGCTGCGCCTCGGCGTGCTGCGCGGGCGTGACCGTGAGGTCAGCCGCCAGGGCCGGAACACTGGCTGTGGCAGTGACGCCTACAGCACACAACATGGCATGGGTGAACGCGTACAGCCTGCGGCCCGACGCCGCCTGTTCTTTGGTAAGATCGCGCATTTTCGTGAACCGGCTGGTAGAACAACCGGATTGACCCTGGAGAGCGTGCCTGCTGCGGCGCGCCTTGAATTTTTGTACTAGCGCCCCGATTCTGCATGTAAACCCCCGCCGCCGCAACGCGGCCGGATAGCCCAGAGCAGCCGGCGTTGCGCCCGAGCATCATGGCAAAACTCGACATCCTGACCTACCCCGATCCCCGTCTGCACACCGTGGCGAAGCCCGTCAAAGAAGTGGACGACCGCATCCGCCAGCTGGTGAAGGACATGGCCGAAACCATGTACGAAGCGCCCGGCATCGGCCTGGCCGCGACGCAGGTCAACGTGCATGAGCAGGTGGTGGTAATCGACGTGTCCGAAACGCGCGACGCGCTCCAGGTCTTTATCAACCCGGAGATCGTCTGGGCCAGCGACAACCGCAAGGTCTGGGAAGAGGGCTGCCTGTCGGTGCCTGAGGTCTATGACCGCGTCGAACGCCCGGATCGCGTGCGCGTGCGCGCGCTCAACGAAAAGGGCGAGACCTTCGAGCTCGACGCCGACGACCTCCTGGCCGTCTGCATCCAGCACGAGATGGACCACCTGCTCGGCAAGGTGTTTGTCGAGTATCTGTCGCCGCTCAAGCAGACCCGCATCAAGTCCAAGCTGCACAAGCGCGAACGCGCGCGCATGTAACAAGCGCCTGCGCGGCTGGACAGCCGCGCCGTGTCTGCTATCGTTACGGCTTCCAAAGTCAAAAACGTACCGGCCGCTATGCGGCCGGTTCTGCTTTTGGCCCTGCATTCTTGGTCCTGCATTCAGGGAGCCCGCCATGTCCGAAGCCCAGTCCCTGCGTGTCGCCTTTGCCGGCACGCCCGAATTCGCGCGTGTCGCGCTTGAAGCCATCCATGCCGCCGGTTTCCCGGTTGTCGCGGTGCTCAGCCAGCCGGACCGCCCGGCCGGCCGCGGTATGCAACTGCAGGCGAGCCCCGTCAAGCTGTATGCGGTTGCCAATAGCCTGGAGCCGGTGCTGCAGCCGCGTTCGCTGCGACGAGCGGGTAAGTATCCCGAGGATGCCGCCACGGCCATCGACGCGCTTGCGCAGACCGCGCCCGACGTGATGGTCGTGGCCGCCTACGGCCTGATCCTGCCGACTGAAGTCCTGACGCTGCCGCGGCTGGGTTGCCTGAACATCCATGCTTCGCTGCTGCCACGCTGGCGCGGCGCTGCCCCCATCCACCGCGCGATCGAGGCCGGCGACGCCGAGACCGGCATCACGCTGATGCAGATGGACGAAGGCCTCGATACCGGTGCGATGCTGTCGCGCGAAGCCGTACCCATTACAGCGGATGACAGCACCGGATCGCTGCACGACACGCTTGCAGCGCTCGGCGGGCGCATGATCGTCGAGGCGCTGCGCAAGCTCGCTGCCGGCGAAACGCTGCCGGCCACGCCGCAGCCCGAAGCCGGCATCACCTACGCCGAAAAGATCGGCAAGGACGAAGCGCCACTGGATCTGCGCCGCCCGGCCGCTGAACTTGCCAGCCAGGTCCGCGCGTTCAACCCGTTCCCGGGCGCCACGCTGCAGCTCGACAACACGGTGATCAAATGCTGGCAAGCCGTGCCGCTGTCCGCCGGCACCAGCCTGCCGCACCCGGCGGGCACGGTGCTGGCCTCGGACGCCAGCGGCGTGATCATCGCCTGCGGCAATGGCAGTGCGCTGCAGGTCACCGAACTGCAGAAACCCGGCGGCCGCCGCCAGCCGGCACAACAGTTCCTGCAAGGCACGCCGCTACCGCCGGGAACACGCTTTGTCGTGCCCGCATAAGACACCACGGTGGGCACAATCGAGCACTTCGCGCTAGCCCCGACGCAGCGCCCAGTTGGCCGAGTCGTGCGGATCCGTTGAATTTTCAGCGTTTCGCCCCTATCTAATGCTCAGCGCGCCTCGCTGCGACGGTGGCGCGGTATACGACTACTCGGAGATCACGTCAATGTTCAACTGGGTCAAGACCTTCATGTTGATGGCCGCCATCACGGCGCTGTTCATCGTCATCGGCGGCATGATCGGCGGACGCAACGGCATGATGTTCGCGCTGCTGATGGCGCTGGGCATGAACTTCTTCTCCTACTGGTTCTCGGACAAGATGGTCTTGCGCATGTACAACGCGCAGGAAGTCGACGCAGGCAGCGCGCCGCAGTTTTACGGCATGGTGCAGGAACTGGCGCAGCGCGCAGGCCTGCCAATGCCGCGCGTGTACCTGATCAACGAGGACGCGCCGAACGCGTTCGCCACGGGCCGCAATCCCGAACACGCTGCCGTGGCCGCGACGACAGGCATCCTGCGCGTGCTGTCGGAGCGCGAACTGCGCGGCGTGATGGCGCATGAACTCGCGCACGTGCGCCACCGTGACATCCTGACCTCGACCATCGCCGCGACCATGGCCGGTGCGATCTCGGCGCTCGCGAACATGGCGATGTTCTTTGGCGGACGCGACGAAAACGGCAACCGCACCAATCCGATTGCCAGCATTGCCGTAGCCATCCTCGCGCCGCTGGCCGCTTCGCTGATCCAGATGGCGATTTCGCGTGCGCGCGAGTTCGAAGCCGACCGGGGCGGCGCGGAGATCAGCGGCGATCCGCAGGCACTGGCCAGCGCGCTCGACAAGATCCACCGCTATGCGCAGGGCATCCCGTTCCAGGCCGCGGAAGAGCACCCGGCCACGGCGCAGATGATGATCATGAACCCGCTGTCGGGCGGCGGCATCGCGAATCTGTTCTCGACCCACCCGGCGACCGAGGAGCGCATCGCCCGGCTGATGCAGATGGCGCAGACCGGTACTTATCCGGCCTGAAGGCCGCAAAATCCCGGCACGCCGGGATGCAAATCCGGGGCCGATCCGCACACAAGGTAAACTGCCCGCTGTCTTGCCCGTCAAGCCAGCGGGCTTTTTCTTGCCTGCGTGGCGCCGCCTGCGCCTGCATGGCCAGGCGGCCGTTGCCGCGCCTGCTTTGTTCTATTGTCTGAAGTCTGAAGCCTTACCGATATGCGCCTGCCCCACGAATCGCTTGCCTTCCAGATGCTCGGTGCCGCCATGGCCGTGCGTGCCGTCAATGAAGGTACCGCCCTGCCGCAGGCCATTGAAGATACCGCCGCGCACCTGCGCCTGGATCGCGTGCGCGATGCCGCCACGCGCGGCGCCGTGCAGGACCTGGCCTACCGCACCATGCGCCAGTTCGGCACCGCGCGCGCGCTGGTCACGCAACTGGTCACACGTCCGCCCGGCTCCCAGGTCGATTCGCTGCTCGCCGTAGCGTTGTCGCTGCTGCTCGAAGGCGAGGAGGGCGATGCGGCCAAGGCCGGCCGCGGCGGTTACAACGCATTTACGGTGGTGGACCAGGCCGTCAGCGCCGCGGCATCCGAACCCAAGACTGCGCATGCGCGCGGCCTCGTGAACGCCGTGCTGCGGCGTTTCCTGCGTGAACGCAAGGCGCTGCTCGCCGAAGTCAGCCGCGACGACCAGGCGCGCTGGAACCTGCCCGAATGGTGGTTGCGCATGCTGCGCGAAGCCTATCCCGACCAGTGGACAGCGCTCGCCGAAAGCGCGAACGTGCGTCCGCCGATGACACTGCGCGTCAACACGGCACGCATCCCGTTGCAGCAATACCTGACGGATCTCGCCAATGCCGGACTGGCCGGGCAGGCCATCGGTACGCAGGCCGTGCGACTGGTTCGCGCCGTACCCGTCTCGCAAGTCCCGGGATTTGAGCGCGGCGATGTCTCGGTGCAGGATGCCGGCGCGCAGCTCGCCGCGCCGCTGCTCGAGGTTGCCGACGGCATGCGCGTGCTCGACGCGTGCGCCGCGCCCGGCGGCAAGACGGGGCATCTGCTGGAGTTGGCCGATATCGACGTGACTGCCGTGGAGAGCGACGCGCAACGTGCATCGCGCATCGACGAGAACCTGTCGCGCCTCGGCAAGCGCGCGAGCATCGTCGTGGGCGACGCAAGCCGCCCCGGCGACTGGTGGGACGGCCAGCAGTTCGACCGCATCCTGGCCGACGTGCCGTGCTCCGCATCGGGCATCGTGCGGCGCCACCCCGATATTCGCTGGCTGCGCCGTGAAGCCGATATTGCCCGGCTTGTCAATGAACAGCGGCGCATCGTTTCGCAACTCTGGCCGCTGCTCAAGCCTGGCGGCATTCTGGTCTATGTCACCTGTTCTATTTTCCCAACGGAAGGGGAGGAGCAGGCGCGCTGGTTTGGTGCACAGTTGGCAGATGCGATACGATTGCAGGCGCCGGGGCAGCTGCTGCCCGGCACGCATGCAACACAGCCTGCCGGCGACAACCATGCTGGCCAGGTCAGCCTGCCATCTGATCATGATGGCTTCTTCTACGCCCGCTTCCAGAAACGCGCCTGATTACGCGCCTGATCCGATCCGATGGTGAGCACGCTGCGCCTGTCAGCCTTCCGCGCCCCTGCCGACCAAGCGCACACGGTTGCCGGGGCGTGGTGCAGTGATACTGCCAGCCTGTTGCGGCGCGCGTGCGCGGGCCTGATGCTGGTGCTGGCCTGCCTGGTGCTGTGGCCCGGCGCCGTCGGCGCGCAAGTCATCGAGGCCACCGAGGCGCGCATCGAATACCAGGACAACGGCTTCGAACTGACGGCAAGCTTTGACTTCGACTTGCCCCCGCCACTGGAAGACGCGCTGAACAAGGGCATCTCGCTGTATTTCACGGTCGAGTTCCAGTTGAGCCGTCCGCGCTGGTACTGGTTCGACGAAAAGCCCGTCAATACCAGCCGTACCATTCGACTGTCATACCAGCCGCTGACGCGCCAGTACCGCGTTTCCACCGGCGGCCTGCAGCTTCCGTTCCCGCGCCTGAAGAGCGCGCTGCAGTTTATCCAGCGCGTGCATGGCTGGCGCGTATTCGACCGCAACGCGGTCAAACCCGGCGAGTCCTACCATGCGGAAGTGCGCATGAAGCTCGACCTGTCCCAATTGCCCAAACCGTTCCAGATCAATGCGGTCAATACGCGTGAATGGAACCTCGCGTCGGACTGGCGCCGCTTCATCTATACCGTGCCGACCGATCTGAACGCGCCGCCACCTCCGCCGCCGTCACCACCTGTGACGGCGCCCGCGCTGCCAGCTTCGCCGGCCATGCCGGCATCGCCACCGATGCCCGCTTCGGCGCCGTCCGCATCGGCCGATCCGCGCATCGGCCCCTTCGTCCAGACGGTGTCGACGGCGCTGTCGCCTGCCACGCTCGTGCAGTCGGTGCCGGGCCAGCCATGAACACCAGCAGTCTCTGGGACAGCCGGTTCCGCCGCGTGCTCTACCGGGTGGTAGCCGGGATCATTGTTTTCCTTGCTCTTGTGCTGGTCGGCCTGCTGGCCGGCGCATCGGCCAACACGGAATTCTTCGATCGCTACTTCACGCTGCTGTTCAAGGTCAACCTGGTGATCGGCGCACTGCTGGTGATCACTGTCGGTGCGCTCGCGGTCACGCTATGGCTGCGCTATCGCCGGGGCAAGTTCGGCACGCGCCTGATGACCAAGCTCGCCGTGTTCTTCGGCGTGGTCGGCGTGCTGCCCGGTGTGCTGATCTACCTGGTGTCGCTGCAATTCGTTTCACGCAGCATCGAATCGTGGTTCGACGTGCGCGTGGAAACCGCGCTCGAAGCAGGGCTGAACCTGGGCCGCTCCACGATCGACAGCGCGCTGGCCGACCTGCAGGGCAAGGCTCGCCTGATGGCGGAGCAATTGAGCGGCCCGTCGGGCATGGCCACCTCGCTGCAACTGAACCGCCTTCGCGAACAATACGGCGTGCAGGAAGCGGCGATCTTCACGGGCAGCGGACGCGTGCTGGCCACGGCGTCGAGCAACTATGCCACGCTGGTGCCGGACCTGCCTTCCGGCGTGCTTGCCGAGCAGGCGCGGCTGGCCGGCGGTTACGCTGCAGTGGAAGGCGGTACGGATCCATCCGTGGACGGCAACCATCCCGATCCGCGCGCCGACAGCAGCCACCTGTACCGCCTGCGCGTCATCATTCCGCTCGGCGCAGCGCCAGCGGGCGACACCACCGCAGCCGCAGCCGAGGCCAGCGCCCCACGTGTCGCCGCCGCGCCAAAGGCGCGCTGGGCGGGTTCCGGCCTGTCGGTGGAACGCCGGCCCGAAGACTCGCCATCGAGCGGCTTCGGCCTGGTGGGCGACACCGTGCGCGAGGAACGCTACCTGCAGGTGGTGCATCCCGTGCCGGCCGTTCTCGCGCGCAATGCGGACGAAGTGCAGCGTGCCTACCAGGAATACCAGGAAAAAGCGCTGGGCCGCACTGGCCTGCGCAAGATGTATATCGGCACGCTGACGCTCACGTTGTTCCTCGCCGTATTCATCGCAGTGATGCTCGCGTTGCTGCTCGGCGGCCAGCTTGCGCGCCCGCTGCTGATGCTGCTGCAGGGAACCAAGGAAGTGGCCGAGGGCGACCTCTCGCCCAAGCGCGAGCTGAAGAGCCGCGACGAACTCGGCATGCTCACGCAGCAGTTCAACCAGATGACGCGCCAGCTTGCGGAGGCGCGCCTGGCCGTTGAAGAAAACCGCGTGGCGCTGGAGCAATCCAAGGCGTATCTGGAAAGCGTGCTGCAGAACCTGACTGCAGGCGTGCTGGTGTTCGACCGGCGCTTTGTACTCATTACCGCCAACCCCGGCGCCGAACGCATCTTCCGCCAGCCGTTCGTGGCCGTGCTGGGACTGCCGGTCGAGCAGATTCCAGGCATGGGGCCGTTCGGCGAGATCGTGCGCCAGGCGTTTTCCGATCAGAGCACGCGCGAAGTGCTGGGCGGCGCCGAGCACTGGCAGAAGCAGATCGAGCTGCCGCAGGGCCATGAAGAGCAGCCGCTGACGCTGCTCGTGCGCGGCGCGCACCTGCCCGGCGGCGAGCGCGACGAGCCCGGCTACGTGGTCGTGTTCGACGACATCTCCGACGTGATTTCGGCGCAGCGCTCCGTGGCGTGGGGCGAAGTCGCGCGGCGCCTCGCGCACGAGATCAAGAACCCGCTCACGCCGATCCAGCTCTCGGCCGAGCGCCTGCAGATGAAGCTTTCGCCGAAACTCGAAGATAAAGACGCCGAAGTGCTCAAGCGCGGCGCGGCCACGATCGTTAACCAGGTGGCGGCGATGAAACGCATGGTGGACGATTTCCGTGACTATGCGCGCACGCCGCCCGCGGTGCTGCAGTCGCTGCAGATCAATGCGCTGGTGACTGAAGTGCTGCACCTGTATGGCATCGATGACCCGGCGGTGCATGAACATCCGGTGATCCATGCGACGCTGAACACGGACCTCCCCGAGATCAAGGGAGACCCGACCCAGCTGCGCCAGGTGATCCACAACCTGTTGCAGAACTCGCAGGATGCCGCGACCGAGAACGTCGCGGCGGGTAGGGCGGCGCCCCATATCGCTCTACACACCGAGACGGTAGAATATAAAGATTCTGCCGGCGAAAACCGCCAGGCAGTCAAGCTAACCATTGCGGACAATGGTCCGGGCTTTGCACCTCGCATCCTGAGCCGTGCGTTCGAGCCTTATGTGACCACCAAGGCCAAGGGTACGGGGCTCGGGCTGGCGATGGTAAAGAAGATCATTGACGAACACGGCGCGCGCATAGAACTGCGCAATCGAATGGAAGGTGCCGAGATCGTCGGTGCACAGATCTCGATCCTGTTCGTTAAACTGGCATAGTCAACTTGGCGGTCCGTCACGGAACGCTTTGGTGGGGTTAAGAGGGGAAGTATGGCAACGATCCTCGTAGTCGATGACGAAATGGGAATCCGGGAACTGCTCTCGGAAATCCTGAGCGACGAAGGCCATGTGGTCGAAGTCGCCGAGAACGCGCAGCAGGCACGCGAATACCGTGCGGGCACGACCCCTGATCTCGTACTGCTCGATATCTGGATGCCCGACACCGACGGCGTGACATTGCTCAAGGAGTGGTCCGCGCAAGGTCAGCTGACAATGCCGGTGATCATGATGTCTGGCCATGCCACCATCGACACCGCGGTCGAGGCCACCAAGATCGGCGCACTGAATTTCCTGGAAAAGCCGATCGCGCTGCAGAAACTGCTGTCGGCGGTGGAGCAGGGCCTGGCCCGTGGTATCGAGCGCCCGCGCGCAGCGCCGGCGGCAGTGCCCGCACCGGCGGCGCCGGCTATCGAAGCCGCACTGGCACCAGCCTCTGCAGAGGCCAGCCTCGACGCCGCGGCCAACGGCAGCAATGCCGCGCGCCCGCCCGAAGCCGAAATGCACTTCTCGTTCGACATGCCGCTGCGCGAGGCGCGCGACCTGTTCGAGCGCGCCTACTTCGAGTACCACCTGGTGCGCGAACACGGCAGCATGACGCGCGTGGCCGAGAAGACCGGACTGGAACGCACGCACCTCTACCGTAAGCTCAAGCAGCTTGGCGTGGAGCTGGGCCGCAACAAGCAGGAACCTGCCGAGCAGTGATGCAACGAACGCTTGACGGGCGCTGAATCCGTTGCTATAGTTTCGCTTCTTTGGCCCGGTAGCTCAGTCGGTAGAGCAGAGGATTGAAAATCCTTGTGTCGGCGGTTCGATTCCGTCCCAGGCCACCAGAACATCAAAAGCCCGACTCTTCGAGTCGGGCTTTTTGTTTTTGCGTCCTCCCCTAGGTTCAGCAAGCGGCCATCCGTTCGCCCGGCACAAACCAGATCTAAAAACTTTTGACTTGGCGGTCGATAGACATATCTCTACGATTGCCTGACACACGACGGGTATCGGTATCGCGTACATAGAATGCGCGGCCGGGTCAGGCTGTTTCTACTGGGGGTCACTATGGATACGCTGTCCGAAGCAGGAATCGGCTGGCCGCAGGAATCGGACACCGCCGAGCGCGGCATCTGGAAGAGCACGATGGCTGCAGCCAGCCAGGCGCTGGGTGCGGCAAGGAATGTGCAACAGGCGATGGCGCAGACCTTGAAGCTGCAGCAGAAGATCCGCGCCCTGCGCGATGAACTGCACCACGCCGAAGCCGAACGCGATGTCTACCGCGAACTGCATCAGCGCACCGTCGACGAGCTGCACCAGGCCGTGGACCGCAGCCCGGCCGAGATGAAGCGCCTGCGTGCGGAAGCCGAGACGCTGCAGATCCGCCACCGCGCATACAAGCTGCTGGTGCAGCATTACATGCGCATCGGCACGCCGATCGATCCCACCAAATTTGCCGAGCAACGCAGCCGCGTGCAGCAGCACATCTTGTTCCAGCGGCGCCGCGGCATTCCGGTCGCGCGGATCGGCGTCGACGATATCGCGTTCCTGTTGCGCTGAGCGCAGCGGCGCCTGGCCCGCCTGCGCCCGCTTACGCCTGCACCTGCGGCACCGTTGCGGCGTGCGCGCTGTCGTCGCTGACCACGCGGTTGCGGCCTTGCGTCTTGGCGTCGTAGAGACGCCGGTCGGCGATGGCGGCCAGGCCATCGAGCGTCATCGGCACGCCATCGGCAACCTCGGCCGGCGCTTCGGCGACACCCACGGAAATGGTGAAGCGGATGATGCGGTCGGCCGGTTCGACACGAGCCTCGGGATCGGCTTCGACCACGCATGCCGCGATGGCGCGTCGCAGGCGCTCCGCGCTCTGCGCGGCCTCGGCGAGGCTCGTATTGGGCATCAGCACAGCAAACTCCTCGCCGCCAAGACGCGCGGGCTGATCGACGTTGCGCAGATTTGCACGCATCGTGCGGGCGAGTTCAACGAGTACCTTGTCGCCGCTCGCATGGCCCCAGTGGTCATTCACCTTCTTGAAGAAGTCGATATCGATCATGACCAGTGCCAGCGGCTGGCCGTCGCGCTTCTGGCGCTCGAACTCATACTGCGCCAGCTCGCGCATGCGGCGCCGGTTGGACAGCCCCGTAAGCGGGTCCTGCCGCGCGATTTCCTGCAGTTTTTCACCGAGCGCGATGTAATGGTCGAATAGCTGCGTCACGACCTTGAGCGTGATCCACAGCAGCAAGGGCAGCAGCACCCAGATCATCAGCAGCGGCCGGCTCATGCTCGCGAACATGCTTGCGTACAGTTCGCGCGCCGGCACCACGTCCATCAGCAGCCAGGGACTCTGCGGCGCGCGATGGAACAGCAGATAGTCGCCGTCGTGCTTCACCATGCCGCTCCCGCGCGCGAACAAGTCCGCAGGCGCGAAATCCTTCCAGTTTCCGGGTACGGCGTCGGGCCATTTCTGCACCTTCCGGACCGGGTCATCGCTGATCGCCAGCACATCGCCATGGGCGTTCATCATGTACTGGACCGTGCCGGGATCGCTGGCAGCACGCAGCAGCTCGTCCAGACGCTTCTGTTCGACGTCGATCGCCACCACCCCGCGGAACTGCTGGCCGGCATAGATCGGCACACTGAGCGTGGTCATGCGCCGCTTGCTCTGGAAATCGTCGTACATCGGTACCCAGTAGAGCTCGCGGCCAGGGTTCACCTCGGGCGTCTGGCCACGGTAGTACGGCATGCTGTCGAAGCGTTGCATCATGCTTACGGCCATGGCCGGGTCGATCCCCGGGTAGGCCACGAAGAAGCCGTTGCTCGAGATGAATATCGCGTTGCCCTGAACATGGTCCGCGCGGATGCTGAGGCCCAGCAGTTCGCTGATCATCCTCCCCACGTACAGATCGACCATGAGGTCCGGGTCGCGGCGATCGAAGCTGCGCAGGCCTGTCAGTCCCGCCGGCCCGACGCCGATCAGGGCCGGGCCATCCAGTGGCAGCTTCATCTGCCAGACCGGCGCATTGCGCTGCGCGTAGGCCTGGCGTATCGCAGCATCGGGCGGCACTGCATCCGCGCTCGCCTGGATCTCGAACAGGCGCTCCGCATAGGTGCTCAGGTACTGGAGCCGTCGCCGTTCGCCTTCCAGCACCGCTTCGACGCCGAGGGCGCGCAGTTCGAGATTGTGCTGGCGAGCCCGCAGGTCGCGCTCGCGCACCAAGGACACGTCGCGCAATCCGACCACCAGCGCAAGCAGCAAGACCACGGCAAAGCAGCCGACCACCACACGATGGGGGCGCATGACCGCAAGACGGGGCAGCCAGCGCGGCTGCGGCAGCGAACGACGCCACATGGGGGCGGTCTCCTGTCTGATGGCGGGGCTTGCCCGGCGGGTCAGTGGGACGACGTGGCCGACAGCTTAGTGTAGGACAGCAGGACGGCGCGGCGCACACCGACGCCGGTGTGCAGTACCATGCCTGATCGGCCCCCTGCGCGGCAATATCCACCGGAAACTTTCATGTTCGACATCCAGAACTATTACAGCTTCCTGCTTGCAATCCTGGTGTTCCAGCTCATTCCCGGTCCGGGTACGATCGCGATCCTCAACGCCACCGCGCGCAACGGCGTCGCCGCCGGCATGGGTGCGGTGCTGGGCACCTTGCTGGGCGACCTGACGTTCATGGTCGCCGCCGTGGCGGGGCTGGCGGCGGTGATGAAGGCAAACCCGCTGCTGTTCCAAGGGCTCCAGTGGTTCGGCGCGGCCTACCTGTGCTGGATGGGCGTGCAACTGCTGCGCGCGCGCATCAACAATGCACCCGCCGCCCCGGAACCGCGCAAGACCGCAAAGGTGTACTTGCGCCAGGGATTCGCCGTCAGCCTGACCAATCCCAAGGTGATCCTGTTCTTCGTCGCGTTCTTCCCGCTGTTCCTGCGGCCCGATTCGCCCCCGCTGACGCTGGCCGCGATGATGGCCCACGTCACGCTGATCAGCCTGCTGTATCAGGCAGGGCTGGTTCTCGTCGGCAACGCCATCGCCGGCAAGCTCAAGGCGCTGCCGTTCGCGCGCAAGGTAGCCACGCGCCTGGCTGGCATCGCGCTGGTTGGCTTCGGGCTGAAGCTCGCCGCCAGCAACCGCTGAAGCAGGGCGCCTTCGCGCGCTGTCGTGCCTGCCTGCGCCTGATTCGATACCTGCCGTCTGTTCATAACATCGCGCGGGCGCATTGACGCCTGTCGCCCGCGGCGGAACACTTCGCGTTCCGGTGTGCCATGCCTGCGCACCGGTTTGCCCCCGATCGAGGCGTCGTCTCAGGCGACGTTGCGCATCCCGCTGCCACGCCACTGTCGTCCTCTCTTTCGGCCTGTCGTCCTGCCCCGTCAGGACATGCCCGCACCCTGGCCCGACATGCCCCTGATGACCTTGTGCCGCGCGACGCGACCGTCCCGCGTGACCCGATCCATGACCATCCGCACCACCGGAGCGCAGCAGTGAGTACGCTTTCGCGCCGGCTGGTGGCCGAGGGACTGGGTACCGCATTGCTGGTCGCCGTGGTGGTGGGGTCGGGCATCCGCGCCGAGCGGCTGGCCGATGGCAATGTCGGGCTCGCCTTGCTGTGCAATGCGCTGGCCACCGGCGCCGGGCTGGTGGCGCTGCTGGTAGCGCTGGGTCCGGTGTCGGGCGGACACTTCAATCCGGTGGTGAGCTTGTCGGCGCTGGTGCAGGGCGCGCTCTCGCCGCGCGTCGCGCTCGGCTATGCGGCCGTGCAGATCGGTGGCGGCATTGCCGGCGTGCTGGCCGCGCATGCGATGTTCGGCGAACCGGTTCTGGCGTGGTCCGCGCACAGCCGCACCGGCCTGCCGATGTGGTGGAGCGAGTTCGTGGCGACGTTCGGGCTGGTCGGGGTCGGCATCGGCACGCTGCGCAGCCGGCCGGGCCTGGTGCCGTTCGTGGTGGCAGGCTATATCACCGCCGGCTACTGGTTCACGTCATCGACCTCGTTCGCCAACCCGGCGCTGACGATTGCGTGCGCGCTGACCGACACGTTTACGGGCATTCGTCCGGTTGATGTACCGGGCTTCGTGCTCGCGCAGATTGCGGGCGGGCTCAGTGCCACGCTGCTGTTCCATTGGCTGTGCCGCAAGCCGGCAGAGATCACCGAAAGTGCGGAGCGCGGGGAAGGGCGCACAACCGCTCCGCGCTGGCGCACGGGCAAACCGGCCGCTACCAGCGCCGATTAAGCTGGACGCCGAAGATCGAGCCGCTGTTCTGCGTGGCCCAGGCCTCGGCCGGCGCCGTGAACGCCATGCCTTCCACGTCGTTGGCACGGCTGTAGGTGTAGAACGCACGCAGGTTCGCATTGCCCGCCGACTTGCCCAGCGTCAGCGTCGGCGCAATCGTCAGCGCAGTGCGCTGGCCGCTGGCGCCGAAGCCCGACGAGATCTGGTCGCGCGCGACTTCGAACACCATCTTGAACTGGTCGCTCGCCACATAGGCCGGGCGGATCCGCGTGGCGGCCCATTGCAGCGTGCCAATCGGCGAACGATCGAACTGCATGCTCGACTCGACCGAGCCGCCCAGGCCGGACCGGCCCTTCCATTCCAGCGATTCCGCAACGCGCACGCGCGACAGCGACGGGCCCATGCCCGTGTAGCCCGCCATGGCGCTGCGCGCGCCGGAGCCGAACTGCAGGCCGACGCGGTTGGTGCCCGCAAGCACGCCTTTCTGTTCATGCAGCGCCGACGCCCACCACGCGCTGCCTGAATCGGCGACCAGCGACTGGGCCTCGACCCGCGTAAAACCAAGCTGCACCGAGCCCTGCGCGTTGGTCGTGATCGGCGCCGTGCGCACCGAGTGGTAGCTCGGCTGGTTCTGCCCGTTCTGGTCGTTGCGGGCCGTGTACTGATAGCTCAGGCCGACATCGCCAATCACGCGTGCATTGTCCACACCGAAGCGCATGGCCTGTGAATTCGGCGGCAGCAGGCCGGAAGACATCAGGAACGGGCTGCTGTCGCGGCGGCCGGCCCACATCGTGGCGCCGTCGAGCACTGACAGGCCGCTCACCGCCGTATAGAACTGCGGCACCAGTGCGTAGGGATCGACCGCGGCAGGGCGGCCGTTGACCGAGGTCGCATCGGTGCCGCGGGCCTGGGCGATCAGCATGACCTGCGCCCCGCCATCGAGATTGAGCACCGACTCCCGGATCTTGACCTCGCCCGAACTGCGGCAAGCCAGCCCGTGGCCAATGCCGGTGGAAAGCGCGCCGCCGGCGCATGCGCGCATGGTGGCGTCACGGTCCTCGGCGGCGGCACGGCCGCTGTAGCTGAGTCGCCAGACCGAGTCCACCGCGGCATCGTCGGCCGGCAACTGCGAGCGCAACACCGGCGGCGCGTCCGATGGCGTCTCTTCGGCGCTGCCCGCATCGGCAATCGGTTCGGCCGGCGGTTCAGCCACGAAATGCCCGAGCCGCGACGGGAACAGCACCAGAGGCGGGGCAGGCGGAGGAGGCGGGGCCGCGGAATCGGGCGGGCCGACGAACGTGTCGTCGACCGGCGCGGCGGCTTGGGCCACCTGCGCGTTGGCCGATGCCTCGGCGGGTGCCGGTGCTGCCGCCGTGCTCGGTGCCGCGGCCGCAGGAGGCGTCTCACCGGCGATCAGGGCGCCGAGCGGATCGTCCTGGGGCGTCGCCATAGCCAGTGCCACAGGCGCGGGACGCGCATCCTGTATGCGAGGCGGTGCGAGGGACTGGGTACCCTGCTGCGTCTGCGCGCAAGCCACCATCCCCCAGGCGGCCAAAACGGCGGCACTCAGGCGGCGGCGGGGAAAGCAACGACAGGAGGCAACAGGGAATCGGGACAGCATGCAACGAACGACCAGGCGGCCAGACCGCCGGTAGGGGGTCTTTTTTTAACAGCCGCACGATTTGACTGCAAGACGGGTTACAAAATCCATCACTACGTGTGCCTTCTCACAATACGAAAACCCAATGTCCGCCACATGAGCAGCCGCATGCGACATCACGGTGAAATCGCGGGAAAGAACTAGCGAAAACCCGGACTTCTGCAGGGCTCCGTGCAGAAAAAGGCACCGCTATAATCGGTGGGCTTGGTGCGACACGCATTCTCGTGTCCGGGTAGCTCCAACGTAAGGAGCATCGACCTTTGTCGAGACAAGGGGAGGGCCTCGGCCTGAACCGTCCAATCTCGACCTATTACTTGCTTAGACAAACCCGGCCGAACAGCCAGGGAGAGTCCGATGTGTTGTGAGGAAGCCAGAGCATCGGCGCCTCACAGCTTGCTTTTGCTGGATGGATTTCCAGCCATTGCCCAAGGGCGGGGACGCTCGCCTTTGGGCGAGTTCTCTGTAGACATCCTCCTCGGAGGGTGCATGCGGTTGGACAGCGGAATCTCCGTTGTATCGCCGCAACATAGCATTCAAACCGTTCTGGATAGAACGGCGCTACGTTCTTTGGGACGACATCGAGGCTCGTAAGAGCGTTCGATGCCGTCAAGCGCTCGCTGGTAAGGGAGCACGACAGTAAGTAGGTGAGGTCCCGGAGCGGTAGCTCTGTGCATTATGGTTCGGTCGGAAATGTCCGAAAGGGCGTGACGATAGAGAACCTGCTATGCGACTAGCAGTAGCCTAGGGGGACATGCGTCACTGGTAACGGTGGGGTGTGAAGCTCTCCTGACAATGCGGCCCCCGAAAGGGTGCCATCAGGTCGTGAGACAGGATGGTGGAGGCTCCGAGCAGCAACGGGGTCGAGGCGCTAGGCTGACTGGTATGGGTAACGTAAGTGAACTGCTGATAAACGTCGTAACGATTGAGATGCCAAAGCTGCTGTTAGGCATTAACCAAACGGTGTGTGGTCGGTTGTCCCACTCAAGCCTTGGGACACGTCGCCACGATGACCACCGGCGGAAAGGCAGACCCTAACCCAGTCGTGTAATGTGCAGGGAACGTGGTAAGCCCGTATGGTTGCCGGAGCGCAGATTGGCTCAGGCAGGCGAACCGCAAGGAACGCTGTTGGCTGTGCGGGTATGGGATGTTGGAAAAAGCGAACGCCGGGCTGTAATGGTCCGGATAGGGATTGAGACATCATCCCACGCGAAAGCGGGCAGACTTCCAACTGGTCAATCGTCGCAGGACGGCTGATTGATCTCGCTTGTTTAAATTTTCTTCCCTTGAGGGGCAACACGTCCCTCAAGGGGCGTGCTGTCTCTTGATGTTGGGGAAGATCCTCAAGATAGGAGAGCAGCATGGAAGCATTGATCCGCAAGGATGAATCTGCGCTCTCCGGCGTGCCGCAAACCTGGGGCGCCATTAATTGGCGCCGCGTGGAGCGGAACGTTCGAGATATGCAGATTCGAATTGCGAAGGCGACACAGGAAGGGGACTGGCGTAGGGTGAAAGCCCTGCAACGGTCTCTGACCCGCTCGTTCTCCGCCAAAGCACTGGCGGTACGACGAGTGACGATGAACCAAGGTGAGCGAACGGCAGGCGTCGATCGCGAAAAGTGGAAAACGCCTGAAGTCCGGTGGGAAGCCATTGGGCGGTTGAAGCGCCGGGGGTACAGACCTCTGCCATTACGGAGGGTCTTCATCCCCAAGGCCAATGGGAAGGAGCGCCCACTGGGCATTCCAACCATGTTGGACCGAGCCATGCAAGCGTTGTACCTGCTGGCGCTGGAACCGGTGTCCGAAGGAACGAGCGATCCGAACTCTTATGGGTTCAGGACCAACCGATCCACGGCGGATGCCATGTCCCAGCTGTTTGTTTCCTTATCTCAGAAGGCCTCGGCTCAATGGGTGCTGGAAGCAGACATCAAAGGATGCTTCGACCATATCAGTCACGACTGGCTGGAGCGCAATGTCCCAATGGACAAAGCAATCCTTCGGAAGTGGTTGAAGGCTGGCGTGGTATTTCAAGGCCAGTTTCAGGCAACCGAAGCCGGAACGCCGCAGGGAGGCATCATTTCCCCGACTCTGGCAAATGTGGCGCTGAACGGCTTGGAAACGCAACTGACCCAGTTCCTCGGAACGAAGTTGGGAGTGACCAAGGCAAAAAGGCTCAAAGTGAATGTTGTGCGTTACGCGGACGACTTCGTGATCACCGGTGATACGCCGGAGGTCCTAGAAAGCGAAGTGAAGCCGTGGGTAGAACAGTTCCTCGCAGTACGGGGGCTATCGCTATCGACGGAGAAAACGCGGATCGTCAGCATCGCCGACGGCTTTGACTTCCTAGGGTGGAATTTCCGTAAGTACTCGGGAACACTGCTCATCAAGCCAAGCAGGAAAAACGCGCAAGCGTTCTATCGCAAGGTGAAGGCGGTCATCAGCACCAACAAGACGGTGGAGCAGTCGGTTCTAATTCGACTGTTAAACCCGATGCTGCGGGGCTGGGCACAGTATCACAGTCCCGTGGTTGCTAAATCGGCGTTCGCCCGCATGGAGCATGAAGTATTTATTGCTTTACGGCGGTGGGCAAAGCGGCGACATCCACATAAGTCGACCGAATGGGTGCGGAGGAAGTATTTCGCAACCGTCGGGGAACGAAACTGGGTGTTCGGAACCAAGTTCGTGAGCGGCAACGGCAGTGTAGGCTGGACAGAACTGTACTCGCTTGCGGGTACGACTATCCGGCGGCACAAGAAGATTCGGGGGGACTACAATCCTTTCGATCCTACGCAGGAACGGTACGGCGAAAAGCTGCGACAGGAGCGAATGTTGGAAAACATGGCGCACCGTAAGCAGTGGATCAAACTGTATCTATCCCAGCAAGGCTTGTGCGCGGTGTGTCAGTGCAAGATAACCAAGGAAACTGGATGGGAAGATCATCACATCGAACCGCGCATACGCGGGGGCTCCGATGCTCTAGGGAATCGCGTGCTGCTGCATCCGAACTGTCACATGCAAGTGCACCACCATGGCAGAACTGTTGTGAAACCGGTGTCCGAATGGACATTTAGTTGAGGCCCGAGCCGTATGCGGGGAAACTCGCACGTACGGTTCCTAGGGGGGGACAGGTCAGTAATGACTTCGTCCCTACCCTACTCTTTCGGGTAAGACAGCCGCGGCCTGTTACGAACGGGTGCCTCAACAGCGGTTGCATCGCGTCGGTTGCACATCGTCCCGGCATCACCAGGGTTCCCGTCCGTAACAGGCACTGCGTTGCGCGCGCGGCACCAACCCCGCCGCGGGCGCGTCAAGGCTCGGCGCAAGGCGCGATGACACGATCGGCGCCCCAGGCCCATCCGCACCAAATATCTATAAAGAGGAGAAGTCATGCAACGTCGTTCCTTCCTGTTGAAAGCGTCGGCAGTGGCCGCTACCGGGGCCCTTGCCGCATGCGGAAAGGAAGAAAAGGCCGCCGCACCGGCTGCCAGCGCCCCCGCAGCCCCCGCCGTCGTCGGCAGCAACCCCGCCGTGGAATGGCGCCTGGCATCGAGCTTCCCCAAGTCGCTGGACACCATCTTCGGCGCGTCCGAACTCCTCGCCGCCCGGGTCAAGGAACTGACCGACGGCAAGTTCAACATCAAGGTCTTCGCCGCCGGCGAAATCGTGCCGGGCCTGCAGGTCCTGGACTCGGTGCAGAACAACACCGTGCAGATCGGCCATACCGCCGGTTACTACTACTTCGGCAAGAACCCGACGCTGTGCTTTGACACCACCGTGCCGTTCGGCCTGACCGCGCGCCAGCAAAATGCATGGATGCTGCAAGGCAACGGCATGAAGCTGATGCGTGAATTCTTCAAGGAATACAACGTCGTCAACTTCCTGGGCGGCAACACCAACGCGCAGATGGGCGGCTGGTTCCGCAAGGAAATCAAGACCGTGGCCGACCTGCAGGGCCTGAAGTACCGCATCGCCGGGTTCGCTGGCGTGGTGCTGTCGCGCCTGGGCGTGGTGCCGCAGCAGATCGCGGGCGGCGACATCTACCCGGCGCTGGAAAAGGGCACCATCGACGCGGCCGAGTGGGTGGGCCCGTACGATGACGAGAAGCTTGGCTTCTACAAGGTGGCACCGTACTACTACTACCCGGGCTGGTGGGAAGGCAGCGCGCAGCTGTCGTTCTACGCTTCGGCCAGCGAGTTCGAGAAACTGCCGGCGCTATACAAGCGCGCGCTGGAAACCGCCACCATCGAGGCCCACACCACGATGATGGCCAAGTACGACACGGTGAACCCGCAGGCGCTGGCGCGCCTGCTCGAAAACGGCGTGAAGCTGCGCCCGTTCTCGAAGGAGATCATGGAGGCCTGCTTCAAGGCCACCCAGGAAGCCTACGCCGACGAAACCGCCAAGAACCCGTCGTTCAAGAAGATCTATGACGACTGGCGCGTGTTCCGCAACAACGAGGCCGCCTGGTTCAACGTGGCCGAGCAGGCGTTCTCGCAGTTCAGCTTCGCCCGCAAGCTGTAAGCATTCCGGGAGGCCGACCGGCCTCCTGCCCGCGCAAACCCCGTGTTCCGGTGACGGCACGGGGTTTTTGCTTGGTGCGGACGAAATGCCCCGATGGTGCGGGCGCCGGCAACAAAACACCCTCGCCGGTAGAATCGCGCGCAGCATCTACCGGAAATCCCCATGCAACTCGGCATCCTTTACGCACTCCTGGCCTACATCATCTGGGGGCTGCTCCCGCTCTATATCAAGTCGCTGCCGGGCATCGCGCCCGCCGAAATCCTGCTGCACCGGATGGTGTGGTCGCTGGCCTTCCTGGCCATCATCCTGGCCAGCCGGCGCCAGTGGGCATGGCTCGGCAAGGTGGTGACTGACCGGCGCCTGCTGCTGTCGTTTGCCGCCAGCGCCGCGCTCTTGTGCGGCAACTGGTTCCTCTATATCTGGGCTGTGTCCGCCAACCGCGTGGTCGACGCCAGCCTCGGCTACTTCATCAACCCGCTGTTCAGCGTGCTGCTTGGCGTAGTGTTCCTGCACGAACGCCTGCGGCCAGGGCAGTGGCTGTCGATCGCGGTCGCCGCGGCCGGCGTGGCCTGGCTGACGGTGGCGTCGGGCCAGCTTCCGTGGATTGCGCTGGCGCTGGCCGCCACGTTCGGCGGATACGGCCTGCTGCGCAAGACGGGCGCGCTTGGGGCACTAGAAGGGCTGTCGCTCGAGACACTGCTGCTGTTCCCGGTAGCCGCTGCCGCGCTCGGCTATCTGTTCTCGACCGGCCAGGACAGCTTCCGGCACGCAGCGCCAGGTACGCAGTTTCTGCTGCTGATGGCTGGACCGGTTACCGCCGTGCCGCTGCTGTTCTTTGCCGCCGGCGCCCGCCGGATTCCGCTGTCGCTGCTGGGATTGCTTCAGTACACGGGCCCGACGCTGCAGCTGCTGCTTGGCGTCTGGCTGTGGCACGAGCCGTTTCCGCCGCAGAAACAGCTTGGCTATGCGCTGATCTGGGTATCTCTGGCCTTGTACGCGGCGGAAGGGCTCTGGGTTACGGCGCGAGGGAAGTCAGCTTCCATCAATGCGAAAGATGAAGCAGCCCAGCAATGAACTCGCGAAATTCATTACATGGATGAAATTGATCACGAAATCATCGTGAATCCGGCCATTATCATCAGCGAGATTAATGACAACAAAGACAGATCAACCTTCATCATAAATATCATCGATGAACTGACATCGCTCGATCCCTAGCCAGCATGCCCGCCGACTCACCCACGCCCGTCGAAGCAGCCGTCCAGCGCAAGATCATCCATTGCGACTGCGACTGCTTCTACGCGTCGGTCGAGATGCGGGATGACCCGTCGCTGCGGGGCCGCCCCATGGCGGTAGGCGGCTCCCCCGACCGCCGCGGCGTGATCGCAACCTGCAACTACGAGGCGCGCGCGTTCGGCGTGCGCTCGGCCATGGCATCGGCGCAGGCGGTGCGGCGCTGCCCGGACCTGCTGATCCTGCGCCCGGCCATGGACAAGTACCGCGAGGTGTCGCGGCGGATCTTTGCGATCTACCGTGAATACACGGCGCTGGTGGAACCGCTTTCGCTGGACGAAGCCTATCTCGACGTAAGCCAGTGTCCGCAGCACGATGGCAGCGCCACGCGCATCGCAGAGGAAATCCGCCGGCGTGTGCGCGAAGAGGTCGGCGTGACGGTGTCAGCAGGCGTCGGCCCGAACAAGTTCGTCGCCAAGATCGCCAGCGACTGGAACAAGCCCGACGGCTTGTTCGTGGTACGGCCTGCAGCCGTCGACGTATTCGTCGCGGAACTGCCGGTCGGTCGCATCCATGGCGTGGGAGCCGTCACCGCGGCCAAGCTCAAGCGGCTTGGCGCCGAAACCTGCGGCGATCTGCGCCAGTGGCCGGCTGACCGGTTGCATCGCGAGTTCGGCAGCTTCGGCGCGCGGCTCTACAACCTGTGCCGCGGCATCGACCACCGCACGGTATCGCCCGAGCGCGAACGCAAGTCGATCAGCGTCGAGGAAACGTATGCCGACGACCTGCCCGACCTGCAGGCGTGCCTGGCTGAACTGGAACCCTTGATCGCCATGCTGGAAGCCCGCATTGTGCGAGCCCAGGCGCATGACACGATCGACAAGCTGACGGTGAAGCTGCGCTTCTCGGATTTCCGCCAGACCACCGTCGAGTGCCGCGGCCATGCGCCGGACCGGGATACCTACGCCCGTCTGCTTGCCGAAGGGCATGCCCGGCGCGGCCTGCCGGTGCGGCTGCTCGGGGTTGGCGTCGGTACCAGCGATCGCGATACGGCGCAGCTGGAGCTATTCCCCTGACATTTATTCGCGCGACAAATCACTCTTCAAAAAGAATTCCATCACTAATTTTTCGTACGAATAATCACTGCAGATCGTTCCGCATGATCAGCAGCCAGGGCAGATGCGAATTGGTCACGCCGTCGAGCTTGCCCGAATCGCCGAGCTCGATCTCGTCCATCGACACGGATTGCTGGACGTTGCCGCCAATGGCCTTCACGAGCCGCGCGGCAGGATCGACCGAAACCACAATGTCGCAATGCATGGGCGTCGTGCCAAAGCCGATCTCGGCGATGTCGTCGAGGAACTTGTCGCGGCCGCGTGGCGCACAGATGATGTCGCCAGGCCGAGGGAGCGCAGGAACGGGTTCGATATGAAATGCGGGCCGGGGCAGGATCCCGTCGCGGGCGTCCACGACATACATCGAATGTGACTGGCCGGTCAGGAACTGGCGCTCGTCGAGTCCCGCCTTGCGCAGGACCCAGGAAATAAACACGGCCGACCACGCCCACGACGGCTGCGTGACCTGCGTGCAATCGGGCGCTTCGCCGACGATGCCCCAGTAGCGCTGCACCATCTGGCAGCCCAGTGGCGTGGCTTCCATGCCGGTGCCGTCCGGGAACGCGACACATCCAGCCCCATCACCGTCCGGGTCTGTATCACGGTCGGCTGATCCTGATCCTTGAGCAGGGGCACCCGCGTCCGGAACGGCAGGCGCAGACACCGGCGGAGGCGCTGGCAGCGGGCTGAACGTCACACAAGCCGTATCGTCGCGGCCGAGCCGCACAGTCTGCGAGCCCCAGCGCCGCCACTGCTGCATGGCGATTTCCACGATGCGCTCGCGTGCCGTCGCACCCGGTGTGGTCACGGGCCACTCGCGGTCGGGCAGGGGAGTCGCTTGCGGGCGCACCGGTTCGCTGACGGTGCTGCAGCCTGCCAGCAAGGCAAGCGTCAGCACGGCGCATAAGGCGCGGCACCGGGCCTGTGGAGAAGCCTGTGGAATCAGCTGTGGAAAGCGCTGTGAATAACGCTGTGGAAAGATGCCCTGGGGCGATCGGGGAAACATATGGCCCCCATGATGCGCCGTATTCGCTACGGCCTTGATCAACCGTGCCTGAACGGCTATTTGCGGGTCTGGCCGGCCAGCCGCGGGCGGGCCGGCGTGCGGTGCAGATTGCTCTGCAGAAGTATCTTACGAGTACTGTGGATAACGTTCCCCGCCGGGCGCGCACCTGCGTCCTTGGACGACACGGTGGCGGCATGGCGGGGTCATGCAAAACCGGGGCGCCGCAGCGACCCGCCGGGCATGCCCGGGATTACTGGTTGACGGCGTCCTTGAACTTCTGGCCAGCCTTGAACTTCACCGTCTTGGCTGCTTCCACCTTGATTTCTTCGCCAGTGCGCGGGTTGCGGGCCATGCGCTCGCCGCGCTCGCCCTTGCTGAACGTGCCAAAGCCGACCAGGCTCAGCGTATCGCCCTTGGCAACGGCGTCCATGATGGCCGACAGCGTCACGTTCAGCGCCTGTTCGGCCTTAGCCTTGGTCAGACCGTCCACACCTGCAGCGATAGCGTCGATCAGTTCGGTTTTCGTCATGCTTCACTCCGTATCGAGTTGATAAAACACAGACGTCCGGGCACGGGCAGCCCATGGCAGGGCCGGCCCGGCAAAGACGTCGCGGGCCACATGATACCGTGCCGGACAAGGCGCACCGGATGAGATTGTTACGAGGACCTTTCCCGGAAGCCCGCATCAGGCCGTGATTCCGCTAACGCCGGGCCACTCCGAGCGGCCTGTAGCCTGCGCAGCGAGTAACGTCCACGTCTTCCTGCCCTGCCAGCGCAAATGGCGCCCGTGGGCCCGTATACGCCTTCAGATGCTTTACGACCTGTCTGGGGTAGGGAAGTGCCCTGCGTGGCGTCTCAGAGCTTCTGAAGCCCTTACAAGCGTTTCTCCCGCCACTGTCTTCGCTCCAAGGCTACGCTGCAGGGTTGTGTCATGCACTATGTTGCATGTCTCTTCGAGGGTTTCTTCAGTTTCCGTTTCCATACCATTCGCAAGGCGAATGACTGAGGGACGGGTCGAAATTCAAACGACGCCGTATACGGCTGTCGGCGTATACCTCGCCAAGGCCTCCCATCCATGTGTTCTGGAGTCGACCTTCCCGTGGGCGTATACCGGCAAAGCCGGTTTACCTCAGCCCGGAGTTCTTGACGCACTCAGACCCCTGGCGGCGGTGGACCACTGGGTTTACGTCTTTCTTTTCATGTATACAAATAGTAGTAGTAGGTAAACGCCGGTCTGCGCTGTGGATAAGCCCATAAACCCAAGGCGGATCAAAGGTTTACGTAAACGAGAACTACCGGGACGCAGTGTTGGCGGGCGTGGATGACTTCGGGGTTGGCGAGGGAGGTCCCTTCGCGACGTCCGGACTTGTTCCTGTGGCGTCCCCATGCCAGCCCCAGGCGGCCCACACGCAATCCGGCTCTTTATCCACAGAAAATCGTGGCTTTATCCACATTGGGTCCTCTACGTAAACCGCACAGGGCGTTAACGCGCCGTCGTTTTTAGGTCACTTGCCGTATACGGGGCGCCGCGCGCCTGACATGCGTATACGGTGGCCACGGCACCCCGGTATCATGCCGATCGCGCCGGGCGAACCGGCGTCGGCAACGCAACGGTAGCGACCAGCACGGAAAGGCAAATGGCTGACAAGGCAAAGCGCAAGGACAGCGACAAGGAAAAGAAGGCGGTCAAGTCGGCAAGTGACCGCATTGAGGTGCGCCAGTCGGGCGTGCATGGCAAGGGCGTTTACGCGATTGCGCCGATCGCCGAGGGCGAGCGCGTGATCGAGTACAAGGGCGAGCACATTTCCTGGAAGAAGGCGCTGGATCGCCATCCGCACGATCCGAACGATCCCAACCACACGTTCTATTTCAGCCTGGACGATGGCAGCGTGATCGACGCCAAGTTCGGCGGTAACCGCGCGCGCTGGATCAACCATGCGTGTACCCCGAACTGCGAGGCGCGCGAGAAGAAGGGCCGCGTGTTCATCCACGCGCTGCGCGACATTGCCGTTGGTGAAGAGCTTTTCTATGACTACGGGCTCGTGATTGACGCCCGCTATACGAAGAAGCTCAAGAAGGAATTCGAGTGCCGCTGTGGCAGCCCGGATTGCCGCGGCACCATGCTGGCGCCAAAGAGCAAGAAGTCGTCGAAGTAAGCGGTCAAGCAAGGCCTGCCCGCCGCAGGCGTCAGGCGGCCAGTCCGGCCGCCTCGCACGGGATACGGATCACGAAGCGCATGGTCGCGCGCCGTTCGGCGCCTGTGGTCGGATCCGCGGCGGCGTCCGCGGTCGGCACATCTTCGATGCGGATGGTGCCGTGGTGCAGGCCGATGATCTCGTGCACGATCGCCAGGCCTAGCCCGGCACCCGCAGTTTGCGTGGCCAGCGCCTGGTCGCCCTGGCTGTCGCCGCGGAAGAAGCGCTTGAAGACCTCCTCGCGCCGCTTCGGGGCGATGCCGGGGCCGTTGTCTTCGATCATCACGACCGCCATGCCACGGTTACCCAGTGCCTCGCCGCCGGCCCGCACCGTGATGCGGCCGCCCGGGGGCACGTACTTCACCGCGTTGTCGATCAGGTTGGACAGCGCTTCCCGCATGAGCAGGCGATTGCCGCGCACCATGGCCGGCGAGCCGCCTGTGAAGGTCGGGCCCGGCAGCACTTCAAAACCCAGGTCCAGTCGGCGCGACAGCGCCTGAGGCACCCATTCCGCGCCGGTCTCGAACGCCAGCTCGGCCAGGTCGAAATATTCCACCGGACCGAGCCGCTCCAATGACAGCCCCGGCTCTGCGCGCGCCAGCGACAGCAACTGGTTGGAGAGGCGCACCGCACGGTCGGCAGCAGTCTGCAGCTCGCGCAGCGCATGGCGGGCAACATCGAGCGAATCGGCTTCCATGGCGCGATCGGCATGGAGCTTCACCGCCGTCAGCGGCGTGCGCAGCTGGTGCGCGGCGTCGGCGATGAACTTGCGCTGGGCGTCGAGCGCATCGCGCAGGCGCGACAACAGCGCGTTCAGGCCGCGGATCAGCGGCGCCACCTCGGCGGGAACCTGTGTTTCGTCGAGCGCGGCCAGCGACCGCGCGGTCTGCCGGTTGAGCTTGTCGGTCAGGATCTGCAGCGGCACGAGCTCTTCCTTGAGCACGTGCGAGAGGATCAGGCTGCCCACGAGCAGCAGCAGGATCAGCGGCACGGATACCGACAGCAGGATCTCGTTGGCCGCCGTTTCGCGACGGTCCAGCAACTCCGCAACTTCCACCACGATGGGGCCGCGTGTCGCCTTGCCGTCCTCGCTGGTTCCCAGTTCGTCGGTCGCGGCGCTGGGCAGCATGACCGGCAGCCGCACCGCACGCACCTGGCGGCCGCTGAACCAGGCATAGAACAGCCGTGCGTCGTGCAGCGTGGTCTGGCCGGTGCCGTAGCCGAGCCAGGTGTCCATGCCGCCGATCAGGCCGTCAGGGCCGTGGATGCGCCAGTAGATGCGGTCGGTGCCCTCGGCCTCGACCAGCGTCTGGGCGATCATCGGGATGTCCTGCTCGAGCCGCGGCCCCGCAATGCGGATCTGCTGGGCGATGTTATTGGCCACACCATACAGCGCGCGGTCGAAGACCTGCGTGGTGTAGTGGGCCGCCAGCCAGTAGGAGAGCGAGCCGCTGACCAGCACCAGTGCGAACAGCGGCGTGGCCAGCGCGCGCAGCAGGTGGACGCGCAGGCTGGCGTTGACCGCCAGGCGCGTTGCCTGGACCATGCTGCGCCGGGGCCGCGACAGCGGCGGCTCGGCGGAATCGGCGCCGGTACGGGAAGAGCGGGATCGCGGCCACATGGCGCTGGATGTCAGTCAGCCGGCCAGTGCCGCGGGCGTGTGCTCATTGGCCGGCGCGGACCTGCAGCAGGTAGCCGAAGCCGCGCACCGTGACGATCTCGACGTCGCTTTCCTCAAGCTTCTTGCGCACGCGGTGGACATAGACCTCGATGGCGGTGTCGCCGACCGTGTCGCCGCCTTCACCCGCCGGGTGCGCAAACGTCGCCAGGTGATCCTGGAGCTGCGCCTTGCTGACCACGCGCCCCTGGCGCTGCAGCAGCAGCTCCAGCACCGCGAACTCGCGCGGCGACAGTTCCAGCGGCTTGCCGTCGATGAACATGCGGCGGTCGTTGCCGGACAGGCGCAGCCGGCCCAGGCGCACGTCGCGATCGGGTACGGCCTCGCCGTGCTGGCTGCGGCGCAGCAGCACGCGCACGCGGGCTTCCAGCTCGGGCAACGCGAATGGCTTGACGAGGTAGTCGTCGGCGCCGGCGTTCAGGCCGGAGAGCTTGTCTTCGAGTTCGTCGCGCGCGGTCAGGATGATGACGGGCGTGGTGCGGTTGCGGGCGCGGTAGCGCGCGAGCAGCGTCATGCCGTCGATCCCGGGCAGGCCCAGGTCGAGGATGACCAGGTCATGCTGCTCGCGCAGCAGGTGTTCGGTGGCGTAGACGCCGTCATGGACCACGCGCACCTGGTGGCCGGCACGGGTCAGGCCGGCTTCGACGCCGCTGGCGATCTGGCGGTCGTCTTCGATCAGCAGGATACGCATGGCGGCAGTTCGGGCAGGACGTCGGACATGGCTGGATCAGCCGGGAAGGAAGATGGATGCGGCAGGCGCGGCGTGGCGCACACGCGGAACCTCGATCCACCGATTGTACAGGCCAAGGCCCTTGTCTTCCTTTCGGTTTGCCTACAGCGCCGACGTCCGGAAGCCCGAGCGCGCCTTATTCCGCGCGCAGCGAGGCCGCGGCGCGTTCGATGAAGTGGGCCAGGTCGATATCGCGCTGGGTCAGGCCGTTCGCGTCGTGGGTCGACAGCGTGATGTCGACGCGGTTGTAGACGTTGAACCACTCGGGGTGGTGGTCGGCCTTCTCGGCCTGGATGGCCACGCGCGTCATGAATGCGAACGCGGCGTTGAAATCGGCAAAGGTGAAGCGCTTCTGGATCGCGTCGCGGTTGTCGACGTCGGTCCAGCCGGGCAGTTCGGCGAGCAGGGTGGCGCGCGCCTGGGGCGAGAGAGGTGTCATAGTGGGCTCGATCAGTGAAAAGAAAAAACCGGCCCGCCCTGGCGGGCATGCCGGCATTGTTTCATAAAGCGGGATGCCGCGTAGTGGCCGCCGATGGACCACAAACCGGCCGCCCGCTCAGATATCGTCGCTGTCGCCCCAGCCTTCGCGGGTGCCAACGTTGAGCACGAGGTCGCCGTCGATCACGTCGCCGGCGCCCAGCGTCGGCTGGTCGCGCAGTTCCTGATACAGCGGCTCGAAGTCCGGGCGGGTCGCGTCGAAGAGCTGCTCGAAGCTGTCGATCACGAAGTAGCTCTTCTGGAACGTGTCGATGCGGTAGCGCGTGCGCATGATGCGGCGCACATCGAAGCCGATGCGGTTCGGGCTGGCCGAATCGAGGCTGTAGATCGACTCGCCCTGGCTGGACAGGATGCCGGCGCCGTAGATGCGCAGGCCTTCGGGCGTGCGGATCAGGCCGAATTCCACCGTGTACCAATACAGGCGCGAGAGCATGTCGAGCGCGCCCAGGCCGTGCGCCTTGAGGCCGCCCTTGCCATAGGCTTCCATGTAATCGGCGAAGACCGGGTTGATCAGCAGCGGCACATGGCCGAACACGTCATGGAAGCAATCCGGTTCCTGCAGGTAGTCGAGCTGCTCGGGTTTGCGCATCCACCAGCTCGCCGGGAAGCGGCGGTTGGCCAGATGGTCGAAGAACACCTCGTCCGGCACCAGGCCCGGAACGGCCACGACCTGCCAGCCGGTGGCGCGCATCAGGGTTTCGTTGAGCTGGTCGAACTCGGGCACGCGGTCCTTCTCCATGCCGAGCGTGGCGAGGCCCTGCAGGAATTCGTTGCTGACGCGCCCGCGCAGCATCGATGCCTGGCGCTCGTAGAGCTTGCGCCAGATGGCGTGATCGGTGCTGGTGTAGCGGTGGACCGGCTGCGCGATGGTGAAGTCCGGGCGCAGTTCCTGGCCGGACAGCAGGCCGGCGTCGAATTGTTCCCTGAGCTTGTCGGTCATGGTGCCCTGGAAGGCACCGTCGAACTGGCCGGAAGCCTCGTGGGCGAGGGCGCTGGCGGTAGCGGACATCAGCTTTGTCTCCTGGTTTGGCGTTGTGCGCCGTGATATGCGGCTTATCTGCGTAGTTTAGGCGTGTGGCGCTGCAATTCGGCCGCAAAATGGGCTTCCATGGGGACTCTCGTGCGTATAATCCGCGCCATGTCGAGAGTGAATGCGGGAATCACGTATGGTGTCGCTTGACCAGTTTGACCTTGCCCTGATTGCGGCGCTGCAGGCAGACGGGCGCTCGACCCATCAGCAGCTTGCCGACCGAGTACACCTGTCGCCGAGCCAGGTCGGCCGGCGGCTGGCCAGGCTGGAGGCCGATGGCGTCATCACGGGCTACCGCGTGAGCCTGTCGACCCAGGCGCTGGGGCTGGGCGTGCAGGTGTTCATCAGCGTCAAGCTGGCCCACCACGGCGACACCCTCATCGAACGCTTCGCCGAGGAGATCCTGCTGCTCGAGGAAGTGCAGGAGTGCTATTCCGTCGCCGGCGAGGCCGACTACCTGATCCGCGTGGTCGTGCCCGACCTGCCAACGCTGGCCGACTTCACGATGAAGCGGCTGATGCGCGTGCCCGGCGTGGAAAGCGTGCGTTCCAATATCGTCCTCACCGCACTGAAATCCGAAGGCGCCTTGCCGCTGTCGCACTTGCGCTGAAATTTTTGTTGGCCGCGTTGCAGGTTTGCGTGCCGGCCTTGCACTCCTAAACGTCACATGTCACCCTCGCCGGGTGCTTTGACGGGAGGATCGCAGGATGAAGGGAATCGTTGCCCGACCGGGTCGGGGTGTCGGCAGACAGGGCAGTCGGGCAGGCCGTGCCGCAATGGTCGCTACGCTGGCATGGCTCTCCATGTCGGCCGCGTTTGCGGCACAGGTCACGCGTTTCTCGCCCGAGGGCACGGTTGCGCAGGTCCGGCAGGTCGCGATCCGCTTCGACGAGGCCATGGTGCCGATGGGCGACGTGCAGGCGGCTGCACCGGCGGCCATTTCCTGTACCGGCGCGCCCACGACCGGGCAGGGACGCTGGGTCGATGCGAGCAATTGGGTGTTCGATTTCGAACGCGATCTGCCGCCCGGCGTGCGGTGTTCGGTCCGGATGTCGGCGAGCTTGCGCAGCGTGGCGGGCAAGCCCTACGCGGGCAAGCCAGAGTATCGCTTCGAAACCGGCGGCCCGACCGTGGTCGCCAGCCGGCCATCGGGCGGCGAGATCGAGGAAGACCAGATCTTCGCTTTGCGCTTCAATGGCGCGGCGACCGCGGCCTCGGTACGCGACCATGCGTGGTGCCAGGCCGAAGGCCTGGGCGAACGCATTCCTGTGCGCCTGCTCACCGGCAAGGAGCGCGACAGCGTGCTCGACGCCATCTACTGGAAGCGCATTGCCAAAGATGCGCCGGACGCGATTCACCTGCTCGCCTGCCAGCAACGGCTGCCGGCCGGCGCGCGCATGCAGCTTGTGCTCGGCGCCGGTATTGCCACGCCTTCGGGCATTGCCACGCGCGACGAGCGCCGCTTCGACTACACGGTGCGCGAGCCGTTCACCGCGAGCTTCAGTTGCGAGCGCGAACACGCGCAGTCGCCATGCACGCCACTGCGGCCGATGACGGTGTCGTTCTCGGCGCCGATCTCGCGCAAGCTGGCTGAACACGTGGTGCTGAAGACGCCGTCGGGCCCGCGCGCACCGCAGTTCGACGCCGATCTTGCGCCCGATGCGAACGTGACGTCGCTGACCTTCGCCGCGCCATTCGCCGAGAAGGCGAACTTCACGATCGAGATCCCGCGTGACCTCAAGGACGACAGTGGCCGCACGCTCGCCAATGCGGACCTGTTCCCGTTGAAGGTGTCGACTGCCTCGATGCCGCCGCTGGCCAAGTTCGCCGCGGCGCCGTTTGGCGTCGTCGAGCGTTTTGGCGAACTGCCCAAGGGCAAGGCGCCGGCCGACTATCCGCCGTTGCTGCCCGTCACGCTGCGCAATGTCGAAGCCGACCTGCAGGTCCGCGGCGTGCAGGCGCAGGCAGGCACGGTGCTGAAGCTCAAGGTCGATGACGACGGCGCCGTGCTGCGCTGGCTTGGCCTGGTGCGCCGCATGCATGAAGCGAGCTGGACGCGTGCGGAACTCGACGCGGTATTGGCTGGCCGCTCGCCGTATGGCGTGAACAACCCGCGTAATGCCCCGTCGATCGAAACGCGTTCGGTGTCGCTGCTGGAGCGCGCGACGGGCGTGCAAAAGCTGTCGGTGCCCAAGCCTTCGGGCGATGCGCCGCGGCCGTTCGAGGTCGTCGGCATTCCGCTGCCGGAGCCGGGCTTCCATGTCGTGGAGATTGCTTCGCCGATGCTTGGCGAAGCGCTGCTCGGCAAGCGCGCACCGATGTATGTGCGCACCGCCGCGCTGGTTACGAACCTGGGTGTCCACTTCAAGCTTGCGCGGGGCGATGGCGACGGTTCGATGAGCGGCCTCGCGTGGGTCACCGCGCTCGATGATGGCAAGCCGGTGCGCGACGCAGCAGTGGCCGTGCGCGACTGCTCGGGCCGTCTGCTCGGCGAAGGCCGCACGGATGCGAGCGGCGTGGTGCGCTTCGCGAAGCTCGACGATGTGCGCGGCCGCACTTGCGACGGTAACGGGCTGACGGGTTACTTCGTCTCGGCACGCATCGCGGCCACGCATCCCGAGGCGCGTGGCAAGGCCGACATGGCCTTTGTGATGTCCGACTGGAACCGCGGCATCGAGACCTGGCGCTTCAACGTGCCGACCGACGCGAGCGCCACGCAAACCGTGCGTGCTCATACGGTGTTCGACCGCACGCTGCTGCGCGTTGGCGAGACCGTATCGATGAAGCACTTCATCCGTGCCGAGACCGCGAAAGGGTTCGCCTTGCCGCCGGCGAACCGCAAGCTGCCGGAGACCGTGGTGATCCGCCATGAAGGCAGCGGCCAGACCTATGAGTTGCCGCTGCAGTGGCGTAACACCGCCACTGGCGGACGCAGCGCCGAGAGCACCTTCCAGGTGCCGCCGGCAGCGAAGCTCGGCGTCTACAACGTCGAGCTGCAGGCCGAGGGCAGTGGCGATGGCAGCGACAGCAGCGCGCGTACCTATTCCAGCGGAAGCTTCCGTGTCGAGGCGTTCCGGCTGCCGGTGCTGACCGGCACGCTGCAGGCGTCGGGAGGCAAGGGCGGCGCCGTGGTCGCGCCGGCCGAACTTCCGGTCGGGGTCGAGGTGCACTACGTATCTGGCGGCGGCGCGGCCGGCCTTCCGGTGCGCGTGTCGGCCCTGTTGCGCGACAAGTGGGTCAGCTTCCCGGGTTATGACGAGTACTCGTTCAGTCCGCCGCGCCCCACGCGTGAGAACGCATCGGGCGACGAGGAGATGAGTGAAGTCGATGAAGGCCAGGCACGCGATGGCGGACAGAAGCTGATCGCCGACAAGCTGCCGCTGACGCTCGACAAGAACGGCAACGGCACCGTCACGCTGCGCAAGATGCCGAAGATCGACGCACCGCGCGATCTTGTGCTGGAAGCCGGTTTCGCCGATCCCAACGGCGAAGTCCAGACCTTGCGCCAGACCGTGCCGGTGTGGCCGTCGGCGGTCGTGGCGGCCATCCGCACCGAGGGCTGGGTCTCGATGAAGCAGAAGCTGGCCGTGCATGGTCTGGTACTCGATACGCAAGGCAAGCCGGTCGCCGATGCACCGGTGAAGTTCAATGCGCGCGCACGCATCACCACGTCGACGCGCAAGCGTGTGGTCGGCGGCTTCTATCGCTACGACAACCGCAGCGAGAGCCGCGACCTCGGTACCGTGTGCGAAACGCGTACCGATGCGCAGGGCCGCGCGCGGTGCGATGTCACGCTGGACCAGGCCGGGCAAGTCGAGCTGGTTGCGATTGCGCGCGACAAGGATGGCCGCAGCGCACAGGCCGCATCCACCGTATGGGTCACGCGCCAGGGCGAACTGTGGTTCGGCGGCGAGAACCATGACCGTATCGATGTGCTGCCCGAGAAGAAGCAGTACGCGCCCGGTGATACCGCCGTGTTCCAGGTACGCATGCCGTTCCGCCAGGCTACCGCGCTAGTTGCGGTCGAGCGTGAAGGCGTGCTCGAAACGCAGGTTGTTGAACTGAACGGCAGCGATCCCACGGTGCGCGTGAAGGTCAAGCCGGAGTGGGGGCCTAACGTGTACGTATCGGTGATGACGATACGCGGGCGTCTGCACGAAGTGCCGTGGTATTCGTTCTTCACGTGGGGCTGGCGCCAGCCGGGCGAATGGTGGCGGGCGTTCCGCAGTGAAGGCAAAGAGTACGCGGCGCCGACGGCGTTGGTCGACCTGTCGCGGCCGGCGTTCCGGCTTGGCCTCGCGGAGATCCGCGTGGGCAACGAAGCGCACCGGCTCGATGTGACCGTGACGCCGGACAAGGCCTCCTATACCGTGCGCGGCAAGGCACGTGTGGCGCTGCAGGTGAAGCTACCAGATGGCAAGCCTGCGGCGAACGGCGAAATCGCACTGGCTGCAGTCGATCAGGCACTGCTCGAACTGATGCCCAACAATAGCTGGGACCTGCTCGACGCGATGCTGCAGCGGCGCAGCTATGGCGTGGAGACCTCCACCGCGCAGATGGAGATCATCGGGCGCCGCCACTATGGGCGCAAGGCGGTACCGGCTGGCGGTGGCGGCGGCAAGAGCCCGACACGCGAACTGTTCGACACGCTGCTGCTGTGGAACCCGCGCGTGCAGCTTGATGCCGAGGGCAGGGCCACGGTCGAAGTGCCGCTCAATGATTCGCTGACGAGTTTCCGCATTGTCGCGGTCGCGGACCTCGGCGTGGGACGCTTCGGCACAGGCAGTGCAACCATTGCCGCGACGCAGGACCTGCAAGTGATTTCGGGGCTGCCATTGCTGATACGCGAGGACGACCGCTACCGTGCCATGTTCACGCTGCGCAATACGACGAAGCGCGCGATGACGGTGCAAGCGAGCGCCCGTGCCACGCTGGTCGGCAATGCCAACGCACTGCCTGTGCAGACCGTGCAGGTTCCCGCGGGCGAAGCGCGCGAGATCGGCTGGGATGTCACCGCGCCCGCACTGCTCGCGTTCTCGCGCAGCGGCACCGTGCAGTGGGAAGTGCAGGCTGCCGAGCAGGGTAGCGGCGGCGCGACGGATCGCATCAAGGTGTCGCAGCAGATCGTGCCGGCGGAACCGGTGACGGTGCAGCAGGCCACGCTGGCGCAACTCACACCGCAACTGAGCGTGCCCGTGAAGGCGCCGCCGGGCGCGCTTGCCGATCCGACGGGCAAGGTGCGCGGCGGCTTGCAGGTGAACCTGCAGTCGTCGCTCGCGGGCGGCATGCCGGGCGTGCGCGAGTGGTTCCTCAACTACCCGTTCAGCTGCCTGGAGCAACTCACGTCCAAGGCCATCGGCCTCGCCGACGGCACGGCGTGGGAAGCGCTGATGAACCAGTTGCCTTCCTACCTCGACGCGAACGGCCTGGCCGCGTACTTCCCGCTGCGCAGCGACAGCCAGAGCGGCAGCGTTGCGCTGACCGCTTACCTGCTGTCGATCAGCGATGAAGCCGCACGTGCTGGCCTGACGCTGCGCGTGCCGGACGAGCTGCGTGCGCAGATGGAGCGCGGACTGGTGGCGTTTGTCGAAGGCCGCATCCGTCCCGACGCGTGGGCGCCGTCGTCGGCGACGATGGACCTTGAAGTCCGCAAGCTCGCCGCGCTCGAAGCGCTGTCACGCACGGGCCATGCGCAGGCGCGCATGCTCGGTTCGATCCAGATCCTGCCCGCGCAATGGCCGACGTCGGCGCTGATCGACTGGACCATGCTGCTGGCGCGCATGCAGGACATTCCGCAACGCGAGGCACGCCTGGCCGAGGCGCAGCAGTTGCTGCGAGCACGCCTGACAGTGCAGGGCACGCGGCTGGCATTCTCGACCGAGCGCAGCGACGACTGGTGGTGGCTGATGGCCGGTGGCGATGTGAATGCCGCGCGGCTGCTCGCGCTCGCAGCGGAACTGCCTGGCTGGAAGGACGACGCGCCGCAGCTTGCTGTAGGCCTGATCGGACGGCAGGTGCGTGGTGCGTGGGGCACGACCAATGCCAATGCATGGGGCATGCTCGCCATCACGCGCTTTGCGCAGGTGTTCGAGAAGACGCCGGTGGCGGGTAGCACTCGCATGTCGGTCAGCGGTGCCGGTGAATCCGCACGCAGCTTCGACTGGAGCCGCGCGCAGCGTCGAGATGGCGTGGCCCAGGGCAGCGTCGATTTGCCGTGGCCAGCCGGCGAAGGCGGCGGCACGCTGCAGCTCGAACATGCCGGCGCAGGCCATCCGTGGGCGACGGTGCGGGCCATGGCCGCGGTGCCGCTGTCGGGTCCGCTGGCAGCAGGCTATCGCGTGCGCCGCACGGTGACGCCGGTGGAGCAGGCCGTGGCCGGCAAGTGGTCGCGCGGCGACACGTATCGCGTGAAGCTGGAGGTCGATGCGCAGGCCGACATGACGTGGGTGGTGATCAGCGATCCGGTACCGGCCGGTGCGACGATCCTCGGCAGCGGGCTCGGCCGCGATTCGGAAATCGCCACGCGCGGTGAACGGCGCAAGGGCATGGCGTGGCCCGCCTACATTGAGCGTACGCCGCAGGCCTACCGCGAGTACTACGAGTACGTGCCCAAGGGCAGCATTTCCGTTGAGTACACCGTGCGCCTGAATAATGCGGGCGACTTCGCACTGCCACCGACGCGCGTCGAAGCGATGTACGCGCCAGACGTGTTTGGCGCCGCACCGAACGCGCGCCTGACTGTGGGGGCCCGCCCATGAGCTGGCTCGCGCTGATGATGCCGGCGCGCGTGCGCGAGTGGTGGCTGGCCGGCACATTGGCGGGCGTGGTCTATGGTGCGTTGCTGCTGCAGGTGTCGATGGAATTGCCGGAAGGCGCGCCACTGACCGGGCAGATCGCGATGCAGCCGGCATGGAAGACGGCGATGGCGCTGATGCTTGCGCGCGCGGCGTGGTTCCACCGGCCGCTGTCCGAGCGGCGCTGGCTGGTGGTCGCGCTGGTGTTCTCGGCGATCGGCGATTTCCTGCTTGCGGTGCCCGCACTGCGCATTTCGTTCGTCGGCGGGCTTGGTGCGTTCCTGCTCGCGCATCTGGCCTACTTGCGGGTTTTGGTGCCGCTCGCGGGCGACTCGCGCGCGCATCGGCTGATTGCATGCGGGGCGCTGATCGGCGTGGCCGGCACGATGCTGGGCCGCTTCTGGCCCAACCTTGGCGCACTCGCCGGGCCGGTCACGGTCTATGTCGTCGTACTGGCGGCGATGGCATGCAGCGCACTCGTGGCAAAGTTGCCCACACCGCTGACTGCGCTGGGCGCATTGTGTTTCGTAGCGTCCGACATGATGATCGGCATCGCGCGGTTCCTGGTGCCGTTCGACAGTTTCCAACTCGGCATCTGGTGGACGTATTGGGCGGCACAGGTGCTGATTGTCGCGGGCATTGTCGCGAATCGTGGGGAGCGGGGGGGATGAAGTGGTTCTTACGCATGCCCACGGCGTGCAATACACCGTCGACTTGCTCCCCTCTCCCGCAAGTGGGAGAGGGGAGAAGGCCTGCGGTGTTCCGGACGTTGTTTTCCGTGGGTGCAATCGCATTTGCATTTGCATGCGCAGCACTCCCCGCCCACGCCCTCCCAACCTTCACCCAGGTCCGCACCGACTGGCGCAGTTCCGACATCATCATCACTGATCGCAACGGCGAAACGGTGGCGCGCATACGTGACGATTTCCGCGTTCGCCGCGGTGATTGGGTCACGCTGCAGGAAACCTCGCCGGCGTTGCGCACGGCCATCGTGCTGTCGGAGGACAAGCGCTTCTACGCACACAGCGGCGTCGACTGGCAAGGCGTGGCTGCAGCAGCCTGGGCCAATCTCTTTAACACGCGGACGCGCGGTGCTTCCACGCTGACGATGCAACTGGCAGGCCTGCTCGATGAGGACCTGCGCAGGCCGGGCGCGGCGGGGCAGGGCCGCAGCGTCACGCAGAAGCTAGGACAGGCTGCCGGCGCCGCATCGCTGGAACGAAGCTGGAGCAAGGACCAGATCCTCGAGGCTTATCTGAACCTCGTGCCGTTCCGTGGCGAGCTGGTCGGCCTGTCGGCGATGTCGCAGGTGTTGTTCGGCAAGTTTCCTGAGGGGCTGGATGCGCGCGAATCCGCACTGGCCGTCGCGCTTGTGCGAGCGCCCAATGCGAAGGCCGCACAAGTGGCGCGCCGGGCATGCGGCATCCTGCGCGAAATGCGCTTGCCGCGCGAGTGCGAGGGGCTGGAAGGCTTCGCGCAATTGGCGTTGCTGCGCTCAGGCAGCGTCGCGCAGCGTGGTACCGCAGCGTCGCCGCAGCCCAGGCAACTGGCGCCGCATCTCGGCCGCATGCTGGCAAGCCAGGCGCGTGTGCAAGCGCGGACAGATGCGCCGGCGCCGCCGTACCTCCGCTCCACGCTCGACGCGGACCTCCAGCGTGTGGCCATGGCGAGCCTGCAGCGCCATCTGCGCGAACTGGCAGGGCGCCATGTGGAAGACGGCGCCGTGGTGGTGATCGACAACGCGAGCGGCGATGTGCTCACCTACGTGGGCTCGTCCGGCGAATTGTCCGGTGCCGCGGAAGTCGATCATGCACAGGCGCTGCGCCAGGCGGGCTCGACGCTCAAGCCATTCCTGTACGAGCAGGCACTGGAAGAGCGCCGGCTGACGGCCGCTTCGCTGCTGGATGACCGGCCCGTCAACCTGCCGGTCGGCGGCGGCCTCTACGTGCCGCAGAACTATGACCATCGCTACGCGGGCTGGGTCAGTACGCGCGCGGCGCTTGCCGCTTCGTTGAATGTGCCCGCAGTGCGCACGCTGGTGATGGTGACGCCGCACCGCTTCCACAAGCGACTGGTGTCGCTGGGACTGCCGCTGACGGAAGCCGGTGACTACTACGGATACAGCCTTGCGCTCGGCAGCGCCGATGTGTCGCTACTGGCCTTGACCAATGCGTATCGCGCGCTGGCCAACGGTGGCCGCTATGCGCCGGTGCGCATGCGTGCGGGCATGGCGATCGTGCCGACCACGGCGGTGATGTCACCAGCAGCGAGCTTTGTCGTCGCCGACATCCTGTCCGATCGTCATGCACGTGCGCGCACGTTCGGGCTCGACAGTCCGCTGACCACCCGTTTCTGGACCGCGGTGAAAACCGGCACCAGCAAGGACATGCGCGACAACTGGTGCATCGGCTGGTCGCAGCGCTATACGGTCGGCGTGTGGGTCGGCAATGCGAGCGGGGCGAGCATGCATGACGTATCGGGTGTATCGGGCGCGGCGCCGGTCTGGCATGACGTGATGGAGGCGCTGCATCGATCGCAACCGAGCGTGGCCCCGGTCGCGCCGGCGGGCGTGGAGCGCGTGGCGCTGACGTTCGCCGATGACCTCGAACCGGCGCGTGAAGAAGTGTTTCTCGCTGGCACGGCGCAGACGCGCGTCAGCGTCGGTACCTCGACCGCGCGCTCGGGCGTGCCGGCGATTGCGAACCCGGCCAACGGCACGGTGTTCGCGCTCGACCCGGACATGCCGCCATCGGCGCAGCGCGTGTGGTTCCACGCGGAAGGCGTCACGGGCCAGACCGCGCGTTCGGTGACGTGGCGCATGGACGGCAAGCCGCTCGGGCGCGGCGGCGAGGTGGCGTGGCTGCCATGGCCGGGGCGGCATCAGGTCGAACTGCTCGACGCAGCGGGAAAGGTGGTGGACCGCATCGGCATCGAAGTGCGCGGCGCGAGCGTACGCGCGCCCGCCGCTTCAGCGGGTCGCAGCGCGCGCTGACACCGGCGCGTGCGTCTTGAGGAAATCGACGAATACGCGCAGCTTGGGCGGCATCAGCGTACGGGCCGGGTAATACAGGTAGAAGCCGTCGAACGGTGCCAGCCAGCGGTCCAGCACGGTGACGAGCCGCCCGTCGTCGAGCGCACCCTGGATGTGGTTGGTGAACTCGTAGATCAGCCCGACGCCATCGAACGCTGCCTGGTGCAGCAGGGTCTTGTCATTGGCGATCAGCGCCGCATGCGTGTCCACGGTGAACGCGCGGCGGTCTTCCATGAACTCCCAGCGATAAACGCCGCCGTGCGGGCCGAAACGGTATTGCAGGCACGCGTGCGCGTGAAGATCCGCAGGCGTCTGCGGCGTGCCGTGTTGCGCAAGATATGCGGGCGCGGCTGCCACCACCATGCGTAGCGGACCGGTGACGGGAATCGCGACCATGTCGCGTTGCAGGGCCTCGCCGAGGCGCAGGCCCGCATCGAAGCCTTCGGCGACGAGATCGGCAAAGCGGTCGTCGGTGACGACGTCGACGCAGATGCCGGGATACGCGCGCAAGAAGGCAGATAGCAGCGGCCTCAGTACGATCGCGCCTGCGGTGGTCGGCGTGGTCAGGCGCAGCGTGCCGACGGGGTTGTCGCGCTGCTGGCGGATGTCGTCGGTGGCCGCGCCGATTTCCTGCAGCGCGGGCTCGATGCGCGCGAGCAGCGCCGCGCCCGCCTCGGTCAGGCCGACACTGCGCGTGGTACGTTGCAGCAGACGCACGCCCAGCCGCGCTTCAAGCTGGCGGATGGGCCGCGCCATTGCCGGTCGGCGCGAGCAGGTCGTGCTGGCGACCAAGTTCGGCATCGTGCGCGATCTGTCGAGACCCGCGACGCGTGGTGTCAATGGCCGGCCCGAATATGTGCGCGCCAGCTGCGAGGCGAGCCTGAAGCGGCTGGGCGTCGACCATATCGACCTGTACTACCAGCACCGTGTCGATCCGGAGGTGCCGATCGAGGAAACCGTTGGCGCAATGGCCGAACTGGTAAAGGCCGGCAAGATCCGATGGATCGGCCTGTCCGAGGCCAGCGCGCAAACCCTCGAACGCGCGCACAAGGTGCATCCGGTCACGGCGTTGCAGAGCGAGTATTCGCTGTGGACGCGCGATGTGGATACCAACGGCATCCTCGCAACTTGCGAACGGCTGGGCATTGGCTTCGTGCCCTATAGCCCGCTGGGCCGAGGCTTCCTGACGGGGGCGATCCGCAGTCCCGAGGACTTCGATGCGGACGATTTCCGCCGCACCAACCCGCGCTTCATGGGCGAGAACTTTGCGCGCAACCTCGCGCTTGTCGACAAGGTGCGCGCACTGGCGGACGCGAAAGGCTGCACGCCCGCGCAGCTCGCGCTAGCCTGGGTACTGGCGCGCGGCCCGCAGATCGTGCCGATTCCCGGCACGCGCCGCATCGCCAATCTCGACGACAACCTGGGCGCGCTGGACGTGCGGCTCGATGTGAAGGAACTGGCGGATATCGACGCCGTATTCCCGTCCGGCGCAGCGGCGGGTACGCGCTATGCTGAGCATGTGATGCCGATGCTGGCACGCTGATTCGGGTGCAGGAGCTGCCGCATAATGGCAGGTCCTGAACCGACCTGCCGGAGTGCCCGCATGTCCCTGATTCCCCTTGATGCCGCCAGCACGGCGGCGCGCCTGCCCTATCCCGAACTCGCCGGGGCGATCGCCGACATGCTGGCCGAGTTGCGCGACGGCACGGCCATGGCGCCACCGCGCATCGCGCTGCCGGTCGGCGACGCGCAGGGCGGGGCGGGCACGCTGCTGGTGATGCCGGCGCGCAACCGGCGGCTGGTGATGACCAAGAACATCACGGTGCATCCGGACAATCCGCGGCGCGGGCTGCCCAATATCCTTGGGGAAGTCGTGGTCGCTGACGCGCATACGGGCGAGCGCCTGGCCATGCTCGACGGTCCCACCGTCACGGGGCGGCGTACGGCAGCCGTGTCGCTGCTGGCTGCGCAGCGCTTTGCCGCTCAGCCGGACGGCGAATTGCTGATCATCGGTGCCGGCGTGCAGGCGCTGACGCATCTGGAAGCCTTCATCGCTGGATTGCCGGTACGACGCGTGTGGCTGCATTCGCGCACGCGCGAAAAGGCCGAAGCGCTGGCCGCTCACGCTGGCTCGCTCGGCGTGACGGCGGAGGTGACCGATGATGTTGCATCCGTGCTGCCGCGCGTGTCGATGGTGGTGACGGTCACGTCGAGCCTTAGTCCGGTGCTACCCGACATCGACAGCGGTCTGTGGCAAGACCACCATTTCATTGCCGCGGTCGGTGCGTTCCGTCCCGACATGTGCGAACTGCCGCCCGCGCTGTGCCAGGCGGCGTCGGCCAGCGGGCGCTTGCTCGCGGATACGCTGTTCGGCATCGAGGAAGAGGCAGGCGACTTGTTGCAGGCGGGCATCGATTGGTCGACCGTGCAGCCGTTCGAAACGGCGATCCTGCAAGCGGATGCGATCCGCGCGCGCCGCGGCAGCCCGCTCGTGTTCAAGAGCGTCGGCTACGCGCTGTGGGACCTGGCGGCGTGCGTGCTGGCCAGCCGGCAGGATTAAGCTGCGTCGGCCTGCAGCCACGCACGGAACAACTCGCGCGCGGGCTCCAGATAGTCTGCGACCGATTCGCTGCAATCGCCGGCATACCAGTGGCAATAGCAGCCATGGAAGGTCGCCAGCATCAGCCGCGCCATCGCGGCCGGCATGGGACGTTGCGGTTGCGAGAACGCCTCGACGAGCTGCTTCACATGGCTGTCCCAGCCGCGCCGGATCTCGGCGCGCACGCTGGCCGGCACGCTGCCCGAAAACAGCATGCCGAGCACCACGCCCTTGGCTTCGGGGTTGGCGGTGAAAGCCTGCGCTACCTGATTGAACACGCGATCCAGTCGCTGCTGCGGCGTTTCACCGGCACGCAAGTTCGGTTCGATCTCCTGGGCGATCTGCTGGAACAGGCTGGTGGCCGCCTCTGCCAGCAACATCTCCTTGCTTCCGAAATGCCATAGCAGACTGCTCTTGGCCACGCCGGCGCTCGCCGAAATCTGGTCGAGCGTGACGTCGGCATAGCCATGCGCGCGCATCAGGTCGCGCGTGACCTCGAGCACGCGCTGGCGGGTCTCGAGGCCTCGGCGGTTTTTTGGATTGGCGTGCGGTGTGAGTGGGGTGGGCGCGGGCATGACCGAACGAAATATGTCTTTTGAATCACTAAAAGGCAAGGCGGAAGCGCGGGAAACTGCCGCTCTGCATTTGACAGTGTGACGCCATTCGAACCAAACTTCAGGATTGTACTGAACGTTCAGCACAATGCGCCCCCGCTGGTGGACGGCAAGTTTCCCCTTGCCGCCTTGTTGTTTCAGCAGGCTCGCACTGAGCCATGTCTCAAGGAGAACCGAATGATTCACCGATACGCAACGCTGGCTGCTGCCGCGCTGTGCCTGGTCGGGCTGGCCCACGCCGCCGACGGCCCGAAGCCGGCGACGGCAGCCACGGCGAAAGCCAATGCCGCCGTCCTGCAGCAACTGCCGTTTGCCAACCGCCAGGATTTCGAGGATGCGCAGCGCGGCTTCCTCGGCACGCTGGACAGCAACGAGATCCGTGATGCGCAGGGGCGCATGGTCTGGTCGCTCGGTACGTATGCATTCCTGCGCGATGCCAAGGCGCCCGACACGGTCAACCCGAGCCTGTGGCGCCAGGCCCAGCTCAATATGAACAACGGCTTGTTCCAGGTCACCGACCGCATCTTTCAGGTGCGCGGGCTCGACATCTCGAACATGACGATCATCGAGGGCGATAGCGGTCTGATCATCATCGATCCGCTGACCTCGAAGGAAACCGCGCACGCTGCGCTGGACCTCTACTACAAGCATCGACCGAAGAAGCCGGTGGTGGCGGTGATCTACACCCACAGCCACGGCGACCACTTCGGCGGCGTGAAGGGCGTGACCACCGACGAGGACGTGAAGGCTGTCCGCGTCAAGGTGCTGGCGCCGGAAGGCTTCATGGAGGAGGCGGTCAGCGAGAACGTCTTCGCGGGCAACGCGATGGCGCGCCGCGCGCAGTACATGTACGGCGCCAATCTGCCGAAGGCTGCCAACGGCCATGTCGATTCGGGCCTGGGCAAGGCGGTGTCCCACGGCACCATCACGCTGATCGCGCCGACCGACCTGATCGCGAAGACCGGCGAGACGCGCACGATCGACGGCGTGCAGATCGAATTCCTGATGGCGCCCGGCACTGAAGCGCCGGCCGAGATGCTGATGTACTTCCCGCAATGGAAGGCACTGTGCGCGGCCGAGGATGCCACCCACAACATGCACAACCTGTACACCATCCGCGGTGCGCAGGTGCGTGACGCCAACCAGTGGTGGCGCGCGCTGGACGAGACCATCGACCGTTTCGGTGGCCGTACCGAGGTGCTGTTCGCGCAGCACCACTGGCCCAAGTGGGGCCAGCAGAACATCACGACGTACCTTGGCAACCAGCGTGACGGTTACAAGTACATCCACGACCAGTCGCTGCGCCTGGCCAACCAGGGCTTCACGCCGGCGGAGATCGGCGAGCGCGTGAAGCTGCCGCCGTCGCTGGCGAGCCAGTGGGACCTGCGCGACTACTACGGCACGGTGAACCACAACGCCAAGGCGGTCTACCAGCGCTATCTCGGCTGGTATGACGGCAATCCGGCCAATCTCTATCCGCTGCCGCCGGAAGAATCTGCTCGGCACTACGTCGAGTTCATGGGCGGGGCGGACAAGGTGATCGAGCAGGCGCGGGCTTCGTATGCGCGAGGCGAGTACCGCTGGGTGGCCGAGGTCATGAAGCAGGTCGTCTTTGCCGACCCGTCCAACCAGGCCGCGCGCAATCTGGAAGCCGACGCGCTCGAGCAGCTTGGCTACCAGACCGAATCGGCCACGTGGCGCAGCGCTTTCCTGAGCGGTGCGCAGGAACTGCGCAACGGCCTGCCGAAGGATCCGGGCACGCGCACCTCCAGCCCCGATGTGCTGAATGCCATGACCGACACAATGTTGCTGGACTACCTGGCGATTCGCCTGAATGGCGAGCGCGCGGCGGGCCAGAAGCTGGCCATCAACTGGGTCCAGCCCGATACGGGCAAGCGCTATGCACTGACGGTGGATAACGGCGTGTTCCGGTACAAGGCCGATGCCCAGCACCAGACCCCCCAGGTGACGCTGAGCATTCCTCGCATGGCGCTGATGGGTGTGCTTGCCGGCCAGACCACACTGCCGGCCGAGGTGCAGGCCGGACGCGCGCGTGTCGACGGCGATGCCGGCGCGCTGCGTAGGTGGGTGGGTCTGATGGACAAGTTCGACAGCAACTTCGCCATCGTGACGCCCTGACGCAACAGCGGTGCGCAGCGGGCGGCGGCTGGATCGAAAACCGGCCCGCCGCCCCCGTAAAACCACGTATATTCGAGGGTTTTTCGCGCAGCGCCGCAAAAGCGTTGCGCGGATGCTGCGGTACCGGAGGCCACGGTCAGCCTCGATGCGATTTTCTTAATGGTTAACCCTTCATTTAGGGGAGTCCTTCTACGAATCAGTGTCGTCGATGAAACAGTCCCCCTGCCGCAGGCCGGATAATGCCTCCGGCAGCAACCCGAATGAGGAGTATGAGGACTATGAAATCGACCTATAAGAAGATGCTGGCGGCAGGCGCTGTCATGGCGCTGGCAGGCACGGCACAGGCGCAATCCGCAGGCAGCAACATCGTCAGCCTGGGCTGGTTCCGCGTGATGCCGAACAGCTCGGCCGATCCGCTGACGGTGGACAGTATCAATGGCCGTCCGGTCAACATGACCCGGCCGAATACGGGCGCCAATATCGAGAGCGCCGATACGCTGGGCATCGCCTTCGAGCATTACTTCACGGATAACATCTCGGCCGAACTGGTCGCGGGCATTCCGCCCAAGCATGACGTCAAGGGCACCGGCGACTACGCCCAATATGGCAAGCTCGGTTCGGTCAGGCAGTGGAGCCCGGCGGTGGTGGTGAAATACCACTTCTTCGACGCCAAGACCAAGCTTCGGCCCTATGTCGGCCTGGGTGTGAACTACACCTGGTTCACCGACGAGACCATCTCCAACCAGGACTTCGTCAACCACGCCTTCGGTATTCCCGGCGCCAAGATGACCGCCAATGCCGAAAGCTCGTGGAACCCGGTGTTCAACGTCGGCGCGAGCTACGCGATCACCGACAACTGGTTCGTGGGTCTGTCGGTTTCCTACTTGCCGTTGTCTACCCGTGCCACTCTCACCACCCAGGCGAACGGGGTGACGATCGTGTCGCATACCAAGATCAAGATTGATCCGGTGGTGACTTTTCTGAGTGTGGGTTACAAGTTCTGATTGGTTGTTTTGATGGTGGGGGGCTCGTGTCGGGAGGGGGTGTCGCTCTTGGCATGCGCCGCGGTTTCGCCGGCGTAGCCGGCGGGCCTTCTCGTTGGGGGTGGGTTATCACTCTTCGCTGGCGCGGCTGTTTCGCCGGCGTAGCCGGCGAGTCACTTTTTGTCCGAGCGACAAAAAGTAACCAAAAAGCGCGTCGTTGCCGCTGGCCATCAATTCCACGGCGGCAGGGGTTCAAACGGCTTTGGACGCCTGCTACGGTGGTCAGTGGTTCGACCCTGCTACGCTATGTGAGTCAGAACCTGTGCCTCGCGCGGCACGACTTTTGGACGATCCCCAAGACGGACTCGGGTACAGCGTTTCAACACGGTCAGTGGTGGGACGCCTTCGGCTGCGCTGCGCGCACGTCGTCGTCTGGGGGCAAGCTCATCAGCGTCGCTGGCGCCCGAGTCCCCGTTCCCGTTCCTGATGTCCTGTCTCTACGCGCATGCATTGGCAGGCATCGTCACCGAGGCGTAGTTCGCCCTGGGCCTGCGTGCTCAGACTTGAGCTCTGCGCGTAGCGCAGCCGAAGGCGATCAGACGATATCGCCGGCAGCAGGGGCCACGAACGCTTGCAGGGCTCGTTCAATCAGCGCGGTAATTCCTCTCACGGTCGTGCGCCACGCGGCAGGCAGCGGAAATCCCCTCTGAAGCCCATACCCGTACAACACCCTCAGCACACTACGATAAAAATTCGCCCCTTTGGGGCAACCAAAACGCGTTTTTGGTTACTTTTGTCGCTCGGACAAAAGTGACTCGCCGGCTACGCCGGCGAAACAGCAGCGCCAGCGAAGCACGACAACCCAACCCCGCCTTCAACCCTCAGCCGACCGCCTTCACCGGATACCCAGCCTCCTCGATAGCCTCGCGCAGCGCCTGCACATCCGCACCGCTTTCCACCTTCACCGACTGGGCCGAAACATCAGCGTTGACGCGGGCAGCGGGATCGACACCTTGCACGGCGCGCGTGATGGCCCCCACGCAGTGGTTGCACGACATGCCTTCGACCTGGAACTGGATCATGGCTTAGACCTCCTGATTGACATGGATGAGCGGCACGATCGCCGCGACAGACGTAGTGTGAACCTTCCCATGGTGGGAAGCGCAAGCGATAACCTCGCGGCGACATCAAAAGCGCATGACACGGCACTCGAATCGTCCTTGACCTTCCTATGATGGTAAGGTCCATCATGCAGTGAACAAAACTGAGAACGAGTCCAGCGATGCCGAATGCCAGCCTTTCCCCAACCTTGACGGGCAGCCAGGCGCCGGAGTGGCGGCTGCCAATCGACGGCATGACCTGCGCGTCTTGCGTGCGGCGTGTCGAGAATGCGCTGGCCAAGGTGCCCGGCGTGCAAGACGTGGCCGTGAACCTTGCCACCGAGCAGGCCACGCTGCATGCGGACAGCGGCGCCGTCCTGCCGGCCGCAGCCAAGGCCGTGGCGGATGCCGGCTATGAAGTGCCGCGCGAGACGGTAGAACTCAATATCGCTGACATGACCTGCGCTTCCTGCGTGGGCCGCGTCGAACGCGCGCTGCGCGCCGTGCCCGGTGTGCTGGATGCCCAGGTCAACCTTGCTACCGAACGCGCGAGCGTGACACTGCTGCGCGGCGCCGCCGATGCCGATTCGCTTGCCGCCGCGGTCGCGCGCGCGGGCTACGGTGCGACGCCAGTCACCGAAACGCTGCCATCGGCTGCGCCGGGCGACGCTGCGCACGACTTCTGGAGCGGCCCCTGGCCGGTGATGCTCTCGGCGGCGCTTTCCTTGCCGCTGGTCGCACCGATGGTGCTCGAATGGTTCGGCATGCACTGGATGCTGCCGGGCTGGGTGCAGTGGCTGCTGGCCACGCCCGTGCAGTTCGTGTTCGGCTGGCGCTTCTACAAGGCCGGGTGGAAGGCCGTGCGCGCCGGTGCCGGCAATATGGACCTGCTGGTGGCGCTGGGCACGAGCGCGGCCTATGGCCTGTCGCTGTGGCTGATGTGGCGCACGCCCGATGGCATGCCGCATCTCTACTTCGAAAGCGCCGCAGTAGTCATCACGCTCGTACGGCTGGGCAAATGGCTGGAGACGCGGGCCAAGCGCCAGACCGCCGATGCCATCCGCGCGCTCGCCGCGCTGCGTCCCGACACCGCGCGCGTGCGCCGCAACGGCCAGGAAGTGACGGTGCCGCTGGGATCGGTGCGTGTGGGCGACGAAGTGGTGGTGCGTCCCGGCGAGCGTATCCCCGTCGATGCCGTGGTGATCGACGGCAGCAGTCATGCCGACGAATCGATGCTGACTGGCGAGAGCCTGCCGGTGCCCAAGGCGCCCGGCGACAAGCTCACCGGCGGCGCCATCAATTTCGAAGGACTGCTCGTAGCGCGCACCGTCGCGGTCGGCGCCGAGACCGTGCTTGCCCGCATCATCCGCATGGTCGAGCATGCGCAGGCGGCCAAGGCACCGATCCAGCGCCTGGTCGACCAGGTCAGCGCGGTGTTCGTGCCCGTGGTGCTCGGCATTGCGCTGGTGACGCTGCTCGGCTGGGGCCTGTTCGCGGGCGACTGGGAAATGGCACTCCTCAACGCGGTGGCAGTGCTGGTGATCGCCTGCCCGTGCGCGCTGGGGCTCGCCACGCCGACCGCGATCATGGCCGGTACCGGCGCCGGTGCGCGCGCTGGCATCCTGATCAAGGATGCCGAGGCGCTCGAGATTGCCCATCGCGTGAGCGTGGTGGCGTTTGACAAGACCGGCACGCTGACCGTGGGCCGGCCCGAAGTGGTGGCGCTGCAGGCGGCCGACGCGGACGATGCCGACGGCGCGAGGCTACTGGCGCGGCTGGCGGCACTTCAGGCAGGCAGTGAACACCCGCTGGCGCGCGCAGTGCTGAATGCGGCGCAAGCGCGCGGCATCCCTGCACCCGCGGCCACCGATGTGCAGGCGCTACCGGGGCGTGGCATTGCCGGCGTGGTCGACGGGCAGGCGCTGCAGCTCGGCAGCGAACGGCTGCGCGAAGCGCTGGGCGCTGATGCGGGTACGCTGCAGGCGGCGGCGGAACGCCTGCGCGACGAGGGCCGCACGGTGTCGTGGCTGGTGGAAACGCAGCCGCCACGCGTCGCTGGCCTGGTGGCGTTTGGCGATGCCATCAAGCCCGGCGCACCCGCGGCAATTGCGCGGCTGCGCGCGGCCGGCGTGCGCACGGTGATGCTGACCGGCGACAACAAGGGCGCCGCGGCACGCGTGGCCCAGACGCTGGGTCTCGATGAAGTACAGGCCGAGGTTCTGCCCGAAGACAAGGCGGCACGTGTGCGTGCGCTCGGCCAGGACGGCGCGGTGGTGGCCATGGTCGGCGATGGCATTAACGATGCGCCGGCGCTGGCCGCGGCCGATGTCGGTATTGCCATGTCGACCGGTACCGATGTCGCCATGCATGCTGCCGGTATCACGCTGATGCGCGGTGATCCGGCGCTCGTCGCCGACGCGCTGGCCGTGTCGCAACGCACCGTGCGCAAGATCCGCCAGAACCTGTTCTGGGCGTTCTTCTACAACGTGGTCGGCATTCCGCTGGCAGCGGCGGGGCTGCTGAACCCGGTGGTCGCCGGGGCGGCGATGGCGTTCTCGAGCGTAAGTGTCGTCAGCAACGCGTTGCTGCTGCGGCGCTGGCACCCGGGTGGCGACACGGGTGGCGACACGGGCGAAACAGGAGCAAAGGCATGAATATCGGGGAAGCCGCGGACGCCTCCGGCGTTTCCGCGAAGATGATCCGGCACTACGAGTCGATCGGTCTGGTCGATACGCCGCCGCGCACCGAAGGCGGCTACCGCCGCTATGACGAGCGCGCCGTGCATACCTTGCGCTTCGTGCGGCGCGCCCGTAATCTCGGGTTCTCGCTCGACGAGATCCGCGGGCTGCTGTCGCTGTGGCATGACCGCCGGCGCGCGAGCGCAGATGTGAAGGCGATGACGCTGCGGCATGTGGCGGACCTGGAAAAGCGCATTGCCGAACTCGCTGCGATGCGCGACACACTGCGGGCGCTGGCCGAAGCCTGCAGCGGCGACGACCGGCCCGATTGCCCGATTCTCGCCGACTTTGCGCAGCCAGATGACCATGCGCATTGCCATGTCGAGGGCGCATGTAGCGGTGCGGTGGCGGACGAACAATAATCAGAAACGCAATGCCCCCCGCGCCGGACGGGCGGCACCGGGAGGAGACCCGCGGATGGACAAGCCCATGACGGAACACCCCGTTCATCCTGCCGAGGCAGGCCCGTCCGCGCCTGCGGACGCGGCTGGCACAGCACCCGGTCTTGCAGCAGTGGAGAGCCGCCAGCGCATGCGCGACGGTACCGAGCTGCTGCTGCGCACCTGGGAACCGGATCCGCGCATGTTCCCCGAAACGGTCGGCTGCGTGTTGCTCGTCCATGGCCTGGCCGAGCACAGTGGCCGCTACCAGCACGTGGCAGAAGTGCTGTGCGGACTGGGACTGCGCGTGCGCGCCTATGATCAGCGCGGGCATGGCGCGAGCGGCGGGGCGCGCATGGTCGCGGAACATCCGGATGCCTATCTGGATGACCTTGCCGAAATCCATGACGCGGCAGTGCGGGTCTGGAAGGAACTGCCGATCCTGCTCGGCCACAGCATGGGAGGGCTGGTTGCGGCGCGCTTCGCCACTGCGCGCTTGCGCCCGGTGCGAGCGCTGGTGCTGTCGTCGCCGGCGCTCGCATTGCGGTTGTCGCCGACGATGCTGACGATCCATCGTGTACTCCTGACGCTGGTGCCGCGCTTGCGTGTGCCGAACCCGATCGATGCACGCATGCTGTCGCACGACCCGCAGGTGGTGGCGCGCTATCGCTCTGATCCGCTGGTACAGACCACGATCACGGCTGGCGTACTTGAGAGCTTCATCCGGGGTATGGCGCAAGCGCAGACCGATGCGCCGCGGCTAGAGGCACCGATGCTGATGCTCGTTGGTGGCGCGGACAAGATCGTCGATCCGGCAGGTAGCCGGACTTTCTTCGACCATGCGCCGGCCGACCTGCGCGAACAGGTGTGGTTCGACCAGGGCTACCACGAGATCTTCAACGAGGCCGAGCCGTTGCGCAGCGAAGTGTTTGCCGCGCTGACGGACTGGCTGCGCCGGCATCTGGCGCAGCAAGGCTAGGTTCGGAACACGGACTCGGCGACGCCGAACACGGCACTGACGACGGGATCGTCCCGGCGGCTGGCCAGCGCGACCAGCATCAGCTCGGTCTGCACGGACATGCCTTCCACCACCACAAGGCCATGCGCGTGCGATTCGCGCAGTGCGATGGAGTCGCGCACCAGCGACAGGCCAACGCCCGAGCGCACCAGGTCCAGCATCGATGCTTCCTGGTCCACATGCGCGACCTTGTGCACGCTGGCAGCGTCGACGCCCGCTTCGGCAAAGCGCGCCGACAGCAGCCGGTTGTGCGCGGATTCAGACGGCGTCCAGATCCACGGCAGCGTCGCGAGCTGCGCCCACGAGCGCAGCGCGGTGCGTTCCTTCCAGCCCTTCGGCGCGACCACGTAATACGAGAACGGCGTCAATGCCAGCGCATGGAAGCCGGCATCCGGCAGCTGCCCGAGGTAAAAGCCCACATCGAGCGCGCCGCTGCGTATCTGCTGCAGCACCCAGCCCGACATGCCGTGGCGCAGTTCCGTGCCGATCTGCGGATGGCGCTCGACCAGCGTGCGCAGCATGACGCCGAGCCGCGTGAATTCCGGGTCGAGGATGGTGCCGATCGCGAGCTTGCCGCGCACGGTGGTGTGCATCGCATCGACGGTGTGCTGCAGGTCGCCGACGCTGTCGAGAATGCGCTCGGCGAGCGGCAGCAGGGCCGCGCCATCGGCAGTCAGCGTGAGGCCGGTGGCGGTGCGTTCGAACACGCGGATGCGCCATGCCGATTGCAGCGCTTTGAGCTGCAGGCTCACGGCCGGCTGCGTCAGGTGCAGGCGCTGGGCGGCGCGGGTCAGATTGCCTTCGCGCGCGACGGCGACGAAGGCGCGCAGGTGATGGAGATCCAAGGTCCGGGGCGCTTCAGTGTGCGCTGCAATATTTTGCGCGGCTTATATTGCGATTGACGATAAATCATTGGACGGGCCCGTGCAACTGCGCCAATCTGGCGGTCAGCGCGGCAGCGGCATGGCAGGAGGGGCGTGCCGCATCTTCACTGAATGCAAAGATGGGCCGTCCTGATGGACACGCATCGGCGCTGCCAGACACCAACACAACAAGAACAAGCACGGAGACGAGACGACTCGTATGGAGACCTTCGACTACATCATCGTGGGCGCCGGCTCGGCCGGCTGTGTGCTGGCCAACCGCCTCACACAGGACGCGGATGTCAATGTGCTGCTGCTCGAGGCGGGCGGCAAGGATGACTACCACTGGATCCATATTCCGGTCGGCTATCTCTATTGCATCGGCAATCCGCGCACGGACTGGCTGTATCGCACGGTCGCGGAGAAGGGGCTGAACGGCCGTTCGCTCGGTTATCCGCGCGGGCGTGTGCTCGGGGGCTCGTCGTCGATCAACGGCATGATCTATATGCGCGGTCAGCGCGAGGACTATGACGACTGGGCACGCCTGAGCGGCGACGACGGCTGGCGCTGGGACAACGTGCTGCCGCTGTTCAAGCGCAGCGAGGACCACCATCGCGGCCCGAGCGAATTCCATGGTGCCGGCGGCGAATGGCGTGTGGAAGCGCAGCGCCTGCGCTGGGACATCCTCGAACGTTTTATCGACGCGGCCGAGCAGGCCGGCATTCCGCGCACCGACGATTTCAACCGGGGCGACAATTTCGGTGTGGGGTATTTCGAGGTCAACCAGCGCCGCGGCATCCGCTGGAATACGTCCAAGGCTTTCCTGCGGCGCGCCGCGGATCGGCCGAACCTGACTATCGTGACGGGCGCGCAAGTCAGCGCGCTGACCTTCGAGGGGCGCCGCTGCACGGGCGTGAATTACGTCGGAGGCGGGCAGGCGCACAGTGCGGCGGCGCGGCACGAAGTGATCCTGGCCGCAGGCGCGGTCAATACGCCGCAATTGCTGGAGCTGTCCGGCGTCGGGCAGGGCGAGCGCCTGCAGGCACTGGGCATCCAGGTGCGGCATGCATTGCCGGGCGTGGGCGAGAACCTGCAGGACCACCTGCAGCTGCGCACCGTGGTCAAGGTCAATGGCGTGCGCACGCTGAATACCCGCGCGGCGAGCTGGTGGGGAAAGCTCGGCATCGGGTTGCAATACGCGTTCAACCAGAGCGGGCCGATGAGCATGGCGCCGTCGCAACTCGGCGCGTTCGCGCGCTCGGATGCGTCGCAGGCACGGCCGAACCTGGAGTACCACGTGCAACCGCTGTCGCTCGACAAGTTTGGCGAGCCGCTGCACGCGTTCAATGCGTTCACGGCGAGCGTTTGCAACTTGCGCCCGACCTCGCGCGGCAGCGTGCATATCGACAGCGCTGATTTCCGGCAGGCGCCTGTGATCGCGCCGAATTACCTGTCCACGGACGAGGACCGCAAGGTCGCCGCCGATTCGTTGCGGCTCACGCGTCGCATTGTGGCGTCGCCCGCACTGGCGCCGTATCGCCCGGAGGAGTGGTTGCCCGGCCCTGGCTTCGATAGCGACGAAGCGCTGGCCGAGGCCGCGGGCAATATCGGGACCACCATCTTCCATCCGGTCGGCACGTGCCGCATGGGGCGTCCGGACGATCCGCTCGCTGTGGTGGACCACCGTCTGCGCGTACATGGCATCGACGGACTTCGCGTGGTGGATGCCTCGGTCATGCCGCTGATCACCTCGGGCAACACCAATTCGCCGACCATCATGATTGCCGAGCGGGCGAGCGACATGCTGCGGGAGGACCGCCGCCAGCAACTCGCTGCATGACATGGCGCGCGCCGCGGAAGGGCAGGGCGAGGTGCCGATCGCCCGCAAGTCCTTGATGCAGCGCGTCAAAAACCTGACACATGGTTCATGTCTTATAGTGCAAACCCCGATGTTTTGCGATGCAACAGGCGCACACAATAGACGCCTGCGGTTGGTGCACCACCCGGCACATGGCACGGGGCATCAGCAGCAACAGCGGTAGTCGCACCGCGCAAAAAAAACACTAAAGCGACCCAACGGCAAAACGCCGAGTTCGAACCGATTGTCAGTGGTGCCGGGCACAAGCCGGCAGTTCAGCAACAGGGCGGGCAGGAGACTATGAATTCACAGGAAACCATCCTGGAAACGCGAAACCTGACGAAGGAATTCAAGGGTTTCACGGCCGTGAGCGACGTCAATCTGCGCGTGCGCCGCGGCTCGATCCATGCGCTGATCGGGCCCAACGGTGCCGGCAAGACCACCTGCTTCAACCTGCTCACCAAATTCCTGGAGCCGACCACCGGCACCATCCTCTTCAACGGCATCGACATCACGCGCGAAAAGCCCGCGCAGATCGCGCGCCGCGGTGTGATTCGCTCGTTCCAGATCTCGGCCGTGTTCCCGCACCTGACGGTGATGGAGAACGTGCGCATCGGGTTGCAGCGCCAGCTTGGCACTGCGTACCAGTTCTGGCGCAGCGAGCGTTCGCTCGACGTGCTCAACGACCGCGCGATGGAGCTGCTCGACCAGGTCGGCCTGACCGAGTTCGCGCAGACCGTCACGGTGAACCTGCCGTACGGGCGCAAGCGCGCGCTGGAGATTGCTACGACCCTCGCGATGGAGCCCGAGCTGATGCTGCTCGACGAGCCGACGCAGGGCATGGGCCACGAGGACGTGGACCGTGTCACGCAGCTGATCAAGAAGGTATCGGCGGGCCGCACCATCCTGATGGTCGAGCACAACATGAACGTGGTGTCGTCGATCGCCGACAAGATCACGGTGCTCCAGCGTGGCGCCATCCTGGCCGAAGGTCCGTACGCGGAAGTCTCGAAGGATCCGCGCGTGATGGAGGCCTACATGGGCACCGCCGACGCCGAGTTGCAGGGCGCGCACTGAGGAGGCCATCGATATGACGACATCCAACGTACCCGCGCTCGAAATCAAGGATCTGCACGCCTGGTACGGCGAATCGCACATCCTGCACGGTGTGGACCTGACCGTGAACCGCGGCGAAGTGGTCACGCTGCTCGGCCGCAACGGTGCGGGCCGTACTACGACGCTGCGCGCAATCATGGGCCTGACTGGCGCGCGCAAGGGCTCGATCAAGGTCAACGGCCACGAGACCATCGGACTGCCCACGCACAAGATCGCGCACTACGGCATTGGTTACTGCCCCGAAGAACGCGCGATCTTCTCGAGCCTGTCATGCGAGGAAAACCTGCTGCTGCCACCGGTGCTCAAGGGCGCGGACAGCAGCAAGGGCATGAGCGAGGACGAGATCTACGAGATGTTCCCGAACCTGAAGGAGCGCCGCCAGAGCCAGGGCACGCGTCTGTCGGGTGGCGAGCAGCAGATGCTCGCCGTGGGCCGCATCCTGCGCACGGGCGCGAACCTGCTGCTGCTCGACGAGATCTCGGAGGGCCTTGCGCCGGTGATCGTGCAGGCGCTCGCGCGCATGATTCTGATGCTCAAGAAGAAGGGCTACACGGTGGTGATGGTGGAACAGAACTTCCGCTTCGCCGCGCCGCTGGCTGACCGTTTCTATGTGATGGAGCACGGCGGCATCGTCGAGCGCTTCGCGGCCAGCGAGCTGCAGGCCAAGATGCCGGTGCTCAATGAATTGCTGGGGGTCTGATCCGCGCATCCGCTTCGAACGGATCGCCAGATCGGTTAATGGGCAGGAACGGGTGGCGCGCTGGCGCCACAACACAGGAGACAACGCAATGAAGAAGACTCGGCTCGCGGCCGCGATGGCGGCCATCGTCATGGGTGCTGTTTCGTTCAACGCCGCCGCGCAGGTATCGGGCGACACCGTCAAGATCGGCTTCATCACCGACCTGTCGGGCCTGTATGCCGATATCGACGGGCAGGGCGGCGTCGAGGCCATCAAGATGGCCATCGAGGATGCGGGCGGCAAGGTGCTCGGCAAGCCAATCGAACTGGTCACGGCCGACCACCAGAACAAGGCCGACATCGCCGCGTCGAAGGCGCGCGAATGGATGGACCAGCAGGGCCTGGACGTGCTGATCGGCGGTACCAACTCCGGTACCGCGCTGGCCATGAACAAGGTGGCCGCGGAGAAGAAGCGCGTCTACATCAATAACGGCGCAGGTACGGCCCGACTGACCAACGAAGAGTGCTCGCCGTACACGGTGCACTACGCGTATGACACCGTGGCGCTCGCCAAGGGCACCGGCAGTGCGGTGGTGAAGCAGGGCGGCAAGTCGTGGTTCTTCCTGACCGCCGACTATGCGTTCGGCCACTCGCTCGAAAGCGATACCGCGGCGGTTGTGAAGGCCAACGGCGGCACGGTGCTGGGGTCGGTACGCCACCCGCTGTCGGCGTCTGACTTCTCGTCGTTCCTGCTGCAGGCGCAGTCGTCCAAGGCGCAGATCCTGGGTCTCGCCAATGCCGGCGGCGACACGATCAACGCGATCAAGGCGGCCAAGGAATTCGGCATTACCAAGACGATGAAGATCGCCGGCCTGCTAATGTTCATCAACGACATCCACAGCCTGGGCCTGAAGAACACCGAAGGCCTGCTGATGACCGACAGCTGGTACTGGGACATGAACGACGACACGCGCAAGTTCGCGAACCGGTACTTCAGCAAGATGAAGAAGATGCCGAGCAGCCTGCAGGCCGCCGACTACTCCGCCGTCAGCACCTACCTGAAGGCCGTGGCCGCCGCCAAGACGGATGATCCGGACAAGGTCATGGCCGAGCTGAAGAAGACGAAGATCAACGACTTCTACACCAAGGGCTATATCCGCCAGGATGGCCGCGGCATCCACGACATGTACCTGATGCAGGTCAAGTCGCCGGCCGAGTCGAAGAAGCCGTGGGACTACCTGAAGGTCGTGGCGACGATCCCGGGTGACCAGGCCTTCACGACGGTCGCCGAGTCGAAGTGCTCGATGATGAAGAAGTAAGAGTCAGCATGCCGGCGACGGTTTGCTCCCCTCTCCCGCTTGCGGGAGAGGGGCAGGGGGAGAGGGCAGGCGCCGGCAGGAGTGATGCCGGCAAATGCGCCGCAGCGTGAAGAGCGTCCGCGGCAGCGTTGACTTTCGTAGCCCCTTGCGCGCCGGCCCTCTCCCCCAACCCCTCTCCCGCGCGCGGGAGAGGGGAGACACCCGCAGCAATTGACGCCTATGGACATCTTCGGAATTCCCCTTCCCGCCATGCTGTCCCAGCTGCTGCTGGGCCTGGTCAATGGCGCCTTCTATGCGATGCTGAGCCTGGGCCTGGCGGTGATCTTCGGCCTGCTCAACGTCATCAATTTCGCGCACGGTGCGCTGTTCATGCTCGGGGCCGTGCTGGCCTGGATGGGCATGGAGTACGCCGGGCTCAACTACTGGGTCATGCTGATCCTGGCACCGCTGGCTGTGGCGGTGATAGGCGTGGTCATCGAAAAGACCATGCTGCGCTGGATCTACAAGCTCGACCATATCTACGGCCTGCTGCTCACGCTCGGCATCACGCTGGTGATCGAAGGGATCTTCCGCTCGATCTACGGTGTGTCGGGCCTGCCGTACCAGACGCCGGATGCGCTGCAGGGCGCGACCGACCTTGGCTTCATGATCCTGCCGAACTATCGCGCGTGGGTCGTGGTGGCGTCTCTGGCGGTGTGCTTTGCCACGTGGTACGTGATCGAGAAGACCAAGCTCGGCGCCTACCTGCGCGCCGGTACCGAGAATCCGAAGATGGTGGAAGCCTTCGGCGTCAACGTGCCGCTGATGGTGACGCTGACCTACGGCTTCGGCGTGGCGCTGGCCGCGTTTGCCGGGGTGCTCGCGGCGCCGGTGATCCAGATCTCGCCGCTGATGGGGCAGAACCTGATCATCATCGTGTTCGCGGTGGTGGTGATCGGCGGCATGGGTTCGATCATGGGTTCGATCCTGACGGGCCTGGGCCTCGGCGTGATCGAAGGGCTGACCAAGGTGTTCTATCCTGAAGCATCGTCGACGGTGGTGTTCTTCATCATGGTGATCGTGCTGCTGCTGCGTCCGGCCGGACTGTTCGGGAGGGAGAAGTGATGCGTGCAGAATCCACTGTGACGATCAAGTCCGGACAGGCGAAAGAGGGCACCGGCGTGCAAAAGAAACTGTTGTACGGATTGCTGCTGCTCGCGCTGGTGGCAGCGCCGATGGCCGGCGCCTATCCGGTGTTCGTGCTCAAGGTGCTGTGCTTCGCGTTGTTCGCGTGTGCATTCAACCTGCTGATCGGCTATACCGGGCTGCTGTCGTTCGGGCACGCGGCCTTCTTTGGCGGCGCGGGCTATATCTCGGGCGAGGCCATGAAGGTGTGGGGCGTGACGCCCGAGATCGGGCTGATCCTGGGTACGGCCGGCGGCGCTGCGATTGGCTACGTGGTCGGCTCGCTGGCCATCCGTCGCCAGGGCATCTACTTCTCGATGATCACGCTGGCGCTGGCGCAGATGCTGTTCTTCATCTGCCTGCAGGCGCCGTTCACGGGCGGCGAGGACGGCCTGCAGGGCATCCCGCGCGGCAAGCTGTTCGGCGTGCTGTCGCTGTCGGACGACCTGACGCTGTACTACGTGGCGCTGGTGATCATGGTGGCGGCGTTCGCGCTGATCGTGCGCACCGTGCATTCGCCGTTCGGCCAGATCCTCAAGGCGATCAAGGAAAATGAGCCGCGCGCGATTTCGCTTGGCTACGATGTGGACCGCTTCAAGCTGACCGCGTTCGTGCTGTCGGCGGCGCTGTCCGGCCTCGCAGGTTCGATCAAGGCACTGGTGCTCGGCTTCGAGACGCTGACCGACGTGCACTGGTCGATGTCGGGCTCGGTGATCCTGATGACGCTGGTTGGCGGCCTCGGCACCTTGTCGGGCCCGATTGTCGGCGCCTTCGTGGTGGTGGCGCTGGAAAACAAGCTCGGCGATATCGGTGCCTTTCTGGCCTCGGCCACTGGTATCCAGTGGTTCAATGCGCTGGGCGAGTCGGTGACCATGGTCATCGGCGCGATCTTCGTGATCTGCGTGCTGACCTTCCGCCGCGGCATCATGGGCGAACTGATCGCGCGCTTCAGCCGCAAGCAGGAGTGATCACCGGTCGACATGCCCGAATTTGGGGCTAGGGTTTGTTCTAGCTTGTTCCATCTGCACCGGTTCGTTACATTTCACACACGGTTTTCGCAGGTTAAATGGAGGCGGAAGCGAGGAGACGACAGGCGCGCACCCGGTGTCGGGTAGCAGCGTTATAAAATAAAGGGCGTTGCCGGGTGATCCTCGGCAACGCTTTTTTCATTCCGAGGTGACCTTCACCTCACGCGCACCAACTCCGGGCACCGATGCCGCAATGGCATAACCGGGCTCCGGGTCACATGAGACAATGCGGGCTGCCTTTCAAGCCTGCCATGCTGTCCGATCCCGCCTCTTCCCCTCAGTCCGAATCTCCCCCGCAGTACCAGGTACGCCTTGGCACGAGTGCCGACGCATCCGCACTGGATGCCTGGCTGCAGGCGGCAGCGCCGTTGCCCGTACCCGTGGCGCGCGCACGGCGGCTGGTGCTGGACGGACTGCTGGCGCAATCGGGTCAGGGTGCGTGCCTGCTGGTCGACACCGGGAGCGGCGGGTTCGCTGCCTGCCTGCCGGTGGCCCTGCATCCAAGCCTGGCATTCGGCGGACTGACAGCTTGTGCGACCGAGTGGTGGGTCGACGCCGCTGCAATGGGTACGCCAGCCGGCTACCTGGAGGCTTGCCTCGACACGCTGGCCGACTGGTGCCGCGCGCACGGTATACGTCACATCCTGCTGGCGCCTGCGCTGGCCGCCGATATGTCGTCCGGGCCGACCGGCTTTGTCCGCCATGCCAGCGGGCTCTGGCACCGCAGCCTGTCCCCGGCACCCAAGGCGCTGGGCTGATCGCCCGGCCCGCTCGCGCTTCTTCCTTCCTCCTTACCTTCTTTGTTTCCTGCAATGATGGAGTTCGCATTCCTGGCGGTTGCCGCCTTTCTCGCCGGCCTGATTGACGCCGTGGCCGGCGGCGGCGGCCTGGTCCAGATTCCCGCGCTGTTTTCCGCTTTTCCCGGTATGTCGCCGGCAACGCTGCTCGGTACCAACAAGGTGGCGTCGGTCGCCGGCACGGCCAATGCCGCGATCCGCTACGGGCGCAATGTGCGCATCTACTGGGCCGCGACAGCGCCCGCAGTGGTGGCAGCCTTCGTGTTCTCGATGGCGGGCGCATGGGCGCTCACGATGATTCCGGCCGAGCCGCTGCGCAAGGCATTGCCGTTCGTGCTGGTGGCGCTGCTCGCCTACACGGTGGCCAAGAAGGACCTGGGCACCGAGCACGCCCCTTCGCTCAGCGGCACGCGAGAGCGCGTTGCGGCGCTGCTGGCCGGCGCCGCCATCGGTTTCTATGACGGCGTCTTCGGGCCGGGCACTGGCAGCTTCCTGATGATCGTGTTCGTGCGCGTGTTCGGCTATGACTTCCTGCATGCGTCGGCCTCGACCAAGGTGGTGAACCTGGCGACCAACCTCGCCGCGCTGCTGCTGTTGGCCAGCAAGGGCCATGTCTGGTGGCAGCTCGGTCTGGTCATGGCTGTCGCCAATGCAGCCGGCAGCCAGGTGGGCAGCCGGCTCGCGCTGCGCCATGGCAGCGGCTTCGTGCGCAAGGTGTTCATCGTGGTGGTCAGCGCGCTGATCCTGAAGACCGCATGGGACGCGTTTTTGCGTTGATTTGTGATGCCCGCGATGCGGGTTAATCCTGCCTGGAAGTGCAGGATCGCTGTGTTAGACTCGATTCGCATTCCCGACCGCACGGTCGGGAAATGGCCGCTACATTTCCGGGGGAGTGGTGCGGACGGGAAAATGGGACGGACTCCGTTCCCACATGGCAGTACGCAGGCGCCAGCGATGTGCCTGCGCTGACCCGAGGGGTCGACAAAAAAGAGGCATCCGGCGGCGGGGCCGTACGGATGCCTTTCCGTTTGCAGGAACCGAAGGAGACAAGATGAACTTCAAGCGCGCCAGCCTGCTGGCCATCGCCGCGGCTGCCCTTGTTGCGGGCACTGCCAGCGCCCAGGTCAAGGTCGGGGTCACGGTATCGGCCACGGGTCCGGCGGCATCGCTGGGGATTCCGGAGAAGAACACCTTCTCGCTGATGCCCAAGGAGATCGCGGGCAAGAAGATCGAGTACATCATCCTCGATGACGCGTCCGACACCACCACGGCCGTCAAGAACACGCGCAAGCTGATCAGCGAAGACAAGGTCGATGTCGTCGTCGGGTCCACGGTTACGCCGAACTCGCTGGCCATGGTCGATATCGTGGCCGAGAACGAAACGCCGATGATCACCATGGCCGCATCGGCCCGCATCATCGAACCCATGGATGCCAAGCGCGCCTGGGTCTTCAAGACACCGCAGAACGACTCGCACATGGCTACCGCCATTGCCGAGCACATGACCAACAACAACGTGAAGACGGTGGCGTTCATCGGCTTCGCGGATGCCTACGGTGACAGCTGGGCGCAGGAATTCGCCAAGGTGGCGGAGATGCGCAAGATCAAGGTCGTCGCCAACGAGCGCTTTGCGCGCACCGATACCTCCGTCACCGGCCAGGTCCTGAAGATGATGGGCAGCAATGCCGACGCGGTGCTGATCGCAGGCTCGGGTACGCCCGCGGCGCTGCCGGAAAAGGCGCTCAAGGAGCGCGGCTACAAGGGCAGGATCTACCAGACCCACGGCATCGCCAACCCCGACTTCCTGCGCGTGTGCGGCAAGGACTGCGAAGGCACCTTGCTGCCGGCGGGGCCGCTGCTCGTGGCTGACCAGCTTCCGGACAGCAACCCGGTCAAGAAGCCGGCCATGACCTACAAGACCGCCTACGAAAAGGCGTTCGGCGGCCAGGTGTCGACGTTCGGCGGTCATGCGTGGGACGCGGGCCTGATCCTGCAACACGCGATTCCCGAAGCGCTCAAGAAGGGCCAGCCGGGCACCAAGGAGTTCCGCAAGGCACTGCGCGACGCCATGGAGCAGATCAGGAATCTGCCGGTCTCGCACGGCATCATGAACATGAGCCCGACCGACCACCTTGGCTTCGACCAGCGCTCGCGCGTGATGGTGCAGATCGTCGACGGCAAGTGGAAGCTGCTGACCAAGTAAGCAGCTGGCTGTTGCTGGACGCGTAGCAAAGGAAGGCGCATGGTGAACCCCATGCGCTTTCTTTTTTTGCGCGCTGTATTCGTCGATGCGAAAACTAGGGTTGCCCTGTATTTCTGCAATGGATAACCCGTTTACCATTTCGTAATCCCAGCGCATATCTCTGCGCATCTGCGAGCGCGAGTTCAACGCGTATCGCTCCCTGTCCGCCCCTAGGCTTGCAGGCAGAATCATTCAACAACACGGGGAGACAATGGACCTATCGATTGCCGCCATCCTGGCGCAGGACGGGATCACCTCAGGCGCGATCTACGCGCTGCTTGCGCTGGCACTGGTGCTGGTGTTCTCGGTGACCCGCGTCATCTTTATTCCACAAGGCGAGTTCGTTGCTTATGGCGCGCTCACGCTGGCTGCCATGCAGGCCGGGCACGTGCCGCAGACGACGTGGCTGCTGCTGGCCATGGGCGTGCTGACGTTCCTGTATGAAACCGTGACCGTGCTGCGCAGCGCGGAACTGCGGCGCACGTTCGCGCGCAGGCTCGGCGTGCTGGCAGGCAAGTACCTTGTGTTTCCATTAGCGGTGCACCTGCTGGTCCAGCAATACGGCGCGCAACCGTTGCCGATGCTCGCGCAGATCGCGCTGACGCTGCTGGTGATCATTCCGCTTGGACCGATGCTGTATCGCCTGGCCTATCAGCCGCTCGCGGAAGCGAGCACGCTCGTGCTGCTGATCGTTTCGGTTGGCGTGCATTTCGCGCTGGTGGGTCTGGGCCTTGTGATGTTCGGCGCGGAGGGGTCGCGTACGGAAGCGTTTTCCGATGCGCGCTTCGAAGTGGGCAGCCTCACCGTCTCGGGACAGAGCCTGTGGATCGTGGGCGTGTCGGCATTGCTGATTGGCGCGCTGTATTTCTATTTCGATCGCACGCTGCAGGGCAAGGCATTGCGGGCGACGGCGGTGAACCGTCTTGGCGCGCGCCTGGTCGGCATTGGCACGACGCAGGCAGGGCGGCTGTCGTTCACGCTGGCTGCAGCGATGGGCGCGTTGTGCGGCATCCTGATTGCACCGCTCACGACCGTGTACTACGAATCGGGCTTCCTCGTCGGCTTGAAGGGCTTTGTCGGCGCGATCGTCGGCGGGCTGGTGAGCCACCCGATCGCAGCACTGGGTGCGCTGCTCGTGGGTCTGCTCGAATCGTATTCGTCCTTCTGGGCCAGCGCGTTCAAGGAGGTCATTGTCTTTACGCTGATCATTCCGGTGCTGCTGTGGCGCTCGCTGACGAGCAAGCACGTCGAGGAGGAGGAATAAGCCATGACGATGCTGACCGACAAGCAGGCTGCCGTGGGCGGCGAACGCACCGCCAACCGCGCCGGCCTGCAGCGCAACCGCGTGCTGACGCTGCTGTTCATCGTGGTGCTGGCGCTGATGCCGGTGCTGCCGACGCCGGAATTCTGGATCACGCTGGGCAATTACATCGGCCTGTACAGCATCGTGGCGATCGGGCTCGTGCTGCTCACGGGCGTGGGCGGCATGACGTCGTTCGGGCAGGCCGCATTTGTGGGGCTCGGTGCGTACAGCACCGCGTACCTGACCACGCAGTTCGGACTGTCGCCCTGGTTCGGGCTGCTGGTAGGCTTGGTGATCACCATGGCCTGCGCGTACGTGATCGGCCTGATCACGATGCGGATGTCCGGCCACTACCTGCCGCTCGCGACGATTGCGTGGGGCCTGTCGCTGTTCTTCCTGTTCGGCAACCTCGAGTTCCTCGGCAAGTACGACGGCCTCAACGGCATTCCTGTGCTTTCGCTGTTCGGCATCGAACTGCAGTCGGGCCGGTCGATGTTCTACCTGATCTGGGTCGTGGTGTTGCTCGCGGTGCTGGCTGTGCAGAACCTGCTGAATTCACGTCCGGGCCGCGCGATGCGCGCGTTAAAGGGCGGCGGCGTGATGGCTGAAGCGATGGGCGTGAACACCGCGTGGATGAAGGTCGTGGTCTTCGTGGTCGCGGCAGTGCTCGCGTGCATCTCGGGCTTTCTCTACGCGCACCTGCAGCGCGCGGTGAACCCGACGCCGTTCGGCCTGAACTACGGTATCGAATACCTGTTCATGGCGGTGGTTGGTGGCGTGGGCCATGTGTGGGGCGCAGTGCTCGGCGCGGGCCTTCTCACGATTCTCAAGGACACGCTGCAGGGACTGCTGCCGAAGCTGCTTGGTGCCAATGGCAACTTCGAGATCATCGTGTTCGGCGTGCTGCTCGTGCTGCTGCTGCAGTACGCGCGCGATGGCCTGTGGCCGTTCTTGCGCAAGTTGTTTCCGTCGGGCCCACCTGTTCATGCACCCGACGTGGCCGACCCACTGCCAGTGCGGCAGAAGCCGGAGACCGGTGAACTGATCCTCGACGTACGCGCTGCGCGCAAGCAGTTCGGTGGACTGGTCGCAGTCAACGACGTGAGCTTCCAGGTGCGCGCCGGCGAGATCATCGGCCTGATCGGTCCGAACGGCGCGGGCAAGTCGACGACGTTCAATCTCGTCACGGGCGTGCTGCCGGTCACGCGCGGTGAAGTGCGATATCGCGGCGAAGTGATATCGGGGCTGCCCTCGCGCGAGATCGTGAAGCGGGGCATTGGCCGGACTTTCCAGCACGTGCATCTGCTGCCGACCATGACGGTGCTCGAGAACGTGGCGATCGGCGCGCACCTGCGCGGGGACTTCCGCGCGCAGGGTGGCGTATCGGCGGCGATGCTGCGCATGAACCGCGCCGAGGAAGACAAGCTGCTGTTCGAAGCGCGGCGCCAACTCGAACGCGTCGGGCTTGCCGACTGCATGTACATGGAGGCCGGTAGCCTTGCACTGGGCCAGCAACGCATCCTGGAAATCGCGCGCGCACTGTGCTGCGATCCGGCGCTGCTGCTGCTCGATGAACCGGCTGCCGGCTTGCGCTACAAGGAGAAGCAGGCGCTGGCCGAACTGCTGCGCAAGCTGAAGTCCGAAGGCATGAGCGTGCTGCTGGTCGAGCACGACATGGACTTCGTGATGAACCTGACTGATCGCCTCGTGGTGATGGAGTTCGGCACGCGCATCGCCGAAGGCGTGCCCGAAGACGTACAGAAGAACCCGGCCGTGCTTGAGGCCTATCTGGGCGGTGTGGAGTAAGGAAGCGATATGAGCTTGATTCTCGAAGTGAAGGACCTCCACGTCCGCTATGGCAAGGTCGAAGCTGTGCACGGCACAAGCCTCAAAGTGGAAGCCGGCAAGATCGTCACCGTGATCGGCCCGAACGGCGCCGGCAAGTCGACGATGCTCAACGCAATCATGGGCGCGCTGCCGGTCAATGGCTCGGCAAATGGTGCCGTCAGTTACCTGGGCCATGACATGGCCGGCATCCCGGTGGAGGGTCGTGTGGCGCGCGGCATGTGCCTGGTGCCGGAGAAGCGAGAGTTGTTCTCGTCGATGACGGTGGAAGACAACCTGCTGCTCGGCGCCTTCCGGCGCAAGCGCGCCCGCGAGAAGAACTATCTGGACCAGATGGACGTGGTCTACGATTTGTTCCCGCGCCTGCGCGAAAGGGCGCGGCAGGACGCCGGCACGCTGTCCGGCGGCGAGCGCCAGATGCTGGCCGTGGGCCGTGCGCTGATGGCCAAGCCGCAACTGCTGATGCTCGATGAACCGAGCCTCGGCCTGGCGCCGCTGATCGTGAAGGAGATCTTCCACATCATCAGCAACCTGCGCCAGACCGGCGTGGCGACGTTGCTGATCGAGCAGAACGCGCGTGCGGCGCTACAGGTGGCGGACTACGGCTATGTGATCGAGACCGGCGATATGGCGATGGAAGGGCCGGCGGCAGAACTGGCCAGTAATCCGAAGGTGATTGAAACCTATCTGGGGCTGGCGAAGAAGGCGGCTTGAACTGGTTGCTAGTTCTTTGATGAATGCGAGGCCCGCTTCGGCGGGCCTTTTCATTCGTTCGGTCAATATTAAGGCGGGTCCAGTACCAAGTGGCGGAGTTATATATCTCGGAATGGATTTAGGTGGATTGATTTAGCTGGATAAAATTCGTCAGATGAATGCTTTATGCGTCCGATCAGCAGGTTGATTCGGTCTATCGATATTTGTCGTGTTAAATGTCAGGCGATCATCTTTATGGCGAATAGTCTGGGTCGCTTATGTCGCAGAATCCTGCGCGGCAGTCTCCAGCAGCCATTCGCGGAAGCAACGCAAGGCGGGATGATCGCGCCGCTCCCTTGGTGAGCACAGGAAATAGCCGCGTTGCAGCCGGATCGGAAGATCGAACGGCGCTACGACCCGCCCGGCGGCCAGTTCGTCGTGCAACAGGCAGCGCTGCAGCACCGCAATACCCATGTCGGCGCGCACGGCCTGGACCAGGATCGACACCTGATCGAAGCCCGACGACAGCTTCGGCGCAGCGTTGGGTACGCCGGCCGCCTGCAGCCAGTTAGCCCAGTTTGCAGGGGCGGTGGTGTGATAGAGCAGGGGCTCATCCATCAGCTCGGCGGGCTCGCGCCAGCGTCCGGCTGCCTGCCGTTGGCGTGCGCGGTCGGGATGGCAGACCGGCACCATCTCGCGGCCCACTACATAGTCCACCTGGAGGCCAGGCCATTTGCCCGGCTCGCCGGCCAGTAATGCCGCATCGGGCGCTGCACCGGAGAAATCCTCGTCACGGCGATAGGGCACGAAATCGAGGCGGATATCGGGATGTCGACGGTGGAAGTCGGGCAGGCGGGGCACCAGCCAGACACTGGCAAGCGTTGGCACGGCAGAAAGCGTCAGATGGTGGCTACGGTCACCGGCACGCAATGCCGCACTCGCGTTTTCGATCGCGGCAAGCGGGCCCGCGACAGCGTCCAGCAACTGCTGTCCGGCACCGGTCAGTGTCAACCGGTGCGCATTGCGCTGAATCAGGGGCTGGCCAAAGTGTTCCTCGAGCCGGGCAATGGCCCGGCTGATCGCTCCCTGTGTCACGCATAGGGTGTCGGCCGCGCGGGTGAAACTGCCCAGGCGCGCGGCGGCGACGAAGGCGTGAAGCTCGGACATCGAAGGGGAGTGCAACCGCATGGGCCGAAGGTCGAGGATGATCTTTGGTAATGCAAAAGTGCAATATAGTCGTTTGCCCCGGACCGGTAAACGGCTGACACTCGGGCGGCAATTACAACCCAATAACAGGAGAAAGCCCCATGACCCGAGCCCGCATGTCGCGCCGCCAACTGATGCTGTCTGGCGCCGCGGCTGCCACCGTGCTGGCCTTTACCGGCAACGCATTTGCGCAGGCTGCCTATCCCAACCGTCCCATCCGCCTGGTCGTGCCGTTCGCAGCGGGCGGCTCGACCGACCTGTCGGCGCGCCTCGTCGCCGAGTTCGCCGGCCGCGAACTGGGCCAGCCGATCGTCGTCGAGAACAAGGGAGGGGCAGGGGGCTCGGTGGGCATGGAGCTGGTGGCCAAGTCGGACCCCGATGGTTACACCATCGGTATGGCTACGGTCAGTACACATGGCTCCAACCCGGCGGTCTATCCGAAGCTCAAGTACGACCCGATCAAGGACTTCGCGCCGGTGACCAATGTGGTGGCCATCCCCAGCGTCTTCGCGGTACACCCGAGCGTACCGGCCAAGACCATGCAGGAGTTCATCGCGCTGGCGAAGGCCAACCCGGGCAAGTACACCTTCGCGTCGCCGGGAGCCGGTTCGCTGGGCCATGTGAATATCGAGAACTTCATGATGCTGGCCCACATCGACCTGCTGCACGTGCCGTACAAGGGCGCGGGCCTGGCGCTCAACGACGCCGTGGCAGGGCAGGTGAATGCCATTACCGACAACCTGTCGTCGACGCTTCCCCACGTGAAATCGGGCCGTCTGCGTGCGCTGGCGGTGCTCGGTGCAAGCCGCTCGCCGCAACTCCCGGGCGTACCCACTTATGCGGAGCTCGGCTACAAGGACATGGGCGAGGGCGGCTGGTTCGGCATCGTCGCACCGGCGGGCACGCCGTCGGCCATCGTCATGCGCCTGAACCAGGCCATCCACAAGGCCATGCAGAACCCCGAGTTCAAGCGCAAGGTGGAAGAGTCGGGGGGCACGCTGGTGCCGACCACGCCAGACCAGTTCAAGGTGCAGATCCAGCAAGCCATGGCGCGGTACGCACGCGTGGCCAAGGCGGCCAATATCAAACTGGACTAAGGCATGAACCAAGTCATGGATACGAAGCAGATCGCGCCGTTCACGCTGGCGCTGCCGGAGGCGGAAGCCCTGCCGCTGGTGTGCGACTCGCCGCATAGCGGCACCTTTTACCCCGCCGACTTTGGCGCGGTCGTGGCACCGGAGCGCCTGCGCGGTGGCGAGGACACCCACGTCGATGCACTGTGGGAGGCCGTACCGCGCGTCGGTGGCACGCTGCTGGCGGCGACTTTCCCTAGGGTCTATATCGATCCGAATCGCATGCTGGACGATATCGACCCGGCGCAACTGGACGGGCCCTGGCCGACGGCACTGGCGCCGGGGGAAAAGACCCGTCTTGGGTACGGGCTGATCTGGAGCAATATCGATGCGGCTACGCCGATCTACGACCGGAAGCTGACGGTGGCGGAAGTGCAGGGCCGTATCGACCGTTACTACCGGCCGTACCATGCCGCGCTGGCCGAGGCAGTGGAGGGCGCTTACCAGCGCTTCGGGGCGGTCTGGCATCTGAACCTGCACTCCATGCCGAACAATGCCTACGAGCGACTAAAGATCCGGAGCCCGCGTCTGCTGGCGGACTTTGTGCTGGGGGATCGGGACGGAACGACGTGCGAGCCTGGATTGGTCGATCTGGTGGAGCGGGAGTTGCTGGAGATGGGTTACACCGTGGCGCGGAACGATCCGTACAAGGGCGTGCAGCTGATCGCTCAGATCGGCCGGCCGGCCGAGCGGCGTAACAGCCTGCAGATCGAGATTCGGCGGCCGCTTTATATGGAGGAGGGGACACGGGAGAGGAATGAGGGATTTGGTACGGTGCAGAGGGATTTGACGTTGCTGACGCTTAGGATTGCGGAGTATGTGAGGCGGGGTGTTTGAAAGGGTGGTTGGTTGTTTCACGTGAAACAGTGGGGTCGGGGGCTTGTTTTGGCACCGGCCCTTTTGCTTTTGGGGGTGATGGGTTGTTGTTCTTGGCATGCGGGGCTGTTTCGCAGGCGTAGCCGACAGGGTTTTTGTGAGGGCTGCGTGTTATCGCTCTTCGCTGGCGCTGCTGTTTCGCCGGCGTAGCCGGCGAGTCACTTTTGTCCGAGCGACAAAAGTAACCAAAAACGCGTTTTGGTTGCCCCAAAGGGGCGAATTTTTATCGTAGTGTGCTGGGGGTGTTGTACGGGTATGGGCTTCAGAGGGGATTTCCGCTGCCTGCCGCGTGGGGCACCACCGTGAGAGGAATTACCGCGCTGATTGAACGAGCCCTGCAAGCGTTCGTGGCCCCTGCTGCTACCGATATCGTGTGATCGCCTTCGGCTGCGCTACGCGCAGAGCCCTAGTCTGAAGTCGCCAGCCCAGGGCAAACCACGCCTCGGTAACGAGGCCCGCGCATTGCATGCGCGAAGTAGAGAGAAGGGGCCCTCGGGCGCTAGCCACGTTGATGAGCTTGCCCCCAGACGACGACGCGCGCGCAGCGCAGCCGAAGGCGTCCCACCACTGACCTGATTGAAACGCTGTACCCGAGTCCGTCTTGGGGATCGTCCAAAAGCCGTGCCGCGTCAGGCACAGGTTCTGACTCACATGGCGTAGCAGGGTCGAACGGCTGACCACCGTAGCAGGCGTCCAAAGCCGTTTGAACCCCTGCCGCCGTGGAATTGATGGCCAGCGGCAACGACGCGCTTTTTGGTTACTTTTTGTCGCTCGGACAAAAAGTGACTCGCCGGCTACGCCGGCGAAACGGCGGCGCCCGCCAAGCACGACACCCCATTCCCAGCCAACAAAACCCCGCCGGCTAAGCCAGCAAAACAGCGGCGCCCGCCAAGAACAACCATCCCTCTCAAGACCCCCCTTATGTGTTCCACGTGAAACACACCCCCATCCAAGAAGTAATCCCCCCTCCACGTTCCACGTGAAACAACCCCACCCCCAAAAATCCCTCAGTCGATTGCCGCTATAATTCGACATTCAGCTTTTTCCCGTCAGCCTCCCGGAGGAGGTGTCCCATGCTTTACCCGAAAGAATTCGATGTCATTGTCGTCGGCGGTGGTCACGCCGGCACGGAAGCGGCCCTGGCCGCTGCCCGGATGGGCTGCCAGACCCTGCTGCTGACCCACAACATCGAGACCCTCGGGCAGATGAGTTGCAATCCGTCGATCGGCGGCATTGGCAAGGGGCATCTGGTCAAGGAGGTGGATGCGATGGGCGGCGCCATGGCGGCCGCTACGGATGAGGCGGGTATCCAGTTCCGTATCCTCAATTCCAGCAAGGGCCCGGCCGTGCGCGCCACACGCGCCCAGGCCGACCGCGTGCTGTACCGCAAGGCCATCCGTACCCGGCTCGAGAATCAGCCGAATCTGATGCTGTTCCAGCAGGCTGTGGATGACCTGCTGGTGGAGGGCGACCGCGTTGTAGGCGCCGTGACCCAGGTTGGTATTGCTTTCCGCGCCCGCGCAGTGGTGCTGACGGCTGGCACCTTCCTCGACGGCAAGATCCACGTCGGCCTGGATAACTACACCGGCGGTCGCGCAGGCGACCCGGCATCGGTATCGTTGTCGGCCCGGCTGAAGGAACTGAAGCTGCCTCAAGGCCGCCTGAAGACCGGTACGCCGCCGCGCATCGACGGCCGTACCATCGACTTTTCGGTGATGGAAGAGCAGCCCGGCGATCTCGATCCGGTGCCGGTGTTCTCGTTCTTGGGCCGCCCGGAGCAGCATCCGCAGCAACTGCCTTGCTGGATCAGCCATACCAACAGCCGTACCCACGACATCATCCGCGGCGGGCTGGATCGTTCGCCGATGTACACCGGCGTGATCGAAGGGGTAGGGCCGCGTTACTGCCCGAGCATCGAGGACAAGATCCATCGATTTGCGAGCAAGGACAGCCACCAGATCTTCCTGGAACCGGAAGGGCTGACTACCAACGAGTTCTACCCGAACGGCATCTCGACGAGCCTGCCTTTCGACGTGCAGCTCGAACTGGTGCACTCGATCCGTGGGCTTGAGAATGCGCATATTCTGCGTCCGGGTTACGCAATCGAGTACGACTACTTTGACCCCCGAGCGCTAAAGGCTTCGCTGGAGAGCAAGGCCATCAGCGGATTGTTCTTTGCTGGCCAGATCAACGGCACCACCGGCTACGAAGAGGCTGCAGCACAGGGCTTGCTCGCCGGCATCAACGCCGGTTGCTATGTGCGCGAGCGCGATGCATGGACGCCGCGCCGCGACCAGGCCTACCTTGGTGTGCTGGTCGACGACCTGATCACGCGTGGCGTGACCGAGCCGTACCGCATGTTCACGAGCCGTGCCGAATTTCGCCTGAGCCTGCGTGAAGACAACGCCGACATGCGCCTGACCGAGATCGGCCGCGAGCTTGGTGTCGTCGATGACGTGCGCTGGGATGCGTTCAACCGCAAGCGCGATGCTGTTTCACGTGAAACAGAGCGACTGAAAAGCACGTGGGTCAATCCGACCATCCTGCCGGCTGAAGATGCCGTGCCGCTGTTGGGCAAGCCGATCGAGCGCGAGTACAGCCTGGCCGATCTGCTGCGTCGTCCGGAAGTCGGCTACGACGACCTGATGGCGCTGCAGGGCGGACGCCATGCGCCGGAAGCTCCGCTCGATGCCGATCCGCGGCTGATGGACCAGATCCGCGAGCAGATCGAGATTGGCGTGAAGTATCACGGCTATATCGCTCGTCAGGCGGCCGAGGTGGACAAGCTCGAAGCCAACGAGTCGACGCGCCTGCCGGAAGGGCTCGATTACACCGAGGTGCGCGGGCTGGGCTTCGAGGTCAGTCAGAAGCTGAACCAGCATCGGCCGGAGACGCTTGGCCAGGCCTCGCGTATTTCCGGCGTGACACCGGCGGCGATCTCGCTGCTGCTGGTTCACCTGAAGAAGAAGGGGCTGGGGCGTACCCGTTCCGGCAACTCGCAAGAGGCTGCCTGAGTGGGCGGCCAACGACACACCATGATCGACGACGCGGCACAGCGTCGTCGCCTCGAGGCTGGCCTGGCCGAAATCGGCCTGGCCTTGCCGCCGGATCGGATCGACACGCTGTTTGCGTACCTGGCGCTGCTGCGCAAGTGGAACGGCGTCTATAACCTCACTGCGATCCGCCATCCCGATGAAATGCTGACGCACCATCTGCTCGATTCGCTGGCCGCCGTGCCGGCGCTGGCGGAGGTGGCGCGCGCATCGGAGGTGGCTGGCGCTGCGCGGGGCAGGGTGCTTGATGTGGGTTCGGGCGGCGGCATGCCCGGCCTTCCGCTTGCGATTTCGTGCCCCGATGTGTCGGTGCTGATGGTCGATATCGTCCAGAAGAAGACGGCATTCCTGACGCAGTGCCGGGCGCAGCTTGGCTTGTCGAATGCCGCTGCACATTGGGGGCCAGTCGAGAAGCTGGATGATGCGGATAAATTTGCGGTGATTACATCACGTGCATTTGCAGAGCTGACGGACTTCGTCAACCTGTCCGGTCATCTGCTGGCGCCGCAGGGCAGGCTGATCGCGATGAAGGGCGTGTACCCGCAGGCTGAACTGGATCGCATGGAAGCGGCGGGGCTGATGGCAGTGTGGCAGGTCGAGGAAGTGCGGCGCCTGACTGTGCCAGGGCTCGATGCCGAGCGCCACCTGGTGCTGTTGTCGCGTAAATGATGGTAGCGGCGCGTGCGCCGCGAACCGGACCGGCCAGCGGGCCATGTCCGGATAAGGAATTCAATCGGGAGCCTCAGAAGCATATGGCCAAGGTATTCGTGATCGCGAACCAGAAGGGCGGGGTGGGCAAGACCACCACGACGGTGAACCTCGCCGCAGGCCTGGCTGCGCAGGGCCAGCGTGTGCTGCTGGTCGACCTGGATCCGCAGGGCAATGCCTCGATGGGCTCGGGCATCGACAAGCAGTCGCTCGAACACAGCGTGTACCAGGTGCTGGTGGGACTCGCCTCGGTCGAGCAGGCGCGCCAGCGTTCCGAGACCGGCAAGTACGACGTGCTGCCCGCGAATCGCGAACTCGCCGGCGCGGAAGTCGAACTCGTGGAGTTGGACCAGCGCGAACGCAAGCTCAAGAACGCCATTGCTGAAGTCGACGACCAGTATGACTTCGTGCTGATCGATTGCCCGCCGTCGCTGTCGCTGCTGACGCTGAATGGACTCTGCGCCGCGCATGGCGTGATCGTGCCGATGCAGTGCGAGTACTTCGCGCTCGAAGGTTTGTCCGACCTCGTCAACACGATCAAGCAGGTTCACGCGAATCTGAACCGCGAACTGAAGGTGATCGGCCTGCTGCGCGTTATGTTCGATCCGCGCGTCACGCTGCAGCAGCAGGTGTCGGCGCAGCTCGAATCGCATTTCGGCGACAAGGTCTTCAAGACCCTGATCCCGCGCAATGTGCGCCTGGCCGAGGCGCCTTCTTATGGCATGCCTGGCGTTGCTTTCGATCCGTCGTCGAAGGGCGCCAAGGCATATCTCGACTTCGGCGCCGAGATGATCGCCCGTGTCAGGCAGCTGTCGGCGCCGGAAGCTGCCACCGCGTTGCAAGGACAGTGACCATGAGCACCGTGAAGAAGAAGGGTCTGGGCCGCGGCCTGGAAGCCCTGCTCGGCGGCCCGGCCGAGATTGTCGAAACTGCGAAGCAGGAGGGCGCGCCCACCGTGCTGCGGCTCGATCAGCTTCAACCCGGCAAGTACCAGCCGCGCACGCGCATGGACGAGGGCGCTCTGCAAGAGCTCGCCGCGAGCATCCGTGCGCAAGGCCTGATGCAGCCGATCCTGGTGCGGCGCGTGGCCGAGCCTGATCGCTACGAGATCATTGCGGGCGAACGCCGTTTCCGCGCTTCGCGCCTCGCAGGTCTCGACAAGGTGCCGGTGCTGGTGAAGGAGGTCGCCGACGAAGCCGCGGCGGCCATGGCGCTGATCGAAAACATCCAGCGCGAAGACCTGAACCCGCTCGAAGAAGCGCAAGGCATCATGCGCCTGATCCGCGAATTCCAGTTTACGCATGAGCAGGCCGCCGAGTCGGTGGGCCGCTCGCGCAGCGCGGTGTCGAACCTGCTGCGCCTGCTGAACCTGGCCGCGCCGGTGCAGACCATGCTGATGGCGGGCGACCTCGATATGGGACATGCGCGCGCGCTGCTGGCGCTCGATGGCGCGAACCAGATCACGTTGGCCAACCAGATCGTCAACAAGCGGCTATCGGTGCGCGAGACCGAGAAGCTTGTGGCTGCTACGCTGAAGCCGTTCGAGTTGAAGTCGCTCAAGCACAAGACCGGCAATGGCATGCGCGATGTCGCACGGCTTGAAGAAGAATTGTCGGATGCGCTGGGACTGTCCGTGCAGATCAAGGTGGGTGCGCGCGGCAAGGGCCAACTCACCATTCACTTCAGCAATAACGAAGCGCTCGACGATGTGCTCGCGCGTCTGCGCGATGCGAACGAGGGACAACGGGTCGCGTAAACAACTTACGGCCGACTCGCGCAAAAAGCTGCGCGATAAACGGCCATTTGCATGCACACTGTTGCATTCACGCAGCAGTTAACAGTCCGACATCCGGTTAACGCACCGGGCAGTCGCGAATCCTCCATCATGCGTCACGCGAGTTGCGCAATTCAATTACGTCAAGCGTCGTTGCTGCGCAATTTGAACGAAGCCATCATGCAATCGTGATAGCAACCGTTGTGCAGTTTGCCTCTGCAAGCAAACTGTAAGCACATTGACGCGACTCAGTATTTCCCCTTAAAATCGTGCGGTTTGAATTCTGGTCGGGCCGAAAAGTTCCGGCCTGAATGAGGCAGGCAGTAGTGGTTCGAGACCGTCAGCAGCAAAGCGATTCGCGTCGCGTGGACGCCGGTCATGATGACTGGGATTTTGACGCAGAACGCGAAGAAGAAGCTGTCGATCCGCTGTCACGCGCAGAAGCGGTGACGCTGTTTGGCGAACGCGCGTTGCGTCCTTCGCGGATGACTCCCGGCAAGGTTGTGCTGGCGCAGGTGGTTGTGACCCTGCTTTCGGCATTGTGCTGGGCGTTGTTCGCCAAGCAGGCCGGCCCGTACGGATGGTCCGCGTTGCTGGGCGGCGCAGTTTGCTTCGTGCCGAGCGGGTTTTTCGCATTTCGCCTGTGGACGGCGCGTGATCGGGCCTCTGTCGGCGGGCTCGTGATGGGCGAGGCGATCAAGGTGTTCGCCACCGTCGCACTGATGGTGCTCGTGGTGGTGCTGTACCGCGACCTGCGTTGGGTGCCGATGCTCGTCACGTTCCTGCTTGCGCTCAAGACGTATTGGGTGGTGGCTCTGGCAATGCGGTAAACCGGCCAGGCCAGTTGCACGAAGTGTGTGCTTCCCGGTGAGATGGGGCACCGAAACGGAATATCAAGATGCATGGTGCAGGGTTTCACAGTGGTGAAACCGTGTGCCGACAAAGTTTGACCCGCTTGCATGGCGGTGACCGGCCACGATGGCCGAAGGCAATGCAAGACGCGTACCGGCTGCCCGCCAATGCGAGGGTGCCGGCTCAACGATTTCGCAATATACCGTTCGTTTCGACATGTCAGAAGCTATCCAAGGCGCCGAACACGCGCTGACACCCTCCGGCTATATCGCCGAACACTTGCAGAACTTGAACTCGGTCGGCGGCAAGCAAGCGTCGGTGGTCGATTTCTCCGTGCTCAACTATGACACGGTGTTCTGGTCTGTGCTGTGCGGCGCCATCGCCGTGATCTTCCTCCTGATCGCCGCGCGTCGCGTTCACGCTGGCGTGCCGGGTCGCTTCCAGGCCTTTGTCGAGATGATCGTTGAGATGGTCGACGACCAGGCCAAGGGCATCATTCACGGCGACCGTTCGTGGATTGCTCCGCTGGCGCTGATGGTGTTCTGCTGGATCACCATGATGAACGCCATCGACTTGATTCCGGTCGACTGGGTCACCGGCCTGAACAACCTCCTCGGCATTTTCCACATTCACCTTCCTCACCACCGCGCAGTGGCCACGGCCGACCTGAACGGTACGCTGGGCATGTCGTGCTCGGTGCTGGTGCTGATGATCTACTACAGCTTCAAGATCAAGGGCGCGGGCGGCTTCATGCACGAGCTGTTCTCGGCCCCGTTCGGCGCCAAGTGGTACCTGGCTCCGTTCAACCTGATCCTGAACATCATCGAGTTCCTGGCCAAGGCCGTGTCGCTGGGCATGCGGTTGTTCGGCAACATGTATGCCGGCGAACTCGTGTTCCTGCTGATCGCGTTGCTGGGTTCCCTCTGGACGTTCAGTGCTGACCTGTCGGCGCTGGGCTTTGTCGGCCACGTCGTTGCCGGCACGGTCTGGGCGATCTTCCACATCCTGATCGTTCTGCTCCAGGCATTCATTTTCATGATGCTGACGCTGGTGTACATCGGCCAGGCTCACGATCACCACTGATCGACACAGTTTTTAGGTTTTTGGTTTTTTGGTTTTTTGGTTCTAAGTCTCTCTAAATTAAAGGAGTCATCATGCAAGCATTTCTCGCCAACATCCAAGGTCTGACCGCTATCGGTATCGGCATCATCATCGGTCTGGGCGCTATCGGCGCCTGCCTGGGTATCGCCCTGATGGGTGGCAAGTACATCGAAGCGTGCGCACGTCAGCCCGAGCTGATGAACCCGCTGCAAACCAAGATGTTCCTGCTGGCTGGCCTGATCGACGCGGCATTCCTGATCGGCGTGGGCGTTGCAATGCTGTTCGCCTTCGCCAACCCGCTGCTGGCTGTCATTCAGTAATTTCTTTTCGGTCTGCATGATGCTGACGGGCGGCGCAGGCCATCAGCCTCGCCGCCTTTTGTGCATTTATCTGTAGTTTGATTACCGAAAGGAACACACCATGAATCTGAACGCAACGTTTTTTGCGCAGATGGTCGTGTTCTTCATCCTGTGGTGGGTTGTTGCCAAATTCATTTGGCCGCCGCTGGTGAAGGCGCTCGACGAACGCGCAAAGAAGATCGCCGATGGCCTCGCCGCTGCCGAGAAGGGCAAGGCCGAGCTTGAACTCGCCAACAAGCGTGTGGACCAGGCTATGGCCGAAGCCCGCACCGAGGGTGCTCAACGCGTCGCTGACGCCGAGAAGCGCGCCCAGCTGACGGCAGAAGAGATCAAGCAAAACGCCCAGGCAGAAGCCGCACGCATCATTGCCCAGGCTAAGGCCGAGGCAGAGCAGCAGGTGACCCGCGCACGTGAATCGCTGCGCGACCAGGTTGCCGTGCTGGCAGTCAAGGGTGCCGAGCAGATCCTCAAGCGCGAAGTGAACGCGCAGGTCCATGCCGACCTGCTCAATCAACTCAAAGCTGAGCTCTAATCATGGCCGAAACCGCAACCATTGCCCGTCCCTACGCTGAGGCGCTGTTCCGCGTCGCCAGCGAAGCCGGCAATCTGGGTGCATGGTCCGAGCTGGTGTCGGAGATGGGGCAAATTGCCGCCAACCCCGACATCAAGGCGCTCGCCGACGATCCGAACGTCCCCGGCGACAAGCTGGGCGACCTGTTCCTGTCGGTGGTGAAGTCCCCGGTCAATGACGAGGCACGCCGCTTCGTCACGCTGCTGGTGGAAAACAACCGCCTGACGGTGATGCCGGAAGTCGCCGAGCAATTCCATGCGCTCAAGAACGCCCGCGAAGGTTCGTCGGACGTCGAGATCACCAGTGCATTCCCGCTGGATGGTCAACCTCTGAACGACCTGGTCGCTGCACTCGAACGCAAGTTCGGCCGCAAGCTGTACGCGAAGGTGGCGGTGGATCCGTCCCTGATCGGCGGCGTGAGCGTCAAGGTCGGCGACGAAGTGCTCGACACCTCCGTGCGTGCGCGCCTGGCTGCCATGCAAACCGCGCTGACCGCCGTCTGATCGGCCGTCCGTCGGATTGAAGAATTAGGAGCATTGTGATGCAACTGAACCCCTCAGAAATCAGCGAGCTGATCAAGACCCGCATCTCGGGTCTTGGCGCCGACGCTGAAGTGCGCAACACCGGCACGGTAATTTCCGTGACCGATGGTATCTGCCGCGTGCACGGCCTGTCTGGCGTGATGCAGGGCGAGATGCTGGAATTCCCGGGCAACACCTTCGGCCTCGCGCTGAACCTCGAGCGCGACTCTGTCGGCGCCGTGGTGCTGGGCGACTACGAACACATTTCGGAAGGCGATACGGTCAAGTGCACCGGCCGCATTCTGGAAGTGCCCGTTGGCAAGGAACTGCTGGGCCGCGTGGTCAACACGCTGGGCCAGCCGATCGACGGCAAGGGCCCGATCAACGCGAAGGAAACCGACGTGATCGAAAAGGTCGCGCCGGGCGTGATCGCGCGTCAGTCGGTGAGCCAGCCGGTGCAGACCGGCCTGAAGTCGATCGACTCGATGGTGCCGATCGGCCGTGGCCAGCGTGAGCTGATCATTGGCGACCGCCAGACCGGCAAGACCGCCGTGGCTGTCGATGCCATCATCAACCAGAAGGGTAAGGGCATCTTCTGCGTGTACGTGGCAATCGGCCAGAAGGCTTCGACGATCGCCAACGTGGTGCGCAAGCTGGAAGAGCACGGCGCGATGGAATACACCGTCGTCGTGGCTGCCGCCGCTTCGGACTCGGCCGCCATGCAGTACCTGGCTGCCTACGCCGGCTGCACGATGGGCGAGTACTTCCGCGACCGCGGCGAAGACGCGCTGATCGTTTATGACGATCTGACCAAGCAAGCCTGGGCCTACCGCCAGGTGTCGCTGCTGCTGCGCCGCCCGCCGGGCCGCGAAGCTTACCCCGGCGACGTGTTCTACCTGCACTCGCGCCTGCTGGAGCGTGCTGCCCGTGTGAACGAAGAGTACGTCGAGAACTTCACCAAGGGTGCCGTGAAGGGCAAGACTGGTTCGCTGACGGCCCTGCCGATCATCGAAACGCAGGCTGGCGACGTGTCCGCGTTCGTGCCGACCAACGTGATCTCGATTACCGACGGTCAGATCTTCCTGGAAACCGACCTGTTCAACGCCGGTATCCGTCCCGCGATCAACGCCGGTATCTCGGTGTCGCGCGTCGGTGGTGCTGCACAGACCAAGGTGGTGAAGAACCTGTCGGGCGGTATCCGTACCGACCTGGCCCAGTACCGTGAACTGGCTGCGTTCGCGCAGTTCGCTTCGGACCTGGACGACGCTACCCGCAAGCAGCTCGAGCGTGGCCGCCGCGTGACCGAACTGCTCAAGCAGGCTCAGTACCAGCCGCAGCAAGTGTGGCAACTGGCCGCGTCGCTGTTCGCCGCCAACAATGGCTTCCTCGACAACGTGGAAGTGAAGGACATTCTGCCGTTCGAGAAGGGCCTGCACGACCATCTGAAGACCAAGTACGCCGACCTCGTCAACCGCATCGAAGAGACCAAGGTCCTCTCGAAGGAAGACGAACCGGCGCTGCGTGCTGCGATCGAGGATTTCAGGAAGTCCGCCGCGTTCTAACCGCGTGATTCCACGAAGCTCGCCGCGCCTGCGCCGGGGTTGCCCCGGCGGTGCGCGGCGAGAGTTCGAATGGAGAGGAAGATATGGCCGGAACGAAAGAGATTCGAACCAAGATCAAGAGCGTGCAGAACACGCGCAAGATCACCAAGGCGATGGAGATGGTCGCCGCGTCCAAGATGCGCAAGGCGCAGGAGCGGATGCGCAATGCCCGTCCCTACGCTGAGAAAGTGCGCAATATCGCGGCGCATCTGGCTTCGGCCAACCCCGAGTTCAAGCATCCCTTCATGCAGGAGCGCGAAGTCAAGCGCGTCGGCATGATCGTGGTGACGACGGACAAGGGGCTGTGCGGTGGTCTGAACACCAACGTGCTGCGCGCGGTTACCAATGAACTGAAGACCCTGCAGAGCCGCGGCGTGGACGTGCAAGCGACCGCCATCGGCAGCAAGGGCATGCAGTTCCTTGGCCGTATTGGCGCCAAGGTGGTCTCGAACGTGGTGCAGCTGGGCGACACCCCGCACCTGGAAAAGCTGATCGGCGCCATCAAGGTCCAGCTCGACGCATTCACCAACGGTGAAGTCGACGCGGTGTACCTGTCGTACACCCGTTTCATCAATACGATGAAGCAGGAGCCGATGGTCGAGCAGCTGTTGCCGCTGGCCGCCGACAAGCTGGCCCAGACCGAAGAGGAAAAGCGCGCCTACTCGTGGGATTACATCTACGAGCCTGACGCCCAGACCGTGGTGGAAGACCTGTTGGTCCGCTACGTCGAGGCGCTGGTGTACCAGGCCGTGGCCGAAAACATGGCGTCCGAGCAATCGGCGCGCATGGTGGCCATGAAGGCGGCATCCGACAATGCAAAGAACGTGATCGGCGAACTGCAACTGGACTACAACAAGACCCGTCAGGCAGCGATCACCAAGGAACTGTCGGAAATCGTCAGCGGTGCGGCAGCCGTCTAAGGCGTCAAGAATTCAAGCTATCGGAGATACGAAATGAGTATCGGAAATATTGTGCAGTGCATTGGCGCCGTGGTGGACATCGAGTTCCCGCGCAACGCAATGCCGAAGGTGTACGACGCGCTGGTGCTGGAAGACAGCAGCGAAACGTCGTTCGCCGAAAAGGGCCTGACGTTCGAAGTCCAGCAGCAGCTGGGCGACGGCGTGGTGCGTACCATTGCCCTCGGTTCATCGGACGGCCTGCGCCGCGGCATGGCCGTGAAGAACACCGAAGCGCCGATCTCGGTGCCGGTGGGTCAGGGCACGCTGGGCCGCATCATGGACGTGCTGGGTCGCCCCATCGACGAAGCTGGCCCGATCGCTTCGGACGAGCGCCGCGCGATTCACCAGAAGGCACCGAAGTTCGACGAACTGTCGCCTTCGACCGACCTGCTCGAAACCGGCATCAAGGTGATTGACCTGATCTGCCCGTTCGCAAAGGGCGGTAAGGTTGGCCTGTTCGGTGGTGCTGGCGTGGGCAAGACCGTCAACATGATGGAGCTCATCAACAACATCGCCAAGCAGCACAGCGGTCTGTCGGTGTTTGCCGGCGTGGGCGAGCGTACCCGTGAAGGGAACGACTTCTACCACGAAATGAAGGACTCCAACGTGCTCGACAAGGTGGCCATGGTGTTCGGCCAGATGAACGAGCCGCCGGGCAACCGTCTGCGCGTGGCACTCTCCGGCCTGACCATGGCCGAGAAGTTCCGCGACGAAGGCCGCGACATCCTGTTCTTCGTCGACAATATCTACCGCTACACGCTGGCCGGTACCGAAGTGTCGGCACTGCTGGGCCGTATGCCTTCCGCCGTGGGCTACCAGCCGACGCTGGCTGAAGAAATGGGCAAGCTGCAGGAACGTATTACGTCGACCAAGACTGGCTCGATCACGTCGATCCAGGCCGTGTACGTGCCTGCGGATGACTTGACCGACCCGTCGCCGGCTACCACCTTCCTGCACCTGGACTCGACCCTGGTGCTGTCGCGTGACATCGCTGCGCTCGGTATCTACCCCGCAGTGGATCCGCTGGACTCGACCTCGCGTCAGATGGACCCGCAGGTTGTGGGCCAGGAGCACTACAGCGTCGCGCGCGCCGTTCAGCAGACCCTGCAGCGCTACAAGGAACTGCGCGACATCATCGCGATTCTGGGCATGGACGAACTGTCGCCGGAAGACAAGATGGCCGTGAACCGCGCGCGTAAGATCCAGCGTTTCCTGTCGCAGCCGTTCCACGTGGCCGAAGTGTTCACGGGTTCGCCGGGCAAGTACGTACCGCTGAAGGAAACCATCCGTGGTTTCAAGATGCTGGTGGATGGCGAGTGCGATCACCTGCCCGAGCAGGCGTTCTACATGGTCGGCTCGATCGACGAAGCCTTCGAGAAGGCCAAGAAGCTCCAGTAAGCCTCGCTTTGACGCTCCCGCGCCCTGGTGCGGGAGTGGCGGCCGGCCGCCTTGCGCGACTGGCCGTCAGAAGTGAAGCGAACGGACAAAGGAATTCATATGGCAACCATTCTTGTAGACGTCGTCAGCGCGGAAGCGTCGATCTTCTCCGGTCAGGCGAAGTTCGTGGCGCTGCCGGGCGAGTCGGGTGAGCTGGGCATTCTGCCGGGCCACACGCCGCTGATTACGCGTATCCAGCCGGGCGCCGTGCGTATCGAGAAGGAAGACGGCAGCGAAGAGTTTGTGTTCGTTGCCGGCGGCATTCTCGAAGTCCAGCCGCAGCACGTTACCGTGCTGGCCGATACCGCTATCCGCGGTACCGACCTGGACGAAGCCAAGGCGCAGGAAGCCAAGCGTGCCGCCGAAGAGCTGATGCAAAACCAGAGCAGCGATCTGGACATTGCACGCGCTCAAAGCGAACTCGCCGTGGCCGCCGCGCAACTGGCTGCCATCGCCCGTCTGCGTCGTAAGAAGTAAGCAGCAAGCAGTCCCTGTCGCACTGTTGTTTTTTCGGTGCGACAACCAAAAAAGGCAGCCCCGCGGCTGCCTTTTTTGATGATGTGGGGATATGCTTCTTGGGCTTGGACCAAAAAAAAGCGCGCGGGCCGGGGAGGCTCCGCGCGGACGGGAAAATCCCTTCGAGGGGTCAATTCGAAGGAACGGGTTCGGTCCAGGACTACTAAGGCGCAGCGAATCTCATTCGCAAAATCGGCCGCAAAGGCCTCGCGCCATCGGGTCTTCCTGGTGTCCGGCCAGCAGGCATCGCCTGCTGGCTCGGAAAATCGGGAATCACTGCCAAGGGCTTTCTTCAGCGCCCCATCTTCTCTTTACTCACTTCTTCGCGGGGACGCGGCCCACCAAACGTCGGTGTGTCAATGCATTGTGGGGGAAAGTCCCTGCGATGGCAGTAACAAAATGTATCCTTTTGCAAGAAGTTGAAAGCCGACTCGCGCGGAATGGAGCGTCATACGCACATCTGGCCGTTAAGGCGTCACTTTCCACGTCATAATGTGATCTCAGCGCATCGTGGCGCGTCGAATTCCATGTGCGCTGGCGAACAATGCGGCGCTTCCGGCGCGAGAGCCGCTCGTCAGTTACGATTGGCCGGTTACAACCACGCCCGGCGCTGCCCGTGGCCACGTACTGGAGTTCATGATGGCAGACATGCAGGACGCGATCCGGAACATGCTCGGCATGAAGACCGTGGCTATTGTGGGCCTGTCGGACCGTCCCGATCGCCCAAGCCATGAGGTTGCCGAATTTCTGCAGCAGCATGGTTTCCGCATCGTGCCCGTCAATCCGCGCCATGCCGGCGAGCATATCCTTGGCGAGCCATGCCATGCTTCGCTGCAGGACGCGGCGACCGCAATAGCGGCACAAGGTGGACGCATCGACTGGGTCGACATCTTCCGCCGTGCCGACGATACTCCGCCCGTCGTTGCCGACGCCATTGCGATCGGCGCGCGTGGCGTATGGCTGCAGCTCGGTATTGTGAATGACGCCGCAATCGGCCACGCCCGTGCCGCCGGCCTGCTCGCCGTGCAAGACTGCTGCAGCAAGATCGAGCTCACTCGCCAGCTCGAGCTGTCCTGAACCCATTCGCCTGACCAATGGCAATCGATCCGCAACTCCTGGCCTATTATCGCCGCCTGGCCGAGCAATACGGCGCCCTTCCCGTACCCGTTGATGCGCGCGCCCGGCGCGAGCGCTTTGTCGAAGTGGCAGCTTCGTCGGTGGTGCCCGATCCCGCCGGCATCACGTGGGAGGACCTGACGCTGGCGCTGGCGGGACGCTCGCTGACCGCGCGTCTGTTTCGTCCCCCGGTCGATGCGCCATCGCGGCTGATCGTCTACTTCCATGGCGGCGGCTGGGTCGTCGGGTCGCATGAAACTCACCACAGCGTTGCTGCATTGCTGGCGGCCGATACGGGCTGCGCGGTGGCCAGCGTGGATTACCGGCTCGCACCAGAGCATTCGTTTCCGGCGCCATGCGATGACGCGGTAGATGCGGTCCGATGGTTCGCCGCGCAGCGCGCGTCGCTGGGCTTCGATACCGGCTTCCTTGCCGTGGCCGGCGACAGCGCCGGTGGACATCTCGCCGCACTCGGGGCGCAGCAGGTCAACACCGAAGCCGGACAGCAAGTGGTGGCGGCGCAGTTGCTCGTCTATCCGGTGACAGCGCCCGTGCTTTCGAGTGAGAGCTATCGTGCCTTTGCCGATGGTCCCGGCCTGACCCGCGACGAGATGGCCTGGTTCTGGACCCAATTCATCGGTGCCGAGAGTCTGGCACGCGGCGCGCAACACGACGATCCGCGCATTCATCTGATGGCGCACGCGCCGCAAGTGCAGCCGCCGGCCACTGCCATCGTCGTCGCCGCCAACGACGTGTTGCGCGATGATGGCCTGGCCTATGCCGATTTCCTCGTTCGGCACGACGCCACGGTAGTCACCATCGAGGCCAGTGGCATGACCCACGGCTTCGCACGCCTGCAACCGGACGCGCCGCGCGCGCGCGAATGGATGCAACGTGCCGCCCAGGCCTTCGCGAGCCTGTTCGACGACGTCTAGCAGCCAAGTGCGCCGGCACTGTCGCATCAGGCGCCGGTGCGCGGCGGCCATCCCTTAGAATGGCGGTCTTACGAGGATGACCATGACCGCACTGCAGAACGACACTTTCCTGCGCGCACTGCGCCGGCAGCCGACCGAATACACGCCGCTGTGGCTGATGCGCCAGGCAGGCCGCTACCTGCCTGAGTACAACGCCACGCGCGCGCGTGCCGGCAGCTTTCTGGGCTTGGCCAAGAATCCGGCCTATGCCACCGAAGTGACGCTGCAGCCGCTGGACCGCTATCCGCTGGACGCGGCCATCCTCTTCTCCGACATCCTGACGGTGCCCGACGCCATGGGTCTCGGCCTGTCGTTTGCCCAGGGCGAAGGCCCGCGCTTCGCCCGGCCGCTGCGCACCGAAGCCGACGTGCAGCAGCTTGCCGTGCCCGACATGGCGTCCCTGCAGTATGTCTTCGACGCCGTGGCCGAGATCCGCCGCGCGCTGGTCCAGGACGGCCGCCAGCGCGTGCCGCTGATCGGCTTCTCGGGTAGCCCGTGGACGCTGGCCTGCTACATGGTCGAAGGCGGGGGCTCGGACGACTTCCGCACGGTCAAGGCGATGATGTACGGCCGGCCGGACCTGATGCACCGCATCCTTGAAATCAATGCGCAGGCGGTCAGCGAGTACCTGAATGCACAGATCGAGGCAGGCGCGCAGGCCGTGATGATCTTCGACACCTGGGGCGGTGCGCTGGCTGACGGCATGTACCAGGCGTTCTCGCTGGCCTATATGCGCAAGGTGCTCGCCGGCCTGAAGCGCGAGCATGACGGCCAGCAGATTCCCGCGATCGTATTCACCAAGGGTGGCGGCCTGTGGCTGGAAGGCCTCGCCGACACCGGCGCCGACGCCATCGGCCTGGACTGGACGGTCAACCTTGCACAAGCGCGTCGCCGCACCGGTGGCCGCGTGGCGCTGCAGGGCAATATCGATCCGACGGTGCTGTTCGCGCCGGAGGCCGCCATTCGTGAACAGGTGCGCGGCGTGCTCGACAGCTACGCGGCAGCGGGCGGCAGTGACGGTCATGTGTTCAACCTCGGCCACGGCATTTCGCAGTTCACGCCCCCGGAAAGCGTGGCGGTGCTGGTGGACGAAGTGCATCGCTACAGCCGGCAGCTGCGCACGTCGCAGAGCTGAAACACAAATATCCCAAAAGTACCGGCGTCATGCGCCGGTCACAGTTTCCTCGCGGTGCAGCGATCTTCGCGCCGAGGCAGGCGGTGTCGCGGGAGGCGCGCCGCTGCTGCTGTCAAGTAAACAATTTCGTCCAGATTCGCCAAAAAGGTGCTTGCAGTTGACGGTGAAGGCTTGACTTATGCACACCGATAGGTTTGCCGCACTGCAAGAAGGGGTAAGCCCTTAACTCATCTGGGGGATGTTTGCAAGGCCTTGATTTTTAAGGAATTGGAAGTTTTTCAAAGCGGTTGCGCTTGCCAGTGATTCCCTTGTTTTTCGGGCTTTCGCGGCGTCCCGGAGCGACTTTTCAACAAAGTTATCCACAGGGTCGTTGGAATTAGTGGAAAAGCAGTCATCTATCATCGACTTAGGGCCACATTTGAAGTTTTACTTTAAGTTGATGTTGCGCCGCACACTAAGCCTGCTTCTATTCCCTTTGCGCCTGAATCCGCACAGTCTTTGCGCACGCGCCGTGCACCAGAACTGCCTCTGATGACGTTGCCAGACGACACTGAACCGCGTAGCGCCGGCATTGTCCGCGTGGCGCTCGATACGCCCGCGGACGACTGCTTTGACTACCTCGCCGGCGATGAGGTGGTGCCGGGCGATCTGGTGGTCGTACCGTTCGGACGTCGCAGCGTGGTCGGCGTTGCCGTTGCCCGCGCCGCCGAGTCGGCCGTACCGGCGGACCGGATCAAGGCGGTCTCCGCGCGACTGGACTGGCTGGCGCCACTCTCGCAGGAATGGCGCGATCTGGCGACGTTCGCGGCGCGCTATTACCAGCGCTGCCTTGGCGAGGTGATGCTGCCGTCGCTGCCACCATCGCTGCGGGAGTCGGAAGGCTGGCCGCGCCTTGGCCAGCGTGCACGGACCGAGGCGTACCGGGTCGTTGCGGCACATATCCCCACGTTGCTCGAGTCGGTGCCTGTGCGTGCGCGATCGGTGCGGGCGCTTGCGCAGGCGCTGGCCGACCGCACCGACGGCGGTGCAGTGCCCGAGCCGATGAGTCTGGCCGAGGCGCGCGAATTATGCACCGCCGCGCCCGCGAGGCTTGCGGAATGGGCCGCTGCAGGCTGGATCGAGGCGATCACCGCCGACCGCACCTTGCTCGGCTCCGCGCCGTCGCAGGCCCCGTCGGTGGCGCCTGCCTTGCATGAGGAACAGCTTGCGGCGGTCGAAGCCATCGGGGCCGCTGCGTCCTTTGCCCCGTTCCTGCTGCACGGCGTGACCGGCAGCGGCAAGACCGAGGTCTATCTGCATGCCATGGCGCAGGTGCTTGCGCGCGATCCGCACGCGCAGGTGCTGATGCTGGTGCCCGAGATCAACCTGACGCCGCAACTCCAGTCACGCATCGCGGCACGCTTTCCGCACCTGCCGCTGGCTGTGCTGCACAGCGGGCTGGCTGACCAGGAACGCAGCCTGCAATGGCTGGCCGCGCATCGTGGCGAAGCGCGCATCGTGCTGGGCACGCGCATGGCGGTGATGGCGTCGATGCCGAATCTCGCGCTGATCGTCGTCGACGAAGAGCACGACACGTCCTACAAGCAGCAGGAAGGCCTGCGCTACTCCGCGCGCGACCTGGCCGTGTGGCGCGCCAAGCGGCTCGAGATCCCGGTCGTGCTGGGCTCGGCCACGCCGTCGATGGAAACCTGGTGGCGCGCCGAGCAGGGCGCGTACCGCAAGCTGGTGCTGCGCCAGCGCGCGCAGGCCGAAGCTGCGCTGCCGGCCGTGCACCTGATCGACCTGAACCACGAACGCCAGCGCCAGCGGGCGCTGTTCGAAGGCCTGTCGGTGCCGTTGCTGGAGGCGATCGACGCCCGGCTGGCCCGCGGCGAGCAGAGCCTGCTGTTCCTGAACCGCCGTGGCTACGCCCCGGTGCTGGCCTGCGACAGCTGCGGCTGGCTCTCGGGCTGCCCGCGCTGTTCGGCGTACCTGGTGCTGCACCGGCCGGAACGGCGGCTGCGCTGCCACCACTGCGGGCTGGAGTCCCCCGTGCCGCACCATTGCCCTGACTGCGGCAATATGGATATCGCGCCGCTTGGCCGCGGCACCCAGCGCATCGAAGAAGCGCTGGCGGCACGTTTTCCACAGGCGCGTATCGCGCGCATCGATGCCGATTCCACGCGGCGCAAGGGCAGTGCGCAGGCGATGTTCGACGAAGTGCACGCCGGCGAGGTGGATATCCTCGTCGGTACCCAGATGGTCGCCAAGGGCCATGATTTCCAGCGCGTAACGCTGGTCGGCGTGGTGCATCCGGACGCTGCCATGTTCAGCCACGATTTCCGCGCTGCCGAACACCTGTTTGCCTCGCTGATGCAGGTGTCCGGCCGGGCAGGGCGGGCCGGGTTGCCTGGCGAAGTCCTCATCCAGACACGCTATCCGGACGCGGCGGCATTGCAGGCTCTGCTGCGGCATGACTATGATGGATTCGCCGCAGGCCAGTTGCGCGAGCGGCGCCAGGCCGGGTTGCCCCCGTTCTGCTACCAGGTCCTGCTGACCGCGGAACATGGCCAGCTCGAACGTGCTTTGCAGTTCCTGCAGGCAGTGCGGCGCCTGGCAGACGGCAATGCTTTGGCGCCTGAGGTGCAACTGCATGATCCGGTACCGATGTCGATGGTGCGCATCGCTAACCGGGAGCGCGCCCAGATGTTGCTGGAAGCCAGCTCAAGGCCCGTGCTGCAACGATTTGTGAGCGAGTGGGTGCGGACTTTTTCCGATGCCGGTGCGGACGCAAGAGGCGTGCGCTGGCAACTGGAAATCGACCCGCTGAGGATCTGAACGCCGGCTGCATGTGACTGTGGTGCAACCGTAGCAACCGGCCTTCGAGATAGTGGTTGCACTAGGTTGCACCTTTGCGTTTTTCAGGAGTAAGATCGCGCCAGCCCAGAGGTTGCGCAGGTCGGGCCCCAATGCCGCTCGCGTCCGACGCTGGCGACATCGACCCGCAGCCTTGTGTCTTACGGAGAAAGCTCGCATGGCCACCACCACCCTCGGCGTCAAACTCGACGACGCTTCGCGCGATCGCCTCAAGCGTGTCGCCCAATCCATCGACCGCACGCCGCACTGGCTGATCAAGCAGGCGATCTTCACGTATCTCGAGCAGATCGAGCGCGGCCACCTGCCGCATGAGGCAATGGCCGGCGCCGCAACGGATGCCGATGGCGCTGACGGTGCTGAGATGAGCCACGCCGATGGCGCGCCGCAGCCGTTCCTGGAATTCGCGCAAAGCATCCAGCCGCAATCCGTACTGCGCGCGGCAATTACTTCGGCCTATCGTCGGCCAGAAACCGATTGCGTACCGGTGCTGCTGGAGCAGGCGCGCCTGCCGCAGCAACAGGCCGAAGCCGCCATCAAGATGGCCAAGAAGCTGGCCACCGCGTTGCGCGAGCAGAAGGTCGGCACCGGCCGCGAAGGCCTGGTGCAGGGCCTGATCCAGGAATTCTCGCTGTCGTCGCAGGAAGGCGTGGCGCTGATGTGCCTGGCCGAGGCGCTGCTGCGCATTCCCGACAAGCCCACGCGCGACGCACTGATCCGCGACAAGATCAGCGGTGCCAACTGGCAGTCGCACCTGGGCCAGAGCCCGTCGCTGTTCGTCAACGCTGCGACCTGGGGCCTGCTGCTGACCGGCAAGCTGGTCGCTACGCATACCGAGTCCGGCCTGAGCAAGGCGCTCACGCGGATCATCGGCAAGGGCGGCGAGCCGCTGATCCGCAAGGGCGTCGACATGGCCATGCGCCTGATGGGCGAGCAGTTCGTCACGGGCGAGACCATTTCCGAAGCGCTGGCCAACGCGCGCAAGTACGAAGCGCAGGGCTTCCGCTACTCCTACGACATGCTCGGCGAAGCCGCGATGACGGAAGAGGATGCCCAGCGCTACCTCGCCTCCTACGAGCAGGCCATCAATGCGATCGGCCAGGCCTCGCGCGGCCGCGGCATTTACGAAGGCCCCGGCATCTCGATCAAGCTGTCGGCGCTGCACCCGCGTTACAGCCGCGCCCAGCACGAGCGCGTGGTCTCGGAGCTGTACGAGCGCCTGAAGTCGCTGACGCTGCTGGCGCGCCAGTACGACATCGGCATCAATATCGACGCCGAAGAGGCCGACCGCCTCGAGATTTCGCTCGACCTGCTCGAACGCCTGTGCTTCGAGCCCGAGTTGGCCGGCTGGAACGGCATCGGCTTCGTGGTGCAGGGCTACCAGAAGCGCTGCCCGTTCGTGATCGATTACCTGATCGACCTCGCGCGCCGCAGCCGCCATCGCCTGATGATCCGCCTGGTCAAGGGCGCCTACTGGGACAGCGAGATCAAGCGTGCCCAGGTCGAAGGGCTGGAGGGCTATCCGGTCTACACGCGCAAGGTCTACACCGACGTGTCGTACGTGGCCTGCGCACGCAAGCTGCTGTCGGTGCCGGACGCGATTTATCCACAGTTCGCCACGCACAACGCGCACACGCTGTCGGCCATCTACCAGATCGCCGGCCACAGCTACTACCCGGGCCAGTACGAGTTCCAGTGCCTGCACGGCATGGGCGAGCCGCTGTACGACCAGGTCGTCGGCCCGATCGCCGACGGCAAGTTCAACCGCCCGTGCCGTATCTACGCGCCGGTCGGCACGCACGAGACGCTGCTGGCCTACCTGGTGCGCCGCCTGCTTGAAAACGGCGCCAACACCTCGTTCGTCAACCGCATCGCCGACGACACGATTTCGCTCGATGAACTGGTGGCCGACCCGGTCGCCGTGGTCGAGACCATGCATCGCGATGAAGGCACGCTGGGCCTGCCGCATCCGAAGATCCCATCGCCGCGTGGCCTCTATGGCAAGTCGCGCGCCAATTCGGCTGGTATCGACCTGGCAAACGAACACCGCCTGGCGTCGTTGTCGTCGGCGCTGCTGGCCGGCACGAGCGAGCGCGTGGTGGCTGAGCCGATGCTGGGCGCCGAAGTCCCGCGTGCGGCCGATGCCATTACCACGCCGGTGCTGAACCCCGCCGACCATCGCGACGTCGTGGGACACGTCACTGAAGCCAGCCAGGCCGATGTCGACGCCGCGCTGCAGGCCGCCGCCAACGCGGCGCCGATCTGGCAAGCCACGCCGCCCGACGTCCGCGCCGCCGCGCTCGAACGCGCCGCCGACCTGATGGAAGCCCAGATGCAGTCGCTGATGGGCATCATCATGCGCGAGGCCGGCAAGACCTTCTCGAACGCGATCGCCGAAGTGCGTGAAGCCGTGGACTTCCTGCGCTACTACGCCACCGAGGTGCGCCGCAGCTTCGACAACGAGACGCACCGCCCGCTGGGCCCGGTGGTCTGCATCAGCCCGTGGAACTTCCCGCTGGCGATCTTCACCGGCCAGGTAGCCGCGGCGCTGGCCGCCGGCAACACCGTGCTGGCCAAGCCCGCCGAGCAGACGCCGCTGATTGCCGCCGCCGCCGTGCGCATCCTGCGTGAGGCTGGCGTGCCGGCCGGTGCGGTGCAATTGCTGCCGGGCCGCGGCGAGACCGTGGGCGCGGCGCTGGTTGGTGATGCGCGCGTCAAGGGCGTGATGTTCACGGGCTCGACCGAAGTGGCGCGCATCCTGCAACGCAATATCGCCGGCCGCCTCGATGCCGCGGGCCGTCCGATTCCGCTGATCGCCGAAACCGGCGGCCAGAACGCGATGATCGTCGACTCCTCGGCACTGGCCGAGCAGGTCGTGGGCGACGTGGTCAACTCCGCGTTCGACTCGGCTGGCCAGCGCTGCTCGGCGCTGCGTGTGCTTTGCCTGCAGGAAGACGTGGCCGACCGCGTGCTCGCCATGCTCAAGGGCGCCATGAACGAACTGACCATGGCCAACCCGGATCGCCTGTCGACCGACGTCGGTCCGGTCATCGATGAAGAGGCGCGCGGCAATATCGTTCGCCATGTCGACGCGATGCGTGCCAAGGGCCGCCGCGTACATCAGGCTGACCCGAATGCCCCGCAGGGCGCAAGCTGCCGCCACGGCACCTTCGTGCCGCCGACGCTGATCGAACTCGACAGCATCGAAGAGCTCAAGCGCGAAGTGTTCGGTCCCGTGCTGCACGTGGTGCGCTTCCCGCGCGCCGCGCTGGACACGATGATCGGCCAGATCAACGGCACCAACTACGGCCTGACCATGGGCATCCACACCCGCATCGACGAGACCATTGCGCAGATTGTGCAGCACGCCGACGTCGGCAACCTGTACGTGAACCGCAATATCGTTGGCGCAGTGGTCGGTGTGCAGCCATTCGGTGGCGAGGCGCTGTCCGGCACGGGCCCGAAGGCCGGTGGCCCGCTGTACCTGCACCGTCTGCTGTCCGTCTGCCCTCAGGATGCGGTGGTACGCAGCGTGCGCCATGCGGAAGCGTCGGGCAACGCGCCGGCCACGCCGGAGCGCCCGGTTGCCGCGCAGGCGCTGAAGGACTGGGCGAAGGCCGAGATGCCTGAAGTCGCCGCCGCCTGCGACCGCTTTGCCGAAGCCTCGGCGGCTGGCATTTCGGTGACGCTGCCGGGCCCGACCGGCGAGCGCAACACCTACTCGCTGCTGCCGCGCCATCACGTCCTGTGCCTGGCGGCGCAGGAACAGGATCTGGCCATCCAGCTCGCGGCCGTGCTGGCCGTTGGCGGCCAGGCCGTGATGGCGGAAAACCCTGTCTCGCGCGGGCTGTTTGCACGACTGCCCAAGGGCGTACAATCGCGCGTCCGCATCGTGTCCGACTGGACCTCGGCGGACGTCGCGTTCGACGCGGTGATCCACCATGGCGATTCGGATCAGCTGCGCACCGTGTGCGAGCAGGTCGCGGCGCGGCCGGGCCCGATCATCGGCGTGCAGGGGCTCGCGCAAGGTGAACCGAATATCGCGCTCGAACGTTTGCTGATCGAGCGTTCGCTGTCGGTCAACACGGCGGCGGCCGGCGGCAACGCCAGCCTGATGACGATCGGCTGAGCCGGCGCGGACAGAGTTTGAAGTGCGTATGCGCGGCGGCGATCCTGCCGCCATGCGCATCCATAGGGGAGGAGCGCCCAGACGGCGTTCCCGAAGCGTAGAAAAAGCGCAGCAAGAAGGCTGAACCAGCCACCAAGGAGAACTGATGACCTCGACATTCCACAAGACGGCCCTGACCGTTGCCCTGACTATCGCTGGCCTGACCGGCGCCACGGCGGCTTTCGCCCAGGCCCAGGAAATCAAGCTCGGCTTTGCCGGCCCGATGACCGGCGGCCAGGCCCAGTACGGCAAGGACATGCAGAACGGCATCGTCCTCGCCATCGAGGACATGAACGCCACCAAGCCGAAGATCGGCGGCAAGGAAGTCAAGTTCGTGCTGGTCTCCGAAGATGACCAGGCCGATCCGAAGACCGGCTCGGTGGTCGCGCAGAAGCTCGTCGACAACGGCATCCAGGGCATGCTCGGCCACTTCAACTCGGGCACCACCATCCCGGCGTCGATGGTCTACAACCGCGCTGGCATTCCGCAGATCGCCATGGCGACCGCGCCGGAATACACCAAGCAAGGCTTCAAGACGACCTTCCGCATGATGACCTCCGACACCCAGCAGGGTTCGGTGATCGGCGCGTTCGTGGTGAAGAAGCTGGGTGCGAAGAACATCGCAATCGTTGACGACCGCACCGCGTACGGCCAGGGCCTGGCTGACGAGTTCGAGAAGGCCGCCAAGGCCGCCGGCGGCAAGATCGTGCGCCGCGAGTTCACCAACGACAAGGCGGTGGACTTCAAGGCCGTGCTGACCAACATCAAGCGCAGCAACCCGGACATCATCTTCTACGGCGGCGCCGAGACCCAGTCGGCCCCGATGGCCAAGCAGGTCAAGGAACTGGGCATGAAGGCCCCGCTGGTGTCGGGCGAAATGTCCAAGACCGACAACTTCCTGAAGCTGGCCGGCCCCGCTTCCGAAGGCACGGTCGTGTCGCTGGCCGGCCTGCCGCTGGACCAGATGCCGGGCGGCGCCGCGTACGAGAAGAAGTACGAGAAGCGCTTCGGCTCGAAGGTGCAGACCTACTCGCCGTACGCCTATGACGGCGCCACCGCGATGATGACCGCCATGGTCAAGGCCGGCTCGGCCGATCCGGCGCGCTATCTGCCGGTGCTGGCGGCGACCAATATGCAGGGTGTCACCACCAAGACGCTGGCGTACGACGCCCGCGGCGACCTGAAGGACGGCGGCATCACCGTCTACAAGGTGGTCGGCGGCAAGTGGACCGTGCTGGAGACGGTTGGCGGCAAGTAAGCCCACCGGCGCCAGGCCAGAAGAACGCCACCCCTCGCGGGTGGCGTTTTTTCTTGCCAACCCTAAAGATTGAACTGACCCCTGCCGTTTGTTGTCCCGGATGGGGGATCGTGCCTTTGGCGCATAATCCCGCATTCGTTTATCCAATCCAGAAGGAGCAGTACGTGTCCGTGCAGGAAGTCAGCTACGACCGCGCCGTCGAACTGGCCGGTGTAGGCCGGTTCGATGAAGCGCTGGAGATTGCCGGCCAGTTGTCGGCGGCCCGGCCCGAAGTGGTCGATTTCACCACGCTGCAGGCACGGTTGTTCTTCGACAAGGGCGATGCGCAGTCGGCCTTTGCGGTGCTTGATGACGCACTTGCGCGGCTGGAGACGTTGAACCTTGCGCCGCCTCACCGGTGGGCGTCGCGCGGGGTGCTCGCGCATCGCTATGGCGCCATGTTGATGAGCCTTGGCCGGGATCGCGACGCGTTGCCGTGGCTGCACGAGGCCTCGCAGCGCAACGGCCTGCTGTCGGGCGAGTGGCCCGCGCATTTCCACGCGGGGCTGGCTTGCTACCGGCTCGGCGACCTGGCCGGCGCCGGCCGCTACTGGCACGACCTGCTGTATCGCGCGCCCGATCTCGGCGCCGAGGACATCCTGCCGCTCGTCCACGACGCAATCGTCCGTACCGAGGCAGCGGGCCAGCCGGTCGAGCCCATGATGCGCGTCTGCCTGGGGCGCATTGCGCTGGACAACCCCGATCTGCTCGAACTTGAACCCGAGGCCGCCGATGCGCTCGCTGGCGAGCAAGCCGGCCTTGTGCTCGCGGATTCTCCGGACCATCCGCAGGCCCGCCGGCTGCGTGCGCCGCTGCGCTTCGGTAGCGGCGACACGGAAGGGGCGCAGGACGACCTCGCCGTGTACCAGCGCCAGTGCCCGGACCCGCAGACCCAGGTACGCGCAATGGCCTGGCGCCACCAGGCCGCCCGGACGGCCCAGCCCGGCACGGCGGGTACCGATTCCCAGCCCTGGCTGAAGTTCAGCCTGGCCACCGACAGCGACGATGGCGCTGGCTACTACCGTGCCGCCACGGCGCTCGGCGAGTTTATCGACGAGGTGCCGCAGGCCGAAGCCGCGCTGCGGCCGCGGCTGGTGGAAGCCTGCCAGCTTGGCGTCGCGCGCTTCGACCAGTACTTCGCGAGCGGCGAGGGCGATGCCAGCGGCCATGGCGGCAATGCCGACCCGCACGTCTATTCGCTGCTGTGCCGCCTGCTGTCGCGCAGCCTTCCGGCCGACGCGGGCAATCTGGAGACGCGCATCGCGCTGCACCGCAAGGGCATGGCCGCGAGCGAGTTCATCGACCACTGGATCGACCTGCTCGATTGCCACGCCGGCGCCGGCCAGCACCAGCAGGTGGTGGAACTGGCGGGCGAGGTGCTCAATCGCTATCCACTCGAGCGCAACCCGTCCGACGTGACGTGGGCCTTCAGCCGGCTGATCGCCGCGTGGAAAGCCATCGGTGGCGCCGAAGCGGCCGAGGCCGCCGGTGCGGCCATGGCGCATATGGACGCCCGGCTCGACGCATTGCCTGTGGAGGCCCGCAGCGAGGCCGCACACCCGATGGCGCATGCGCGGGCCCATTACGCAGCGCTGGTGCAGGCGCGCATGGACGGCATGGATCCGCACGACCGGACTGACGCGCTGGCCGAAATCGACGCCCAGCAACGCCGCGCGCTGCTCGTGGAGGATGCGTGGCTGTTCAACCGCTTCGGCCAGGTCTGGCGTGACCTGGGCGACCACGAGCGCGCGTTGCCGCTGTTCGAGCAGGCCATCGTCATGACCGAGGGCGATGCGTGGGACCAGGCGGGGCCGCGGGTCCAGCGCGCGTTGATCCACAACGCCGCCGCGCGCCACGACGCTGCGCTGGCGGATTTCGCGGCCGCGTTCGCCGTGCGCGACGACTGGGATGCCGAGACCTGGCTGCGCGCGGTGGAATCAGCGGTCGGGCAGGCACAGCGCGAGACGGCGCTCGGCTACTACGACAAGGCACGCGCCGCCGGCGCCGAGCAGGGTCGGACGCGCGGCCTGCACGCCAAGGTCGAAGCGGCATTGCGCGCCACCCGGCCGAAATGGAAGCTGTGGGGCGTGTAAGGCGCTGACAATCGCGCCGATTCGGCCCCCACGCTGCGCGCGATCCATTCATAAAAAACGCCATCCGAGAAGATGGCGTTTTTTATTGAAAGTTAGCGAAAGAAGTTGGCGCGATCCGTGCGGTGTCAGACAATGGCTGACACGGAATGTCATGTGCTTCCATTACCATGTCACGCATGAATGGACTGAGCCAACTTTTCCCGTCACTTCCGCTCGCCCCCGGCGGCCTGTTCTGGGTCGGCCTGGCGCTGGTCGGCGCCGGCCTTGCAGGCGAACTGTGCCGCCGCTGGCTGGGCTGCCCGCGCATCGTCGGCTACGCGGCGGCAGGCCTGTGCGCGGGCATGCTCGGGCGCAGCATCGTCGACACCAACATGATCGCCCAGACCCGTATCCTGATCGATATGGCGCTGGCGCTGGCCCTGTTCGAACTGGGGCATCGTCTTTCGCTGACCTGGCTGAGCGCCAATCGCTGGCTGTTGCTCACCAGTGCGTTCGAGAGCCTGCTGACCTGGGGCCTGGTGGCCGCCGTGCTGCAGTGGATCGGCGCATCGCCGGGCATCGCGATTCTCGCGGGTGGTATCGCGGTCAGCACTTCGCCGACTATCGTGCTGCAGCTCAAGAACGAGTTGCGCGCCGAAGGCCAGGTGACCGAGCGGCTGATGGCCATGGCCGCGCTCAACAGCATTTATGCCGCCGTGATCGTGCAGGTCGCGACGGGCTGGCTGCATTCCGAATATGGCAACCTCGGCGCCGCGCTGCTGCACCCGCTCTATCTGCTGGTCGGCTCCTGCCTGTTGGCCTGGGTGGTTGGCAAGATCGGGCACGCGATCTATGGCCGCATGTCGGCCGACGACCACTACAGCTTCCTCGTGCTCGTGGGCCTGGTGTTGTTCACGCTTGCGCTGACCCGGGTACTAAAATTGTCCATGCCGCTCACGCTGATGCTGGCGGGCGTGGTGTTCAAGCACCAGGATAGCCAGCCACATGTCTGGCCGACGCACTTTGGCAGCGCCGGCAGCCTGCTGATCATCGTGATGGTGGTATCGCTGGGCCTGCCGCTCACGGCGCAAGACTGGGCCGTCGGCGGCGTGTATGCCGTGGTGCTGGTGCTGCTGCGCCATGCGGCGAAGCTCGCCGGCGTGGTGTCGCTGGGATCATTTTCGGGCCTGAGCCTGCGCCAGTGCATGGCACTGGGCCTGGCGCTCGCGCCGATGTCAGGCCTGGCGTACCTGTTGATGAACGATGTCGCGCGTTTGTATCCGAGTACCGGACAACCGCTGGCCGCCATCATCCTGTGCGCGCTGGCCATCGAGCAACTGCTGGGCCCCGTGATCGCGGCCTGGGCGCTGCGCTTCGCCGGCGAAGTCCGTGCCGACCAGCGCGGTAATGGAGGAGGGCGCTGATGTCGCTCGAATCGTTCAAGCATTCCGAAGCACTGACCTTCGGCGTCGAGCTGGAGCTGCAGCTCGTCAATCGGCATGACTATGATCTCGCGCCATTCGCGCCTGACCTGTTGCGCGCGCTGAAGGGCGCCCAGCATGCCGGCGATATCAAGCCCGAGATCAGCCCCTCGATGATCGAGATCAGCACGGGTATCTGCCACACCTACCAGCAGGCGCTGGACGAGCTGAGCACCATGCGCGACCTGATGCAGGCCGCCTCTCGCTCGCTGAACATCGGCATCAGCGGGGGCGGCACGCATCCGTTCCAGCAGTGGGCCGACCGCATCATCTCGGATTCCCCGCGCTACCAGTACATTTCGGAGCTGTACGGCTATCTCGCCAAGCAGTTCACGGTGTTCGGCCAGCACGTCCATATCGGCTGCCCGAGCGCGGATGAGTCGCTGTTCCTCTTGCATGCCATCGGCCGCTACGTGCCGCACTTTGTTGCGCTCGCAGCCTCTTCGCCGTATGTGCAGGGGGTCGATACCGGCTTTGCGTCGGCGCGCCTCAACTCGGTCGCGGCCTTCCCGATGAGCGGGCGCGCGCCGTTCCTGCTCACGTGGGACGCTTTCACTGCGTATTTCGAAAAGATGCGCAATACGGGCGTGATCGAGAGCATGAAGGACTTCTACTGGGATATCCGTCCCAAGCCCGAATTCGGCACGATCGAAGTGCGCGTGATGGACACGCCGCTGACGGTGGAGCGTGCCTGCGACATCGCCGCGTACATCCAGATGCTGGCGCGCTATCTGTTGCTGTCACGCCCGTTCATGCCGCAGGAAGACGATTACCTTGTCTACACCTTCAATCGCTTCCAGGCGTGCCGCTTCGGGCTGGAAGGCGAATACGTGCACCCCAACGAGCTGACGCGCCGGCCGATCGCCGAGCATATCCTGTCGATCTGCGACGCGCTCGTGCCGCACGCCGAGGCATTGGGGTCGGTGCAGGCGCTGGCCAATATCCGTGCACTGGCCGAGAATCGCAACGGGGATGCCGAATGGCTGCGCCAGGTCGACGCCGACGCGCGCACCCAGCGCGAAACCGTGCGACAGGCCTGCGAGCGCTGGGCGGCTTGACGCGCCGCCCGGCCGTCACGGCCGCCTACTTCACGGAGTAGCCGCGCCCCTGCATGCAGGCTCCCCAGGCCTGGTAGTAGCTTGACATCGCCTGGCTGGTATTGGCTGCCATCTGCTCATTGGCGGCGGCTGCCTGCCTGCGCGATTGCCGGTGGGCCACGCCACCCGCAACCGTACCCGCCGCTGCGCCGGCCGCGGCACCCTTGCCGGCGTCGCCCGCGATCGCTCCGACCACCGCACCCGTTGCCGCACCACCTGCTGCGCCGCGCACGCGCTGGCCGCTCTGCGCCTGTGCCTGAGGCTGCGGCGCCGCGGCTTGTGCCGGATCGACGCCGGTCTGCTGCTTGGCCCAGCTGTAGCAGGCCCCGTCATCGCTCGCTTGTTGCTGCTGGCTCTGCCCCTTGGCAGGATAGGCGACTGGCTTTTGCTGCGCCTGGGCCGGTGCCAGAGCCAGCGCGGCCAGCATGGCCGCCAGCACACCAAGTTTGCGGTGAGCGCTTCTGTTCGGCTTCATGATGAAATCTCCCTGTGATGGCGCGACGCGTTGCATGCGTCACGCCGCGATGCCGGTGCGTGCCAGGTATGGCAGAGAGATCAGTATTGCAGCGGGCTGCTTGAAGTCAATTCAGAGTTTTGGCACGCCGAATAGAAGCATTTGATGGGGCTAGGCTCAGGCACCGTGCGGCACGCTTTCGCCATCGCGCAGCCCGAGCCGCTGGTTGGCCGGCACGGCGACATCGATCAGCTTCGGGCGCGGCAGGTTCAGGTTGCGCATCATCTCGATGAATTCATCGCGCGTGCGTCCCGCCACACGGCTGTTGTGCGCGCGCTCCTGGGCAATCGTGGAGGACGTGCGGCCCTTGTAGTCGTGCGCCGGAAACACGAGCGTGTCATCGGGCAATGCAAAAAGCTTGCGCGTCAGGCTGTCGTACAGCGTGCCGGCATCGCCGGACTGGAAATCGGTGCGGCCGCAGCCGTCGATCAGCAAGGCGTCACCGGTGAATATGCGGCGCAACGGGCCATCCGGCGTGGCTTCTTCCCACAGGTAGCTCATGCTGCCGGCGGTATGCCCGGGCGTGTGGATCGCGCGCAGCACCTGCGTGCCGAAGGTGAGGGTATCGCCGTCGATCAGCTGCATCTGCGCGGGCTTGATGTCGCATCCGGATGGCGCCGCGGTCTTCGCGCCGGTCTGCATGGCGACGTGGCCCGCCGACGTGATGTGGTCGGCATGGGCATGGGTTTCCACCACCCACGCGAGGCTCGCGCCCGCGTCGCGCAGCACGGCCATGTCGCGCTCGAGCTGGTGGTCGACCGGATCGATCAGGATCGCGTCGCGCGTGCTGGCGTCGATCAGCAGGTAGGTGAAGGTCGACGAAGTTTCGTCGAACAGCTGGTAGAAGGTTTGCATGGCCGCCTCGCTTTTTGCTCTGTTTCTGCAGGCGCTTGCGGTGGCGCCCGGGGAGACTGGCGCCATGATACGCCGGCAGGGCCTCAGCACTCCACGATATTCACCGCCAGGCCGCCACGCGCCGTTTCCTTGTACTTGGTCTTCATGTCGGCGCCGGTCTCGCGCATGGTCTTGATGACCGAATCGAGCGACACGTAGTGCGTGCCGTCCCCGCGCAGCGCCATGCGCGCCGCGTTCACGGCCTTGACCGAGGCCATGGCATTGCGTTCGATGCACGGGATCTGCACCAGTCCGCCTACCGGATCGCAGGTCAGGCCCAGGTTGTGTTCCATGCCGATCTCGGCAGCGTTCTCGACCTGCTCAGGCGTGCCGCCGAGCACTGCGGCGAGCGCACCGGCAGCCATCGAACACGCCACGCCGACTTCGCCCTGGCAGCCGACCTCGGCCCCCGAGATCGACGCATTGAGTTTGTAGAGCAGGCCGATGGCACCGGCGGTCAGCAGGAAGTCGACCACGCCCTGGCGGTTGGCGCCGGGCACGAAACGGTCGTAGTAATGCAGCACGGCCGGGATGATGCCAGCCGCGCCATTGGTCGGCGCCGTCACCACGCGGCCGCCCGCGGCGTTCTCCTCGTTGACGGCCATGGCGTAGAGGTTGACCCAGTCCATCACGGACAGCGGATCGGACAACGTGCGCTCGGCGCGCTCCGTCAGGTTGCGGTACAGCTCGGGCGCACGGCGTCGCACCTTGAACGGCCCCGGCAGTTCGCCATCGGTGCGGCAGCCGCGCGCGACGCACGCCTGCATCACGTCCCAGATATGCAGCAGGCCGGCGGTGACATCTTCTTCGCTGCGCCAGACGAGTTCGTTTTCCATCATCAGCCGCGCGATGGACTTGCCGCTCGCGCTCGCCATCTCCAGCATGTCCTTGCCGCTGCGGAACGGATGCGGAAGTTGCTGCGCCGCGTTGAGTACCTGCGTGTTCGGCGCGCCCGCGGTCACGACGAAGCCGCCGCCGACCGACAGATAGCGTGCCTCGCGCAGCGACGTACCCTGCGCGTCATACGCGTGGAACTTCATGCCGTTCGGGTGCTCGGCCATGGCTTCGCGCCGGTAGAAGGCAATGTGCTCTTTCTCGACGAACGGGATCGGGTGCCGGCCGAGCAACGACAGTGTTCGGCTCGCGCGCAGCGCATGCAGACGGCCGTCGACCGAATCGGGGTCGATGGTATCGGGCGCTTCGCCCATCAGGCCCAGCATCACGCCCTTGTCGGTGCCGTGGCCCTTGCCGGTCGCGCCCAGCGAACCGTACAACTCCACGCGCACACTGGCGACCTGCGGCAGCAGGCCGTCGCGCTCCAGGCCCTGGGCAAACATCAGGGCAGCGCGCATCGGGCCCACGGTGTGCGAGCTCGACGGGCCGATGCCCACCTTGAACAGATCGAAGACGCTGACTGCCACGGAAGTCTCCTGAAGTCGCGCGGTGCAGAGAATGGCGGGATCGGCAACCGATCCCTGGCTCAGACCGCTTCATCGTTGCCGGGCTTGCTCCAGATCGAGGTGCCTGGTGTGGCCGCGGCCGCTTGCTGGTGTTGCTTGACCGAAACGGTCCCGTCGGTTTCGAGAATCGCGAAATGCACGTCGGCGACGCTGTTGCAGCCGGCATGGCGCAGCGCCTTGTTCAGGTCGTCGAAGCTGATGTGTTCACGGCGCATGATGTCCTGGTACACCTTGCCGTCGTGGACCAGCAACTGCGGCCGGCCCTCGACGAGAATTTCCAGCTTGCGGCTGCGCCAGGTCACGTAGCCCAGTACCGCGTTGGCTGCCACCAGCGTGACGGCCAGGATCAGGCCCGCCGTCACGGAGTTGTCCCCGGCGTTCATGGCGTTCTGCACGGCGTTGGAAAGCACCAGCAGCAGTACGAGGTCGAACGGCGTGAGCTGGCCGATCTGGCGCTTGCCCGACATCCGCAGCAGGGCCAGTACCGCGCCATACACAATCAGGCCGCGCAGCACGAACTCCCACCATGGGGCACTGAGATTCCACATGCAGCCTCCGCTGTGCTGATGGCACCGCGAAGGGCGGCGCCTCTATGTCGAGCATAGCGCGCCCGTGGGACGGCCGTAACCGGCCCACGGGGTGAGGGGCGGCCTCAGTCCTGCGCGTACTCGCTCATCGGCACGCAGCTGCAGAACAGGTTGCGGTCGCCGTAGACGTTGTCGGCGCGCCCGACCGGCGGCCAGTACTTCTGCGTGCGCAGCGATGCCACCGGGTAGGCGGCTTCTTCACGCGTGTACTTGCGCGTCCACTCGTTGGCCGTGACCACGGCGGCGGTATGCGGCGCGTGCTTGAGCGGGTTGTCTTCACGGTCGAAGCTGCCGTCTTCGACGCGGCCGATTTCCTTGCGGATCGCGATCATCGCGTCGACGAAGCGGTCGAGCTCGTGCAGCGCTTCGCTCTCGGTCGGTTCGATCATCAGCGTGCCCGGCACCGGGAAGCTCATGGTCGGCGCGTGGAAGCCGTAGTCCATCAGGCGCTTGGCCACGTCTTCGTTGCTGATGCCGGTTTCCTTCTGCAGCGGGCGCAGATCCAGGATGCACTCGTGTGCCACCAGGCCGTGCTGGCCCGTGTACAGCACCGGGTAGTGCGGCGACAGGCGCTTGGCGACGTAGTTGGCGGTCAGGATGGCGTTCTCGGTCGCGGCGGTCAGGCCGGACGAACCCATCATCGCGATGTACATCCACGAGATCGGCAGGATGCTGGCCGAGCCGAACGGCGCGGCCGATACGCCGCCGATGCCGTTGTCGTCGCGGCGATAGCCGACGCTGTCCTGGTTCGGCAGGAAGTCGGCCAGGTGCGCGCCGACCGCCACGGGGCCCACGCCGGGGCCGCCACCGCCGTGCGGAATGCAGAAGGTCTTGTGCAGGTTCAGGTGCGACACGTCGCCGCCGAAGTGGCCCGGCGCCGCCGTGCCAACCATCGCGTTCATGTTCGCGCCGTCGACATACACCTGGCCGCCGTGCTGGTGCACGATCTCGCAGATCTGCTGCACGCCCTGCTCGAACACGCCGTGCGTGGACGGGTAGGTGATCATGATGGCCGCCAGGTTCTTGCTGTGCTGCTCGGCCTTCTTCGCCAGGTCTTCGAGGTCGACGTTGCCGTTTTCATCGCACGCGACGACGACAACCTTCATGCCGGCCATCTGCGCCGAAGCCGGGTTGGTGCCGTGCGCCGACGACGGGATCAGGCAGATATCGCGATGGCTCTCGCCACGGCTTGCGTGGTAGGCGTGAATGATCAGCAGGCCCGCGTACTCGCCCTGCGAGCCGGCGTTCGGCTGCAGGCTCACGGCCGCGTAGCCGGTGGCCGCACACAGCATGGCCTCGAGCTGGTCGATCATCTCGCGGTAGCCGACGGTCTGGTCCAGCGGCGCGAACGGGTGGATCTGGCTGAACTCGGGCCAGGTCACCGGGATCATCTCGCTGGTCGCATTCAGCTTCATCGTGCACGAACCGAGCGGGATCATGGTGCGGTCGAGCGCGAGGTCCTTGTCGGCCAGCATGCGCAGGTAGCGCAGCATCTCGTGCTCGGCGTGGTGCGTGTTGAAGACCGGGTGCGTCAGGTATTCGGTGGTGCGTGCGAGTTCCGCCGGGAAAGCGTCTTCCACCTTGGCTTCGGTGGCATCGAACGTCAGCGACGCCGGCAGCGGCTTGCCGTGCGAGAAGATTTCCCACAGCGCCACGACGTCATCGCGCGTCGCGGTCTCGTCAAGCGACACGCCGAGGCGCGTGGCGCCCGCATGGCGCAGGTTGATGCCGCGCGCGGTAGCGGCAGCGTGGATCGCGTCGGTGTTGAAGCCGGTCTCGAACGTCAGCGTGTCGAAGAACGTCGCGTTGGTGCGCGTGAAGCCCAGCGTTTGCAGGCCGGCGGCCAGCGTGGCGGTCAGGCGATGCACGCGTTGCGCAATGCGCCTGAGGCCTTGCGGGCCGTGGTACACGGCGTACATCGACGCCATCACGGCCAGCAGCACCTGCGCGGTACAGATGTTGGACGTCGCCTTTTCGCGGCGGATATGCTGCTCGCGCGTCTGCAGGGCCAGGCGATAGGCTTTGTTGCCCTGCGCATCGACAGTCACGCCGACCAGGCGGCCCGGCATCGAGCGCTTGAATGCATCCTTGACGGCCATGTAGCCAGCGTGCGGGCCGCCGAAACCGAGCGGCACGCCAAAGCGCTGCGAGTTGCCCACGGCCACGTCGGCCCCCCATTCGCCAGGCGCAGTAATCAGCGTCAGCGCGAGCAGGTCGGCGGCAGCCACCACCAGACCGCCGGCAGCATGCACGGCATCGGCAATGGCGCGGTAGTCATTCACGTCACCATTGACGCCGGGGTACTGCAGCAGCACGCCAAATGCATGCGCGGCAGCAGCGTCGGCGGCGGGACCGACCTTCACTTCGATGCCCAGCGGCTTGGCGCGGGTGCGTACCACTTCCAGCGTCTGCGGCAGCACGTCGTCAGCCACGTAGAAGGTGTTCGACGCATGCTTGTTCACGCGCTGCAGCAGCGTCATGGCTTCGGCAGCGGCCGTGCCTTCGTCGAGCATCGACGCGTTGGCGATATCGAGGCCGGTCAGGTCGGTGACCATCTGCTGGAAGTTCAGCATCGCTTCCAGGCGGCCTTGCGAGATTTCCGGCTGGTAGGGCGTGTACGCGGTGTACCAGGCCGGGTTCTCGAAGATATTGCGCAGGACGACGGCCGGGGTCAGCGTGTTGTAGTAGCCCTGGCCGATAAAGCTCTTGAGCACCTTGTTCTTGCCGGCGAGCTTGCGCAGCTTCGCCAGTGCGGCTTCCTCGGCCAGCGGCTCGGTGAACTCGCCCATCGGCATGCCGTCGCGGCGGCGGATGGCCTCAGGGATCACGGCATCGATCAGCTTGGCGCGATTGTCGTAGCCAAGCACCTTGAGCATGTGCTGCTGTTCGGGGGTATCGGGGCCGATATGGCGGGCGGCGAAGGCGTCGCGCGCCTCCAGTTCGGCCAGCGTGGGCCGGTTACCTTGGGCGGCGGTCATGGGAAGCGGGGCGTTCATGGCAAGAACCTCGATGGGGGCGCGGTGGCAGGTGGTCAGCCATGCCGCCGCGCATCAATACAGTGGCCGGCCCATGCGCGGTGCAGGGCCGGCAGGCGTGGCGTCAGGCGCCGACGCTGGCCTTGTACGCGTCGGCCGACATCAGGCCGTTCACGTCGTCGGCGTTGGCCGGCTTGAGCTTGAACAGCCAGGCGTCGAACGCATCGGCGTTCACGCTTTCCGGCGCGGCCGTGGCGGCCTCGTTCACGGCGATCACTTCGCCGGCCACCGGGGCGTAGATGTCGGAAGCGGCCTTCACCGACTCCACCACGGCCAGCGCGTCGCCGGCGCCGACCGACTTGCCAACTTCGGGCAGTTCCAGGAAGACGATGTCGCCCAGCGCGTCCTGCGCGTGGTCGGTGATGCCGATGGTCAGCGTGCCGTCGGCTTCGACGCGCACCCACTCGTGCGACTCGGTGTATTTCAGGTCAGCGGGGAAATTCATGAGGGTTCTCCGGGATTCAGATTTGTTCTTGGTTCGGGCGCCTGCCATCGGTCGATGGGGCAGGCGCGACGGGCGACCGTTGTGGCGAGCGGGAGCGTTGCCGCCTCAGCTCACGAGTGCCTTGCCATTACGCACAAACGGCAGTTTAACCACAGTCGCCGCGAGTTTGCGGTCGCGGATCTCTACCTGCACCGTGTCGCCGACCGCCACGCCCATCGGCAGGCGCGCGAAAGCGATCGATTGCGACAGCGACGGGCTGAAGGTACCGCTGGTGATTTCGCCATCACCGGCCGCGGTGATGACCTTCTGGTGAGCGCGCAGCACGCCGCCCTTGTCACGCAGGATCAGGCCCAGGAACTGCTGGCGCTGGCCGGCGGCGGCGAGCGTCGCCTTGCCGGTGAAATCACGCTCGCTCTGCAGGTCGACGGTCCAGGCGAGGCCGGCGTCGAGCGGCGAGGTGTTGATATCCATGTCCTGGCCGTACAGGTTCATGCCGGCTTCCAGGCGCAGCGTGTCGCGCGCGCCGAGACCGGCCGGACGCACGCCGGCGGCATCGAGCTTTTCCCAGACAGCCGCGACATTCTCGGCCGGCACCACGAGTTCAAAGCCGTCTTCGCCGGTGTAGCCGGTGCGCGCGACCATGATCTCGCCGATGGCCTTGTCCTGGACCACGACGGCGTTGAACGGCTTGAGGGCATCGGAAGGCTGCGTGGACGGGAAGGCGCTCCACACCTTGGTGCGCGCATTCGGGCCCTGCACGGCGACGATGGCCAGCGGCAGCGCGCCGGCCGGCGCGACATCGCCACGGCGCGGGGTGATGGTCACGCCGCTGCCGGTAGCGTCATTGCGCGCGCGGATCCATTCGATATCGCCGAGCGCGGTGCTGGCGTTGATGACCAGGCGGAAGCTGTCCTCGGCGAAGAAGTAGACGATGAGGTCGTCGATCACGCCGCCTTTTTCGTCGAGCATGCACGAATAAAGCGCCTTGCCCGGCGTCTGCAGCTTGTCGACATTGTTGGCCAGCAGGCCACGCAGGAAGGCGCGCGTATTGGCGCCGTGCAAATCGACCACGCACATATGCGACACATCGAACATGCCGGCGTCGCTGCGCACCGCGTTGTGTTCCTCGATCTGGGAGCCGTAGTTGACCGGCATGTCCCAGCCGCCGAAGTCGACCATGCGGGCGCCGAGGGCGCGGTGGATGGCATTGAGGGGCGTGGCCTGGAGCGTCATGGGAATCCTCGGGGCAATCTCGGTTGCGAAAACGAAAAAAGGGTCATCCGCCGCAGCGCTTGCTTGGCCAATGGCTTCGCAATCCGCTGCGGCGGATGACCCCTCTGTCCTCGATACCTGAGAGATTACGAGTCGGATCCGGTGGACCCTCTCCTCGCGCGCCCCTTCGGTGGGCACGCTCGCCATCGATGGCGGGTGCCGCTCTCCAGAGTGCGGCATGCATTGTGTGCATGTTGCATGCCGATCCGAACGGTCCGTGGTGCCTGAGAGTTTTCGGGTGATACCCCTTCGGCGGCGCAAGATTGTGCGCGCTCTCCCGGTCGGATGCGCGCAATGTACGGGAGGGCCCTGCCTTTGTCAACGCGGGGCCCGCCCGTCTTAGCGGGCATTAGCGGCGATGGTTGTCGTCCGTCACCACGTTGCCGACCACACCGCCCAGCGCGGCGCCGCCCAGCGTACCTACCGCACTGCCGTTGGTCAGCACGGCACCGCCGACACCACCGGCCGCCGCGCCGATGGCCGTATTACGTTGCTTCGGCGTCATGTCCGCACAACCGCTCGCAAGGGCCGCGACGGCCACGCCGACCAGTGTCGCTTTGGAAAGGGCTCGTAGGGTTTTCATGATTTGGCTCCGAAAGTGACTCAAATACGTGTGGACGGGAGATCCCGCCATATTTGTTAGAGGCAGCAGGACAGGGCCGGTTTTAGGACTTACCAAGTGTTACTTTCGCAACAACTTGGGCCGTGAAATAGCGATTTCCGCTGACTGATCCGACCTTGGAGAGCGTGTTAGCATGGTCAGCTTTGCGCCCCACGCCTGCATGTTGCGTACAGGGCGCCTGCGTCGCCCCCTTCACGCCTACTCCCTTCCCCGCGCATGACTCACGGCCTCAACGCTGCCCAATCCGAAGCCGTCCGTTACCTGGACGGACCCTGCCTCGTCCTCGCTGGCGCGGGTTCGGGCAAGACGCGCGTGATCACGCAGAAGATCGCCCACCTGATCGAAGACAAGGGCTTCGAGCCGCGCCATATCGCCGCTGTCACCTTCACCAACAAGGCGGCCAAGGAGATGCAGGAGCGCATCGGCAAGCTGATGGAAGGCAAGACCACGCGCGAGGGCAAGCGCCTGCCGCTCAAGCAACTCACGGTCTGTACCTTCCACTCGCTCGGCGTGCAGATCCTGCGCATGGAAGCCGAGCACGTGGGCCTCAAGCCGCAGTTCTCGATCATGGATTCGGACGACTGCTTCGGCCTGATCCAGGAGCAGCTGGGGACGACCGACAAGAAGCTGATCCGCGGCGTGCAGAGCACCATCTCGCTGTGGAAGAACGGCATGGTCGATCCCGAGGCAGCGATCGCCCAGGCCGCCAATGCCGACGAACACCAGGCCGCGCTGGTCTACCGCAACTACGTGGCCACGCTGAACGCCTACCAGGCGGTGGACTTCGACGACCTGATCCGCTTGCCCGCCGAACTGTTCGCGCGCAACGAGACGGTACAGCTCAAGTGGCAGAACCGCCTGCGCTACTTCCTGGTCGACGAGTACCAGGACACCAACGCGTGCCAGTACCAGTTGCTAAAGCTGCTGGCCGGCGGTTCGCACCTGCGCGCGCCGGCGTTCACCGCGGTGGGCGACGACGACCAGGCCATCTACGGCTGGCGCGGCGCCACGCTCGACAACCTGCGTCTGCTGCAGACCGATTTCCCCGACCTGAAGGTCGTCAAGCTCGAGCAGAACTACCGTTCCACGGTGCGCATCCTGGAAGCGGCCAACGCGGTCATCGCCAACAACCCGAAGCTGTTCGACAAGAAGCTGTGGAGCGAGCACGGCATGGGCGACCCGATCGCCATCAATCCGATGAACGACGAGGAGCACGAGGCCGAGTCGGTCGTGTTCCGCCTGTCCGCGCACAAGTTCGAACGTCGCGCGCAGTTCCGCGATTACGCCATCCTGTACCGCGGCAACCACCAGGCACGGCTGTTCGAACAGATCCTGCGCCGCGAGCGCATTCCCTATGTGCTGTCGGGCGGCCAGAGCTTCTTCGACAAGGCCGAGATCAAGGACATCTGCGCTTATCTGCGGCTAATCGCCAATCCGGATGACGATCCCGCATTCATCCGCGCGATCACCACGCCGCGCCGCGGCATCGGCAATACCACGCTCGAAGTGCTGGGCACGTTCGCGGGCCAGGCCAAGGTTTCGTTGTTCGAGGCCGCGATGATGGGCGGCATCGAAGCCAAACTGCAGCCGCGCCAGCTCGAGCCGCTGCGCGTGTTCTGCGAATCGATGGTCCGACTGGCAGACCGCGCGGCGAAAGACCCGGCCACTGTGGTGCTCGATGACCTGATGGAAGGCATCCACTACGAAGCCTATCTCTACGACGCCTTCGACGAACGCCAGGCCCAGTCGCGCTGGACCAACACGCTCGAATTCCTCGACTGGCTCAAGCGCAAGGGCACCAAGCCCGAGGCGGAAGGCGAGGGCGAGGCAACCGGCTTCGACAAGGTCGACGGCTTCGGCGACGAAGGCAAGAACCTGCTCGAACTGACCCAGACCGTGGCGCTGATGAGCATGCTCGAAGGCCGCGAAGAAGATCCCGATGCAGTGCGCCTGTCAACGCTGCATGCGTCGAAGGGGCTCGAATATCCGCACGTGTTCCTGGTCGGCGTGGAAGAGGGCATCCTGCCCCATTGCCGCGAGGACGAGGACATGGGCGACGAGAAGATCGAAGAAGAACGGCGCCTGATGTACGTGGGTATCACGCGTGCGCAGCGCAGCCTGCATATCAGTTGGTGCAAGAAGCGCAAGCGCGCGCGGGAAACCTACTCGTGCGAACCGTCGCGGTTCATCGGCGAGATGAAGCTGGAAGAGGCGCCGGCGCCAAAGGACGAGATGCCGGCGATGAGTCCCAAGGACCGGCTTGGCGCACTGAAGGCGCTGCTCGGCAACGGCGGCGGCAAGGTCGCGCCGGGCTGACACCCTGGCAGGCAACATTCACGATACAAAGCGCTACCAGCGCGACATGACCGCCGCGATGGCGCGGATCTAAGATTTCCTTGCGTCGGCGCGGTTTGTCCTGTGCCGGCGCGCCAAGTGGTGACGCTTGGTTCTTCCCTACCATTTTTTCCACGTTGAGCCCCCTGTGCGGTTGCATTGGGGGCGCTTTTTTTGGGAATGTCGTATGTCGTGCCTGGCGGCCGCCGCTATACGAAGTTGTGCCGTGCACGTCCCGACTAGGACGTGCGCGCAGCGCAGCCGAAGGCGTCCCGCCACTGATCTGATTGAAACGCTGTACCCGAGTCCGTCTTGGGGATCGTCCAAAAGCCGTGCCGCGTGAGGCACAGGTTCTGACTCACATGGCGTAGCAGGGTCGAACTACTGACCAACGTGGCAGGCGTCCAAAGCCGTTTGAACCACTGCCGCCGTGGAATTGATGCCAGCGGCTAGCGACGCGTTCTTTGGTTACTTTCTGTCGCTTGGACAGAAAGTGACTCGCCGGCTACGCCGGCGAAACAGCGGCGCCCGCCAAGAGCAAACACCCATCACCCTCAAGGCTCCACCCCCGGCCCGTGGCCACCATCCCGCCGTGAAGGCACTCCCACTCCGCCAGGCGGCAACCCAAGCCACCGCGCCACCTCAGGCATCCCCCGCAACCGCCTCCGCTGCCCTACCTCCAAACTATCATCCAACGCCAGCCACTGCTCCCGCACGCTCCGACGATCCTGTTCGAGCGCGTCATGCATCCGGTCAAGCGCCTGCAGCCGCGGCCGCAGCGGCGCGTCTGGCGACGGATCGCCCGCCTCCCTCACGAACCGCGCCCGCAATTCCAGCGCATGGGCATGCGCTTCCCGACTGGCAGCGCTGGCAGCCTGCAAGAGTTTCAACTGCGCCGGCGTGAGCGACAGCGCCTCGACCGGCCCAGCCGGGGGCGGTGGCGGCGCTACAGGCGCAGCCGTTACCGGAACAGCAAGCAAGGTGGCACTGCCCATGACGGCAGCGCAAATCAACACACGCATACGCGTGATCGGCAAGGACATGGCGATCTCCTGGTTGTGGATAAAGTGATGCACCCACCATGCTAGGGACGCCCGTGCCGACAAGCTTGCCGGCTTGGTTTCGGGCAGGCACGCCTGTGTATCCGACTTGATACAAAGGCGCCACAGGGCCGGCATGTCGAACTGGTAAAGTGGTCGGCCGCTTTACCCTGTGGCCGGCACTGTCATCGCCGGCTCGTGCCCGCATCGCCACACCGCCTCATGGATTTCGCTCCCAACCTTCCGATTCGCCTGCTGGTCGTTGATGACGACCCACAGATCCGCACCATGCTCGCCGAGTACCTGTCCACCTTCGGCATGCAGGCCGACGGCGTCGAAGGCGGTGCGCAGATGCGGCGGGCCATGAGCGCTGGCGACTATGACATGGTCATCCTCGACCTGTCGCTGCCCGGCGAAAGCGGCCTGGACCTGTGCCGCGAGCTGCGCGCGCAGACCGACGTCGCGGTGATCATGCTGACCGCGCGTGCCGAACTGGCCGACCGCGTTGTTGGCCTTGAAGTGGGGGCGGACGACTACGTCACCAAGCCGTTCGAGATGCGCGAACTCGTGGCCCGCATCCACACGGTGCTGCGCCGCAGCCGCGGCGACGCCCGCCGTGCGACGGCAACACCGGGCGGCCATGAGGTCCGTTTCGGCACCTGGCGGCTCAACACGATGCTGCGCCAGCTTGTCGATGGCGATGACGTGGTGGTACCGCTGTCCAATGCCGAATTCCGCCTGCTGCTGACCTTTGTCGAGCATCCGAACCGCGTGCTCGACCGCGAGCTGCTGATCAACCAGGCGCGCGGACGCGGCCTCGATGTGTTCGATCGCAGCATCGACCTGCTGGTGTCGCGGTTGCGCCAGAAGCTGCGCGACGATCCGCGCGACCCCGTACTGATCCGCACCGTGCGCGGCGAAGGCTACGTGTTCACCACGACGCCGGAACGCTGAAGCCATGGCCCGCTTCGCGCGCTACGACTCGATGTTCCTGCGGCTGTTCCTGGTCATGGCCGCGATCATGCTGTGCGTGCACCTGCTCGGCGTGACCGTGATCGAAAGCCTGTTTCCGCGACCCGGCGGGCGCCATGTCCCGCATGAGGTGCGCGGCAATCCGCCACCCGGACCGCCTGGCCCGCCGCAGGAGGGTCGCCCGCCACCGCCGCCGCCCGGACCGCGCGGAATCTGGCCACCGCATCTCGGCATGCTGTTCCAGCTGGCCGCCATTGTGGCGGCATCGTGGGCCGGCGCACGCATCCTGGCGCGCCCCGTGCAGCAACTTGCGAGTGGAGCAGGGCGCCTCGCCCAGGACGTGCACGCGCCGCCGCTGGACGAGCACACCGGTCCGGCCGAGGCGCGCGAGGCCGCGCAGGCGTTCAACCATATGCAGCAGCGCATCCGCATGCAGCTGGCGCAGCAGTCGCGCTTCCTGGCCGCGGTCTCTCACGACCTGCGCACGCCCCTTACGCGCATGAGCCTGCGCATCGAGGGAATTGCCGACAACCCGGTGCGGTACCGGCTGCGCCAGGATCTGGCCGAGATGAACGGGCTCATCGATTCCACGCTGTATTACCTGCGTGACCGCGACGAGGCCGCCGGTCTGCGCCAGCGCGTCGACGTGCTGGCGCTGCTGCAGGCGGTCGTGGACGACGCCGCCGAGCTCGGCCACGAAGTGTCGCTGACCGGGCAGGCGGCGCCGCTGCTGGCTTATCCGGCAGAGTTGCGGCGCGCCGTGGTCAATCTCGTGGAAAACGCGCAGCGCTACGGCGAGCGCGCACACATTGTGCTGACCGACAGCGCGCAGCGCGTGCGGATCGATATCTGCGACGAGGGCCCGGGCATTCCGCCCGAAGAGCTGGCGCGCGTGCTGGAGCCGTTCTACCGGCTCGAATCGTCGCGCAGCCGCGCCACCGGCGGCGTCGGCATGGGCTTGTCGATCGCGGCTGACATCGTCGCGCGCCACGGCGGCGAATTGACGCTTGCCAACCGCGAGGCAGGCGGCCTGCGCGTGCGCATCGACTTACCGCGCGCCTGACGCGACGAGCTGGACGTAGCGCGAGCCGCGCTGCCCCTGCGTGAAATCGAGCGTGAAATCGCCGACGTCGACGCGTGACTGCAGCGCGCGCCTCAGTTCCGCCGTGCCACCGCGCCACGTGCCGAGCGCGCGCACCAGCCACGCCGCACCGATATAGCCGGCGATGGTTGAGGGCGAGGGCGGCTCGTCGAGGTATTGCTTCATGCGCGCCACGTGCTCCTTGACCACGCGCAGCGTAGCGGCCTGCGGGCCCGGCGCGACCTGCGTTAGCACGATGCCACCCGCGTAACCGGCGCCGAGCACCTCGCGCGCGACTGTCGGGCTGACAGCCGACAATCCGACCAGAAATCCGTACCAGCCCTGTGCGGCCAGCGCGCGGCCCAGGCTCGCATACGCCAGCGTGTCACCCACCACGATCACCGCGCCCGGCCGTTGCGCCGCGATGCTGCGCGCAGCGGCCTCCGCGTTGCCGTCGAGCGGGACCGCGCGGGTGCCCATCGCGGATTCTTGCCGGGTCAGCCACGATGCGCCGCTGCTGGCCGCAATCGACGCGAATTCCTTCGAGACCGCCAACGCCACGCGCGTCAGGCCATAGTCGCGTAGCTGCCTGACCGCGGCGTCGAGTTCGGCCTGATAGTCCGCGCGGGTGAACCAGACGTTTTCGGCGTTCAGCGCCAGGCCCGAGAGCGGCGCCACGATCTGCACGCCGCGCCGGTGCAGTTCCGGCGAGGCCGCAAGCGCCGGCAGCAATTGGTCTCCGGGCCCGAACAGCAGTTCGGCATGCTCGCCGTCCACCAGTGACAGCGCCTGGGCGAGCGCCGCGCGCGGATCGGCATCGGCGTCGCGCACGACATGCTGGATCCGTACCGGGCCGCCGCCGGCGTTGGTCGCATCGAACATGACCTTGGCGCCCGCCAGATAGTCGCGCGCGAGATCGGCCTGCGCGCCGCTACGGTCCAGCAGATGGCCGACAACGACGGTGCGGCGCGCAGGCGACTGACCCAGTGCAAGCGGGGTGGCAGCAAGGCCGCCGAGCGCCATCATCAGTTGGCGGCGCCTGGGTGACACCAGCAACGTTTCGCCGCGCAGCGATGGGTACGGCGAAGAGAAGAGTATCGATGGCATGGGAAAAGTGTGGCGATCGGCCCGGCCGGCGCCCGCCGGAGGTGCGGGGCGCAGCGTATCCGGCACGCGTGACAAAAATGTGACGAAATACCCCCGCTGACGAGGGGGCTGCGCGCACGCCATGGCTACCGCGCTTGATGCGCGTCAATTCCCCATTGGCGTCGGGGCCCTAGCATGGGCCGTCAGACTCCCCGATCCGTCCGCCCCCATGAACACGCCTGCAATGTCATCCCCGGCGCTCGACCGCCGTGCCCTGTCCGACTTCCGTGCGCTGGCCGGCCGTATCGACGGCAACGGCCCGCGCTACACCTCGTATCCCACGGCGGACCGTTTCCACAACCGCCTGGGCGAGGCCGGCTACCACGCTGCGCTGGCCGACTGCCGCGCCGCTGCGCCCGCGCCGTTATCGCTGTACCTGCACATCCCGTTCTGCGAGAACATCTGCTACTACTGCGGCTGCAACAAGGTCATCACGCGCGATCACGGCCGCAGCGCCAAGTACGTTCACTACCTGGCCAAGGAAATGGCACTGGCGGCGGCGCACATCGGCGGGCGTCGTCAGGTGCTGCAATCGCATTGGGGCGGTGGTACGCCGACCTTCCTGAACCCGGACGAGATGCGGCGCGTGATGGCGTCGCTGCACGAGCATTTCGACCTGCCGGCTGACGGCGAGCACTCGATCGAGATCGATCCGCGCCGCGTCGACCACGCGCGCATGGCGCTGCTGGCCGAGCTGGGATTCAACCGCGTGAGCCTCGGCGTGCAGGATTTCGATCCCGAAGTGCAGCAGGCCATCCACCGCGTGCAACCGTTCGAGGAAACCCGCGCCGTCGTGGATGCGGCGCGTGAGCTCGGATTTCGCTCGGTGAGCCTGGACCTGATCTATGGTCTGCCGCACCAGACCACGGCGCGCTTCAATGCCACGGTGGAACAGGTGCTGACGCTGCGGCCCGACCGGCTCTCGGTCTACAGCTACGCGCACTTGCCGCACGTCTTCAAGCCACAACGGCGCATCGATGAGAATGCGCTGCCGAGCGCGGGCGAGAAGCTCGACATCCTCGTCTCGACGATCGAACGCCTGACCGCCGCCGGTTATGTCTACATCGGCATGGACCACTTTGCGCTGCCCGATGACGACCTCGCCGTAGCGCAACGCGAAGGCCGGCTGCAGCGCAATTTCCAGGGCTATTCCACGCATGCGGGCTACGACCAGCTCGGCTTCGGCATTTCCGCGATCGGTGCCGTGGCGGGCCGCTACGTGCAGAACGCGCGCACGCTCGACGAATACTATGCGTCGCTCGATGCCGGCCATCTGCCCGTCATGCGTGGCTTCGCGATGAATCAGGATGACCACCTGCGACGCGAGATCATCGGCGCGCTGATGTGCAACGGGGTACTCGACGTCGCGCAGATCGAGGCACGCCATGGCATCGATTTCGCACACGCCTTCGCAGCCGAACTCGCGGATCTCGACCGGCTCGCCGAAGATGGCCTGGTGCGTCGCGACCCGCACCGGATCGAGGTGACCTTGCTTGGCCGCTTGCTGGTTCGCCGCGTGGCCATGGTGTTCGACCGCTACCTGCGCGAAGACGCCGCACGACTGCCTGCCGTGCAACCGGCCGCCAACGACGGCGTGCAGCCTGTCCGGTTCGTACCGAAATACTCCCGCGTAGTCTGAGGCGAGGTCCGGCCAACGCGCCGGAACGACGGACGAAAAAAAGCCCGCGAATATTTCGCGGGCTTTTCTGTATTCCGAGCCGGTATTACTTGGCGGCGTTCGCCATGTAGTCGGCCGCTGCGATCACGTCGGCGTCCGCGCCGGCATAGCCACCCTTCGGCGGCATCACGCCCTTGCCCTTCAGCGCGAAGTTGTGGACGGCATCCATGCCTTCCTTCAGGCGCGGCGCCCAGGCAGCCTTGTCGCCGAACTTCGGTGCGCCGGCAACGCCAGCGGCGTGGCAGGCTGCGCAAACCTGGTCATAGACCTTCTTGCCCACTTCGGCGGACGCAGCAGCAGGTGCGGCAGCCGGGGCAGGCGCTGCGGCGGCCGGTGCCGGTGCAGCAGCGGGAGCCGGAGCTGCGGCGGCTGCCGGGGCAGCGCCAGCGTCAGATGCCGCGGCGGTGGCCGGAGTGGCAGCAGCAGGCGCGGCAGGTTCAGGGAACTTGGCACCGCCGGCGTCGGCCATGTAGACCACGGCACGGCCCAGTTCGTAGTCGCTGTAGTCGTCCGGCGTCGTGCCGGCGCGTGCCTGCATGGCGCCCTTGCCGTTCAGCACGGACTTGAGCAGGCCGTCGAAGCCCTGGCCGATACGCGCGGCCCAGTCACCGGCATTGCTGTACTTCGGAGCACCCGCCGCACCCGTGGCGTGGCAAGCCGCGCAGACTTCCTTGTAGACCTGTTCGCCAGTCTTGTAGACGCGCGGTGCGTTGGCGTCCTTGATTTCGAGCGAAGCGACCGGCTTGATGCGGTCATTGATGGCTTCCGCCGTGGTGACCGACCCGGCACCTTCCTTGGAGCCATGGCCGACAAAATTGACCAGCAGGATGATCACGATGATCGGAACCAGGAAGGCAGCGATCACCACCGCGATCAGCTGCTTCGGCGTCTTGATGGGAGACTCGTGTTCGTCGTGTTGGTGTTGGACGTCGCTCATACAGAACTCTCAGTTTTGCAGGAAACTTCAGCCGCTCACGCTCGGCTTGATTTATCGGGCCCTTGGTGGCTGGGTCCTCTGATTGCGTGGTTGTTCAGTACTGTCCCCCGTCTACGACCGCAGCGCGCTGCGTTTTAACGGAAATAGCTCGCGATTATAGCCCCAAAGGCCTCATGGCTGGGCCAAAAGAGACGGTTCAGAGACGTCCGGCGGCCCCTCCGGATTCCCGCGCATGGACGCGTCACGACAAACGCGGTATCCTATGCGACTTCTCTGCGGCGGCATTCGCTCGTCGCACCGGTTGCACATCCGTGGCAGTGCCTGCCACCCGTGCCAGACCGCCCTCCGCGCGCCCGTAGCTCAATGGATAGAGTACTGCCCTCCGAAGGCAGGGGTTGCTGGTTCGATCCCAGCCGGGCGCGCCAAATTTCCGCACGACTCCCGTTTTCTGTTTCATGCATGCTGATTGCCCGCACGCGTCAGCGTTCCTGCGCCTATTTCCCGAATAGCGACTCCAACGTCGCGCGACGTGCCTGACACGAAAGGTAGGAAACCGGCAACAGTCCTTCGCGTTTCCATTTGTTGTATTGGCAAATAATGGCTGCCGCTCTTATTTAATGCCTATACAATAATTTCATGCTGATCACCTACGACCCTGGGCAAGGATCGTATCAATGAGGCCAAGCACGGCGTATCGCTTGCCGCGGCCGGACTGATCGAATGGAACACTGCGCTAGTTCGCGTGGACAGCCGGAAGGAGTACGGGGAAAAGCGGTTTCAGGCGCTGGGATTGCTTGATGGTCGGCTCTATCTGGTCGCATTCACAGTGCGAGGCGACGCGCTGCGAATCATCAGCATGCGCAAGGCAAACACGAGAGAGGAACGGCGATATGAGCAAGCGTAAGATCCCTCACCCAGCAACCGCCGAAGAAGACCTGAAGATATGTGACGCAGCTTCGGCGGATCCGGATGCGCGCGAACTGACTCATGCCGAACTTGCGGATTTCAAGCCGGCCGGCGAGGTTCTGCCGGGCATTCTCGGCACAGCCGGTGCAGCCATGCTGATGAAGCGACGCGGCCGCCCCGCGCTGCCTGTGGACGAACGGAAGGTCACGCTGAACATGCGCGCAGACCGGGATGTCGTCGAAGCGTTCAAGGCCACCGGCGACGGGTGGCAGACGCGCATCAATGACGTGCTGCGCGCCTACGCGACATCGCACAAAATGTTGCGCCGGTCCTGAAGCCCTGGCGGGACCCAGCCGTTGCAGGCTCTTCTCAATACCGCTGCTGCTCGTTCCGACCCTTGATATTGCCCGCGACACCGCCGGCCACCGCGCCGATGGCCGCGCCGGTCCAGCCGCTGCCGCCTGCGATGGCGGCTATGCCGGCACCCGCTGCGGCGCCGATCGCCGCTCCCGACATCGTCCCTTGCTGCTCCGGTGACATGCCCGTGCATGCGGTAACGCTACCCAGCACCAGTGCCGCGCCGATCCAGTGAAGTCGTTTCATGGCCTAGCCCTACTTGTTGCCCTGCAGTCCAGGTACCACCATCTCGAACCAGATGGTCTCGATCACCGGCCGCTGCAGGCGGTCGGGATGGGCGGCGTACCAGCGGTCCAAACCTTGGCGAACCGAATCGAGTGTGTGGCCTTTCAGTCCTTTGGCCAGCCGCGGCACGATGGTTTGCGAGTCGGGCGGGGCATTGGTGGCGTGATAGGCGACGTCAACCTGTACGACGTTGGCGATGCCGACGAGGTAGGCCTTCTTCATCTGCTCCGTAGACTCGGTCCACTGCTTGCCTGTCACCAGCGGGACTTCGTCGGCTCGGGCCATGCCCGATACCACGGCCAGCGCCATGCACGCCACGGCGGTCAATGCCTTCAGTTTCTGCCTTGTTGTCATTGCACACTCCTGTGCGGGCCGGTATGCGGACCGCTCGCCTTGACAGCGCCTCTGCTTCTTTGCCCGCGCATGTGTGCCGGCTGGCGCGCTTTCATATTAGTCGCAATTCCAATGGACACTACGCTGCAGTACCCCGGCGCAGAGCGATGCGCCGGAATGCTGCTTTCGCCGCGCTCCCGAAAACTTTCATATCGTGAAGCCGGCCTTCGCGCGCGGATGTGCTGATAAATTGGCTTGATCTGACGTGTCCGGGAGAGAAAGTCAATGGGATTGACGGCACTGGCGAAACAAATCCAGCGGATCGCACGCTCTGGGCTTGTGGGTGCGGCCATGGCACTGGCCGCCGCCAGCAGCGTCGCGTCGCCGGTCGATCTGCCGGGCGAGCTGCCCAACATGGCGGGGCTGGGCATCGGCACCACCACGGAATACGCGGGCGGCAAGGACCGCATGGTCGGCGTCGTGCCAGGTCTGCGCTATGTCACGCCCGGCGGCCGGCTGATCGAGTGGTACGGACCGTATGCGCAATTCAACTTCGGCGGGCTGACGGGCTTCCAGTGGGGTCCGGCGGCGTCGCTGCGCCTTGGACGCAGCGGCGTCGACGACCCGGTCGTGTCGCGCATCCATGACATCGACACCACGGTGGAGGCCGGTGGCTGGATCGGCTACGAGTACCTGCACGAGGGCTCCATCCCCTTTCGCCTGCGCGGCGGCATCAATGTGATGACGAATGCGGGCATCGTCTACGGCGGCGCACGCGTGACGGCCAACGCCTCGGCCTGGGTGCCGGTACACCGCCGCGTCTATGCCGGCCTGGGGCTGGGCGCCACATGGGTCAGCGACAGCTTCAACCGCACCTATTTCGGCGTGACGCAAGCCGATTCGGCAGCGAGCGGCTTGCCGGTGTACAACCCGGGGGGCGGACTGGAGCAATACACCGGCTGGCTCGCGCTCCTGTACCGGATCGACAAGAACTGGTACGCCGGCGCTATGGTCTATGCGCAGCGCCTGGCCGGAGATGCCGCCGACAGTCCCATCGTCACCCAGCGCGGCACCCGCAACCAGATCACCTATGGTATCGGGCTTGGCTACGCGTGGCGGTAGTGCGATATACGTGTCGCTGCTGAAACCAATTGGCCAGGGTCCCCAGGGCAACGCTGCATCACAAGCCCACCAGATGGGGCGCCTTACAGTCCGCGCAGCGGCATGTGCGGCACATCGTTGTTGAAACACTTCCGTCCGCATTGGTGCGACGCTTAAGCCGATTCCATCAAGAGGCCCGCTATGTCGGTGCGTTGTCGCACGTGGCGCGCAATTTGCATCGCTGAACCGCTGGACGGGCCGCCATGGCCGCGATCCCTCCGCGCATGGCGGTTCCGGGTTGTCGATCCGGAGGTGAGCCATGCCCGCAATGCCCAATGATCAGCTTGCATCACTGCGCTCCGCCGTACGCGGCAAAGTGCTGCTGCCCGGCGAGCCTGGCTATGACCAGTCGCGTGCCATCTGGAACGCCATGGTCGACAAGCGTCCCGCGCTGGTCGTGCAGTGTACGGGCGCGGCCGATATCGCTGCCGCCGTTGCGTTTGCGCGCGACAACAGGCTGCTGCTCGCGGTACGCGGCGGTGGCCACAATATTGCCGGCAAGGCGCTGTGTGATGACGGCCTGGTCATCGACCTGTCGCCGATGCGCGCCGTCCATATCGACACCGGTTCGCGCCGTGCCTGGGTCGAGCCCGGTGCGCTGCTGGCGGACTTCGACCACGAGGCCCAGGCTTGTGGGCTGGCGACGCCGCTGGGCATCAACTCGACCACCGGTGTGGCCGGGCTGACGCTTGGCGGCGGCTTCGGCTGGCTGACGCGCAAGTACGGCATGACTGTGGATAACCTGCTTTCCGCTCAGGTCGTGACCGCCGATGGACAGCGGTTGCGGGCCAGCGAGCAGGAACATCCCGACCTGTTCTGGGCGCTGCGCGGTGGCGGCGGCAACTTCGGCGTGGTGACGCTGTTCGAATTCAAACTGCATACCGTCGGACCGCAGATCCTGGCCGGGCTGCTGGTGTTTCCGGCCGCGGAAGGGCGCGCGGTCCTGAGCCAGTATCGGTTGTTCGTCGAAACCATGCCCGAAGACCTCAATATCTGGGTTGTGCTGCGTCAGGCACCGCCACTGCCATTCCTGCCGACGGCCGCGCACGGCACCGACGTAGTGGTGCTCGCGGTGTTCTACGTCGGCGATCCGGAGCAAGGCCAGCCACTGCTCGCGCCGCTGCGAAGCTTCGGCACTTTGCTGGGCGAGCATGTGGGGCCCATGCCCTATGCAGCGTGGCAGCAGGCATTCGACCCGCTGCTGACGCCGGGTGCCCGCAACTACTGGAAATCTCACAACTTCACGCAACTGCCGGACGAGGCGATCAACGCGATGATGGACTTCTCTAGCCGCCTGCCATCGCCGCATTCGGAGATTTTCATCGGCCACGTCGGCGGCCGGGCTGGCACCGTGGCGGCGGACGCGACCGCCTACCATCACCGCGATGCGCGCTTTGTCATGAACGTGCATACGCGCTGGGAAAGCCCTGCCGATGATGCCGCCTGCGTGGCATGGGCGCGCGACTTCTTCCGCGCGACCGAGCCCTATGCGACGGGCGGCGTGTACGTGAATTTCCTGACCGAAGACGAAGCCGCTCGCGTCGGCGCGGCCTATGGCCCCAACTACGAACGACTCGCGCGCATCAAGCAGAAGTACGACCCCAACAACCTGTTCTGCGTGAACCAGAACATCGCGCCGTCCGCGTAGCGAAAATCCCGGGCATGCGCCTTGCTATGATGCGCGCATGCCCGACGATTTCCTGATCCCCCACCACGAGTACGACATCACGGCGATCCGCGCACAGGGCGCGGGCGGGCAGAACATCAACAAGGTGTCCAACGCGGTGCACCTGCGCTACGACGTGCGCGCGTCCTCGCTCGCGCCCGACCACAAGGAGCGGCTGCTGCAACTGCATGACCACCGTATCACGCGCGATGGGGTGGTTGTCATCAAGGCGCAACAGCACCGCAGCCTCGAGCTGAACCGCGACGATGCGGTCCGGCGCCTGCACGAACTGGTTGCCAGCGTGGCAACGCCACCGCGCACGCGCCGTCCGACACGACCCACGCTCGCCTCGCGCAAGCGGCGCCTGGAGGGAAAGAACCAGCGCAGCCAGGTCAAGGCGCTGCGCGGCCGCGTCAACGAATGAGCGCTCAGGCGGCCAGCCTGCTGCCCGCCGGCACCTTGACGGGAAGAGGCCGCCGGTAGGCCGGGAAATAGCCGCTCAGATCGTCCGTCGAGGTACTCCGTCCTTCCGACAAGGCCCGGTAGGCCTCGGGATTGACGACCACGCGCTGCGTGGCGAAGACGTGGGTGTCCGGCGAGAATCCGCGCTTGAATTCATGCAGCGAGTCCGTGGCCGAGCCGAGTCCGCCGCCAAGATGCAGCCGCGAGAAGCCGTTCATGCGGCCCCATTCGCGCGCGGTGTGGATGATGATCTTGGTCGGCTGCCGGTGGCGGTAGTCCCAGTCCGATCCTGACAGGTGGTACTGCATGATGCCGGACCGCCGCGCGAGCGTGAAGAATGCACCGCCGATGATCTGGCCTTCTTCTTCGGCCACCAGCAGCATGAGGTCGTCGCCGAGTTCTTCCACCAGCGAACGGTAGTACTGCGTGTCGAAGAAGTAGTAGTCCGTGGCGCAGCGGCGCGTCATGGTCTGGTTGTAGATGTCAATGAACCGGGAAAGCGTTTCGAAGTGCTCATCGAGCCGTACCGTCACACCCGCGCGCCGGGCGCGGTTGATGCCGAGCTTGTGGCGGGACTGGGTCTCCTGCCAGAGTTTCTCGGGCGGTTTGGTCAGGTCGACCGACACGGTCAACCCCTGCTCGAGCACCAGACCCAGCGAACTCTGCCAGTGCGCGTTCAGCAGCGGGTGCAGGCGCAGGAAGCAGGCCACGCAGCCGGCTTCGCGCAGCATCTGCACCGCGGCCCGTAACGCGGCATCGGCGAACTCCGGCGGCGCGCCCGTGCTCGTGAGCGGGCCGCCGTACCCATACGCCGAGGTGGCGTCCCACAGGCCCTCGGTGATCTCGCGGCGCACGAACGGCACCAGCAGTTCGTGGGTGCCATTTGTCACATGCACCGCGAACGCCCGCCCGCGTTCGCTGCGCTCCGCTGTCTTCAGCCACGCGGGCGTGTGGTGGCAATCATGGCTGCAGCGCTCCAGGGCGGCGCGCCAGGCGGTACTGGTGATGTCCAACAGGTTCGCTTGCATCTCTTGCTCCCTGACAGGATGCCTGCGAGACCGACCGGGCCGCCGTGGCCCTGGTGCGGGTCGCAGCGATGAATCGGCTTCAGCGTGCCGACTGCAGCGCCGCAATGCGCTGCTCGATCGGCGGATGGCTCGAGAACAGCTCCATCCACGACTTTCCACCTGCTATGCCCATGGCCTGCATGTTCTGCGGCAGCCCGTCCGCATCCAGTCCGCCCAAGCGGCGCAACGCGCCCACCATCGGCGTGGGCGAGCCCATCAGGCTTGCCGCACCGGCATCGGCTCGGAACTCGCGACGGCGAGAAAAAGCGGCCACGATGATGCTGGCCAGCACGCCGAAGACGATTTCGCAGACGATCACCGTGACCATGTAGCCAATACCGGGCCCGCTCGACTCCTCGTCGTTCTTGCGCAGCATCGAATCGACGAAGTAGCCGACCACGCGTGCGAGGAAGATCACGAACGTGTTGACCACGCCCTGGATCAGCGTGAGCGTGACCATGTCGCCATTGGCGATGTGGGCCACTTCATGCGCCAGCACGGCTTCCACCTCGTCATGCGACATCGACTGCAGCAGGCCGGTCGAAACGGCAACCAGCGAGCTGTTCTTCGTCGCGCCCGTCGCGAACGCATTGGGCTCGCCCTCGTACATCGCCACTTCCGGCATCGGCAGTCCGGCCTTCTGCGACAGCTTCTGCACGGTCTGCACCAGCCACAGTTCGGTGCTGGTGCTCGGGTGCGTAATGACCTGCGCACCGGTGGACCACTTGGCAATGGTCTTGGACATCAGCAGCGAAATGAAGGCGCCGCCGAAGCCCATCAGCGCGGCAAAGGCGAGCAGCATGCCGAGGTTGAGACCGTTCGAGGTCAGGAAGCGGTTCACGCCAAGGACGCTGGCGGTGATGCTGAGGACAAGCATGACGGCGAGGTTGGTCGCCAGGAAAAGCAGGACGCGTTTCATGAGAGTGGAGCAGGACAGCAGGAAAGACGCGGACAAGCCGCAGGCGCGCGCGGCGCGTCAACGGCGCAGCACGCAGGAACGGTCATGCGCGGCGATTGCCGCGCAGGTGGGGATCAGCCGCGCGGTGGACGCGGCAGCAGGGGAAGGTCGGGGTCAGGCAGGGCAGCGCCGGCGTAGCGCGGCAGCCCGGACTGGCCGGGACTGGCAGCAACGCGGAACTGCGGCGCGGGCAGAAGCTGCTCCGCAAGGTCGGAGCCGGGCGGTGAAGACTCGGCGGTTTCGGCCACTTCGGCCGGGGCGGTGCTCCCCGGCGCGGCATCTTCCATTGCCGTGCAGGCGCTGGCCGGATGGCTGTCGGCCTGCGCTGCCGCGCACGCGCTGGCATCCTGCACGTGCACGCCGCCACCGGCCCACGCCTGGAACGGCAGGTAGGCCAGCATCAGGACCAGCAGGAGGAGCCGGATGGTGCGCACGCGACAACGGAAACACAAAGGGGATGGCCCGAATTCTACAGGATGGCGCCGTGCCTCGCGGTGGCGTAATGATCGCTAGCCAACCATGCGTGCGGCGGCCCGGGTACCCCACCAGGCGGCCTCCTCGAACACCGACAGCCCCGACAGGTCGGCGTGCGCGAACTGGATGGGGCCGTCCACCGCACGCAGCGCCGCCGCGCCCGCGTTGGTCAGGAAGCCAGGCAGCGGCGACGCCATCGCGTGCCCGCGTGCAGTGATTTCCACACGATCGGCGTGACGCCAGAATCCGCGGCCGTAGACTTCGCGCAAGTCGGTCACGGCATAGTCCATCAGATCGGCCGGGCTGGCTTCGGCCAGCCAGCGCCGAACTTCGGCCGGCGCCGTGGCATGGCCGATTGCAGCGCCATCGAGCGGACAATACGCCGTGAAGACCGTACGCGCCGGCGGCGCTTGCCGGATCAGTTGGTGCGTCGCCACCACATAGCCGAGTGCGCGAGAACCATGGACGACGTTGTCCCAGGCCAGCGGCACGCCTGGGGCTTCCGCAGGAAAGCCTCGCAACTGGAAGCTCGATACCAGCCAGGCCGCATGGGGTGGCAGGTGGCGTGCCGCGTCGAAGCCGAAGCGCGCAAGCGGCATCAGATGCGCGGCTACGTGCAGCGGCATGGCGCAGATCACGCGCCGCGCACGCAACCGCACCGTGCGCGGTGCGCCGCTTGCGTCCGCCATGCCGGTGCAGAGCACATCGACGCCGTCGCGCGACTCCTCCACCTTGAGCGCCATGCCTGGGCGATGCCAGTCCGCACGGCCGGTCAGCGCGCCGATGCGCGCAGTCAGCTTCGACACCAGCCCGTGCAGCCCGTCAGGCCAGGTCAGCACCGCGCCATCCGCGGCGTTCTGCGCATGGCCGCCGCGGCTCGCGAAGTAGTGCAGGCCTGCCCATGCGGAGACGACATCGTGGCCGGCGCCGTAGTCGTCGCGGCAGCAATAATCGGCGTAGGCATGGAGCGTCGATGACGTGAAGCCTTCGTCCTGCAGCCACTGGCGGAAGGTGCGCGCATCGAGCGCCGTCCACTGCGGGTCCTGCGAGGCCAGCGCGAGCGGAATGGTGAAGACGCGGCGCCCGTCGTTGCCGCGTGCGTCGCGGAGTGCGCTGATACGCGCGAAGAAGCGCGCATGCTGCGTGCGTTCGTCGGCATCGAGTCCGTCGGTCGGCAGCAGGCCGTCATGCCACTGGCCGTTGCGGTAGTGCCGCTCTTCCGGCGCGTGGACGACGGCGCGCTCATCGAAGCGTGGTCGCGTGCTGAACGGACCCTGTTCGATCACGCCGACGTCCGCAAGCATTTCGCGCATATGCGTCGACTCCGCCGACGGCAGCGGCAGGTAATGCGCACCGCGTGGGAAGCCCAGGTCACCGAACTGCCCGGCCGCCGTATTGCCGCCGAACTCGGGACCGTCGATCACGATGAAATCGCGCATGCCCGCGCGCGCCAGTTGCCATGCGGCTGACAGGCCCGCGGCACCACTGCCGAGAATGGCGACATCCGTGCGTAGTTCGCCGTCGGGCTGCGGCAATCGCGCGTTGTCGCGCAATGCATGGCCCTGCGCCATGCCCGGGCGCAGCACGACAGGCGCGGGCTCATAGAGTCCCACGCCGGACAGAAAGCGGCGCGAGGCGTCGCCAAGCCGGTCGCAACCGGCCAGCGCGGCGGACGCGCCAATCAGGAACGTGCGTCGATCGATCACGGCGCTTTCGTCGACGGTTCAGCGAATGACATTGCCCCAGTCCCGCTCGAAGTCATGCACGAGCGATTGCTCGTTGAGGCGATTTGCATGGCCCGCGCGCGGCGCCATGTCGGGCGGGAAGCGGAACATCAGCGCGGTGCTGTCGGCGTCCAGGAATTTCATCGGCATGTCGTAGCGCGTCGGCGGCGTGTAGTCGCTGCGCTTGCCGGCGAGAATGAAGCCCCATTCGCCGAACGAGGGCACATAGGCATGGTAGGGCCATGTGTGCAGGCCGGCTTCGTGCAGCGTGGCATCGATGCCCCAGAACGAACGCGGCGCGTAATACGGCGAAGTCGACTGCACCACCGCATACCCCTTCTCGGCCAGATGGCGCGACAGCAGCCGGTACATCGGCACCGAATACAGCTTGCCCAGACCGAAGTTGGACGGATCTGGCAAGTCGACGATGATGGCGTCGAATACCTCGGCGTTCTGCTCCATCCATTGCGCCGCATCGGCGTTGACCACGGTCACGCGCGCGTCGCGCAGCGAGTCGCGGTTGAGCGCGCGCAGTGGCGCGCTTTGCGAGAACAGCGTGGTCATGGCCGGATCGAGATCAACCAGCGTCACATGCTCGATATTGCGGTGACGCAGGATCTCGCGCAGCGCAAGACCATCGCCGCCGCCGATCACGAGCACGCGGCGCGCCCACGGCAGCGCCTGCAGCACCGGGTGTACGAGCGCCTCATGGTAGCGGTGCTCGTCACGCGACGAGAACTGCAGGTTGCCGTTGATGTACAGGCGCAGGTCGTCCTTCCAGCGCGTGATCACGAGCCGCTGGTACGGTGTGGATTCGCTGTGGATAATCTCGTCGCCAAACAGTCCGCGTTCGGCCCAGTGCGTGAGCCGGTCCGAGCCGGCAAAGCCGGCGCCGAGCAGCGCGATGACTACCAGCGCACGCATCGTGCGCAGCGGCACCTGCGGCAGTTCGTCGCGAAACAGGCGCGTGGTGTAGAGCGCCACGGCCGCGTTGAGCATGCCGAACAGGAAGCCCGTGCGCGACAGGCCGAGCCGCGGCGCGAGCACCAGCGGGAAGACCAGCGACACCGCCAGCGCGCCCAGGTAGTCGAACGTCAGCACGCGGCTCACCAGATCGCTGAAGGCCGCGCGGCGCGCGTTCAGGATGCGCATGACCAGCGGGATCTCCATGCCCACGAGCACGCCGGTCAGGAACACCAGCGCATACAGCGCTGTGCGGAACGGCGCCGACAGCCACGCGAACACCACGAACAGCAGCGCCGCCGAGATGCCGCCGAGCAGGCCGACCAGCACCTCGATGTCGATGAAGCGGGCCAGCACGTCCTCGTCCTTCACATAGCGCGACAGCCACGACCCGACGCCCATGGCGAACAGGTAGCAGCCGATGATCGACGAGAACTGGAGGATGGAATCGCCCAGCAGGTAGCTGGACAGGGCGCCGGCGATCAGTTCGTAGCCAAGCCCGCAGGAGGCCACGATCAACACCGAAATAACGAGGGTACGGTCGCGCATCAGGCGGCAGTCTGGCGGGGTTTTGAACGGTTCGGGGAAGCTGGCGGATGAGACTGCGGATATACTTGCGGCGCATTCGCGCGCTGCCGGCGCAATCGTAGTCAAATGTCCTGTGTCGTCGAAATCGGCACGCATACCTACGCGAATACCGGCGCTGTCGACAACCGCTACGGAAACAGCATGCAACCGATCTACGCCTACGCACTGCACCTGCTGGCAAGCCTTGTCCTGCTTGCCGTGTTCGTCGGAGTCTACACCAGGATCACGCCGTTCCACGAGTTCACGCTGATCCGCCAGGGCAACATCGCGGCGGCGCTGTCGCTCGGTGGTGCGGTCCTCGGCTTCTGCTTTACGCTGTCTTCGTCGATCCAGCACAACGATACCTTTCCGACGTTCCTGTCGTGGGCGGTTGGCGCCATGATTGTCCAGGCGCTGGTGTACGCCGGCCTGACGCGCGCGCTGCCCGACATGGACGCCGCCATCGAATCCAACAACATCGGCATGGGCGCCCTGATGGGCACCATCTCGGTCACCGTGGGCGCGATCAACGCGGCCTGCCTGTCCTGAAACGCGTCCGACTACCGGATCGCGCATCCACGCAAGAGGAGCACTGACATGAGCATCGGTTCTTTCATCAAGAAGCAGTTCATCGACATCCTCCAGTGGACGGAGGACACGGACGGCGTGCTGGCCTGGCGCTATCCGATGGAGGACATGGAAATCCAGTACGGCGGCAGCCTGACCGTGCGCGAGTCGCAGATGGCGGTGTTCGTCAACGAAGGCAAGATCGCCGACGTGTTCGGTCCCGGCATGTACAAGCTCACCACGCAGACGCTGCCGGTGCTGACCTACCTGAAGAACTGGGACAAGCTGTTCGAATCGCCCTTCAAGTCGGACGTCTACTTCTTCAGCACGCGCCTGCAGATCGGCCGCAAGTGGGGGACGCCGCAACCCATCACGATCCGCGACGCGGACTTCGGCATGGTGCGGCTGCGCGCATTCGGCCTGTACTCGTACAAGGTTGCCGATGCGGGGAAGTTCTACAGCGAGATCAGCGGCACGCGTGCCGAATACACGCGTGACGAGGTCGAGGAGCAGTTGCGCAACCTGCTGATCGCCACCATGACGAACGCGCTCGGCGCCTCGTCGCTGCCGTTCCTCGACATGGCGGCCAACCAGGCGCTGATGTCGCAGACCATCCGCGAGCGGCTGGCGCCCGAGTTCGAGCGCTACGGCGTGGCGCTCGACAACTTCGCGGTCACCAATGTCTCGCTGCCGGAAGAGCTGCAGAAGGCCATCGACACGCGTATCTCGATGGGGATGATGGGGGACATGGCGAAGTACACGCAGTACCAGGTCGCCAGCTCGATCCCGCTGGCCGCGCAGAACGAGGGCGGCGTGGCAGGACTCGGCGCGAGCCTGGCTGCGGGCGCGGTGATGGGGCAGGCGATGGCTGGCGGACTAGCCGGAACCGCAGGGGCACCGGGCGTACCCGCGCCTGCGGTGCCGCCCGCGGCGCCGGCTGCGGCCGCGGCGGACGATCCCGCCGCGCGCCTCCAGAAGCTCAAGGAACTGCTCGACAAGAGCCTGATCACGCAGGCCGAGTTCGACAGCGCCAAGGCCGAGATCCTCAAGAAGCTGGTCGGCTGACGGGGCTGCATGCAACAGGTCAACTGTCCTGGTTGCGGCGCGGAGGTCGCGTTCCGCTCCTCCGCCGCCGTCATGGCCGTATGCGAGTACTGCCACAGCACGCTGGTCAAGGATGCCGAGTCGGTCAAAGACATCGGCAAGATGTCGGCCGTGCTCGAAGACTACACGCCGCTGCAGCTCAACACCTCGGGCCAGTGGCAGGGGCAGGGCTTCACGCTGGTGGGGCGCATCCAGCTGCGCTATGAAGCGGGGTTGTGGAACGAGTGGTACCTGCTGTTCGACGATGGCAGCGACGGCTGGCTGGCCGATGCCTCGGGCCAGTACATGCTCACGCGCCGCTTGTCGCCGGAACAGGCCGCGACAGGTCAGTTCGATACGCCGCCGAAGTTCGAGGCCCTGCGCCCAGGTGACAGCCTGTTCTTCGACAAGCGCCGCTGGCTCGCCGGCGACGTGCGCACCGCACGCTGCACGGGCGGTGAAGGCGAACTGCCGTTCGTCGTCGGCACGGGCTGGACGGCGCAGGTGGCCGACTTCCGCGATGAAGGCCGCTTCCTGACGCTCGACTATGCCGACGGCTTTCCGCCGGCCGTCTACACGGGCCAGCTTGTCACGCTGGATCAGCTCAAGACGCAATTGCTGCGTCCGGCTGACGAAATCGGCCGCACAGCGGACCGTTATCGCGGCAAGACGGTATCGCTGGCCTGCCCAAACTGCGGCAGCCCGATTGCCTATCGCGCCGGCATGGCGAGCTTCGTCGTCTGCGGCAGCTGCCACAGCGAAGTCGACTGCACCACGTCCACCGCCATCGTGCTGGAAAAGCACAAGGAACTGGAGGCGCTCAAGACCAGCCTGGCGCCCGGTGATACCGGCAATATCGGCGGCAAGCCCTACACCGTGCTCGGGCTCATGCAATGCACGGACAACGACGAGGACGAAGCGTCCACGTGGGTCGAATACCTGCTCTTCAACGAAGAGCGCGGCATGTTCTGGCTCGTGGAGCAGGACAGCGGCTGGGACAAGGTCGAGGTACTCGATACCTGGCCACGACTGTCTTCCGCCGACGTGGCGACCTGGCAGGGCGGCTTCTTCCGCAAGGGCTTCGACTATCGCAGCGAAGTGCTGTATGCCGCGGGCACCTTCAACTGGCGCGTGCGCGTGGGCGACAGCACGCAACTGACGGAATTCGGCAACCCGCAACAGCGCCTGACGCGCGAGACCACCGACACGGAAATCGTGTGGACCCGCTCCGTCCCGGTGACCCGTGTGCAGGTGGCGCAATGGTTCAAGGACAACAAGGCGCTCGCCAAGGCCGCCACGCGGCCGGACGCCGCTACGCGCAAGTCGCCGGACAACTCCGATCTCGCGTTCTGCCGCAAGGCCGCGAAGTGGTACGCCATCGTGCTGGCGATCCTCAACGTACCGGTGGTGCTGGTCAGAGACAGCGGCTGGATCACGCTGGTCTTCGCCATGCTGCTGCTGTGGGCACCGCTGTGGCTCGTGGGCCGCTGGTCAAAGGACTGACGACGTGCGACTTCTCTATCTGATCTACGGACTGATCGTGCTGTTCGGCGCGACGTTCTACAACCTCGGTTCCGGCACGGATTCCCGCTCGGGCGGCTCCGGTGGGGCCGGACGTGTTTGGGGCGGCAGCAGCGGCGGTGGCAGCTGGTCGTCGGGCGGTGGGCACAAGTGAGGCCGGCATCGTGAATGCGCCTCTGCTGCCGTGCCCGGCCGTGCTGGGCCGTCACCTGCTGCTCGACCTGCAGGGCGTTGCACCGGACCTGCTGACCGATGCGGCGTTGGTCGAACGTGTGCTGTACGCGTCGGCGCACGCCGCCGGGGCAACGCCAGTGGATGCACGCTTCCAGCATTTCGGTCCGGGACTTGGCGTTACGGGCGTGCTGCTGCTCAAGGAATCGCATATCAGCATCCATACGTGGCCTGAGTACGGCTTCGCGGCTGTGGATATCTTCATGTGCGGCACGGCCCGCCCGGAACTGGCCGCGCAGCATATCCGCGACGCATTTGCGCCGCGCACGATGACGCTGCGCGACGAGGCCCGCGGGATCGCCGGGTGCCGCTGACGCCGCCTCGGCAAACGATTCGCTTCTGGACTACACTGCGTTCAACCCCGTAGTCACTACAGAGATTCCAGCACCATGCGAATTGGCGAGCTCTCCCGGCACAGCGGTTGCGACGTCGAAACCATCCGGTACTACGAGCGCGAAGGCGTGCTCGATGCCCCGCAGCGCGAAGACAACGGCTACCGCCGCTACGGCGAGCCTCATCTGGTCCAGCTCAATTTCGTGCGGCATTGCCGCTCGCTGGGCATGAGCCTGTCGGACGTGCGCCGGCTGCGTGACTTCGAGCGCAACCCGTCGCAGGACTGTGACGACGTCAACGCGCTGCTGGACCGCCAGATCGAGCAGATCCATGCGCAGCGCGTGGCGCTGGAAGCGCTGGAAAGCCAGTTGCGCGCGTTGCGCGAGACCTGCCACCACCAGCACCAGGCCGCCAGCGAATGCGGCATCCTGCAGAACCTGCAGCAGGCGGCGGCCGGGGCGCCGTGCGAGTGCCACGCGCATCCAAGCGGCGGGCACGCCGGTTGACGGCCGCGCACGCCGCACGGCCTGTGCTACGATCCCAGTTCCCCTCTCTGCACCAGACCGGTGCGGGTGATTCCAGTTCCTAGTGCCTGTTATTCGCGTGACCACCATGCCAGCTCGCCAATCGCTGTCCGCCGTTCCTGCCCGCACCGCGCGGCAGGCGTGCGTGCGCGCCGGTGCCATGGCCCTGGCCACGCGCATGACGCCTCGACGCCGGGTCAGCGCTCCGCCTGATCCCGCCCGGTTCCCAGCCTGACCGTCCCCACCGGGGCCCGGGCCGAACCGGGCCCTAGCCCTACGCCAGTGTCCTGACACGCGTGCGTTCCGCGCGACTTGCAGCCGTGTGACGCACCGATGCAGCTTTCGCTTCACCGTTTCTGATGTTCCCGCATGTCCGGTGCCGGCATTGCCGCCCCGCCAACGATGCCGGGCCAAACCTGATCACTACGACCCTTGATGGAGGATTAGCCATGACGGCCACCAACCCGACCGCACCGACCCTCTACCTGACCGAACTCGACGTCACGCGCCTGGAGCGCATTGCCAGCCGCCCCGGCGCCGGCCCCATGGCCGACATGCTCGATGCGCTGCTCGCACGCGCGGCAATCGTCGCGCCGCAAGACATCCCGACCGATGTCGTCACCATGAACTCCCGCCTGGTCTGCGCGCTGCAGGGCGACGCGACGCCGCGCCTGTGGACGCTGGTCTACCCCGATGAAGCCGATTTCGATGCAGGCCGCCTGTCGGTGCTGTCGCCGGTGGGCCAGGCGCTGCTGGGCGCGCGCGCGGGCGAGACCGTGAGCTATCGCCTGCCCGATGGCCGTGAACAGCACGTCACGGTGACGGAGATCACCTTCCAGCCCGAGGCCAGCGGCCAATACACGCTCTGACCCTGTGCAACGGGCACCGCACGGCATACGCGTGCGGGCCCGCAGGCTCATTGCCGGGCCCAGGCAGGGCCGCATGCCGATGGCGCTCCACACGCACCGTTCGTCAGCAAGGTCGTCGTTTCACGACTAGCAACTCACCATTCGTCGCAGCGTCATTTCCGATGGCGCGACCTGTGACTAAGCTTCAGTCCGTGCTCGCATCACAACAAAGATTGTGTAGCGGCAAGAAGTTAGCCGGTCACATAAAGAAAGACGAAATCAGTTGAAGGAGTCCGAAATGATCGCCAAACGCATTCTTGGCGGCGCGTTCGTGGTAGCGGCCCTGGCCGTGTCGGCCGCGTCGATTGCTGCCCCTGCCGCGACCAGCAAGGCAGGCAAGTTTGATGTCTACGCCGACGCACTGCGCACCGGCAAGTTCGACCCGTACGTAGATGGTGCCAAGCAAGGCAAATACGACGTCTACACGGACGGCGCCAAGCAAGGCAAGTACGACGTCTATACGGACGGCGCAGCAGCATTCAGCGGCGAGATTTCCGCGAACTCGACCGACAACTCGCGCACTGGCGACGGCTCGCTGTACGGCTACCGCGTCTGACGCGCATCCCCCAGGGTTCTTCCGGAACCTGCAGCGGCCACCTCGGTGGCCGCAAGTTTTCTCTCCCGCCTGCCCGGCAGACCTCCTCCTCCTTCTCTCTGCGCCGGGCAGGCGATTTTTCCCCGATTGATCAGTTCGTGATGCCAGCATCGGCTGCTTCGCTCGCCGTGCGTGCGTGCTTTGGCGCTGACCATCGCGCAATCGACGCATAGAGCAGCGGTATCGCGAGCGTACCGAGCACTGTCGCGCCGAGCATCCCACCCAGCACGCCGGTACCCACGGCTTGTTGCGCACCGGCGCCCGGGCCCGTACTGATGGCCAGAGGCACCACGCCCAGGATGAATGCGAGCGACGTCATCACCACCGGGCGCAGGCGCTGCCGTGCTGCCATACCGACTGCTTCCACGAGGCCGCGCCCATCGCGCCGGAGTTGCTCCGCATACTCGACGATCAGGATCGCGTTCTTCGCGGCCAGGCCCATGATCACGACCACGCCGACCTTGAAGTACACGTCGTTGGGCATGCCGCGCAGCCAGATCGCGGCGGCGGCGCCCATCAGGCCCGTGGGAACGATGGCCAGCACGGCCAGCGGCAGTGTCCAGCTTTCATACAGCGCGACCAGGCACAGGAAGATGAACAGCATCGACAGCGCGAACAGCCACGGCGCCTGCGTGCCGGTCTGCTGCTGCTCGAACGCGCGGCCGGTCCAGCGCACGTCGTATTCGGGGCCCAGTTCGCGCACCAGTTCCGTCAGCCTTGCCATCGCGGTGCCGGTGGCGCTGCCGGGTGCGACCTCGGCATTGATGCGTACCGAGCTGAAGCCGTCGAAGCGCTCCAGCGTGGTCTCGCCGCGGCCCCATTCAAGGCTCGCGAAGGCGCCAAGCGATACCATCGCGCCGCTCGCATTGCGCACATGCACGCGTGCCAGCTGCTGCGGATGCATGCGATACGGCGCATCGGCCTGCAGAATCACGCGCCGCACGCGGCCCTCGCGCGCGACTTCGTCGATGTAGCGTGACCCGAGCGTAGCCGACAGCGCATGGTGGATCGATTCGGCATCGACGCCGAAGCTTTCGGCCTTGCGATAGTCGATCGACAGATCGAGTGCAGGCACCGGCTCGCCGACACTGGCACGCACCTCGCCGAGCACCGGGTCGTCCTTCGCTTTTTCCAGCAGGCGATCACGCGCAGCGAACAAGGCCTCGCGGCCTACCGGCTGGCGCGCGATCAGGCGCATGTCGAGCCCGCCCACGCTGCCGAGTTCCGGCAACGCCGAGCTGTTGTACGCGAAGAGCTGTGCACTGCCGCGGCCCGGCCATTGTTCTAGCCCCTTCTGCAGGCGCGCGAGCACGGCCTGCGCATTGTCCTTGCGACCGCGTGCGTTCCAGTCCGTCAGACCGATAAAGAGACTCGCACGCTGCTCGCCGCTGCCGCCGCTGGACCATCCGAGCACGGCGAAGCTCGAGCGCACAGGGAATTGTTCGGTGTGCATCCAACGCTCAAGGTCGGCTACCAGCCGTCGCGTTTCCGCTTGCGTGCTGCCTGCGGGCAGTTCGATGTCGACCACGAGTTCGCCGGTGTCTTCCTCGGGCAGGAAGCCGCCCGGCATCTTCCACAGCGCATACCCGCACGCGACGGTCAGCGCCAGATACACCGCTAGCCAGCGCATGCGACGCCGTTGCAGCGCGTGCACCCAGCCCGCATAGCGCGTTGTGACTGCCGTGAAGCGTGCATCGAACCACGCCAGCGGGCCGCGTGCCGGCGCGGCGCTGTGGCGCAGCAGGCTCGCGCACATGGCAGGCGCCAGCGACAGCGCGAAGAACAGCGAGAACGCGATCGAAATCGCCAGCGTGATGGCGAAGTGGCGATAGATCACGCCGACCGCGCTGCCGAAGAACGCCATCGGCACGAACACCGCGCACAGCACGAGCGTGACCGCGAGCAGCGCGCCCGAGACTTCACGCATCGACCGTGCGGCGGCTTCCATGGCGCCAACGCCATCGGTGCGCATGATGCGCTCGACGTTTTCCACAACGACGATGGCGTCGTCGACCAGGATACCGATCGCCAGCACCACGCCGAACAGCGTGATCACGTTCAGCGACAGACCGAACGCATACAGGCAAGCCACGGTCCCCAGCAGCGACACCGGCACCACGATGCACGGAATCAGCGTCGCACGCAGGTTGCCGAGGAACAGGTACAGGATCAGGAACACCAGCACCGTGGCTTCGGCCAGCGTGAGCAGCACGCGCGAGATCGATGCCTCGACGAAATGCGCACCGTCGTAGGAGATCTCATAGCGCACGCCGTGCGGAAAGCCCTTGCTTGCGGCATCGAGCGCGGCGCGCACGGCGCGCGAGGTGGCCAGCACATTGGCGCCATCGGCCAGCTTCAGGCCGATCGACGCGGCCTGATGGCCATTGAGCGTCGAGCCATAGCGATAGTCGCTGGCCGCCAGTTCCACGCGCGCAACATCGCGCAGCAGCACGGCGGAGCCATCCACGGCCGCGCGCACGACGATGCGGCCGAACGCCTCCGGATCGCTCATCGGCGCGGGCGGACGCACGATCGCCTGGAACGGCTGCCCCGGCACGGCCGGTGAAGCGCCAAGCTGGCCCGGCGTCACGTTGCCATTGCGTGCGCGGATCGCAGCCTCCACATCTGCCGTGGTGAGGTTGTACGCATGCAGCTTGTCGGGATCGAACCAGATGCGCAGCGCGTACTCGGCGCCATACGGCTCGGCCTTGCCGATACCGGGCAGGCGGCGTAGCAACGGCAGTACCGACCCGGCCGCGAAATCGCCGAGCGCGGTTTCGTCGAGATGGCCGCCATCCGCCACCAGCGACACATACATGAAGGCACTGCTGCTGGCCTGGTCCACATACACGCCGCCGCGCCGCACGGCTTCCGGCAACAGCGGCTCGGCCTGCGACACGCGGTTGCGTACATTGACCTGCGCGAGTTGCGGATCGGTGCCCTGGCGGAAGCCGAGGGTTACGGTCGCGCTGCCACCTTCGCTGCTCGAATCGAGATAGAGCAGGCCCGGGATGCCATGCATCTGCTGCTCGAGCACGGCGGTGACGCGGTCCTCCACGGTACGCGCGGACGCACCGGGGTAATCGGCGTAAAGGATCACCGTCGGGGGTGCCACCGCCGGATACTGGGCGATGGGGATGCGGTTCAGGGCCACGAGCCCCGCCACCACGGTCAGGATGGCCAGCACCCAGGCAAAGGCCGGGCGGGTCAGGAAGAATGACGCCATGTCAGGTCAGGCTGGCACGGGCGCGCACGGCGAGAACAAGATCGGCCGCGGCTCCGATGCGGGTTGGAACGGAACGGCTTCTTGCGGGGAAAGGGATTGCGCTTGTGCAGAGCCGGATGGCCGCTGCAACGCGCTGCACAGAGGCTCGCGGAACGCGCCGCGGAGCTGGGCCGGGGAGCCATTGCCCACGCGCGAGGAGCGAGGGCGGGATGCCAGGCCACGGCCGTCGGATTGCGGCCTTGGCGGCGATTATAGGCGGGGACTATGACACGAACAACGTCCGCATCACATGCAACGGGTTGAGGAGGTCAGAGCTGGCGCGCCGCGAACGTGTCGCACTTGCGGACGTCACCGGTGGTCAGGCCCTGGCGCAGCCAGCGCACGCGCTGCTCGCTGGTGCCGTGCGTGAACGCTTCCGGCACCACATAGCCCTGCGCCTGGCGCTGCAGGCGGTCATCGCCGATCGCGGCAGCGGCCTTCAGGCCTTCCTCGATATCGCCGGGTTCGAGCAACTGCTGGTTCGCGCGTTGCGCGGTCGCGGCCCAGACGCCGGCCAGGCAGTCCGCCTGCAGTTCCATGCGCACCGAAAGCTGGTTGGCTTGTGCCTCGCCCATGCGGCGGCGCGCGGCATCGACCTTGTCGGAGACACCCAGCAGGTTCTGCACATGGTGGCCGATCTCGTGGGCGATCACATACGCTTGCGCGAAATCGCCGCCGGCGCCGAAGCGCTGGCGCAGTTCGTCATAGAAGGCCAGGTCGATATACACCTTGTGATCGCCGGGGCAGTAGAACGGGCCCATGGCTGATTGCCCTGTACCGCACGCCGTCGGCGTGGCACCCGAGAACAGCACGAGCTTGGGCGGCTCGTAGCGGCGGTTGAGCTCGGTCTCGAAGATGTGTTCCCAAGTTCGCTCGGTATTGCCGAGCACCTTCTTCGTGAACACCGTCAGCTTGTCAGTGGCCGGTGGCCGGTTGACTTGTTGCTGCTGCGGTGCTTGCTGGCCCTGCAGGACGGATGCGCCCTGCATGATTACCGACGGGTCGACGCCGAAGAAATACGACGCGGCAAGGGCGATGATGACGGTGCCGATGCCGATGGTCTTCGGACCACCGAACCCGCCACCGCCAAAGCCGCCACGGCGGTCTTCAACGTTTTGGCTTTCGGCTTCGTCATCTAGACGCATGGGGGCTCCGAGGGGATGGGGTTTTGGAGGGTATGGAAGGGAGTATAGCAATGAGGGGTGTTGTGCTTGGCAGGCGCGGCTGTTTCGCCGGCGTAGCCGGCGAGTCACTTTTGTCCGAGCGACAAAAGTAACCAAAAACGCGTTTTGGTTGCCCCAAAGGGGCGAATTTTTATCGTAGTGTGC